>JAZSQE010000031.1:0-11787 GCA_045537795.1 Kiritimatiellia bacterium | reverse complement strand
GCGGACTGGACGCGCCTTCCGTACGAGACACTGGCGACAATATCCAATCGCATAATCAACGAGGTGCGCGGCATAAACCGCGTCGTCTACGACATTTCCTCCAAGCCTCCGGCCACAATCGAATGGGAATGACGACAGGTTAGTTTATGAGACCCTCGGATTCGATATAATGACTGAACAGACAACGAGAAGGAGATTCGAAATGGCAGACAGGCAGGAACTGAACCGCAACCTCGCGCAGATGCTCAAGGGCGGCGTGATAATGGACGTGACTACGCCAGAGCAGGCGAAGATCGCCGAGCAGGCGGGCGCGTTTGCCGAGATGGCTGCGCACTGCGCGCGCTGGGCGCGGAGACGTTCGAGACACGGCTCGGGCCTTACGAGCTCCACGACTTCTTCCTCTTTCATTATCTGGTGGACGGGGCTTCGGCGGACAAGTTGCGCGAATTGGCGCGGATTGCATTTGCCGGCGAACATTCGCGCGAAGAGGTCGATGGCACGCTCGTCAAGTTCATCAGACGTTTTCACGCGGCCCAGTATAAGCGCAACTGCGTCCCCGACGGCCCGAAAATCACGCTTTCCCTCTCACCTCGCGCCGATTGGCGGATGCCAAGCGACATGTGTATCAATAAGCTCTGACCATTTTGCCCCACCTTACTTGTTTTTGCGCAGGGCGGCGTAAGACTTTATGACGCGGACAAAAGTCGTGCCGGCGAACGAGAGGGAAATTCCCTGGCGGTGGATGATGCCGACGCGGATGACGTCTTCGATTCCCAGCGGGATCGCCACGATGTCGCTTGAGTACATCTTGCTGTTCGCGCCCGACGAGACGGTGTAGCCGTCGAGGCCCAGGACGAGCTTCGTCATCGTCGCGCGGTCGCGTACGTGGATGTTTTTCTTTCGGTCTATCGCGGGCATCACCTCCTCCGCGAAGTAGAGCGCGTTTTCCTCGCCCTGCTCGTAGGTGAGGTATGGATAGCCGTCCAGATCGGACGGATGCACGGCCTTCTTCCTCGCGAGAGGGTGCCGCTTCCCGAGAAATACATGGGGCTTCGCCGTGAACAGCTCCTCGAACGCCAGCTCCTCTCGGCGCAGTATCTTCGTGATCGCGCGCTCGTTGCGCCGCGAGAGATAGAGGATGCCGATCTCGCTACGGTGCCGCGCCACGTCGTCGATGATCTCGCTTGTGACCGTCTCGCGCAGCGTGAAGTCGTAGCGATCGGTCTCGCACGCCTTAACCACCTCCATGAACGCCTCGACCGCGAACGCGTAGTGCTGGCACGAAACGGCGAACTGCGGTCGGCGCACCGCCTTGCCCGTGTACTTTTCCTGAATGCGCGCCGCGTCGTCGAGGATCTGCCGTGCAGAGGCAAGGAACTCCTCGCCCTCGCGCGTCACCGCGACGCCCCGGCTGGAGCGCGTGAAGATCGCCACGCGCAGCTCCTCCTCGAGCGCACGGAGCGATTCGGTCAGCGTTGGCTGCGTCACGAACAGCTGCCGCGCCGCCTCGCTGATCGAGCCGGTCGCCGCGACTGCGTCCGCATATTTCAGTTGCTGCAATGTCATGGCGCATAGTATAGCACATTCCCATTTTCCCCATCCATAGGAAAGTCCTATGTCTTTACGCGCAAACTTCCGATTACCCTTTGGCCGCCGATTTATGCGATATTATCCGCCGTTGACACAACAAGAAAGGATCAACGGCGATGAGCGACAGAAAATACCACATCGAGACGCTGGCGGTGCATGCCGGCCAGGACGCGCACGGCGACTCTGCCACGAACGCGAGGGCCGTGCCGGTGTACCGCACGACGGCCTACAACTTCCGCAACTCCAGGCATGGCGCCGACCTCTTCGGCCTCAGGGAGCTTGGGAACATCTACGCCCGGCTCATGAACCCGACGAACGACATCCTCGCGAAGCGCATCGCGGCGCTCGAGGGCGGCGCGGCGGCGCAGACGCTCTCCTCCGGCACGGCGGCCATCTACTTCACCGTCACGAACATCGCACGCGCAGGCGACGAGATCGTCGCGGCGAGCAACCTCTACGGCGGCACGTTCAGCCAGTTCGACGCGATTCTCCCGAACGCCGGCATCAAGGTGAACTTCACCCTCGTCAACGACTTCGCGGCCGTCGAAGCGGCGATAAACGAGAAGACCAGGCTTCTGTTTATCGAGGCTGTCGGCAATCCCGCCCTTGACATCGCGGACATCGAAGGATATGCCGAGGTCGCACACCGCCATGGCCTGCCGCTAGTCGTCGATGCCACGTTCACGCCTCCGCCGCTTCTCCGCGCGCTCGACCACGGCGCAGACTTCGTGATCCATTCGCTCTCGAAGTGGATTGGCGGACACGGCGCCGGCATCGGCGGTGTCGTCGTGGAGAAAGGCGGCTTCGACTGGACCAACCCCAAGTTCGCGCTCTACAACGAGCCTGACGCGGGCTACCACGGCCTTAGGTTCGCGCACGACCTCCCGGAGGCGCTAAAGCCCGTCGCGTTTTCGATACGTCTTCTCACGGTCGGCATCCGCAACCAGGGCCCCACGCTCGCGCCGGACGCCGCGTGGATATTCCTCCAGGGCGTCGAGTCGCTGCCGCTGCGCATCGCTCGCCACAGCGAAAACGCCCTTGCCGTCGCAAAGCACCTTGAGAAGCATCCGAAGGTGGCATGGGTGAAGTACCCCTCGCTCACGCAGCCGGAACTCGCGAAGAAGTATCTCCCCAACGGCGCAGGCGGAATGGTTGTCTTCGGCGTCAAGGGTGGCGCGGAGAGGGCCCGATGTTTCGCAGACACGCTCAACGGCGATATCTTCTCGCTCCTCGCCAACGTTGGAGACGCGAAGTCGCTTGTCATCCATCCGGCCTCGACGACCCACTCCCAGCTCTCCGACGAGGACCTGCGCAAGGGCGGCGTTGCGCCAGAGCTGATCCGCCTATCCATCGGCATTGAACACATCGACGACATTCTATCAGCTCTCGACGAGGCACTGGAGGCGATCTAACCATCATTCATCCGTATAATATAACGAAAGGAAAACAGTCATGAGCAAGACAGCAAAGAACATTCTGGAGAAGGTAGGCGGCACGCCGCTCGTGGGGATCTCCGGCAAACTGAACAAAGGCGGGGCGAAAGTGCTCGCGAAGGTCGAGTTCTTCAACCCCGGCGGCAGCGTCAAGGACCGCATCGCCCTCTCGATGGTCGAAGCGGCCGAGAAGAGCGGCGCCCTCAAGCCCGGCGCGACGATCATCGAGCCCACGAGCGGCAACACCGGCGTCGGACTCGCGCTCGTCAGCGCGGTGAAGGGATACCACCTCATCCTCACCATGCCCGAGACGATGTCTATCGAGCGCCGCAAGCTCGCGGCCGCATACGGCGCGGAAATCGTCCTGACGCCCGGCGCGGCCGGCATGAAGGGCGCGATCGCCAAGGCGAACGAACTTCGCGACGCGACGCCCGGCGCGGTGATCCTCCAGCAGTTCGAGAACCCCGCGAACCCCGATTTCCACTACCGCACCACCGGTCCCGAGGTCTGGGAGGGCACAGACGGCGAAGTTGCCGCGTTCGTCGCAGGTGTCGGCACGGGCGGCACGATCACCGGCACGGGCAAGTACCTCAAGGAGAAGAACCCGGACGTGAAGCTCTTCGCCGTCGAGCCCGACACGTCGCCAGTCCTCTCCGGCGGACAGCCCGGCCCCCACAAGATCCAGGGCATCGGCGCGGGATTCGTCCCGAAGGTGCTTGACACGTCGCTGCTGACCGAGGTCGTCAAGGTATCTGCCGAGAACGCTGGCGCCACGGCGCGTGCGGCTGCGGCGAATGAAGGCCTGCTTGTCGGCATTTCGTCCGGCGCGGCCCTGTGGGCGGCGCTTGAGCTCTCCAAGCGCCCCGAATTCGCCGGCAAGACGATTGTGGCGCTCTTTCCCGACACGGGCGAGCGTTATCTTTCGACCTGGCTTTTCGCATGACGCTCCAGCTGTTCCCTGCAATAGGGGTTAGAGAAAGCGAAGTAATGACATGAGCGAACAAAAAAAACCAGATTTAACCCATCACCCCGCTCCGCCGACAACTTCGTCGAGCGGGGTGTTTTTAACACACAAATACTACCTATGTGGTAGAGAAAAGAGAGGAAACATGAACAAGAACATTAAGAACATTCTCGTGGCGTCCGTTCTATCCGCTTCGGCGGCCTATGCTGGCGTGCCACTCAACAACCTTCAGGGTGTTGGAGGTATTGCTTTCAACCCCTTGGCCTATACGGCTGGTCAACCTTGGGAGGGAGGTGAAACGAATGTGTTCAACGGCATCGTCTCCAAACCCCAGGTTGGCGGATGGTACGTTAATTTGTCAGATTCGGATATCAACTGGTTTGCGATCGGCACGGCGATTACCTTTGCAGAGCGACTTGAGGTTTCGTATGGCTATGGCTTTACGGATGCGAAGAAGTACGGCGACAAATCAATTGATTCGAACAACCTCGGCGCGAAACTGAGGATTTTGGACGAAAATGCGTTCGACACTCAGTGGGTGCCAGCGATTGCGGTTGGCTCAGTCTACAAGCATACGAATACGGATCTTGCCGGCGCGCACGGGCTCGCGGTGGCAAACAAGGCCGACTCGCAGGACTTCTACTCCGGCGAGAAGGACGAGCTGATCGGTGCGCCGCCGAAGGCGGGCGAGATCGTCGACCTCGCGGGGCGCGTCCTCGGGAGACATGCGGGGTACTGGAACTTCACGATCGGGCAGCGGAAGAGACTAGGGGCGTTCGGTCCCGATCCGCTCTACGTCGTGCGCCTCGACGCCTGCTACAACCGCGTCGTCGTGGGGCGGCGCGCGGAGGCGTTCGTGAAGGCATTCACGGTGGCGGACCTCCACTGGATGGCGCAGGCGCCGACCGAGGCGCCGTTCTCCGCCCTGGTGAAGGTGCGCTCGACGGGGGATCCGCTCGGGCCGGTCGTCTTTGAGAAGGGGACGTGCCGGGTGGAGGGGGAAGGGCTCTTCGGCGTGGCGCCGGGGCAGTCCGCCGTCTTTTATGATAAAACGGGAACCATTCGATGTGGAGGCGTAATCGCATGACGCGACAAGAGGAAATCCGAAAGCTGGCGGCGGAACGGAAAGCCGTCATTCTCGCACACAACTACACGCGGGGCGAGGTGCAGGATGTCGCCGATTACACGGGCGACTCGCTGGAGCTCGCGCGTAAGGCGGCGACGGTGGAGGCGGAGGTGATCGTCTTCTGCGGCGTCTACTTCATGGCCGAGACGGCGGCGATTCTGAACCCGGGGAAGACAGTGCTCATCCCGGAGCCGTCCGCCGGATGCCCGATGGCGGACATGATCACGGGCGAGCAGGTGCGCGCGCTCAAGGCGCAGCATCCCGGCGCGAAGGCCGTCTGCTACGTGAACTCCACCGCCGAGGTGAAGGCCGAGTGCGACATATGCGTGACAAGCGGCAACGCCGAGCGCGTGATGCGCACATTCGGTCCCGACGAACAGATCCTCTTCGTGCCCGACCAGCACCTTGGCGGACACATCGCCGCTCTCCTGGGGCGCACGTACACGCTGTGGCCGGGCTACTGCCCGACACACCAGATGATCACGGTAAAGGGGATCGAGTCGGCGCGTGCCCTCCATCCGGGGGCGCCGGTCCTCGTCCATCCGGAATGCCAGAAGGACGTGCGCGCGGCTGCCGACTATGCGCTCTCGACGGGGGGCATGTGCGCGTTCGCGCGCGAGAACGCGGCGCGTGAGATCATCGTCGGCACCGAGACGGGCATCCTGCACCGCCTCCGCAAGGAGAACCCGGGCAAGGCCTTCTACCCCGTCAGCGAGCGGATGGTGTGCCCGAACATGAAGAATACGACGCTCGACAACCTTGCCGAGTGCCTGTGCGAGATGAAGACCGTCGTGACCGTTTCCGAGCCCATTGCCACGCGCGCGCGGCGGACCGTGGAGGCGATGCTCGCCATACCCTGAACAGTGAGGACTAATCGACATGGCACTCAACCGCCTCGCACTTGATGCAGGACTCTTCCGGGGGCTTTCCGCTGTGGAGATCGATGCGCTGATGCTGCGTCTCAACGGCGTGAGTGTATCGGAAGGGGACTCCGAGGGGCAGAGGCACCCCGCAAGGAGGGGTCATCTCGCCTCTTCTGTCGAACATCTACCTGCACTAAGGAAGATTCGTGCAGGAGATTGAGCGCGAACTGGAATGCCGCTTTGGCCTCGTGGTCAACAGGGACAAGACGAAGGTCTTGGACATGAGGGCGGACAAGCCCGCGCTAGGCTTCCTCGGCTACGAGTTCCGATATGTTAAGGACAGGCGCTATGGCACAGGGGGCAACTACCTGACTTACGGCCCGTCGATGAAATCGGTCAAGAAGGTTTGCGCGAAAGTCAAGGAACAGACACTAAGCATCTTCAAGCCCGTGAAGAACGAGGAAGAGGTGCAGAGGGTCAACAAGATACTTGTCGGGTGGGGAAACTACTTCCAATGTGGATATCCGAAGAAGGCATTTGACAAGGTGAACTGGTACGTGCGGAACCGCCTGTACCTTCACTTCAAGAGGAAGAGCCAAAGGGGCTATGTCCTGAAGTATGTGCCGAACTTCTACTTGGAATTACAGGCAATGGGGCTACATAGGCTTCAACGGAGGCAGAAGTGACACGTCACGGGTCCCACACGGAGAGCCGTATGCGGGAAAACTGCACGTACGGTTCGATGCGGGGGCGGGCGTTCCCCATGGGGCGTCCCGCTCTACTCTACACCCCATTGGTGGGGTGAGACTGGTGTGGTGAACCTTTTAAATAACTAAGGGGACAAAGAGGATGATTTGCGCGTAGGTGCGCGTGTTTTTCGCGGGGATGCGCGGGTTTTCCGCGAGCTGACGGCGCTTGGCTTTTCGGGCTATCTCGCCGTCACTTACCGCTGGTGAGGTAGGCGTTGATGCCGACGGAGGCGCGGCGTCCTTCGCCCATCGCGAGAATCACCGTGGCGGCGCCGAGCACGATGTCGCCTCCGGCGAAAACGCCGGGAATCGAGGTCATGTTGGTCTCGCTATTGACTAGGATGTTGCCATGAGCATTGGTCGCAAGCCCTTCGGTCGTGGCGGGGACAAGCGGATTGGACGAGTTCCCGACGGCGACAATAACTGTGTCGACATCCAATGTGAATTCGCTGCCTGGAACGGCGATTGGGGAGCGTCGACCGGTCTTGTCCGGTTCGCCGAGTTCATACCTGATGCATTCCAGTCCGATGACGTGTCCTTCGGTGTTCCCCAGGATCCTTTTGGCGTTTTGGAGCAAGAGAAATTTGACGCCCTCTTCCTTCGCATGATGGATTTCCTCTCGCCTTGCGGGCATCTCGGCGAGCGAACGACGATAGACGAGATAGACTTCTTCCGCTCCGAGGCGGAGAGCCATTCGACTTGCATCCATCGCGACATTGCCGCCGCCCAAGACCGCGACCCGCTTGCCGTGCCAGAACGGCGTATCGGCGTTCCTCTCGTCGTAGGCCTTCATGAGATTCGCGCGTGTCAGGTACTCGTTGGCGCTGAAGACACCGACGAGGTTCTCTCCTTCGATGTTCATGAACTTCGGCAGCCCAGCGCCGGTGCCGATGAACACCGCGTCGAACCCGTTCTGGAGGAGATCGGCGATCTTAAGCGTTCTGCCGATGCAGACGTTTGTCTCGATTTTCACGCCAAGCTGTTTGAGTCCGTCGATTTCGCGCTGTACAATCGACTTTGGGAGCCTAAATTCGGGGATGCCGTATACCAGGACGCCACCGCATTTGTGGAACGCCTCGAACATCGCGACGTCATAACCGTTTTTGGCGCACTCTGCGGCGCAGGTGATCGAAGCGGGACCGGTGCCGATCACCGCGACGCGCTTGCCGCTCCTTGCGGCCGGAGCGGGCGTCGGGCTGATGACGCCGTTCGCCGCGGCGAAATCGGCGCAGAAGCGTTCGACGCGTCCGATCGCGACGGATTTCTCGACGTCCTTGAGGATCTTGCCCATCGTGCAGAACCTCTGGCACTGCTTCTCCTGCGGGCAGACGCGTCCGCACACCGCGGGCAACAGCGAAGTCTTCCTGATGATCTCGAGCGCGCCGGTAAAATCGCCTGTCGCGGCCTTTTTGAGGAAAGCGGGGATGTCGATTGCGACCGGGCAGCCACGCATGCAGGGCTTGGTCGGACACTGCAGACAGCGGCTCGCCTCGCATTTCGCCTGTTCGGCGGAATAGCCGAGCGCGACTTCGTTCATGTTGCGGGCACGGATCACGGGGTCCTGTTCTGGCATCGTCTGCGCCGGAATCGCCATTTTCTCTTTTGCAGTCATCGCATCACCTTACTTTTTGCTTTCCGCGGTCTTGAGCATGTTGCAGACGTGTTCCTTCGCCCAGATCTCCTGGGGCTTGAAGGTGTTCATGCGCTTCAGCATCTGATCCCAATCGACCTCATGCCCGTCGAACTCGGGTCCGTCGACGCAAACGAACTTGGTTTCGCCCCCTACGGAGATTCGGCAACCCCCGCACATTCCCGTGCCGTCGATCATGACAGTATTGAGCGAGACCGTCGTTGTTACGCCGAATGGTTCGGTCGTCTTGGCGCAGAACTTCATCATTACGGGTGGTCCGATTGCGATCACTTCGTCCACCGCGCCGCTTTCGCAGAGCTCTTTCAGCGGTTCGGTGACGAGTCCCTTGCGCCCGCGCGAGCCGTCGTCCGTCATGAGGATCAGCTTGTCACCTGCGATCGCTCGCATTTCCTGCTCCATCACGAAAAGCTCCTTCGTGCGCGCCCCCATGATGATGGTGACGTCGTTGCCGGCTTCCTTATGGGCCTGGGCAATCGGGTGCATTGGCGCTACGCCGATGCCGCCCCCGATGCAGACTATATGGCGGCCGGGGCCGTTGACATGCGTGGGCTTCCCGAGGGGGCCGAGCACGGCAGGCAGGACATCGCCGGCCTCATGGCGGGCGAGTTTCATGGTCGTGGCGCCCACGGTCTGGAAAATAAGGGTGATGGATCCGCTGTCGGGATCGGCATCTGCAATGGTCAACGGGATGCGTTCGCCGAACTGTTCGTCGACCATCACGATGACAAACTGTCCGGCCTTGCGGTTGCGGGCGATGAGTGTAGCTTCGACCTCCATGCGGAAGACATTTTCAGAAAGCCGCGTTTTTCGGATGATTCTGTTCATGTGTTTGTCGAGTGCGTTTTTGTGGGAAGGTTGAGAAAGAAGCGGCACCGGGGCTGAGCAAGTACGAAAATCACCCCAGTGCCGCAAATGGTCTAAAGTCGTGTCAGATGCCTTGGGCGACCATGGCATCGGCAACCTTGGCGAAGCCGGCGATGTTCGCGCCCATGACATAATTGCCCTTATGGCCATATTTTGCAGCGGCCTCGAAGGCGTTGTCGTGGATGGAAGTCATGATTTCGCGGAGCTTGTCATCGACTGTCTTTGCGGCCCAGTAGAGCCGTTCGGCGTTTTGCGACATTTCAAGGCCTGACGTGGCGACACCGCCGGCGTTCGCGGCTTTTCCTGGTGCGTAGAGAATGCCGGCATTCAGGAATGCCGCAACCGCCTCCGGAGTGGACGGCATATTGGCTCCTTCGGCGACGAGCGCGCATCCGTGCTTGAGCAGGTAGGCTGCGTCCTCGCCGTCGAGCTCGTTCTGACGGGCGCAGGGAAAGGCGCAGTCGATCGTTTTCGCAATCTGCCAGACCCTGGCTCCTGCAAAGAACTTTGCACCATCGATTTCGGGCGCGATTTCGGAGAGTTCCCCACGGCAGACCTCCTTGAGATCGATGATCTTATTGAGATCGGCGATGGTGAGACCGTTCTCAACATAGAGTGCGCCGGAGCGGTCCGAAAGCGTCATGACCTTGGCACCGAGCTTGATGAGCTTCTTGGCGGCGTAGGAGGCGACATTGCCGGAGCCGGAGATCGCACACGCCTTGCCTTCGAGGTTGTCTTTTCTGGTCTTGAGCATGTTCTCGGCGAAGTAGACGCAGCCGTAGCCAGTAGCCTCAGGACGGATCAGCGAACCGCCGAACGACAGGGCTTTGCCGGTGATGACACCACTCCACTCGTTCGTGATCTTGCGGTACTGCCCGAAGAGGTAGCCGATCTCGCGTCCGCCAACGTTCATGTCGCCGGCGGGGACATCGGTGTTCGGACCGACATGGCGGTAGAGCTCGGTCATGAAGCTCTGGCAGAAGCGCATCACCTCTCGGTCGCTACATCGCTTGCCGGAAGCGTGCGGACTCTGCTTGGGATTGAAGTCTGAGCCGCCTTTGCCGCCGCCGAGCGGAAGAGTGGTGAGCGAGTTCTTGAAAATCTGCTCGAAGCCGAGAAACTTCAGAACCGAGAGATTGACCGTCGGATCGAAGCGCAGTCCCCCTTTGTAGGGCCCGATTGCGGAGTTGAACTGCACGCGATAGCCGCGGTTGATGCGGATGACGCCGGTATCGTCCATCCAAGGAACACGGAACATGATGATCCGTTCCGGTTCCACCAGTCGCTCGAGAACGGCGTTTTCGCGGTATTCGGGATGGGCTTCGACGACGGGCCCGAGCGTGGTGAGGACTTCCTCGGCGGCCTGGAGAAACTCAGGCTGTCCGGCGTTCTTCGACTTGAGATCGGTTAATACGGTTTCAATGTAGTTGTTCATTTCATTTTTATCCTTGCTGACTTTGTTATTCGATGGGGCAGATTAAACGGTCGCTGAGACACGGACGAATCCACAGTCGGATTCATTCCAGTCAGATAGGATGGCGCTTGACTCCTTTGAGTGCGTGAGCAGTTGGTGCTCTTCAACAAGCGATCTGATTTCGGCTCTCTCGGATGCATTCGGTTTCCCGACGGTATAGGCGCCGGAGGCGAGTGGAATGTCCATGCCCCTGGAATAGACAAACACATTCCCGTTTTTGAGACCGTGGCAGAACCCCTCTCTGGGGAGCGAAAGAATAAGGACTCTTCCGCCATTCATGTCCGCACAGCCGTTTGCGCCGATTTTATCTGCGACGAAAGTGATTCCAGATCCGAGCCCAGTGCCAAACCCGTCACCGGCCGCTCCTCTGAAGTGGATGACAATCTTGTCGTTCGGTAGCGTTGCGTCACCATAGACTTCCTTCATGGTCCGAGAAAGCTTCTTCCCAACTTCATGGTCCGCAGCGGTGATGTCGCAGCAGAGGGTACGATTTGCATGACGAGCCGAAGGCACGACTTTCGGTAGAAGTTCAAGTTCGTCGTATGTTCTGTTCATTCAGGTGATTCCTTTGTTTGATGTCTCCTGCCTTTCCTAATAGCAAGGACCGTGCCAATCGCATCAAACCGTTGTACTGATGGTCTGGGGACGCGCTTTTTGGAAATCGAATGTAATCCTTGGTTTGGCGGATCTTACATTAATTGTAAGACCAGCGCCTTTGGCATTGAGCTTTGTGGGTTGGCACAGAATTTGCGCAATATCAATCGTGAAGGTTGAGTTGTCATCTGAAATGTCCGTTCTGAAGGAGATTGCATCGGCGGTCGCCCGGGAACGCGATGTCCGCAAGCTCCTGGAGGAGGTTATCAGCCCTCGACTCCATTGCATCTTCGTCGACAACGGACTGCTCCGCTGGCGCGAAGCCGAGCAGGTCGAGGCGATGTTCGGACGCAACCTCGGTCTCGACCTCACCGTCGTCCGTGCGGCGCAGCGGTTCTACGATGCGCTCAAGGGACTCGAAGATCCTGAGGCGAAGCGCAAGGCGATAGGAAAGACATTCATCGACGTCTTTGCGGAGG
>JAZSQE010000077.1:0-2691 GCA_045537795.1 Kiritimatiellia bacterium | reverse complement strand
TAACAAGCGTTTGATTTCCGTCATCATCGTATTCGTATTCGATAGGAGATTTTGCAAGATAGACGCTATTTGTCACTGACGCGATTTCGTCAGGTTCATCTTCGGATACTCCAGACTTTACTGCAACAGTTTCAAGCGCTGTATTTACTGGCGAAGAGGTGTTATTGAACTCGTCACTGCCGAAGAAATATTCGCCGTAGCGATAGGTTGGTTTTTCGTTGACGGTTACGGTCGCATCTGCATCTGCGTGACCGCGAACTGCCGCGTAGCCGGGAACGGTGCGAGATGTGTACTGGTTAAGGTTGTTCGCTATGTACTGGGAAGTTTTAGGCTCGCCGAGTTCGTTGTATGTTGTTGACCATATTCTGTTCCCGATCGGGTCATATTCAAAATCTTCATTAAAGCCGTGGATTATTTTACCATTCTTGGTACGACGAGCTGAAATAACTTCATTGCGAGAGTTGTAGCCGTAAGAATCTGTCGCGCCTGAAAGATCACCGAACGCTTCGCCAGAGCGCGAAATTGCGGTGCGCCGACCTGCCGCGTCGGTGGAGTAGCCGAACGCTGAAATGACGCGGTTTGCGTAGCTGTTGGTGACTGCCGCGACGAGATTTCGCAATGGTTCAAATTCGATTTTGCGCGAGAAATTGCCGCACGTATAGCCGTCAACAATATCGGTTCCAGGAAGGTAGGAGTATGTGAATGTTGGAATGTTGGAATGTTGGAATGTTAGAGGAATCGTTGGTTATGATTGATAAGCTCGCTATGCGTCCGAGTGCGTCGTAGGACAATAATGTTTGAATGTTTGATTGTTTGATTGTTGAAATGTCGACAGAGTTCTGCGAGGCTTGGAGGGTATAGCCAGTCGAGCGTCCGAGGGCGTCGTAACTTCTGGCGATTGTAGCACCATTTTGGACTTCGTTTGTGCAAAGACCCATTAAAGAATATGCGTAGAGATTAGTACATACGCCATCTGTTACTGCCGATATCATATTTCCGACTCTGTCGTATACCATCGAAATTGTCGGTGTATCGTCGGAATAGACCGTATTCGTGAGCGCGCCAGAATTGTCGTAAGTGTAAGTCGTAACAACTCCTCTCACCCAAGTGCGCGATGCGAGTTTACCATCTGGCGTATAGGTGTAAGAAGGTCCCTTTCCATCGGCATAGACTTTATTTGTGACAAGCCCCGTCGCCTCATCGTAAAACCAACGCGTGATATCCCCATTCCCTCTTCCCTCTTCCCTATAACACATCATAGCGACCTTATTGCCGAATTCATCGTACGCGTAATCGACGGGATAGGTCGCGCCGCGCTGGGAGGTGACGCGTCCTTCGGCGTCGTAAGTGGTCGTGACGGTGTGGCCGAGCGGGTCGGTCACTGCAGTCTGACGGCCAAGCGCGTCATACGCATAAGCCGTTTCGTGGCCGAGCGGGTCGATGGTCTTGGCGACGCGGCCCTGCGCGTCGTAGACAAGGTGCGACGTGTTGCCGCGGCCATCGGTTTGCGCGGTCTGGCGACCGAGCGCGTCGTAGGCGTAGGTCGTAGTTACGCCGGTGGGGGAACGGGTGGAGATGGTCAGGCCACAGCGGGCGACGGTCTCGGCAGGGAGCGGAGAGTCAGGGGATAGGGTCGTTTGGGTCGTCGTATGGGACGAACGGTCGAGGGTGGTACAGGAGACCGTTTCGTTGCCGAGAGGGTCGAGGGAGTGGGTCTCGGAAATAAGGAAACCCTGCGGCGCGGCCGGAGTCCGCGCCCTACCATCATGTCCCGTCAAACGGGTACGGGTGAGGCCGACGCGGGTGAGGGCGGGAGAGCCATTTTGGCGCGTCTGCCAAGAGGAGGACTCGCGCCACCAGTCGCCGTCGATCATAACGTACCGCGTGTCGTTCGAGACGATGCGGTCCGTGTCGCTCCAGTCGATCTGTCCGTTCAAGTTCATGTCGGAGACGGTCAGGTTCCTTTGGCCAAGGGAATTATAGCATATTAAGGTGAAGGTGAGAGGTGAAGGTGAAGAGGTGAAGGGCACCGCATAGGATCGCGTGGCGACGAGCTGGTTCGCCGTGTTGTACTCGTTGGAGGTGACGAGGAGTGCGCCGCGGAAGCCGGGGCGGGTTTCGCAGACCGTGCGACCGAGTGCGTCTTCGTAGGAACAACTCCAACGCGGGGAGTTGAGACCCGCCGGGCCTTTGTAGGTCTTCGTCCAGTTCGGGCCGTATTCGTAGGCGGTCTTCACGACGCCGTTGAGGAGTGTTTCCTTGGTGCGACCGTCGGCGTAGGAGACGACGGTGTTGGTAACGGCGCAGTCCGTGCCGAACGCGCGGATGGTCGAGCGCGTCTCGAGGGCGAGAGTTGGGTCGGTTGCGTAGAGGTAGCGCGTTTCAATACCTGACGAGTCGATTGCAGAGACAGTACGGCTCAGCGCATCGTAGGCGTAGGTCTCGGTTTCGGAGAGGTCGCCTGCCGTGACGGTGCGCGAGAGGACGCGGTCCTCGGGGTCGTAGGTCGTGGTGGTTGTCGTGTCGGGGCGGACGCCGCCGCCGGACTTCGTTTCGGCGATGACGCGGCCGAGTGCATCGTAAACATTAGTCGTCATCAAACCGTCTGCGCCAACAATCGACGCGAGGCGGCGTCCCGCGTAGGTCTTCTCGACGCGCGTGCCGTCGGACTTGACGACAAGCGTCTCCTGC
>JAZSQE010000054.1:0-53633 GCA_045537795.1 Kiritimatiellia bacterium | reverse complement strand
GCTCCATGGAGGACGAGTTCGACAATCTTCTTGTCACTGCAAAAGAGGAACTGGATCTGCTGGGTGTGGACAGCTTTGATACCAAAGAATCCACCCTCGATGTGCAGGTACGCCGGGCCGACAGCGTTGCGGTAAGTTATCTGTCGGATTCCACTCTGGTTTTCGGGAAAATCAATGACCGATATCTGAACGGAACAACTTACGATACTGAAACAGGAAAGCAGCTGATGCTCACCGATGTGATCAAAGACATGAGTAAAATTCCCGCCATTGTGAAAAAGGAACTGCAGAGCCATATGTGGAACGGAGATTTCTACTCCGACACTGCTGTGGAAGATTACTTCCGCGACACGCCCGAGGACGGCATCCGCTGGACGCTCGACTACAATGGCGTGACCTTCTATTTCATGAACGGCGATCTCGCGGATCTCGGGAACGGACGTCTGGCTGCAACGGTATCCTTTGCGGAATACCATGAACTGTTCAACGAAAAGTATACGGCAGTTCCCGAAGCCTACATTGCCGAACTTCCTCTTAACCACCCGTTCTATGCCGATCTTGACGGCGACGGCGATCTGGAAGAACTCAATGTTACTCCTTTCCTCCACGAAAGCGGTCTGTTCTATGAATCCTTTGGTATTTACACCGATACGGATGCACAGTATTACTACGCGGAATTTTCCGCGGACACGGCTCACCGCACCGGCGGATATCACCCCTATTACGTAAAAACTGCGGACGGCAGACATTATCTGTATATCTTCGCAGAAGGAAGCGAACTGGCATCGAATGACATGGAACTTCGCGTGATTGACGTGACCGGCGGAGGATTTAAGGAAGTCGGAGATATGCACATCGCTCCCGGATACGTTCCGGTTGACTGCTCCTGGGCGCTGACCGATCCCGACAACATGATGCTGGAGAATTTTGAAACCCAGCAGGAAACTGCGGCTTACCGCGTAGGAAGCGACGGTATCCTTGCGCTGAAATAAAGAGGAAAACTCCATGTATTATTCCAAAAATCACGAGGGACTGGTTTTCATCGACCGCGGTATGGGAGAACTTGAATTTCGCGGTAAGGGCGGCATCCGTATGGAAGATACCGAGATATGGAATCCCGTCGAGAACTGGAAGGAAGCTTTCACTACAGTGACGGTGTATGACGATATCACGGAGATTTATGCGGGCGTGCTCGAACAGTTTCCGAACATGAAAAAGCTGTGTCTGCCGAAATCTCTGACCCGCATTGAGATGACCGTCGGGCTGAAAACGCTCCTTCACGCAAACGATGTGATTGTCCATGCTGCATACGGCTCATACGGCGATGCCTTTACACAGGAGTACAGACTGCAGTTTCTGCCGGAGAATATCGAACTCGGCTGGTGCCGGGACGAGGAGTATGATGAGAGCACCAAGCTGGTACTGCGCTTCTATGCGGACGGTTCGATGGATCTTCTGTACGATATTTTCACCACCGGCATCTCGGCAGGCTCGAGCGGCGGCGCATCTCTGGATCGGCCGATGCCGGAGGAATATTATCCGGGATGCACACTTGAGGAGTTTGCAGGTATGTTTTCGGCACGGTATTACGGGCAGATCATGAATAATCCTGAGGTAAAGATCTTCCTCAAACGTGAAGCCGAACGGGCAGAACGGATGAAGGAATAATCCGATTCACAAAATATACATATACACAAAAGGAGAAGAATTATGGGACTTATCAAGGCAATCACCTGAGACTTTCCCCAGCGATATTCTGTAACCGGAATCGCAGAAACATAAAGCCCCGTAAGAAAATATTAGCGCGGCTAAAGATGAGGTTTTGAAACACGGGATTGCGCGGGCGCGGCAGATGTGGTATTCTATGGACAACAAAAGTGCTTTTGAAATTCTATTTCTGAGGTGATGCTCATGTCTATCGGAACCAACATCAAAAAACTGCGCCGCGAGCGCGACATCACGCAGGAACAGCTCGCGGAACTCCTGCATCTCACGCCGTCCGCGATTTCCCAGTGGGAGACAGACCGCGTTCTGCCGGACATCTCCTATCTTCCCCGTCTGGCAAATATTTTCCGCGTCAGTGCGGATGTGATCCTGGGCATTGACGTGGAATCGAAGGATGCACGGATCGAGGAAATTTACAGGGAAGTGCGGGAACTGTGGTGTACCGGTCATCGGGACGAAGCCGAACAGCTCTGCCGGGAAGGGCTTGCAGAGTTCCCCGACGCGTACATTCTCATGGAGGAGCTGGCGTTCAACCTGAGTTATTCCGGGAACCGTGCGGTGCAGGAGGAAAGCATTGCCCTGTTCGAACGCATCCGCGCCGGATCGAACGACGAAGTGTCGAAAAACTTTGCCGTGGGGAATCTGTGCAGTCTCTACATGGCAATCGGAAAGCCGGACGTTGCCCGACAGCTTGCGGAATCCGTCCCTACGCTCATCTACACGAAACAGCAATGTCTCCGCATGACCCTGCGCGGTGCGGAATGGGCGGACGAAGTCCGCAGTCAGACCGCGGGGGATTTCGACCATTTCATTTGGGAACTGCGGAATCTGCTGACCGTTTTCAAAGACAGCCATCCGCTGTTTGCAGACGAAGAATTGATCGATCTATGGAAAAAGATTATCGGATTTGTCGAACTGTTCTACGAAGACGGAGATTACGCGTTTGAGCGTCAGCTTCTGATCGAGGCGCATTTCCGTCTGGCGGGACTGTATGCAAAGCTCGGTCAGCCGGATACGGCACTCGATGAACTGGAAGCGATGCTCGGACAGATCGAACTTTTTGACTCCTACAGCGACGGTCTGCTCGGAAATCACGTGATCCTTCCCGAAGAAAAGTGGCCTACTTCCCTGCTCGTCCGTCCGTCGTCCCCCGACGATCCGCGTCTTGCTATGACAAACAGCAGTCCGTCCCCGGAAAACAACGCGATGGATTATCTGCGGCAGCTGTCCGACAAAAATCTGGACAGTCTCCGCGAGACCGCACGGTTCCAAGCCGTGGAAACCCGTCTGCGGGAAACTGCGCGGGAATAAGGTTATAAAAAAACGCAGGTTTTCCCTGCGTTTTTGTTCTGTTTTATTGTTTTCGTTTGCTGTCTGCCCATTTAAGAAGCGGTACACGGATCGGCGGAGACAGATTTTCCGGAAGGCTGTCCGCTGCGAAAAAGCGCAGTTCGTCCGTTTCGCCTTCCTGACAGATCAGTTCCCCCGAATATTCCCGGCAGAGATAGACGATGTCCACGTTCGATACCTCGTCCCCGTTCGGGTAGACGTAATGCGTATCCGGTCCCGAGAAAATGCCGAACAGCTCCAGACGGTGCGCGGTCAGTCCGGTTTCCTCATAAAGTTCGCGTTTCGCCGCTTCTTCCACGACTTCGTCCAGTTCAACTGAACCGCCCGCGTAACCCCAGCAGTGATTGTCGCTCCGAAGCTGCAGAAGAACACGTCCTTCGCTGTCCTCGACGATCACGCTTGCGCCGACCTGCAGCAGTGGACGGTGACCCACGATTTTCCGCAGATCCATGATATAATTCGACATAGTTTTCCCCTTTATTCCTCATCAAACCGCAGTTCTACAGCACAAGCGGACGAATCGATCGCCGTCATGCCGACAAAACGGCCGCTTGCAAGACGTACGGCGTATTTCGTCCCGTGATAATCGAGCGCAAGTCCGCCGCCGTCGGCATGATCGACTTCCGGCAGATGTCCGCCGTCGGTACCGATGCGGAGGCTGATGCGGAACGGCTTGTCCGCCGTGATCCGGATGCCGCCTTCGGACAATTCAAAGACAACTTTGCCGTAGGTGACCTTCGCTCTGCCTTCGCCGAGGTCTTCGAACACCATTTCGTCAAACGCAGGAGCTGTACCGTCCCAGTAAGTGAGATATGCGCCCGCCGTCACGCCGTTTCCGCTGTGCCGGTTGCCGTCGACGAGAGGCAGGGTTTCGTAAACCGCCTCATTTCCCGGACAGACATCGTTTTCGTACGGATCGGGATAGGTTTCCTTAAAAATATGGAGGTCGCGGATGCGCATCTGTCCGTGATCGCCGTAAAGATTGACGCGGTAGAACTTCGACGAATACCAGACGGAATTGCGGTCGGGATCGTCAAACGCTGTGTGCGCGGCAATCGCGGAAGACGGTGTCGTCCTGTAGGTTTCCTTGAACCAGCGTCCGGTATCGCCGAGAGGTTCGACCTCAATTTTGCCTTCGTCGCGCAGTTTCGCAAACTGTGCGAACTGGTAGGTCAGACCGTTTTTCATCGCCGGCCAGCCGAAGCTGTTTTCCTGACCCGCCTGTGCGTAGCCGAAGGTCAGACAGTCACCGTTGTAATTTTCGCGGAGGAACCAGTCCACCCACGCCGGAACACCGCCGCCTCCGCCGTTGTACACGGGTTCAAGAGTGATGACGCCCTGCACCTTCTGTGCGCCGTCCTCCGGATCCATGCCGAAATCGTACTGGTACACAGGGTCGGAACCGAGCATGCGGAAGAGCGGTGCGGGAATCTGCTGTGCTTCGGTCTGTGCGGGCATGAAGATGTTTGTGCGGCTCGGATAGTACGCCTGTCCGTAATAGCCTCCCCAGAGGGTGTAGCCGTCGGTGCCGTACTGTTCCTTGCAGTTGCAGATCGCATCCAGACCGTATTTGTCGGAAATATAGCGGATCGTGTGGGAATCAAAGAACCACGAACCGAACACGCGGGGGAAATATCCGAAAATTTCCTTGAATTTTTCGTAAAGCACATCGACGAGCTTTTCCCTCTCCTCTTTGGTGTAGCCGACGGAGAAGCCGCAGTGCGCGTGCCAGTCCCACGGGAAGCGTCCGCGCCACGGCAGTCCGACCGCTTCTACCTGCGGCTGCACGGTCTCGAACCACACGCCGAATTCGAACTGCGCGGGATCGAGGGATTTCAGAAGATCGGTATACTCCGGCAGAATCAGCGCGTCGTACTGAAGGAGGAACGTCCCGCGGAGGCTGTGTTCCTTCATGAGGCGGATCTGTTCCTTCACGGGAGTCACGAGATCCATCGGACAGCGCGGTTCGACGGCGCGGATGAAGTTGACGATGTTGACAATCTGTCGATTTTTCATGAGAATGTTCCTTTCGTTTTTTTCGTTCGTTTTTCCTCATTATATAATAAAATCAGCGATTTGGCAAGTTCTTCTTGCAATCCCGGCGGAATTTCGCTATAATTAAAGAAAAAGATTCCGTCAAAGAGGAGGTTCCCATGGCAAACATCCAGATTGATTTTTCGATGACTGTCGGAAAAATGAAGCCCCTGCACGGCGTCAACAGCGGTCCGAAAACGAAGGTATTCACCTACAACGCAACCGATATGTTTCTCGAAGCCGGATTTCCCTTTTCCCGTCTGCATGACGTCGAATATCCCTACGGCAGCGGCGAATTCGTGGACATCCACTGCGTTTTCCCGGATTTTGACGCGGACGAAAACGATCCCGCGTCCTACAATTTCGGACTGACCGATCTTTACATCGAAGCCATCCGTGAAGCGAAAACGGATGTGATCTACCGTCTCGGTGAATCCATCGAACACGCACCCGTGAAGCGGCACATCTATCCGCCGAAGGACTTTGCAAAATGGGCGCACATCGCGGAACACATCATCCGCCATTACAACGAAGGCTGGGGCTGGGGTGTCGACAAGTCATACACGACGCGTAACATCGCCTGGTCGAACCAGTTCAACATCGTCTATTGGGAAATCTGGAACGAGCCCGATCTCGACGTCGTGGAAACCGGACAGCCGAAGAATCCGCGCTGCTGGGGCGGCTCGGTCACCAACTTCTTCGAGTTCTACGAGACGGCCGCCAAGCATCTCAAGGCGAAATTCCCCAAGCTCAAGATCGGCGGCCCCGCGCTGGCGTACAACGAGAACTGGGCCGACCGCTTTCTTGCGTACTGCCGCGACAAGTCCGTCCCGCTCGACTTCTTCTCGTGGCACATCTACGCGCGTAATCCTTCTCCCATCGTCGAGAAGGCCGCGCGCATGCGCAAGATGATGGACAAGTACGGTTTCCGCAAGTCGGAATCGATCCTCAACGAATGGAACTACGTCAAGGGTTGGGTCGATGACTGGGTCTATTCTCTGCGCTGCGAATCGGGAGACATGAATCTCAAGGGCGCCGCGTTCATAGCCTCCACGATGATCGCCTGCCAGGACACCTCCATCGACATGCTCATGTTCTACGATGCGCGTATTTCGACGACGATGAACAACATGTTCGCGCGCGTCACGCTTTGGCCTTTGAGGGGGTATTATCCGTTTTACATCTGGAGTAAACTGCGCGATCTCGGCACGCAGGTCGAGACATCCGTCGTCGAGGGCAAGGGCGCCCACAGCGACGCGAACACGGGCTTTGTCGAGAAGAGGGACGTTTCGCGTTCCGGTCAGTTCTCCGCTGTCGCG
The DNA here is from genome assembly GCA_045537795.1 of Kiritimatiellia bacterium. GTDB lineage: Bacteria > Verrucomicrobiota > Kiritimatiellia > RFP12 > UBA1067 > UBA1067. The sequence continues at coordinate 47,205 of JAZSQE010000054.1, read as the reverse complement.
GCGAAGGGCGCGGACGGCTCTCTCGGCGTTTTCGTCTCGCGCTACAGCGATGACGACAACGTTTCCGATACCGGCAGCGTCATCGTGCGCGTGAAGGGCGTGAAGATTTCAAAAGCGCGCTGTCTCATGACGGATATTGTCCGCGCCAACACCGAGATGCCTCTCGAGGTTCTTCCCGACGGCTCCGTCAAATTCGCGATGCAGCCCAGAAGTTTCGTATACGTCATATTCGAGTAAAGCGCGCGCATCCCGTTCACGGACGCGATTTCGCGCATCTGGCCGCGGGAGAAACGGCGGCGGCCAAGATATTCTCATCGCGCACGGCGGTCTTTGCGACGCCGTGTGCGATGGATATTTTTGGTATAATACGTTCCCATCGACCCGCTTCGGACGAGATGGGTGTCGCGTAGTCACGGGTCGCGCGTAACAAAGAGAAAAGGTTTGCGGATAATGAGTGCAGACAGAAAACTGGTCATCATGCCGTGTCTCGACATGATTAACGGGCGCGTCGTAAAGGGCGTCAATTTCGTCAACATCAAAGACGCGGGAGATCCTGTCGAATGTTGCCGCGCGTATTGCGATGCGGGCGCCGACGAGCTCGCCATGCTGGATATAACGGCGACGGTTGAAGGTCGCGCCACGATGCTCGAGGTCGTCAGGAAGGTCGCCGACGCGGTGAGCGTGCCGTTTACGATGGGCGGAGGTATTTCTTCGGTTGCTTCCGCCGAAGCGGTTCTCAAGGCGGGCGCCGACAAAATCTCGACTTCATCGGCGGTTTTCCGCACGCCCGACATGATAGGCGAAATGGTCCGCGAGTTCGGGGCCGGCAAGGTGACCGTCGCGATCGATGTCGCGCAGAATGAGGCGATGGCTTCGGGGTACGAAGTCTTCATAGACGGCGGGCGCACCGCGACGGGAACCGACGCGGTCGAATGGGCCAAGCGCGTCGACGGCTACGGTGTGAGAACGATTCTCCCCACATCGAAATCGACTGACGGAGCCCGTACGGGGTACGATCTGCCGCTCATCCGAAAAATCCGTGAAATCACGGATGCTTCGATCGTCGCTTCCGGCGGCGCGGGGACGCTCGAACACTTCGCTGAAGCGGCCGAGGCGGGCGCTGACGTGCTGCTCGCGGCGAGTGTTTTCCACTTCAAGATCATACCGATCCCGGAACTGAAGGAATTTCTCAAAGCCCGAGGTTTCTCCGTTTCGTAACGGAGCGTTCAGCGCGTCCAGACGGTTGTGCCGGTCTGGATTTTCGTCGGGTTTATCTTGTTCCCGGGAGTGGGTTTTCCCCTGACGACGTAATATGTGTCGGGGGAATTCCATTTGGAACCGGCGAGTTTGGAGGCCGAAACGCTCTTCGAGACCGTGCCCCGCAGTTTCCAGCCGCCGGCAACGAGGGCGGCGACGCTTGTCGGAGGGCCGCCGGGTGATATGCCTTTCGCTTTTGCCGTGTTTTTTGCCGTCACCGCCGTAATGACGCTCTTCGGTTTCGGCGGCGCAGTCGAAGGAGCGTTTTTCGAAAAGATGCCGCCCAACCAGCTTTTTTTCTGCGGTGCGGAACTGCCGGGGCGTCTGTCGAATTTGCCGACCATGGTGTCGGTTCTCCCGTACAGAACGCTTTGAAGATAACGATCGCCCTGAATGAGCCTGCCTGCGCGCTGGTCGGGATCGAACGCGGGACGTGATTTGAGGTCGAGAATTCTTCTTACCGACGGCATGGCGAAAAGCATCGCGCAGCGTTTCCGCCCCCGGTGTTTTCTGCGGTGCCATCTGTTCGGCGCGCCGTACGCCACGTGGCAATGGCACACGACACGATCGTCGGAGAGACGGTACATCGACTTGAGCTCCTTGACGAGCTGGCGTATCGCGACGAGCTGCACCATGCCCATGGGCTTGTTGTGGTATCCGACACATTCGATGCCGATGGAGAATTTGTCGACGTCTTCTTTCCCGCGCCACATCGAGCGCCCCGCGTGAAAGGCCTCTTTATCGCGGTCTACGATGCGGTACACGGTTCCTTCTTCAGTCACGCAGTAATGCGCTTCGCCTCGGTTCGACAGCTTGTTGAGGGAACTGTTCGCCGGCGCTTCGGTCGTGTGAAGGACGATGAGTTCGGTGGATTGGCGGACTTTGCGTTCGGGGTTGCGCGGGCTACGGTAGCGGTTCGAAGCATCGATCGCGGAAAGAGAAAGCGGCAAAAGAAGACAGGCGAGCAATGCTCCTGACGATTTTGCTGTGCTTCTTCTTTTTTTCATGTCGCGCTATTTTACCATAATAAAATCTTCCGTTGGGGAATTTGTGCGTTTGCCGTTGCCGCGCGAAGCGTGGTTGTGGTATAATGAACCCCGAAAAAATCAGCACGAGAGGGAGGATGACGATCTGGTGGGGCTGCCGGGAATCGAACCCGGAACCTACGGTTTAGGAAACCGTCGCTCTGTCCAGTTGAGCTACAACCCCTTGCGAAGCGATTGGGCACATTATATCATTTGAATAACCTGACAGTCAAACAGCGATTATGGAAATCACTTCACCGAGCAATCCTAAATTGAAACATGTCGTGAAACTGCGCAGCTGTTCGGCGCGCGAAGAGTCCGGCGAGATGATCGTCGAGGGCTATCGGGAGTGCCGCCGCGCCCTTGACAACGGCTATCGCCCGCAGGCCGTTTTCCATTGCCCGGATTTCTATCTCAAAAACGAGAACGAGCCCGCGCTCGTCGAAGAGTGCGCGCGTCTCGGCGCCGCGGTGTACACGTGCTCGAAACAGTGTTTTTCGAAGATCGCCTACAAGGAGCGCCCCGACGGGCTTCTTATGACGGGGCCTCACGTCACGGTGGCTCTCGGCGATCTCAAACTGCCCGAAAACGCGCTCGTGATAGTCACGGAGGCCATCGAGAAGCCGGGTAATCTCGGGACGATTCTGCGCTCCGCCGACGCGGGCAAGGTCGCGGCCGTCATCGTCTGCGACAGGACGACCGACATCCACAATCCGAACGTCGTCAGGGCTTCGACGGGCACGATGTTCTCCGTGCCGATCGCCGAGGCTTCGAGCGACGAGGCGCTCGCGTTTCTCAAGGAGCGCGGCTTCAGGATTCTCGCCGCGAGCCCCCACGCGGAGAAGCTGCATTTCGAGGAGGATTTGACGGGTAACGTCGCGATAGCGCTCGGAGCCGAACAGTACGGGCTTACGGCGAAATGGATGGACGGCGCCGATCTCAGAGTAAGAATACCGATGCTGGGGCTCGCCGATTCGCTTAATGTCTCGGCGGCGGCCACGATACTTGTCTACGAGGCCGTGCGTCAGCGCATCGCCTCGGGCGCAGAAAGCGTGCCTGCGGCAGAGCCGTGGCACGGAGAAGGCCGACGCGACAAGTGACGCCAAGGGCGTCCGCATGGCGCCCTGTCTTCGGAGCGCCGCGGCGAGCGCCCTATTTCGAAGGCTTCAGGGCGGAGAGCGCGAGCGACGCTTCGAACTGGCTCATAGGCGTGGTCAGTATCGCTACGCCCTCTCTTTTCGCGGCCGCCGCCATGTCATCGGGAACCGGGCGATCGTGGCAGATGACGATCGCCTCGACGCCGACGAGCGTGCATACGGCGATTGTGTTCAGATGGTTCTGGATCGTTATCAGAACAGACTCGTCTTTGCAGTGCCCCATCACGTCGGAAAGGAGGTCGGAGGTGTAGGCCGTTTTGATTTCGGCAATCTCTGCCGGAACCGCGATTTTGCCGTTGACGAGAGAACAGATTTCTTCGACTGTCATGGGAGAGCCTTTTGTTTGCGGGTTAAAATCTCGTGAGTCTCGGCGATATGCGCGTCGCATTCGCCGCGAAGGCCTTCTTGAGCTGCCCGGTCGTGAAACTTTCGAGCGGGGCTTCGGTCCAGACGCGAGCCACGTCGTCGAGGTTGTGCGCGTCGGACGAGCGCGTGAGGGCCAGTGATGCGGCGCGCCCGCCCCAGACGGCTTCGTCGGCCGTGCGCGAGAGCTCGACCGCGTCGAAACATCCTTCAGGAACGGCGCCGAGGCCGGAGACGACGGAGTAGTTGGGCCTGTCGATATGCGCGGCGATGTAAAGGCCGCCCAACGAGCGGGTTTTTTCGGAGGTTTCGGGAATGGTGCGATTGCATCCCATCGCGAGAATTCGCCATTCCATGTCCACGATGTCATCGTCCCAGGTGACGATGGGCTGGTCGCCGAAGGTTTCAGGGTCGTTCACGCGTTTGGGCATCGCTTCGTAAACCCAGTCTGTCATCTCGAGCGCCTGCTCCACGGTGTCGAAAAGGGCGAGGGTGTGAACTTCTTCCGCCGTCTGCACTTCAAGCCCGAAAAGACATCTAATGCCCGCGCGCGCGGCGCATTGCGCGACAGCGGGACAGTTTTTCGCCGACTGGTGGTCGGTGAGGGCAATGCCGTCGAGCCCCGCCGCCACGGCCCGCTGCACTATCGCCGACGGCGACATCTCGAGACTCGCGCAAGGCGACAGACAGCTGTGAATGTGCAAATCGAATTTCACCGCGTCCAATTATATCAAAATCCGGCACCGTGCGTCCGTTTTTTGGTATAATGTTTCAAAATGACATATCGCCACACATCGGACGGAAAGAAAATCTCCCTGCTGGGGTACGGGGCCATGCGTCTGCCTACGGTAGACGGCGGGCATGCCAATGGCTGGGCGATTGACGGCTACTCGGGAAAGGCCATCGATCAGGATCTCTTCAATTCGCAGGTGAAGATGATGCTGGACAAGGGCATCACCTATTTCGATACGTCGCCCGCGTACTGCCGCGGGGAATCCGAGAAGTGTCTCGGCATTGCGCTCGAGAAAAGCGGCTACAGACGAGAAGACTACGTCATAGCCACGAAACTTTCGAATTTCTCTCCGAAGCAGCATTCGCTCGACGAATGCAAAAAGATGTTCGAAAACTCCCTCAAGGCGCTGAGGACCGACTATATCGACAATTATCTTCTGCACAACGTCGGCAACGGCGGCTTCGCGACGTTCAAGAAACGCTATATCGACAACGGCGCAGCCGACTGGTGCCTTGAGCTCAGGCGCGAGCGCCGCATCCGCAATCTCGGGTTTTCGTTCCACGGCGACAGGCGCGCGTGGGACTGGTGCATCGAAAACCACTCGAAATACAAGTGGGATTTCGCGCTTATCCAGATGAACTACGTCGACTGGCTGCACGCGAAGGAACTTAGCGACAGAAATCTCGACGCGAAATATCTTTACGACACGCTCACCTCGCTCAAGATTCCTGTCGTTGTCATGGAGCCGCTTCTCGGCGGCCGTCTGGCGCGTTACAACTGGGCGCTCGCCAACAATCTGACCCCGCTCGATCCCGAGGCGTCGCTCGCGTCGTGGGCGCTCAGATTCTGCGGCAGTTTCGATAATGTCATGTGCATTCTTTCGGGCATGACGTATTCGGCCCACATCGAGGAGAACGCATCGACGTTTTCTCCGTTAAAAAAACTCTCTCCCCGCGAATTCGCCGCGCTCGAAGAGGCGGCGGTGGCGATGCTGGCGCTGAACACGATCCCCTGCAACCGCTGCGACTACTGCATGCCGTGTCCCTACGGGCTCGACATCCCGGGGATTCTCACGTTCAGAAACGAGATTCTTTCGTCGAAGACGAAGCTCCCGCCCAAGGAGATTCTGGCCGCGTACAAAAAGGCGATACCCGAGCCTTTGAGACGCGCCGAACACTGCACCGGCTGCGGCAGGTGCAATCCGCACTGCCCGCAGTCGATCGACATCCCCAAAGAGATCGCGAAGATCGACGCATGGATAGACGAGGTGAAAAATGCGCTGGTTTAAACTCGTTTTTTCAATCGTGTTTCTCGCGATCGTGACATCGGCGTTTTTCGGCGCGCCGTTCGTCGAAGCCGTCGTCTCGCTGCAGTTCACGCCCGCTCTTCTCAACGCGCTCAAGCCGCCGAACTGGACCGATTTTCTGCCGCTGGCCGTTATACTCGCGCTGACACTTCTCTTCGGCAGGTTTTACTGCGAGACGATGTGCCCGCTCGGGATTCTCCAGAGTTTCGTGAATTTCGTCTTTCATCCGAAAACGCACGCACGTCGCGTCTGCACCCGTCTGCCGCAGACGAAAAAGGCGCTTGCGGTCAGACTCGCCGTTCTGGCCGTCTTCGCGCTCTTCATCGCGCTCGGGCTGGGCGCATGGGCGGGGCTTCTCGACCCGTACGCGATTTTCGGCAAGACGCTTTCGCTCTCACTGCCTTTCGCTCTGTTCGCCGCCGTTCCGCTCGTTCTCGCCGCTTTCGGCAGGGGGCGCGTCTGGTGCAATCTCGTATGCCCCGTCGGCACGATTCTTTCGTTCGTGTCGAAGGTGTCGCTTTTCGGGAACAAGGTCGGCTCCGGCTGCTCGAACTGCAAGGCCTGCTTCGCCGCAGGCTCCTGTCCGAAGGCCGGCAATGCCGAAACCCCTGACGGCGCGGCCGCAAACGGGGTCACGCGTCGCGATGCCGTCAAGGGTTTCGCCGCGGTCGCCGCGGTCGAGGCCGGGAAGACGACGGACGGAGGATTCGCGGCGGTGAGCCTGCCCGGGCTTCCGAAGCGTCCGGCGAGCGTTCTGCCGCCCGGCTCGGGGAAACGTTCCGATTTTCACTTGAAATGCGTCGGCTGCCAGCTCTGTGTCGTCAACTGCCCCGAGAAGATACTCAGGCCTTCGACGTCGCTCGCCGCTTTCGGCCAGGTCGAACTAGACTTCCGCCACGGCTACTGCCGTCTCGCCTGCACGAAATGCGGCAGCGTCTGCCCGTCGGGCGCGATCTCGAAGCTTCAGAAAGAGATGCGCTCCCACGTCCACATGGGTCACGCGATCTGGAAGAAGGATCTCTGCGTCAGGACGACGAAAGGCGACAACTGCACGGCCTGCGTCAGAAAGTGCCCCGTGCAGGCTATCCATCTCGTGAAGGGCTTTCCCGTCATAGACAAGGGCGCGTGCGTCGGATGCGGCGCCTGCGAACATGTCTGTCCGGCGCGTCCGATGCCCGCCATATTCGTCAAAGGTTTCGATGTCCAGCGTCATGTCGTGCCGATGGGCGAAGACGATCTCGTGGCGGAAATGAGGAAACTCGTCGAAGGGAGCGAATCAATCGTCGTCGCGCGCCACGGCGTCATCGTCGCGCGCGCCGGCGGCAGCGGCATCGCCCCCGCGATGGACATGCTCGATTCGCAGAGACTGCGCGGCTCGATCGTCTTCGACAAGATCGTCGGGCGTGCGGCGGCGGCGATATTCGTAGAAGGCGGCGCGAGGATGGCGTGCGCGCTCGTCATGAGCGACGGCGCCAAGAAGCTTCTCGAGGCGAACGGCGTTGAAACCTTCGCCGTGAAGACGGTCGAAAAAATCGTCAACCGCGACAAAACGGGCGAGTGCCCGATGGAGAGGGCGGTGAAAAATCTCGATAAAACCGGAAAAATGGTGGATAAACTAAGAAAGGCAATAAAGAAATGAACAATATCACATTTGGTCAGGCATGGGCGTACGGCGGTCCCCTCATGTGGGTGCTCGCGGGCTTCTCGGTCGTTTCTCTCGCCGTCATGCTCTATTTGCTCATAGCCCACAGTCGTTTCATCGTCGTGCCGATGGCTCTCAAGCGCATCCGCGCTTCGCGCGATCCCGAAGCCGAGGGCGGGCGTATCGCCGAGAGACTCATGTCGTGCGTCGACTGGCTCGCCGACATCGCGGCCATAGCCCCGCTTGTCGGGCTTCTCGGTACGGTTCTCGGAATGTTCCAGGCGTTCGGCGGCATCGCCAGCGACGTCTCTGCGGGCGCCAAGCCCGTCGTTCTCGCGCAGGGCGTCTCGCAGGCGATCGTGACGACGATCTTCGGACTCGCGGTCGCGATTCCCTCGCTTGTCGCTTACGCCTTCTTCCGCCGCCGCGCCGCGAAGCGCATCGCCGAAATCGAGGAGGAAGCATGAAGTTCGAACGAAGGCAGAAGCGCTCCGCTCCGGCGCTGGCGCCGACGTCGATGCTCGACGTCATATTCCTGCTTCTTTGCTTTTTCGTGACCGTGAGCGTCTTTTCGCAGTGGGAGAGCGAAATCTCCATCCAACTGCCCAGCGCTTCGACGGCCGAGCAGCCCGAGCGTCTTCCGGGCGAGATCATCGTCAACCTTTCCGAAACGGGAGTCGTCACCGTAAACGGGCGCGCGATGCCTCTCGGAGAACTCAAGGAGCGTCTCGCGAAGATATCGAAGTTCTATCCCGGTCAGCCGGTCATCATCCGTGCCGACCGCGACACGAAGTACGACCATCTCGTCAAGGTGATCGACACGTGCCGCGCCGCCGACGTATGGAACTTCTCGCTCGCGACAACGGGAGAGACGAAATGATTTTCACGCTTTTGATCGCGTCTCTCACGGTGCTGCCGGCCGACAGGCTGGCGATGGCAGACCGTCTCTTCAACAAGGGGATGTACGCCGAAGCCGCCGCGGAATATGCCGCGCTCAAGGGCGAAAAGACGATAGCCGAAGACGAGCTTCTCTACCGCTTTGCGGAGTGCGACAGGGCTCTCGGCAAGAGCGATTCGGCGCGCAAACGCTACGCGGAAATCTTCGGTCGCCATCCTCATTCGAAACACGCCGACCGCGCGCGCTTCATGTACGCGATGGGCAGCGGCGCCGCGGAGCGCGTGAGCGCGCTTTCGGCGCTTGACTCTCCGCGCGTTTCGCTCGATATCCGCACTGCCGCGCTCTACCATCTGGGCATCGACAAGTCCGATCCCGCGCTTCTCGAAAAGTGCGCGTCGCTCGACCCCAAAGGCCGCTACGCGATGTATGCCTCGCTCCGGCGCGCGACGATCCTCTCTTCGTCCGCGCAGGCGGCCGATAGGCGCAAGGGCATAGAACTGCTTCTTAGCGTCGCGTTCGGCAGCGAAGGCGAGATCGCCGAAGAGGCGCTTTATCTCGCCGCCGTGCAGAGCTACAGGGAGAAGCGTTATGATGAAGCGGGCAGCCTTTTCAGGCGTTACATCAAACGCCACAAGAACGGCTCGCGCGCGTCTGACGTCGCGGTGATGGCGGCGTGGAGCGATTATCTCTGCGGGCGGTACGCCGACGCGGCGGCCGCGTGCGGCGATACCAAGGGCGATGATTTCGCGTATATCCGCGCGGCGTGCGCGTACGCCCGCGGCGAAGACGCGAAGGCGCTCGAACTTTTCAAGAGCTATCTCGCGGAGTATCCGGAGGGCAAGTACCGTGCAGACGCGGCGTTGCCGATCGCGAGAATCGAATTTAAGGCGGCGGAGAAGGCCGGCGACAAGTCGTCCGTCGTTGAGAGCGCGGAGCGCGGCTATAATCTTTCTAAACTCGCGAGCGACCATCTGCGTCTCGCGTGGGCGTACGAGAACGCTTCCAGACCCGAAGAGGCGGCGGCGGAATATATGAAGATCGCCCGCAACCATCCCAAAAGCGCGGAAGCCGCCGAGGCGCTCTACCGCAAAGCGATGATGGATGCGCGCGAGGAGCGCTGGTCTGCTGCCGAGCTCGCGCTTGCCGAAGCTCTCGCCGTGGGCAAGGCCGAATCGCGCAAGAGCGCGATGCTGTACTGGCGCGGCGTCGCCGCGATGCGTCTCGGGCATGAGGCGAAGGCGGTCGAATATCTGAAGGAGGCCTTGAAACTCAATCTTTCGCTGGACGAATCGCGCGAAGCGAGGCTCATGATAGCCGATTACGATATGCGCTCAGGGCGCGAAGACGCGGCGAAGGCCGCGTATGAAAAGCTTATCGCCGAGGGAGCGGCCGAGCGCATGAGCGCGTCGAAAACCCTCGTGGTCGGCAGACTCCTCTCGGGGGAGAGTTCCCGCTGGTGCGCGGCGTCGCTTATCGCGAACGAAGCGGCCGAATGGCGCCAGGCGGGTTACGTCCTTCTCGGCGAGGTCGAGGAAGCCTCCGGCGCATACACGGCGGCTATCGCCGCCTACCGCAAGGCGATGGCCGAAAAAGCGAACGTGGCCGACGTCGCGCGCGCGGCGCTCAATCTCGGCATCCTCGAGGCGCGCGCCGGCGAATACGACAAGGCCGAAGAAACCTTGAAGAAGGCGGTGACGCTCAACGCGGGCGATCCGGCCCGCCGCGGCAAAGCGTATGTCCAGCTCGCCGAGAACGCGCTCGCGAAAGGCGATGCCGGTTCGGCGACCGCGTACGCCACGGTCGTCACGGCGCTTTACGCCGACACGAATCTCGTGAAACGCGCCGAACGTGTTCTCAAGGCCGGCGCCGAAGTCAAGGAGAAGAAGCGATGAAACGCGACGGGCTGGACGAGATTCTGTTTGTCGCGATACTGCTCTCGGTTCTTGCGCACGTCGGGGCGATGTTCTACGTGCGCCCCAGGGTGATGACGCAGGTCGCCGCCGGGGTCGTGCGCACGGAGCGGCGCGCGCCCATGCGCGTCACCCGCGATCTGCCGCCGCCGGCGCCCGTCAGGATAGATGCCGTCAAGGACGTCGACGCCCTCAAGGACGCGCCCGAAGCGGCCGGCACGGCCGCGCACGCGCTTGAAGAGGTCATCGTCGAAGAAGAGAAGAAGGTTGTCACTCCCGAGCTCAGGCAGCCCGAAGCCGCCGAGCTCGACCCTTCCGATCCGGTTGCGTTCGACATAAAGCCCATCAGCATAGAAAAAGCCTCTCATTCGGTCACGATACCGATGGGAGAAGTCGAAACCCCGAAGGTGAAGCCTGCGCTCGCCGCGCCTGCGGGAGCGCCCGGCGGAGAGTTCGCCATGATCAGTGCCCCCGCTCCCGTTCTCGCCGCTCCCGGACTCGACGACAAGCAGCTTTTTTCGCCGGATAAAATCGACGAGAAACGCAAGATCGGGAAAGAGGCCGACGGGGAGAAAAAAGGCGAATCCGGCGAGGAGACGCGGGAGAAGGGCGAAGAGGAGAGGAAAGTCGCCGAGATCGAGGAGGAGATACGCGAGAAGGTCGACGAAAAAGTCGTCGAGGCCGACAAGATCGCGGTCAAGAGCCTTATCGAGGGCGGAGATGCCGAGGAGCTCAGAAAGTTCGTCAATGCGACGATGGTTTCGGCGAAGAAGGACGGCTGGGTCTATTTCAAGACGATGATCATGGCCAGAAGCGACCTGCCGGTAGTGCCGAAGGATCTCGTTGTGCTCATCGACGCTTCCGGTTCGATCGGCCCCACGCGCATGGATTCCGTCAGGAAGGCTGCGAAGAAGATTCTCCGCAGCGCCACGAATTCGGGCGACAGATTCAATCTTGTCGCCTTCCGCAACCGATACACTTATGCGTTCCGCCGCTGGCAGGAGTGCTCGCGCTCGTCTTTCGACGCCGCCGACAAGTGGCTGGACAACATCGCGGCGCACGGCAGGACGGACGTTTTCTCGACGATCCGCTCCGTATTGACCCTGCCGCGCAATCCGTCGCGTCCGCTTATCGCGCTTGTCGTCACCGACGGCGATGCGAATGTCGGCGTCAGGGAGACGGCTGAGATACTTTCAAAGTTCACGCGCCTCAACGACGGGCTTATATCGGTTTACATGTACGGCGTCACATCGTCCGGCAACCGGGAACTCATAGACCTTCTGACGCGCGGCAACCGCGGCGAAAGTCTCGTCTTCGACGGGCGGCTCAAGTGGCGCTCGGGCTCCGGCATATCTTCGCTTGCGGATCGTTTCCGCGACCCCGTGATAAGCGACATCCGCGTAATGTTCTCGGCCGCGACGAAAGCCGAGGCGTATCCGAGACTTCTCAAAAACCTGTACAAGGGAGAGGTTCTTGAGATCACGGGACGCGTCCCGGCCGGGACGAAAGATGTGGTTTTTTCGCTGAGAGGTCTCAACGGCGAAACCCCGTATGAAGGTTTTTTCAAAATGTCTCTTTTGACGGCTCCCGAAGACGGCACCATAATCGATGCGTGGAACAGGGAGCGGGCGATAGATTTACAACTTAGATAAGGAACACAAAACATGTCGAATCCTCAGGTCGGTATAGTCATGGGCTCGTCGTCGGATTGGCCTCTCGTCAAAAAAGCGTGCGAGACGCTCGATAAGTTTTCGATCGCGTACGAAACGCGCGTCATTTCGGCGCACCGCACGCCGGAAGAGGCGATAGAATATTCGAAGAGCGCCGAAGAGCGAGGGCTCAAGGTGCTCATCGCCGCCGCCGGCGGCGCCGCGCATCTCGGCGGCGTTCTCGCCGCGGGGACGGTTCTGCCCGTCATCGGCATTCCCGTCGCGGGCGGCGCCCTTAACGGTCTCGACGCGCTGTACGCGACGGTGCAGATGCCCGGAGGCGTGCCTGTCGCGACGGTTGCCGTCGGGAGCGCGGGCCCTGTCAACGCGGCACTTCTCGCCGTGCAGATTCTCGGTACCGCGGACGCCACCCTTCGCGCGAAGTTCCACGACCACAAGGCCGAACTCAAGGCCAAGGTCGCGAAGATGGACGCCGAAATCCACGCGTGAGAAGGAGGTGCGGCGTCATGAAGGCGAAGATGACAGTCATTGCGGCGGCTATTCTCTGTGCGGGGATTTGCGAAGCCGGCGGCAAGAGCGCATGCGATCTTCTCAAGGAGAGCGGGTTCGAAGTGTCAGTCACAAAGGGATACGAGGGCGCGAAAAGATGCAATTTCGTTTTTGAGGGCTACAAGGCCTATTTCGACGAACCCGCGAATCCCAAGCCGGGCCGCAGGTGGATGTGGTGCATGAAGTGGCCGGGAGCGTTTGCGGCCTATACCGGACAGAGCGACGGCGTGAAGCGCGGCTATTACTACGTATATCTCGACGATATCGGCTGGATGAATTCAGACGGCGTGAAGACGGCGAAGCGCTTCAAGGATTTTCTCGTCGAGAAACTCGGCTTCTCGCAAAAAGCCTTTCTGATCGGCATGAGCTGGGGCGGCTTCTATTCGACGCGTTACGCGGGCAATCATCCCGAAGATGTCGAAAGAATATATATCGATGCGCCTGTCATGAATTTCGCTTCCTTCCCGTTCAAAAACTGGAGCGCCTCCGCGAAAGCCTGGGGCGAGCCGCCTCCCTGCGGTTGGGCCGATGATCCGCGTATGCCGATAAATCTCGCGGGCGCGATCGCGAAGGCGAAGATACCCGTGCTGCTTCTCTACGGAGGCGCCGACGACGTGGTGCTTCCCTCGGGCAACTGCGAAATCTTCGTGCCGCGCTTCAAGGCCGCCGGAGGCGACATCACCGTCTTCAAACGCGATAAATACAAACACCATCCACACGGGTTTACCGACAAAGCCGCCTCCGGAGCCATAGTCGATTTCTTCGAAGGGAAAGATCTCCGCGGCAAGGTGAGCGGCCTTTGAGCCGCCGCCCGCGCATCGCGGGGCGGTTTGCGGCTTTTCCGGTTTCAACCGTTTGAAGCGGCTCTTCGCTACATCAGCGGGTCTTGAACCATGTATTCGGGGTCGGGAGCGATCTCCGCCTCGGGCGACTGGAAGTTCTCGACGCTGTTCGAGTCGGGTTCGCGGTCGCGGAAGCGAGTGAATTCGCGTATGAAGTTGACGCGCACTTCGCCTGTTTCGCCGTTTCGGTTTTTCGCCACATCTATGATCGCGAGCGTTTCGTCCTGACTTTCGGGGTCGGCGGAGTTCCGCGACGGGCGGCGCAGGAGGAATACTACGTCGGCGTCCTGTTCGATCGCGCCTGAGTCGCGCAGATCGGAGAGCTTCGGCTTTTCGTACTTGTCGCCGCGCTGTTCGTTTGCGCGCGAGAGCTGCGAGAGGACGATGACGGGTATTTTCAGCTCTTTCGCCATGGCCTTGATCTGCTGAGAGATCATGCCCACTTCTATCTGTCGGCTTTGGCGAGCCCCTTCGCGGCAGCTGCACAGTTGGAGATAGTCGATCACGATAAGTTCGATGTTGTGCTGCTTCTTCATGCGCCTGGCGCGTGCTCGCAGGTCCATGATGTCGAGTCCGGCGGTGTCGTCGACGAAAATCGGAGCGCTCTTGAGTTCGCCCACGGCCTGCATCAGGTTGTTCGTGAGCGTCTGTTTTTCGCTGCGCGGCACCAGATTGCGGTTGAGCCGCCACATGTTGACTCCGGCGCGCCCGGCGATCATGCGCTTCGTGAGCGCTTCGACGGGCATTTCAAGAGAGAATATCGCCACCGGGTGTCTCTTGCCTCCGTCGCTTTTGACGGGGATGTTGTTCATGTCGCGCCCGAGCGCGCAGCTTTCGGCGATGTTCATCGCCAGCGATGTCTTGCCGACGGACGGGCGCGCGGCGATGACGATCATTTCGGCGTTTTTGAGCCCTTGGAGTTTTTCGTCGAGATATTTAAGTCCCGTGGAAAGGCCTTCGAGGTGGCTGCCGTTCGATTCGAATAGCGCGTCGATGCGCTTGAAGCTCTCGTCCACGGCCGCCGCCCATGGCATCGTTCCCGAAGCGGAGCCGCCGATTTCGAGGAACGTCTTTTCGGCGTCTCCGAGCACGACCTGCGGGTCGGGATATTCGTTTTCGTCGTAGCATTTTTCGACCACCTTCGACGCGCGTTCGATCATGAGGCGCCTTAAATGCTTGCCGCGGACGATGCCGATGTAGTGTTCGGCGTGGGCGGTGGTGGGCACCTGGTCGATAAGGGTCTGTATGTAGCCGACGCCGCCTACGGTATCGAGTTTTTCGCTTCGGCGCAGTTCTTCGATCAGCGTGAGCGCGTCGAGCGGTTTCGCCGTGCGGTTCATGTCCAGCATCGTCGAGTAGACGATGCGGTTTTTCGGGTCGTAAAAGGTTTCGGGCGTGACGCCGAGCGTGAGGCACAGGTCCATCACGCGGTCGTCGCCTCTGCCGGCGGTGTCGAGGAGAATCGAGCCCAGAACGGCGCGCTCGGCTTCGGTGTTGTTGGGGGGTGTCTTTAAATCGTTCATTTGCCGTATTATACCATAAGCGCGTTTTCACCCGCAATGCGCGTCGTTGGGAGGTAAGGAAATTCAGGTAGATTCATCCTTTACCAAGATGAACGCAACTGCTATAGTTTTAATTTTGAGAAAAAATGCTCGGTAACACTGCGCTTCCCTTCCCGTTTCAGGGGGACAGTGTCGACACAAAACAATATAATTTTGCTATAATACTTGACGTCAAGCGAAGGAATGCGGCGATCTTGAAATACGAGTATTTCCCGTCATTGATTCCCGAACGTTATCTTTCTCCCGAAAATAACATCAAGCACTTCGCCAAGGCGTTGGCGGAACACGATGCAGATGCGCTTAAGGAACATGTCGGTTTCCCATTTAAGCGTGACTACCCCCTACCTCCTATTAAGACGATTGAGGAGTTTGTCGCGGCGATTCCTCAATTGTTCGAAGAAGAGGATATCAAAGGGATGCAAGATATCGACGAATGGGCGAGTGTCGGGTGGCGTGGCTATATGTATAAGTATGGGCTTGTCTGGCTTTCGGAGGATTTCAGTTTGACAGCCGCCGGAGGGTGGCGAGGAACGTGGGAAGAACATGAGCTTTGGTTGGAGTGCGTCAAGAAGGAGATTGCCTCCTTGCATCCGTCTCTTCGCGATGGTATCTTGCGCCCTATATTGAGTTTCATGACCGAAGACGGCGCATGGCGCGGGCGCATAGACCAGATGGAAAGCAAAGATAACGATAAAGACGTGTACCGTCTTGCCGTTTATAAAGCCGGAACTCCCATTACGGATAAACCCGATGCGGTTGTGCTTTGCGATTTGAAAGTCGAAGGTTCTGCGTGCAACGAATATTACATCGGCAGGGATGCGCGCTATTCGCTTGACGTCAATAACGCCGGGCCGAAAGATTCTTCGGAGTTTACATTCAGCTGTCCGGAAATCGATAAAGAGGATGAATGCGCTTCGCGGGCGAAATCGTGTGAATGGAAGTAAAGACCCATTATGAATTTTTAGGTGAATTTTGCACGCAGTATCCATTCTAAAGTGTTACGGGACATGAAGCGCGAGATGTGATACAATTTTCCTGTCGTTTCTTGTTCGTCAATCTGATGTAACCAAACAAGCAGACAAAAGGGAAAGTGTAAAAATGAGCAGGACAGCAAAGACCTTTCTGGAGAAGGTGGGCGGTACGTCGCTTGTCGAGCTGTCGGACAGGCTGAAAAAAAAGGTGGCGTGGGAATGTCCGCCGGCATCGCGGGGCCGCTGCTGACGATGCCCGGCGCGGACTTCGACGACGACCGCTCCCTTGCCGTCCGCGCCGGATATGCCGTGGGCAGGCCATAGTCTTTGCCTGTTGCCGCCGGCGAAATTTATCGATCGCTTGGAATATCCCCGATTTTGACCCTTAAAAGCCTTGTCACACCTTGTTTTGCGAGGATATTACAGAGCACGCATTCCATTGCGGGGTGCGGGCGGATGTGCTATAATGACCTGATATGGTTTCTTGCCAGAAATTTTGTTTGCAACAATCGGAGAAACGGATCATGGTGCTGGTGGTAATACCGACATACGACGAAAAAGACAACGTGAAGCCGATGGCCGAAGCCGTGCTCGCGCAGGGCGACGGCTTTGAGGTTTTGTTTGTCGACGACAATTCCCCCGATGGCACGGGCGCGGTGATAGACGCGCTCGCGGCGGAGAATCCGCGCGTTTATGTTCTTCACAGGGAGAAAAAGGAAGGGCTCGGGCGCGCATACGTCGCTGGTTTCACGCGCGCACTCGAACTCGGCGCGCAGAAAATTGTGCAGATGGACTGCGATTTCTCGCATGACCCGAAGGACCTTCCGCGTCTTGTCGAGGCAGACGGAGACCTCGTCATCGGTTCGCGTTACGTGAAGGGCGGCTCTACGCCCGGATGGCCGTTCAAACGCAGGCTCATCTCTCGGGCGGGCGGGATTTTCATAAGGACCGTGACGGGGATGCCCGTAAAGGATCCTACGGGCGGCTTCAAGTGCTGGAAGCGCGCCGTGCTCGAAGCGCTCGATCTCACGTCCGTTCGGAGCGCAGGGTATTCTTTCCAGCTCGAAATGAACCACCGCACCTGGAAGAAAGGGTTTTCGATAAAGGAGATACCGATTTCGTTCACCGACCGCGTTCAGGGATATTCCAAAATCACGCCCGGGATAGCCGTCGAATCTATCAGGATCGCGCTCGCCCTGCGCGCGCGCGGATGATTTAACAAAGCGCAAGGAGAATCAACAAATGAAAAAAATCATGATGACGTTCGCCGCCGTGCTTCTGGCGGGTTCCGCCGCGGCCGCCGATTGTTCAGAATGGAAGATCAAAGCCGTTCAGCTCGATCTCGCGCGGCAGAAGGAGACGGTTCAGTTTGTCAAGGATTACATCAAATTCGTCAAGAACGCCGGTTACAACACCCTCGTGCTTTATCTCGAGGCGCGTGTCAAGACCAAGTCCTTCCCCTATCCGTCGGCGCGTGAGAGCTATACGCCGGAGGAGATGAAGGAGATCGTCGCCGAGTCGGTCAGGTGCGGCATCGACCTAGTGCCGGTCGTGTCGATTCTCGGTCATGCGGAGCTTTTCTTTTGTTATCCCGAGATGGCCGACATGGCCGAAGAGCGCGATGGCGCCGGCCGCTTCGCGAAGAATCCGCGCAAGAGCACTTTCTGCTTTGCGGTTCCCCGCACGAAGGAGTTTCTCGGCGCGTACCTGGACGAGATGATGGACATCTTCCCGTCGCGCAATTTCCACGTCGGTCTCGATGAATCCTTCAACACGGGCTTCTGCTCCGAGTGTTCGAAGAAGATGAAGAGCGTCGGGCTGGGCGGGCTTTATCTCGAGGTCATCAACTGGGCCCGCGATCATCTCGCGAAGCGCGGACGCCGCATGTGGATGTGGGACGATTTCTATGAATTTTTCCCCGAGAAGCTCGCCGAAACTCCGCGCGACGTCCTCATGTGCAACTGGGCCTATGACGGCAATATCTCCGAATTCCTCGGTCCCTGGGGTCATTTCGGTGAGCGCTTCCGTTCCGACTGGATCCGCCGCGAAGGCGAGATGGGTTTCGACACGATCGCCTCATGCGGCCGCAGCAGAGCGAACTTCCTCGCGTTCACGGCTTATGCCGAAGGCTGTCCCAAAACCGCCGGCGGTTTCGTGACGCAGTGGGAGATGTCCGACTCGTTCCATTCCATGCCGCGCATCGCGGTTCTCGCCTGCGGCAAGTACTGGAACGGCATCAGACCCTACGGTAAGGCTCTCGACGAGTCCGTAAAGGAACTTTTCCCCTCGCTTTCCGAGACCGAACGCATGGCCGTCAAATCCCTCGCCTCCGGGTTCTCGAAGACGGGTGACGCCGAGAAGCTCTCCGTAAAAATCCTCCGCGCGTCCAGACTCGCTCCCGGCGCCGGAGAAATCGCGTCCGATCCGTTCAGCGAAAAGGCGATGCTTGACGATATCGTCACCGAGACTGAAGCGCGTTTTCTGCTCAGGCGCATCAACGTCATCGCCCCGCGGCTTTCCTCGCTCTACCGCACGCCCCGCAAGGTCGCCGAAGCCAAGGCCGAACTCAAAGCGCTCAGAATCGAGGCAGAGAGGCTCGCCGAGCGGCGGCTCCTGCAGCAGAACGCGTGGCGAGGCGATGCGGCTCCCGGCAACCTCGACCGCGGGCCCAAAAGCGGCATCGCGAAAATCGACAAGCTTCTCGAAGCGACAGGATCCGCGGCCGATGACGATTGCCAGCTCGAGATCGTTTTCTCGCTGCCCGATTTCCATGGCATTCCCAAGTGGCGCATCGCCGGCCGCTTCGGTGCCGAGTGGCGTGAAATCGCCGCCGGCAGCTGGAAGCCGAACCAAGGCAGGGACTGGGCGTATTTCGAAAGGGCCGTTCCCTTCAAGTCGAAGACGCTCCCCGACGCGCTGCGCATCAGTTACTCCGGGTACGGTTCGGCCGGTCTCTGCTACATCACGGCCGCCAACAAGAAGGGTCGTATGATTCCTTTCGCCGTCAGCAACGTCAGCGGCAAGGTCCACGATCCCGTGAGGATCGTCGAGGATTCGGTCGTCGCCGCGACGTTCGGCGATACGGCGTGCTGTGCGCAGATGCGCGAGCCCGAGAGAGCCGATGAAGTCTCGTGGATCGAGGTCCTCCTCAAGGACGAGATGAAATGAGAATCGGCTTCGGGTACGATTCGCACCGCTTCGGGGACGGGCGGAAGCTCGTTCTGTGCGGCGTGGAGTTTCCCGGAGAGAGGGGGCTGACGGGACATTCCGACGCCGACGTCGCGGTGCATGCGCTCATCGACGCGCTGCTCGGCGCGGCTGCGCTCGGTGACATAGGCTCGCATTTCCCCGATACCGATGAAAAGTGGCGGGGAGCCGATTCCGCCGCGCTTCTTTCGTCTGTCGTCGACGAGCTCGCATCGCACGGCTGGGCGGTAGGCAACGTCGACTTGACGGTCGTCTGCGAGCGACCCAGACTGCGCCCGCGCGCCGATGAAATGCGATCGCGCATCGCCGAGAAGCTGCGTGTGGACGTCTCGCGCGTCAGCGTCAAGGGAAAGACGAACGAAAAGCTCGACGACATTGGCGCGGGGCTGGGCATTGAAGCGCATGCCGTCGCGCTTATTGAAGAGCGCGCGCGATGAAAAAGCGGGTGCATCTGATCGGAACGGGCGGCGTCGGAATGGCGGCGCTCGCCGTTCTTTTGAAATCGCGCGGCGACGAAGTTTCGGGTTGCGACGGCGCGAGCGCGAAAAGGCTCGCCTGGCTCGAGCGGGAGGGTGTCAGGGTCTTCGACAGGCACGATCCGGCGCATCTCGAAGGCGTCGACGAGGTGATCGTCACGCCGGCCGTCCCGCGCGACGAGCCTGAACTGCTCGAAGCCGCCGGACGCGGCATTCCCGTGAAAACGCGCGGAGCCGTTCTCGCGGACATCGCTTCGGAGCGCGAAACGATAGCCGTCTGCGGCAGTCACGGCAAGACGACGACCGCGACGTTCATTGCCAAACTTCTGTCTGCGCTCGGCGAAGATGTCGCCTGGGCGATAGGCGGAGAGTGCGGCGAAATGCCCGTTGCGCGCGCTGGGTCGGGGCCGCTCGTTGTTGAAGCCGACGAGTCGGACGGCACTCTTGAACTCTACCGCGTCAGGACTCTCGTCGTCAACAAATGCGAATACGACCACCCAGATCATTTCAGAACGGAAGCCGATTATTTCGCGTGTTTCGAACGTGCGAAAGCGAATGCCGCCGAAACGATAGATGCCGAGGCTCTCTCGCTGGACGGCTGGGATATTCCCGTGGCGGGCGAACACAACCGACGCAACGCGCGTGCGGCGATTGAAGTCGCTCTCAGGCGCGGACATTCCCGTCAGGCCGTCGAGGCTGTTCTCGGGACGGCGGTTTCGGCGCTTCCCGACAGGCGTTTCGAGCGCCTGTCCGACGGAGTTTACACCGATTACGCGCATCATCCCACCGAAATGAAGTGCGCCGTCGCGATGGCCCGTGAAGTCTGTCCGGGAAAACTGCGCGTTATTTTCCAGCCGCACAGATATTCCCGGACGAAGGCGCTTTTGAAAGACTTCCCCGCCGCGTTCGAAGAGGCGGATGAAACTGTTATATGCCCCGTGTACGCGGCGTTCGAAAAACCCGTCGAAGGCGGAGACGGCGCCGATCTTTACGCCGAATGTCGCGCGCGCGGCGTGAACGTGCGTCTCGCGCGCTGTTGCGAAGAGGCGTGGACGCATGCGAAACTTTCATCGCGCGAAGGAGACGTGACGCTTCTTCTCGGCGCGGGCGACATCATAAATCTCGCGCCTCTCGTGCGCGAAGGGCGGGTCATGCCCGGAAAGAAGATATGGCTCGGCGCCGGAACAAACACATGGCGCAGCGATCTTATGACGGGCGAAGTTTATGTAAAAAGCGCTTCGCGGGCGTCTCTTCCCGGAGCGTCGCTCGAAATACCCTGGATGGCCGGGATTCCGGGAACGATCGGCGGCTGGATAAAAATGAACGCGGGGGCGTTCGGACACTCGATAAGCGAGCTCGTCGAAAAGGTGAAGGTTGACGGCAGATGGCTGCAGAGGGAAGAGTGCGGCTTCGGTTACAGAACGAGCGCGATAGAGGGGGAAATACAGGATTTCGTTCTCTTGCCTTACGGGCGCGACAGCGTTGCGGCCGCCGCTTTTCTTTCGCGCCGGGCGAAGTTCCCGCCCGGGACGAAAGGTTCTGTTTTCAAGAATCCGTCCGGCGATTTCGCGGGACGTCTTCTTGAGGCGGCGGGCGTAAAGGGGCTTCGCGTCGGCGGGGCGTATGTCTGGGAGAATCACGCCAACGTCATCGTCGAAGGCGAAGGTTCTAGGCCCTCCGATTTTCTCGCACTTTCGCGTCTTATGCGTCTTGCCGTACTGCACCGCTTCGGCGTGACGCTCGAGAGCGAAGTGCGCGGCATCTGACATATATTTTACAAGAGAGGGTTGACGGATGAGCCGTAAAACGGGTAAAATGTGCACGCTATGAAAAGAATGCGTTTTTTGAAGGCGTCCTTGTCGGGCGTTTTGGCCGCGGCGGCTTTTGTCCTTAACTCATTCGCGGCCGGGCGGCCCGCGCCGACAGCGGCGCAGTTGGCTCGAATCAATGCGGAGATTGAGGTTTACGGAATCGTGCACTGGGGGCTTAACACCTTCACCGACCGCGAATGGGGGTACGGGGACGAAGATCCGGCGCTGCTCGCGCCGGCGGCTTTCGACGCCGGACAGATCGTGCGGGCTTCCCGTGACGGCGGGCTGCAGGGGCTTGTGGTCGTCGCCAAGCATCACGACGGCTTCTGTCTGTGGCCGACGAAGACTACACAGTACAACATCTCCAAATCTCCGTTCCGCGGCGGCAAGGGCGATTATGTGCGCGAGATGTCCGACGCCTGTCGCAGATACGGACTCAAATTCGGCGTGTACTGCTCTCCTTGGGATCGCAATCACGCCTTTTACGCGACGCCGAAATACGTCGAAGTGTACCATGTTCAGATCAAAGAACTGCTGAGCGGGGCGTACGGAGAGGTTTTCGAAATGTGGTTCGACAACGCCAACGGCGGAGACGGCTATTACGGCGGGGCGCGCGAGAAACGGAAGATACCGTACAATTACTATCGCTTCGACGAGGTATTCCGGTTTGTCCGAGAACTCCAGCCCGGCATCTGCATTTTCAACGAGGATGACGCCGCCGATTTCCGTTTTCCCGGCAACGAGCAGGGGATATTGGATCCGGATTGCAGGGCGACGGCCGCGCACTACGATATAACCAGAGGCTACAGCGAATACATGGCCTGGTCGAACAAGGGCGTAAAGGACGGCGTTCGCTTTCACCCGCCGGAGGCCGATTTCCCTTTGCGTCCGGGGTGGTTTTATCACGATTCGCAGCGGGGCAAGACCAAGTCGGGCGCGTTTCTGATGAAGCGGTATCTGAATACGGTCGGCAACGGCGGCACCATGAATGTCGGCATTGCGCCCGATCGGCGCGGGCTTCTCTGCGATGAGGACGTGCGCGCGCTAAAGCATTTCGGAGAAATAAAGAAAGCGTTTTTCGCCAAGCCTGTCAAGAACGGTCTTTGCAATGTCGTTGTCATGCGCGAGGATGTCTCCCGCGGCGAAAGGGTGGACGCATGGAAGATGCTCTCGCATGGGGATACGCTCGCCGCCGGCAAATCCATAGGCATCAAGCGCATTAGAGTGCTGCCGCGCATGGTGGCGGCAGAAACGTTGCGGCTCGAAGTCAAGAGCGATACGAAAATTGCGCCGAAAGTCCTTCCGATGCGTTTCTACAGGGTGGATGAATCGCTGCTGTCTCTTATAGAGAAAGCCGAAGTCGATTCCGGCGAGACCGATACGGCGAAATGGATGAACGCCGCGCGGATGTCGCCCGTGCAGAAGTGCGATATGCCGTGAACCGCTCTTGCGTGTCGATAAGGTCGTGTCAACGATCTCTGATCCTGACGGACTTTTATATAAGGGGGCAAACATGAATGAATTAAGGTCGCGCATCGTTTTTCTTGATTATCTTCGGATTATAGCCTGTTTTATGGTGATGGTTATCCATGCCGTCGAGCCGTATTATATTGATTTTTCAAACGGTGATTTGCGTATCGCGACTGAGACCGATGCAATATGGATTTGTGTGTTTGAAGGTTTGGCGCGCTCATGCGTACCTTTGTTTGTAATAGCCTCATGTTATCTTTTATTTCCCCTTAAGGGCGAGACGGGTCGGTTTATATGCCGCAGAGCCTCGCGTATCTTAATTCCGTTTGTCATCTGGTCTTTGTTTTACGTCTGGCATTTTAACGGGAATATAAAAGAGATGTGCTTCAATTTCCCGATGGCCGCGGGTCACCTCTGGTTTGTGCCGATGCTCTTCGGGCTTTACCTTTTAATGCCGCTTCTTTCGCCGTGGGCAGAAAAGGCGGGCAAGCGCGAAATAAGGATATGTATCGGCGTTTGGCTGTTTACGTCGTTATTCCCTTATTTCCGGCGTATTTCACTGGCGCTCGTCGGAGAGCCTTCGTTCGGTCAGGTCGCTTATCTTTGGGGCGAATGCCCGTGGAACGGGTTCGGTGCGTTTCAATACGTGAGCGGCTTTTTCGGGTATATGCTTATCTCTCTTTATATCCGCAGATTCGTTCCCCGGCTTTCGTGGCGCAAGACTCTGTCTGTCGCGATGCCTCTTTTCGCTGCGGGCTTCGCCGTCATGGCGCTCGGGCTTTATTTTCGTATTCCCGGCGGGGGCTATCCCGTACGGTTGTCTTACGCCGCAGTCGTTGATTTCGAGATGAGTATTGAATACTGTTCTCTCGGCGTTGCCGCGGCGGTCGTCGGACTTTTTCTCGTTATTCGCAAGTTCACCGCCGACGGAGCGTTTTACCGCAGGGTGATCCTTCCGCTTTCCGAGGCCAGCTACGGAATATATTTGATTCACATGATAGTGCTCGCTCCGGTCAGTTCGGCGCTCAGTGGAGTTCTGCCGATGCCGCTTGCGGTCGTTTCCGTTGCGGCGATTGCGTTTGTTTCTTCTTCGCTCGTAAGTTTAATGGGCAGGAAAATTCCTTTTATCGGTAAATACCTGCTGGGTTAGGGCATTAAGGAACCTCCAACTTCAGCCCCCCCCCTCTTGCGCGAACACGCAGAAATATAGTATAATACGTCCAAACAACACATAAGGAGTTGAAAAATCATGGCAGGAAAGCTTGAAGAACGTGTAAAAGACATCATCGTTGAACAGCTTGGCGTCAACGCCGAGCAGGTCACGCAGGACGCGTCGTTCATCGACGATCTCGGCGCAGACTCGCTCGACAGCGTCGAACTCATCATGGTGTTCGAAGAAGAATTTGGTGCGGCGATTCCTGAAGAGGATGCTGAAAAGCTCACCACCGTCGGCAAGGTTGTCGAATACCTTAAGTCGAAGGGTTATGGTGACGACGGCCAGGCTCCCGCCCAGTAATCAGGCGGAATAAAGCTGCAAAGGAAGATCGTCTTTTCACGGGCGGTCTTCCTTCGCTTTTTTCAGGTTTATTGCTACGAGGTCGCGTGAAAAAGACGTTCGAGTGGGCGAAACGTGTCGTATCGTCGTTTCTCGGTTGCAATTGTTCCATGCATGCGGCAGGACTGACGTATTTTTCGATGCTCGCGATCGTGCCGATTCTCTGCATCCTTCTTTTCGCGGCGAAAACTCTCGGTGTGGATGAATATGCCGAGCGTCAGATCAACGTCCAGCTCGACGCGATGATCGCCAACATTGAGAAGGGGCAGAACGACGATCTTGCGCTTCTCGCAGCGTCCAGCAAGGAAGAACTCGAGAAAAGGCGCATGGTGGCGCAGGAATTTGCCTCGACGGCGCGCGATATTTCCGGCGCGCTCTTCGACAGAATCGAAAAGTTCGATATCGGAACGCTCGGGTGGATCGGTTTCGCTTTTCTTTTATGGACCGTTATATCCTCCATCGGTACCGTTGAAGTGAGTTTCAACGCCATATTCGCCGTGAAAAAGACGAGGGCGTTGTGGCTGAGATCTCTTTTGTATCTTGCCGTTTCCGTCGCTCTGCCGATATTCTCGGCGCTCGTTCTTTCATTGCCCGTTCTGAACGTCGTCAAGGACGTTCTTACGGTAGTCATGGGCGCCAGCTGGCTTACGAAATGGGTGTCCGACGGTATTATAATGATTCTCGATTCATGGCTTTTCAGATTTGCCGTCATGTTCGCCATGACCTCGGTTACTTTCGCTTTTTTCTATTGGCTTCTGCCGAATTGCCGAGTCAGATGGCGTCACGCGTTTTACGCGGGAATGATAACCGCGGCTCTGTTCGGGGCGTGGATGAAAGTATGCGCTGTCGCGCAGATCGGGATTTCGAAATCGTCGGCGCTTTACGGCTCCTTCGCCTTTCTGCCGATAGTCCTGGCGTGGTTTTACATGAGTTGGCAGATAATACTGCTTGGAGCGTGCATGACGCGCTCGTTCGGCGCGGCAGAGCGCCCGGAGGGTGAAACAAAATGAAAATCCTTATAACCGGCGGCAACGGAATGCTTGGCCGCACCCTTCGGAAAGAACTTTCCGATCATGAACTGACCGTCGCGGATCTGCCCGATTGGGATATAACCGATGACACGGCGTTCGTCGGGCGTGTCGCGGATTTCGGGCCCGATCTCGTGATTCATGCCGCCGCGATGACGAAGGTAGACGAATGCGAAGAAAAACGCGATGCCGCCTTCAGGTTGAACGAGGAAGGCTCTCGCAATGTCGCACTCGCGGCGAAACTCTGCGGGGCTCGTCTCATTGCGATTTCAACCGACTACGTCTTCAGCGGGGAGCCGCCTCAGGAGCCGTGGGCGTGGGGTGAAAACGACATTCCGCGTCCGCGCACGGTATACGGGGCTTCGAAACTCGCGGGCGAGCGGATGATTGAGATGATTCTTCCAGATGCGGTCATACTGCGCATTGCTTGGCTTTATGGTGCGGGCGGGCCCTCTTTCGTCCACACGATGATGAAACTCGGCACGGTGGACGGCGGGCCGCTCAAGGTGGTCGACGACCAGCGCGGCAACCCTACGAGCTGCAAGGTTGTCGCCGACGTGATTCGCTTTCTGATGACGAAAAAGGATGTTTCGGGGATAGTTCATGCGACATGTGAAAACCAGTGCACGTGGTACGGTTTCGCGCGCGAGATATTCCGTCTTGCCGGCGTGAAGCGCGAGCTCATCTCATGTACGACGGCGGAATTTCCGCGTCCGGCGCCGCGTCCCGCGAATTCCGCGCTCAAGAAAAGCGTTCTCAACGTCCTCGGGTACAGGACGCCGGATTGGCGCGACGCGCTCGCGGATTTCATGAAGAGCGAATTTCCCGGTGAGTGATCGGATATTCTGCCCGACAGTTACCTTAACATTTTAAAAGCGTGCGCCGAAAAATGGCAACAATAATTTGCCATAGCGATGTTCGGGCACGAGCAGATTTTATTAAGACATCTTAAGACCTCTATCATTGATGTGGCAAAAAATGATATAAATCAAGCGTTTCTTGTGGTAATCTTATAGGGCATGAATGAGTTGACCATACAGGAATTATCAAACTCCTTTTTTGTACGTTCGCGAATCTTCATGATTCGCGGCGTTCAGGTTATGCTTGCACTAGACCTTGCTGACTTTTATCAGGTAGAAACTTGTGTTTTCAATCAGTCCGTCAAGTGAAACATAAAAAGGTTTTCTGATAATTTTCGTTTCCAATTGACAAAAGAAGAACTGGATGAGGTTATCACAAATTGTGATAACCCCGATTGATTGCGATTCTCCCCGCAAACACCCTTTGCTTTTACTGAGCAGGGAATAGCTATGCTTTCAGGTATCCTTAATAGCGATGTTGCAGTACAGGTAAGCATTCGTATAATGAACTCGCGATGTGTCTTGCGAAAAGTTACCACCGCATTTATATAAATGCGGTGGTAAGGGTTGAGTGTTATCCAAGAAGTTTTATGTCGTCATCTACTGTTCCGATGTCAGAGATGCCGAATTTGGTCGCGATTAGATTTATGATATTTGGCGAAAGGAAAATTTTTTGGTAATTCCAACGAAATTAAATCGATAATTGTGGCAGTAGTGAAAAAGATGTATCAATTGCGGCTCATTTTTGTACCGCAATAAGCATTTTGCGGCTCACAATGAGCCGCAGATTTGGTATAATTAGTACGTTGTGAGCCGCAAGGAGGTTGATATTCGCTGACATTCAGATCGGTTGATGCCAATGATTACCGAGCGGCGCTCTTGTTGTTCTACGAGCAAAATAATATTTCGGTATTTAAACGCATTTTTGTTGAGCAGGCCGAATTTGCCGCTCATGAGTATTTTTGATATACTATCCGTGTTTTCTTGATGGAGATACAAGCGTTAAAAGCGCGAAGTTGATTCATTATGAAGATGCTATAGTTTGGGAACTTATTGCTTTAGCGCGGCAAAATCGCCAAAAGTTTTCCACCCCCAATCGCTTAAATCAATTTGCATAGCTGCAAAGTGGTCGTCCGGTGAAACGTGAGAAATTTCAAGGTGGCGATACTTGGCAGAGGAACGCATAGGCGTTTCCTCTCTACGTATTTCACCTAAGGCTTTTTCTCACGGCCTCACCGGGAATACGAAGAGAGGTTTTTATTTCCTTAATTCGTGTTTGATCGTCGAGCGGCAACACGGAACGAGGAAATGCCCTAACCTTGCGATGTGAAATCAAACGAGGGCAATAAAGGAAACGAAAATGAAAAAGTTATTGGTTGGAATCGTTATTGCGGCTGTAGGTGTTGGGTGTGTTACTGCCAACAAGAATGATGGCGGAAATAGCTCGCTTAAGCCTGGACAGATTAAGGATGCTCTCCATCTCAAGTATTCTGTAGAAAAGCAGACGGTTTCCGCAAAGGATCAGATGCATTGCCTCTTCGGCTTTATCTGCTGGGGTAGCACCGCTTCTCACGCGGCCGATCAGGGTGAAGCAGGCCTTTCTTTACTCAGCAAGGTTAAGAACGGCGCGTATGCCAATGCTTGCGAAGCAGCAAATTGCGATCAGATTGCCGCGGCTCGCTATAAAGTGACTACCAAGGATTACTTCGTCTACCAGAAGAGTCAGGCTGAAATTACAGGTTACCCCGTTAAGGTTGTTGATGTAGAACCCGTTGATGTTATTAAGAATCCTGCGTTCTATACGCCTGACGCCGGTGCTTCTATGGGTGCTGCGGGAGATTCCTTTGGCGCATTAAAAAGTCTTATCAAGTAAGTGATTTCAACCTTGATAAGGAAGGCGGCATTCTCGAAAGGGAATCCGCCTTTTTTGTATTTGCTGCGTCGGGAAATTTGAAGGGCCAGCAACTGTAATTTTTATTTAAAAATTACAGTTGCTGGCCCTTGATGAGTTTCGGGGAAGGTTTTTCATGTGTAAATTTACCGAGCGGTAATACAAACCTCGTATTTTCAATTCTTGTATGATAGCAGTATGTGAGAATTTGGGGATGTCTGGCGCAACGCACAATCAAACTTCCCCTAATTTTTTTGCTCGGTCTTTGATGATTTCAAGTACGGCGTTACATTCGTCAGGGAGGCTTAAGGTTTTGCAAGTGTGCATTAAAATAGCTATGCAGAGTTGCTTGATGCGTGCATGAAGGGCTGTAGGGCTTATTCGTATTTCCTCTGCGAATTTTCGCCAATGACCTGAGAGGATTGAGTTGATGGAATCACTGCCGCCGATTTTTATTGCAGGAGCTGTCGCTAGTGACGGCCAGAAGACGGTTGAAACAAGGTCATAACCAGGTGCTAATCGGCGTGATTTACCATCGTAAAGCATTGAGTAGTTTTTTCCGTGGGCGTCTGCGTTCCCGATTATGGCATTAAAGATGATAAGATCTGTGAAAGCGAGGATGTCTTTTGCTGGTGTTGTTGACCAACCTTCTCTAATGAGTCGAATGATTTCGCGAGCGAGCGGACCTCCCTCAGATTGATATTTTTGTTCTGGGGGTCTGCCAAGCGCTTGACAGAAGTCTTCCTGATGAATTCTCCGTGTTGTTCCTGTCACATCATCGGTTTTTCGGTCGTAGCGAGTTACTAGGAGGCAAGGTATATCTCCGACATTTATAATTTGCGTTTCTGCTGCAGGGATTCCGATTGCACGCGCAAGTGTCATGCAACAATGTTCGTTATGGACTATTCCCTTGAACCACTCTGACAGTTCCGGCTTAATGATATGGGTTGAAGGTGTACCGTTTTCAGGAAGGTAGAAGTTTTTCTTATCGAAGATTATGGGTAGCTTGCTTTGAGCGCCCGCTAAGGAAAGCCTTAAACCAGATTCACCAGCCAACATTGGACGATATGGAAGAGACTTGATAATTTCATAAAGTTTTTTGTGGCTGCATTCAGTCTTTGAGAGCGAGTCCGACGCCGGAGATTGACCCTCGGGAAGAATCGTCAGTGCTCCAGCACATTCACCACCGATTGCCTCAAGCAACGAAAAATCGTCACTCTCTGAAAGTCCTAAAAAAGATGCTATTCGTTGCCGTTGGGATTCCTCAGGGAGAAGTCCCGCAAAGAAGGGGCGTAATTGGCGTTTCCCGTATGGATCAGCACGAAGTGGAAGAGCATGAGATATTGGAACGGCTTGTTGGGATTTAAGATATTCGCAGTCGTATGTAAAAAGTTCGTCACCGTCTTCAAGTAGATCGTAGTTTCCGACGATATTGTTTTCCCAAAATATGACTAGTCTGCGTTTAATTGGAATATTCATATCGGTCACCATCATTTAGGTTCGTTTAATGTAATTGAAATGCCGAGCATTTGGAGCACCATTAGTACTTTGCCGATTTGGCATGTCTCTTTCCCAGCTTCGATATCGACGATAAAACGAATCCCTGTACCACAAGCCATGGCCAATTGAGGTTGTGTCATTCCTTGTGATTTGCGGTTTTTTTGGATGATTAAGCCAATTTCTTTTATTGTCATACCTACTCCTTGATTTACCGAGCGGTATATTATCATATAGGAGAAGATTTTTCAAGTGCAAATTTACCGAGCGGTAATCTAAACCTCGTAGTCGTCAATTCTCGTATGATAGCAGTATGTGAGAATTTTTGGCTGTGTAATGTGGTACATAATCAAACTTCGCTTAATTTTCTTGTGCGGTCTTTGATGATTTCGAGATTTGCTTTAAACTGTGTTTTAGCGTTGTGCACCCTTATCCCACTTTTTTGAATTGATGCACGCAAGGCCTTTGAGCCGGAGTCGATTCGGCGCTGGTGCTCGCTAAATCCGCGTCGGATACGCCGCGGCTTTTCCGCCGTCGCTGTGCAGGTTGCCGAATCGACTCCGGCTCTGCGGCCTTCACGGTGTGCATGAAATGAAAATGGGGCGCGATAAGAAAACGGCTCTTGCGCCTGAAAAGCGCCTTCAGATGAAAAAGTCTACGACGAAAAAGAAGGGGTGTGAAAATAAATTTTCATAGGGTTTTATTGGGCTTTTTTGAAAACTGGGATAAATCACCCCAGAAAAAGTGGGATAAGGGTGTCCTGTTGCCGCGGTTTGACGCTGTCTCGGGGATTATGATATAATTTTTTGATACGTTAAAATCAGCATAAATGCCAGTATCAAGGAGTAAAACCATGACCAGAACGAAGATGCGTTTCGCGGCGGTGTTCGCGATTGCCGTTACGTTGAACGCTTTCGCGGCGGAGCCGGTACCATTGCCCGAACATCCGCGGCCAGATTGGGAGCGCGCGCAGTGGATTAACCTCAACGGCAAATGGGATTTTCGCTTCGACGCCGAAAAGACGTATTCGAAAAAGATCCTCGTTCCGTTCGGCTGGGGGACGAAACTCTCCGGCGTCAGGGACGAGGGAGACAGGGCGTGGTACCGCCGCGGCGTGAACGTTCCCGCATCGTGGAAGGGGCGCCGCGTTTTCGTCGTCATCGGTGCGAGCGATTACGAAACGGAGGTTTTCTTCGCGGGCAGGAGTCTGGGCAGATTCTCCGGCGGATATGTTCCGTTCGAGTTCGAATTGACGAAGTTTGTCGAATGGGGCAGGAATCAGACGCTTGAAATCAAAGTTTGGGATCCGGACGACAAGACGGCGCGCGAAGGGCATTATCTCTACGGCAAGCAGGGCTACGGCAACGTGCGAGGCATCTGGCAGACTGTTTATCTCGAAGCGCGAGGCGGCGTCTGGGCCGACAGCGTCAGGTTCGTCTCTGATATAAAGAAGGGCGTAGTCACGGCTACGGTAGCTCTCGGCGAAACCGCGGCGGGCGACGTCCCCGGCTCCATAGTCGTGGACGGTGCGACGCGCTCGTTCACGGTAAAGGCCGGGGAGAAGAGCGCCGTCGTCGCGTTCAAACTCGACAATCCGAAACTCTGGGATATAGACACGCCGCATCTTTACGACGCGCTCGTCAAGGTCGGCGACGATACGGTCAAATCGTATTTCGGTTTCAGACAGATAGGCGTAGCGATGAACGAGGCCGTTGGAGCGAAGTACGTCACGCTCAACGGCAAACCCGTTTATTTCCGCACATGTCTCGACCAGAGCTATCATCCCGACGGCTGGTACACTTTCCCTTCGGATGAAGTGATGAAGAACGAGATTCTCATCTCCAAGCGCCTCGCGCTAAACGGCAACCGCGTGCACATCAAAGTCGAAGTCCCGAGAAAACTCTACTGGGCCGACAAGCTCGGTCTTCTCATCCAGGCCGACGTGCCCAATGCGTGGGGAGACGCTTCCGAGGCCATGTTCGAAGAACACTGGAAGACTTTCGAGGCGATGGTCAAGCGCGATTTCAACCACCCGTCGATCTATCAGTGGACTCTTTTCAACGAAACGTGGGGGCTTTTCTCAAACCGCTCGCTCGCCATGGGGCTTGGGGCCGGATCTGGCGGCAAAAAACGCGAGTATCGGGCTGAAACGCAGGAGAAAGTCGCCGCCGCCTACCGCAAGGCTAAAAAGCTCGACCCCACGCGCATGGTCGAAGACAACTCGCCCTGCTGCAACGATCACGTCGTCACCGACGTCAATTCATGGCACGGCTATCATACCGGTTATTCGTGGGACTCCTGCATCGCCGGCATTTGCAAGAACACCTTCAAGGGTTCGAAGTTCAATTATATCGGCGGTCGCAGGCAGGGCGACGAGCCTATGATGAACTCCGAATGCGGAAACGTATGGGGCTACAAAGGTTCGACGGGCGACTGCGATTTCACATGGGACTATCACCTGATGATGGACGCTTTCAGGCGTTATCCGAAATGTTCGGGCTGGCTTTACACCGAACATCACGATGTCGTCAACGAATGGAACGGTTACGTGCGATACGACCGCACGTGGAAGGAGACCGGCATCGAGGAGCTCTTTCCGGCGATGCGGTTCGGAGATTTCCACGCCGATGCGTACATCTCTCTCGACAAAGAGCTTTGCCGCGCTTCAAAGCCGGGCGAAAAGCGCGTCGTGTCCGTCGATCTTTCTCTCGTCACGGAAAAATATGCCGGCAGACAACTTTCTCTCGAATGGTATTTGAGATATTTCGATGACAGGGGCAACCTCAGGGAAAGCGCCGTATCGACGCTCGCCGGACTCGGCGAGGCGTCCGCCTGGCGTCACGGCCGGCTCGCCGACGTCGCCATCGCGATGCCTTGCTTCAGCGCCGTCGGCACGGTTAATTTCACTCTTCTTGCCGACGGTTCTCCGATAGCGAGAAATTTCACCTGCTTCAAAGTGAAGGCCGAAGGCGAAAGCGATGCAAGACCCGTGGCCCGCAACTGGTCGATATGCTCGAGAGAGGTTCTCGGCGGACTTAAGCACAACGGTTTCGGCACCGGGTGGTTTGAGTATGAGTTCGACGCTCCCGGGGGAGGCGTCTTCATCGCCGAAGTTTCGACAAAGCGCTTTAACGCCAAGGACGGTAAGATGCCCGCCAAGCAAGGGTCGCTCGATTACATGCTCGGCGGCGGTTTCTCCGACCGCAGCAGCAATCCCAACAGTTATCCCCAGACGAGCGTGTATAAATTTCCGGGAGACGTAAAGGTCTACGCGAACGGTGAACTTGTCGCGACGGTGAAACTGCCGGACGATCCGGCCGATCACCGAGGCATCCTCTCGTGGTCGTCGCAGCCTCGTGATCGCACGCTTCGCGAAGCCGGCAGCTACGGCTATCTCGTGAAGGCGGCCATCCCCGCGCGTCTCGTCGGAAACGGCAAGGTCAGGGTGAGACTCGAAGCCGAAAATACCGGGCTGGCGGTGTACGGACCCGACTTTGGCCGTTATCCCTTCGGGCCGAAGATCATCAGTGAAAAATAGCCCCTTGTGTATTCTGCGGTGATTATGATATAATATCACCTCAATTTTAGCTGAAAGGAAGTAAAATATCATGAAAATGACATGGCAGCCGTCCAAGATCAAGCGGAAAAGGAAAATCGGATATCGCGCCCGCAAGGCGACCAAGGGCGGCCGGAAGGTTCTCGCGGCCCGTCGCGCGAAAGGCCGCAAGCGCCTGACGCAGGTCTGAGGCAGAGGATGTCCACGCGACTGACCGGCTCGAGGTATAAAAACGTCTTCGACCGGGGGCGTTCCGCAAGAGGGCGTTTTTTTGTCGCGTGGCGTCTTGAAACACCCGACGCCGACCGCAAGGCCGGCGTTGTCGTTTCAAAGAAGAGTTTTCACGACGCCGTCGACCGCAACCGGGCCAAACGATTGCTGCGCGAGGCGTTTCGTCTTCTCGTCAAGGCGGGTGAAATCCCTGAATCGACAGAGTGGATTTTCATCGCGCGCGCAGCGATCGGGGGTCGAAAGGTTTTCGAAGTGATGGATGAAATGAGGCGTTTATGCGCAAGGCGCTGATTCTGCTGGTGCGCGGTTATCAGGTGGCGCTTTCGCCGTTTCTGGGCGGTGCGTGCCGGTTCGAGCCGAGCTGCTCGAATTACATGATAGAGGCCCTGGGCGTTCACGGAGCGTTTAAGGGTACGCTGATGGGGCTTTGGAGGATACTGCGCTGCCATCCCTTCGGCAAGAGCGGGTACGATCCGGTGCCGCCGAAGGGGCGGTGGAGAAATCCCGATTTCGAAAAGAACGCCGTTTGAATCGTAAAAGGTAAAGCAATAAATGAACAAAACCGAAAAACTGATTTGTCTCGTGCTCGGCGCCGCATTGGCGTGGTACATATTTTTCCTCTCTCCCAAAAAGGAGACGGCGGTATCCGCCGCCGGAGCGACCGGTCAGACGGTGACGAACGCCGCCGTCGAGGTGCAGAGCGCCGCGAGCGCCGGCGCGATTGCCGTAAAGTCGACAGGCGAAGCGCCGGTTGAGAAAGCGGCGCCGTCCGTTCCCGAAAAAACGCAAGTTCTCGAGAACGCGAAATTGAAGATCGTTCTGTCTTCATGGGGCGGCGTCGTCAGAAAGGCCGTGCTCAAGGAGTATCCGCGCGACAACGCCGAAATCTCCGAGGAGAATCCCGCGCTTGAATTCGATTTCTCATCCGCTCCGCTCGGCGCCGTCGGAGGTGTCGCGTCGTTCGCGCCGGATATGCCCTGCGAAATCAGGGAGGCGACATCGAACAGCGTCGTCTTCTCCTCGGGGGCCATGATTAGAAAAGTCACGCTCGGCGAGGATTATCTCGTCACGATGGAGGATTCGTTCTCCTCTCCCGCCGCCGTGGCGAACACGCTGTCCCTTGGCGTGATGTCGATGGGCGCGGGCAAGAACGATCTTCTCTCTCTCGACAGCTGGTCCGTCGATCCCGAAGGCGGCAGGGTGATTCACCACTGCGAAGGCGACTCGCCTCTCAAAGCTTATCTCGTCGGCGGCCTCGGCGGGTGCGGCGGCTCTAAGAGCGCGGCGGGACTTCCGCGCAGAGCGACGATACCTTACAACGGCGCCCAGAAATGGATCGCTCTCAAAAACAGGTTCTTTGTCACGGCCCTCGTTTCGACGAGCGATGCGAACGGCGGTTTTACCGCCAACATCGACCGTGACATGACATCGCGGGAATACCGCCCGGACGAAATCGGCGCGTTCGCAAATTTCGCGTCGCTGCCCGAGAAGCGTACGAGCGTCTTTTACATCGGCCCCAAAAAGCAGTCGCTTCTCTGGGCGCTCGGCATGAAGGACGTCATGGAGTTCGGCATGTGGAGATGGGTGTGCTATCCGATTCTCTGGCTTCTTGATTTCTTCAATTCGCTTATTCCCAACTACGGCATCGCGATCATTCTTCTGACGATTCTCGTGAGACTTCTTTTCTGGCCGCTCACCCACAAGTCGACGGTAGGCATGAAGAAGATGCAGGAGATCCAGCCGAAGATGAAGGAGATCCGCGAGAAGTTCAAGGACAATCCGCAGCGTCTTCAGCAGGAGACGTGGCAGCTTTACCGCGACGCGAAGGTCAATCCCATGAGTTCGTGTCTGCCCATGCTCGTGCAGATACCCGTGTTCATCGCGCTTTTCAACGTTCTGCGCTCGGCGGTAGAACTCAGGTACGCGCCGTTCCTCTGGATTTCCGACCTCTCCGAGCCGGAGGCTCTTTTCGCTTCATGGTTCCCGTTCGGCGGGCTCAACATACTGCCTGTGCTGATGGCCGCGACGATGGCACTGCAGTCGGCGCTCACGCCTTCGGCGGGCGACAAGAACCAGCAGCGCATGATGATCGTGTTCATGCCGATCATGATGCTTTTCATGTTCTATTCGTTCCCGTCGGCGCTCAGCCTTTACTGGACGCTGAGCCAGGTGTTCTCCATCTGGCAGATGTGGATAATCCGTCGCCAGACGGCCGCGAAGAATACCGCCGTGATGCCAGAGGTCATAGACCCTCCCAAGACGCGGCAGATGCGCCGCCATTCCTGAGGCCGTGGACGAAGCCGTCGTCAAGACAGCGCGCATACTCGCGGCCGCGGGCGGCCGAGCGCTTCTTGTCGGCGGATGCGTGCGCGATTCTCTTCTCGGTCTGGAGCCCAAGGATTTCGACATAGAAGTCTACTCTCTTTCGGCCGACGAGGTGATCGCCGCTCTTTCGAAAGAGTTCTCTCTCGATCTCGTAGGGGCGAGTTTCGGCGTCATAAAACTCCATCATCACGACATCGACGTGGCGCTGCCGAGACGGGAGACGAAACTCGGTCTCGGACATAAGGCGTTTTCGACGGATTTCGCTCCCGGCCTTTCCGTCAAGGAGGCGGCCGCCCGGCGCGATTTCACGATAAACGCGATATATTGCGATCCGCTCACGGAGGAGATAATCGATCCGTGGAACGGCCGCGCCGATCTCGATGAAAAAATCCTGCGGCACGTCAGCGGCCGTTTTTCCGAAGATCCGCTCAGGGTTCTTCGCGGCATGCAGTTCATCGCCCGCTTCGGTCTCAGGAGCGCGCCTGAAACGATTGATATCTGCCGCACGATGACGAGCGAGAATCTCCCGAAAGAGCGGCTTTTCGAAGAGTGGTCGAAACTTCTGACCAAGGGTGTCGAAATTTCGAAAGGGCTTGAATTCCTGCGTGATACCGGCTGGCTTAGGTATTTTCCCGAACTCGAGGCGCTTGTCGGCTGTGAACAGGACGCCGAATGGCATCCCGAAGGGGACGTCTGGCGTCATACGCTCAAAAGCCTTGATGCGTATGCGGCGGCCAGAGCGGCGGGTGCCGACGCGCGCGAGGAGATCGTTGTCGCGCTCGGAGTTCTCTGCCACGATTTCGGCAAGCCCGCGACGACGGCCTTCGATCCCGTCAGAAAGCGCATCCGCTCTCTCGGTCACGACGAGGCCGGGGTTGAGCCGACCCTATCTTTTCTGAGGCGCCTGACCGACGAAGAGCGCATCATCAGGGATGTGCCGCCGCTCGTGAGGCTTCACATGCGGCCTTTCGCGCTCTGGCGCAACGGCGGCTCCGACAACGCTGTCAGACGTCTCGCCGCCGAAGTGCGAAGGATAGACAGGCTCGTCAGAGTCGCGGCGGCCGATTCTGGCGCGACAGGTGAACTCCCCGAATCCTGCGCATGGCTCCTCGAAACGGCCGAGAGGCTGAGAATAGCGGATTCCGCGCCGAAGCCGATTCTTATGGGGCGCGATCTCATCCGTCTGGGGTTCAGGCCTGGCGCGTATTTCGGCGAAATCCTCAAGGCTGCGTTTGAAGCTCAGCTCGACGGCAAGTTCTCCGATATCGACGGCGCGTTGCGCTTCGTCGGTCGCTTTCGTCATATATCGGGCTGAACCGGACGCAACGGGTCGTTTATGCGAAACCGACGTGCCGTGTTTGCGCATAAAAGTCTCGGCACGATCTCCGCCGTTGGGTTTTTCGATTTTTTGATACTCGTGCGGGTGATTATGGTATAATACGTCTTTGTGGAAGCAAAGGAGGATTTATGGGCGGCATTTGCGCTGTAGTGTCGAAAACGGATTGCGTGAGCGATCTTTTTTTCGGCACCGATTACCATTCACATCTCGGCACGCATCGCGGCGGAATGGCCGTTTTGGGCAAGAAGGGGTTTCAGCGTTCTATACACAACATCCAGAACGTTCCGTTCAGGTCTAAGTTCGAGAACGACGTTGCGCGCTTCAAGGGCGAGACGGGTCTCGGCGTTATTTCCGATACGGACCCGCAGCCTCTAGTCATGTATTCGAAACTCGGCGCGTTCGGCATCGTCACCGTCGGGCTTATAACGAATATCGAAACTCTCAAGGACGAACTGTTCACGAAGAATTCGGCGCAGCTCCAATTCTCGACGACGTCGGGAATGGTCGGGCCGACCGAAGTCGTTTCGGCGCTCATAGCTACGCAGTTTTCGATCGTCGAGGGGCTCAGGTACGTGCAGAAGAAAATAACGGGCAGCTGCTCGATATTCGTCATGACCGAAGACGGGCGCGTCTACGCTTCGCGCGACCGCTACGGTCGCACGCCCGTCGTCATCGGCCGCAAGGACGATGCGATGATAGCGCTTCAGGAGAGCTGCGCTCTGGCGAACCTCGGTTACGAGCACGTGCGCGATCTCGGGCCGGGCGAGACGGTCGAAATGACGGCCGAAGGCATTCGGACGGTCATCGAGCCCGGTGATAAAATGGCGATCTGTTCATTTCTCTGGATCTATTACGGTTATCCCGCTTCGACCTACGAGGGACGCAACGTCGAAATGGCGCGTTACCGCTGCGGGAGCGCTCTCGCCAAGCGCGACGCGATCGTTGCCGACGCGGCATGCGGCATTCCCGACTCCGGCATTTCGCACGCGCTCGGTTACGCGCACGAGAAGGGCATCAAATACGCGAGACCGTTTGTCAAATACACGCCCACATGGGCGCGGAGTTTCATGCCGCAAGACCAGAAGCAGCGCGAGCGCGTGGCATCGATGAAATTAATCACCATCCCCGGGCTCATCAAAGACAAGAAACTCGTTTTCTGCGACGACTCGATAGTGCGCGGCACGCAGCTGGGCAAGCAGGCCGAGCGTCTTTACCGCGAGGGCTGCGTCGAGACGCACATGCGCATCGCCTGCCCGCCGCTGATCTATCCGTGCCGTTTCATAAATTTCTCGCGCTCTCGCAACGAATACGATCTCATCGCGCGGCGCTACATCCGCGGGCACGAGGGCGAAGAGGCCGACATATCGAAATACGTCGACCCCGACGGCGAGCCTTACAAGGCCATGGTCGAATTCATCCGGGAAAAGCTCAAACTGACGTCGCTCGCGTTTCAGACCGTCGACGACCTCGTCGCGGCGATAGGCCTGCCTAAAGACAGACTCTGCACGTACTGCTGGACGGGCGAGGACGTATCCATGCCGGGCTCGTGCGCGAAAGGCTGCCACGCCTGCCCGCACAAATGCCATTAGTCCTTCGGTACGAATCTGATATAATACACCGTATGTTTCCGATTGAACTTAAAAGACCGCTCGTCGTTTTCGACATCGAATCCACCGGCACCTCGCCGCGTAAGGATCGCATCATAGAACTCGCGGCCGTGAAAGTCATGCCCGACGGCTCCGAGGAGAGCCGCTGCTGGCTCATGAACCCGACGATCCACA
Source organism: Kiritimatiellia bacterium (assembly GCA_045537795.1). Taxonomy (GTDB): domain Bacteria; phylum Verrucomicrobiota; class Kiritimatiellia; order RFP12; family UBA1067; genus UBA1067. The sequence continues at coordinate 8,293 of JAZSQE010000054.1, read as the reverse complement.
TACCCGAGGAGACGACAGAAATCCACGGGATAGGCGACGACGACGTAAAGGACTGCCCGACGTTCGCCGAAAAGGCCGCCGAGATATTCGAGTTCTTCGAAGGCGCCGACATTTCGGGGTACAACGCCGACCGGTTCGACGTGCCGTGCATCGAGGAGGAATTCGCGAGAGTCGGGTACAATTTCGCTTCTTCCCGCCGCAAGCACGTCGATGTCCAGAGGATTTTCCACAAGAAGGAGCCGCGCGATCTCACGGCCGCGCTGAAGTTCTACTGCTCGCGCGTCCATGACGGCGCGCACGGGGCGGAGGCCGACACGCGCGCGACGCTCGACGTTCTCAAGGCTCAGCTCGTCAGATATTCCGACATCCCCCGCGACGTCGACGCGATAGACGAATGGATCGCCCCGCACGATCCTCTCAACGCCGACAGACAGGGGATGATCCGATGGAAGAACGGCGAGTGGACCGTCAATTTCGGCAAGAAAAAAGGCGAGAGCCTAAAGGCGATAATGCTCAACGAGCCCAATTACCTCAAGTGGATAACGAAGGGCGATTTCGACGCCGAACTCAGGATGATCGCGGCGGACGCGCTTGAAGGGCGTCTGCCGGCCGCGCCCGACACCGAATCTTCAAATAAATGAACCAACAGAAAGGAAGACCGAAATGGCAAGGATAACGATTCCCGTAGAAGAGTTCAAAGAACGCGTCGCGCGCGCCGCGAAACTTGTTCAGAAGAAGGGCCTCGACGTCCTTGTCGTAAACGGCTCCGAAGCGGATTATGCCGATACGCGCTACTTTTCGAATTTCTGGCCTCTCTTCGAACGCTGCGGCGTGGCGATCGCGGCGAACGGCGAAGCGGCGCTCATGGTCGGCCCCGAGTCGCAGGTTTTTGCCGCTGACTTCAGCTGGATGGACCGCATCTGCGTCGTCTACCAGTACCGCGAGAGCGCCAACCCCGCCTACCCCGAACTCAAGAGCGAGTCGTTCAGGGATGTCTTCAAAAAACTCGGCGTCACGGGCGAGAAGATCAGAATCGGCGTCGCCGCCAAGCTCAATACGAACGTAGTCCAGTTCGAGGGCATCAGGGAATGTTATCCCGAAGCCGAGATCGTCTGGGCAGACGACATCATGCTCAATCTGCGCCGCGTCAAATCGGCGAACGAAATCGCCTGCATCCGCGAAGCCGCCCGCATCACCGATCTCGCGACGAAGGCCGTCATGGCCGAACTCAGACCCGGCAAGACCGAGCTTGAACTCGTCGGCGTCGCGCAGAAGTGCATCTATGAAAACGGCGCCGAATACGAAGGTCTGCCCATGTACTGCTTCGCCGAGAAGTCGACGCGTCACGCGATCAGCCGCTCCAGCTACAAGGTTATTGAAGAAGGCGACATCGTCCAGCTCAACCTTTCCGCCAAGATCTGCGGTTATTCGCCCTCGATCGGGCTTCCCGTCTGCTGCGGCAAGCTCTCGCAGGAGAAGCGTGATCTCGTTCAGTTCGGCCTCGATGCCCATTACTGGACGGAGCAGGCCCTCAAGTCCGGCGTTCTCGCTTCCGACGTCGCCAAAGGTTTCATCAGATACTACGAAGAGAACGGCCGCCGCGCCAACTACTTTTACGGGCCATGCCACGGCACCGGTCTCATTGAGGTCGAGGCGCCGTGGATGGAGACGATTTCCGATTACGAGCTTCAGCCGAACATGACGTTCCAGATCGACACGTTCGTTACGTCGCCGACGTTCGGTTTGAGGTGGGAGAAACCCGTCGTCATCACCGAAGGCGGCTGCGAGAACCTCGCGCCTTCGCAGATCGGTCTCAACGGTCCCATCGAAGTTGAAAACTGATACCGTGACGATGCTGCGCATTTCGGCGATGGCCGCGGCGTTGGCGGTGAAGGCGGCGGGCGCCGTCTTCGCCGCCGATGTCGCCAAAAGCGACGTCGAAATATGGAACGAGGGCGTCGACGCGTACCGCAGGGGTGATGTCACGAACGCCCTCGCCGTTTTGAAACCCCTGACGCTGTCGAAGACGCACGGCGCGCGCGCCGCCGAGGTCGTCGCCAAACTCGAATACGACAGGGGTGATCTCGAGGCGGCCGCCGCGGCCGCGCAGATCGCTCTCAGGGCGTCGCCGAAAGACGCGAGAGTGAACAGAAATTTCACGCGCGCCGTCGACGCTCTCCCCGCGCTCAGGGAAACGAAGCGCGTCAACGCCGTCATAAAGGCGGCAGAAGGCAAGGATCCCTCGGCGCTTCTGGAGAGAGCGATGCGCGATATGCGCGAGGTGTTGAAGGAGAGCGCCGTATACCGCACGAACGCGCCCGCCAGATGTGTCGAACTCGCAGACTCTCTTTCCGCGCGCGCGTCGAAAGCGGCGGACAACTGGATAGTCGTGAGACGCTTTCTGCAGAGCGCCGTCACGAACGAAGAGCAGGCGGCGACCATGCAGATGCAGATAGACGCGGCGGAAAAGAAAACGCGGGAGGCGGCCGAAGCGCTCGGCGATCTCGCGGACGGCGCGTATGCCGCCGCGTCGCAGAGCGAACACGATTTCACGAGGTTTTTCAAACTGACGGCGATGCCGCCTTCGGCCATAGCCGAAGATCTCGTCGCGCAATCGAACGCGTGGCTCGACGTCGAGGAATTCAACGGGCGCAAATGGCAGAACGACGCGCTCGACTACACGCGCGCGTTCAGGGCGAAGTTCCCGACCTGGGCGAAAGCGTACGAACAGCAGGCGCAGGCCGACACGAACAAGCCTCCTTTCACAGCCGAAGCGCAGGCCGAGATTTCCGCTCTCGCGACACGGCTTGAAAAGATACAGCTCGAGTGCGTCGAAAAGAATCTGCCGCCGAGACAGGAAGATGCCATCGGAATAATCGTCAAGATCCGCGAGCTTCTGCCGAAGGACGGCGGCGGTTCAGGAAATCCGCAGGGGCAGAGCGGCAACGATAAAAACAAGAACAATAACAAGAACAAGAACGACGGAAAAGACGGCAAGAACGACGCGAAGAAAGACGATCTGGGAGATCAGCGTCAGGATCAGGATCGGAATCAGGAGGAAAACAAAGGGGAGGAAGAGAAGGATTCGGGCGGCGCAGACGAGGAGCGAGAGACGAAGGACGACAAGGAGATAGAGGCTCTTCTCAAAAAGGCTCAGGAACGCAACGATGAACACGAGGCGGAGAAAAAGGCGCGCATGATGAAAGCGCCGCTGCCGCCGAACGAGAGGGATTGGTGATGAAGATAATCGTCGCATGCGGCGGAACGGGCGGGCACGCTTTCCCGGGGCTCGCGGTCGCGGAGGAACTGAAACGCCGCGGGCATGAAGTCATCGTCTGGGTGTCGGGACGCGATGTCGAATCAAGCGTCATGGCCTCGTGGCGGGGCGCGGCGTTCGCGACGCTCGCCAGACAGCTGTCGGCGAAGAACGTTTTTTCGCTCATCCGTTCGATCGTGAGGTGCCGCCGCGAAATGAAAAGGCAGAAGCCCGACGCCCTGCTGGCGATGGGCAGTTATTCGAGTCTTCCGCCAGTGCTCGCCGCGCGCAGCCGCGGGGTCAAGGTGTATCTTCACGAAGCCAACACCGTGCCGGGGCGCGCGGTCGAACTTCTGTCGCGTTTCGCGCAGAAAGTCGCGATAAGTTTCGGCTTCACAGTCTCGCATCTCAAAGAATGCGATTGCGTCGAGACGGGGCTCCCCGTGAGGGAAAACATCGTCAAGGGCCGTCGTTTCGATTTCATTCCGGCGGGAGCTTTCGTCGTTTTCGTCACCGGCGGTTCGCAGGGGGCGCATGCCGTAAACGAACTGATGACGGGCGCGATAATGATGATGAAACGCGAGCTTGACAGAAGAGGCGCGAGCGCCGCGAAGCCGCTTTACGTCATCCATCAGACTGGGTTCGCCGACGAGGGCCGCGTCATGGCCGCGTACGCGAGCATAGGTCTGCCTTGCCGCGTTCATGCGTTCGAGCGCGAGATGGCCGACGCGTTCGCTTCGTCCGATATCGTGGTCGCGCGCGCCGGGGCGTCGACATGCTTCGAGCTCGCGGCCTGCGGCAAGCCCGCGCTTCTCATACCGCTGCCGTCGGCGATGCGCAACCACCAGCACTTCAACGCCGAACAGTTCGCGAAACTCGGCGCCGCCGACGAGGGTATTCAGGATAAACTTTCGGCGCGGCAGCTCTGCCGTTATCTCATGGAGAAGTACGACCGCCCCGGACGTCTCGCCGCGATGGGTGAAAAAATGCGCACTCTCGCCGTGCCGGATGCCGCTGCTCGCGTGGCGGATATGGTTGAAGGGCGCTGACGTTTTTGCACCGCATGTCGCCGAAGACCAAAGGCATCCTCTCGATCGTGACGAGCGCGTTCGCGTTCGCGGCCATGGGCGCGCTCGTGCGTCTCTGCGACGAATGCGGCGAAGCCGTTTCGTGTTTTCAGAAAGGTTTTTTCAGAAACGCGATAGCTTTTCTGATAGCGCTCGCCGTTTTTATGAGAAGCGGCTCTGCGCGGATTCTGCCGCCGAAAAATGTCCGGCCGTTTCTTCTGATGCGCTGCATCTTCGGGACGGTGGGGATATTCGCCAATTTCCACGCTCTGTGCGTCATACCCGTCGCGGACGCGCAGGCTCTGAACAAAACCGCGCCGTTTTTCACCGTTCTTTTCGCCTGGATGTTTCTTGGCGAGAAGGCGTCGAGGCGGCAGATTTTTGCGATAGCGGCGGCGTTTTTCGGAATGCTCCTCGTGGTGCGTCCGGGATTCGACGGAGCGTTCGCGGGAGATGGCCTCGCCAGATTCTGGGGCGTAGCAGGCGGAGTTTTCGCGGGGGCGGCTTACGCGACGCTCAGAAAACTCGCGCTTCTCAAAACGGACGGCGCGTTCGTCGTGCTCTTTTTCAGCGCGTTTTCGTGTCTTGCGGCCGTTCCGTTCACTCTCGCGGATTTCACGCCCATGAACGGCGCGCAGATCGCCGTCATGCTTGGTGCGGGCGCGGCTGCGGCCGTCGGGCAGTTCGGGATAACGCTCGCCTACAGGTTCGCCGCTCCGAGGGAAATCGCCGTATTCGACTATACGAGCATAATCTTCGCCGCGCTGATGGGATTTTCGCTTTTCGGCCAGATTCCCGATTTCGCGTCGGTAATCGGCTTCGCTGTCATCATCGCAGCGGCGATGCGCCTGCGCTGATCACTGTCGGTTTGGCTTTTTTTGCCATTTTAGGATAGTCGAGCGTGTAATGGAGCCCGCGCGATTCCTTGCGTCTTCTCGCGCATTTGACGATAAGTTCGGCGCATACGGCGAGATTGCGCAATTCGAGCGTATCGGGCGTCACGAGATAGCGGAAGTAATAATCGCGTATTTCTCCGCGCAGCGTTTTGAGCCTGTGCGCAGCGCGCTCGAGACGCTTGTCGGTGCGCACGATCCCGACGTAATCCCACATCAGGCGGCGGATTTCGTCCCACATGTGCGCGACCAGCACCGCTTCGTCCGGCGGTACGGCGCAGCCCGTTTTCCATGCGGGTATTTTGCATTTAACGGGTTTTTCGGGGTGCGGGCCGATGCGCGCGGCCGTAAGCCGCGCCGTCACCATCGCCTCCATGAGAGAATTGGATGCCAGGCGGTTGGCGCCGTGCAAACCGGTCGAAGCGCATTCGCCCACCGCCGAAAGCCCTCTGATCGAAGTCGCGCCGTCCGTCGTCGCCTTGATGCCTCCGCACGTGTAGTGCGCCGCCGGAACGACGGGGATGAGGTCTTTGGCCATATCGACGCCGAATTCCATGCATTTCGTATAGATGTTGGGAAAACGCTTCATCAGATAGGCGCGGCCTTTTTTTCGGATATCGAGAAAAACGCAGTCGTCGCCCGTTCTCTTCATTTCCGAGTCGATCGACCTCGCCACGACGTCGCGTGGCGCGAGGGAGCCGCGCGGGTCGTATTTCTTCATGAATTCGCGCCCGTGTTTATCGACGAGAACGGCGCCTTCGCCGCGCACGGCTTCGGAGATGAGAAAGCGCTTCGCCTGAGGATGGTAGAGACAGGTGGGATGGAACTGGATGAATTCCATGTTTTCTATCGTCGCGCCTGCGCGCCATGCGATGGCGATGCCGTCTCCCGTCGCGCAGTCGGGGTTGCAGGTGTAGAGATAGACCTTGCCGCATCCGCCGGTGGCGAGAATGGTGTTCGGGGATTTGACGGCGTATATCTCTCCAGCCGTTTTGTCGAGAACATACGCGCCGATGCAGCGGTTTTCGCCTTTGAGGCCGATACGCTCGGACATGATGAGGTCGATGACTACGGTGTTTTCCCGTAAGTCGATTTTCGCCCGCTTGACGGATCTGATCATCGCAGCTTCGCATTTTTCGCCCGTTATGTCCCCCGCATGGAGAATGCGTCTGGCGCTATGGCCGCCTTCGCGCGTCAGATCCCAGCGGCCGTTTTCGTCCTTGGTGAATCTGACGCCGCAGTCTACGAGATCGTGGATGCCTTCGGGCGCATGCGCGCAGATTTCGTGGACGACCTTGCTCGTCCCGAGCCAGGAGCCGGCGATCATCGTGTCGCGGGCGTGTTTGTCGAACGTGTCGGAAGGGTCCATCACGCAGCATATTCCGCCCTGGGCGAAGTTTGTGTTGCAGTCGGCGGCTTTGCCTTTGGAGACGACGATGACCTTTCCGTACGCGGCGAGGTGCAGCGCGCTCATGAGTCCGGCCATTCCCGAGCCGACGACGAAATAATCGCATTCGACGATTTTCATGCCGCATATTATACCATATCCCGCGTTCGGTCTGATGTCGCGTTTTCCTGCGGTTTGTGATATAATTAACGTCGAAATGATGTTTCTGAACGGAAAACAATGAAGATAACAATCATAGGTGATGGCGGATGGGGGACGGCGAACGCCGTTCTTCTGCGGAAAAACGGTCACGACGTGACGCTATGGGGGGCGTTTCCGGACTATGTCGAAGAAATGAAGTCGACGCGGGAGAATGTGAAATTTCTGCCGGGCGTCCCTCTTCCGAGCGGGATTACCCTCACTGCCGAGAGAGAAGAAGCCGTCGCGCACGCGGATGTCACGGTGTTGGCGCCTCCGTCGAAATATTTCGCTTCTGTCTGTTCGCAGTTCAAAGGTCTGGTGCCGGAAGACTCTCTTGTGGTTTCTCTCACGAAGGGGCTTTGCGAATCCACCAACAGGCGAATGACCGAAATCGCCTCTGACATCTTCGGCGTGAAAGATGTCGTCGCTCTCGCCGGACCTTCGCATGCCGAAGAGGTCGCGCGCGGCGTGCCGACGGCCATCGTCGCGGCATGCCGTGACGAGGCGAAGGCGCGCGACGTGCAGAGGATATGGTCGGGGCCCTCGTTCAGGGTTTATACGTCGGACGATCCCGCCGGCGTCGAAATAGGCGGCGCGATAAAAAACGTCATAGCTCTCGCCGTCGGATGTTCGGACGGGATGGGGTTCGGCGACAACACGCGCGCGGCGCTGATCACGCGTTCTCTTTCGGAGATGAGCAGACTCGTGCTCGAATACGGCGGCAAGAGGGAGACGCTCTCGGGGCTTTCTGGGATAGGGGATCTGATAGTTACCTGCACCTCGGTGCATTCAAGGAACCACCGCGTCGGGGAGCGGCTCGGCAGAGGCGAGAAAATCGCCGACATACTTTCGTCGATGGAAATGGTCGCCGAAGGCGTATGGAATTCGAAAGTCGTCCACGAACTTGCTAAGAGATTTTCGGTCGATATGCCGATTTGCGAACTTGTGTACGCGGTCTGCTACGAGCAATACGATGCAAAATCGGCGGTTGCCTCATTGATGGGGCGCGATCTCAGATCTGAACGATGAGGCGCATGAATGCAGGCGCATTCTCGCGCAAAATCGAATTTGAACCATTGCGAAATCTCGTCGCGGCAGTCACCAACAGCTACGCAAACCGCGTCATTTCAGCTTTCGACTACACGAGCGACGCGGCAGGGCGGCAAGGGGCCGCGCGTTGGTGGGCTTCTTGCGGTAAGCGTCAACGGTATCTTTAGTATCCCTTGCTGTGACCATAACGGCAACATTGTTGCTTATGTCGCGTAGACTCGGAGAGGGACTGACCCCACTGCATAGGAGAGTGGGGTAATGTTAGAATGTTAGAATGTTGGAATGTTCGAATTAAGAGTGGAAACAACTAGGACAACTGGTAAAAACAACTTGTATTTGGTGCGCGGGCGCGGGGCCTTGCGGCTGCTTCGCAGTTCGCGCTTCGCGCTCACCCAACCTGATCGCGCACCCTCTTGCGACTTTCGCTACGCGAAAGCTC
>JAZSQE010000018.1:0-58157 GCA_045537795.1 Kiritimatiellia bacterium | reverse complement strand
CCCGCAGTCGGGTCGCCCCTCTCACGGCCTGCCATCCTAATCACATCTCGGTTTGTTTGTGATTCATGTTCCTTTCATCATGATAGTTCAGCCAAGCTTGTCTTGGCGTACCAGACCCTCGGATTCAATTGTAGGGACTTTTTCGTGGGGTGTCCCAATGTTTGGCGGGGGAGAATTGTCGTTTGAAAAAACACTATACCCAAAAGTTGAGGATTCGACATTTGAATATGGTGAAACTTCGGATTTGGTTGGGTTAGAGGCGACAATCGGGGGCAAGGGTGGATTGATTGGACAGTTTGATGCTGGACAAGGAAGCATTGAAATACCGGATTTTTTATAAATATACGGGAGCAATAATGTTAGTTTGTAATGAAAGAGTCGGCTGGACAAAGGTGAAGGCGCTTTTGTATGTATCTATTATTGTTACAATTTCGGCGTCCTTGTGGGCAAATAGTTTGCCTGACGGATTCATAAATAACGTGGATACGGCGTTATCGATGTCTTCAAAATCTGGGAAGAATATCCTTATTGTGTTTTGTGGAAGCGATTGGAGCGCCAGAAGTAGATGTCTTGTTGATTCGTGCTTGTCAAAAGGATTTTTCGTTGAAAGTCTTTCAAACAACTTCGAATTGGTTTATATTGACGTTCTTCTAGAAGATGCAGAGAACATTGCCATGTCGAAGCGCGAAAAAGAGATAAATCTTGATCTTGTGCGCAAGTATGGAATTGTCGACTATCCTGCATTGGTTCTTTTGAATCAAGACGGAGCGGTCATTGGGAAGGTTATTCCGGCGGGCAAAGAAACACCGGAAGGGCTGGCGAAAGCCATTCGACAAGAATTGGTTGTAGCTCCGCTTGTGAGGAGGCATCTTAAGCCGTTTTCTGTAGAGATGGACGAGATGATGAAGAATTGGACGACCATGCTGTCAACACAGGCTTCTGCAGAGGTTGCTGCAAAACTTGATGAGGCTGGACAAAAGAAGTTGTTTGATAAAATGCGTGAAATGACATCGAATCATTTGGCAAGTTTGAAGGCGCTTCGAAAAAAGTTGGTAGCTGAACATGTGCCAGAGGATGTTGCGCAGAAAAAGGCTCAACTTCTTGCCAAGATTGATTGGGTCATTACGGGCATTGAGTCTTCGCTTAAGAAAACTTGGCAGGAAGTAAAGAAACAACGCGCAGCAGATGAGTGAGAGGATCGAGCACCCGATTTACATCTATGGTCATTCGCGATTTGAACGGTGGATTGTGCAATTGACCGTTCAGCTGCCGGCTTACATCTTGCTGTTGTGGATGGCATTTATAGCTTATATCTTAGCGAGAAATTTTGCCAAAGGCATGGTTGATTGGAAAGTGGCAGCCGTGATAGCGGTATTGATTGGCATCGGGTGTTTTATTGCTAGGCTCGGGCTGGTGGATTTGCCTAAACCATTTGAGGCATACGACCGCGAGGGGGCATTGTATGTTAAGCGCGGCAAGGAATTGTTCTGTGTCGTGGGGATTTGTGACGAGTATTCGGTTTTGATGAAAACGGCATTCAATAAGGTTCCGCTTTTGCGATTGACATGTTATTGTCTTAAGCTTGATACGAGCAAAGGGAGAAGAATCGTATCGTTCTTATCCGAGGGCGAACGACATAAGTTTAAATTGCTTGTTAGTCGTTATGTGGTCCGAGACTCGGGGAAACATAAGGGTCAAAGCTTATTGACATAGTAGCGTTGATATAGTAATCGGTTTTATGATTCACTGCTCGCGATGCGGCTTTCGAGGGTCAGCTTATTGATACAGTAGCCGAGTTTTTGGGTAATGTCCGCATGGAATATTATCATGCTGCGTTAAAAAAGGTTTGATATGGTGGCGAGAAGCCCGGATGTGCGCCGGGGAGGACATATAGCATATACGCTTCATGCGGCGTAAGTGAGACTCGCCAGAGAGGAACGATGAATGAGCGTGGTATTTCGGGGCGGTTCCGGTTCGCGGGGAGCGCGCCGAGATGAGAGCATGGCGAGGAGCCGCCCTTGCGTTGAGCGTCAAGCGAAACCAAGGCGAGCGACGAAGATCAGGCGACGCAGATTCGGCGATGATCGCCGCGGGAGGAACCGCTGCGAAATACCTAAGCGAGTGAAGAGTGACGAATCGGTGAGTCGAACGATGTCGAAAGTGCCAGCGCGGCGTTTATTTGCCCCGAGATGCGCCGAAGAAAGCGAAGCTTTCGTAGGGAACCTTCGAGCGTAGCGAGAACCCGAAGGGCGTGCCAGCGGGCGCGCGGGACGGAACCTTTTCAGATGAGGCGATTTGCGCAGGACTGCGACCCGAAGACGTACTCGTGTACGTCGAGGGTCGCAAGGACGCGCAAATCGCCCATATCAAAAGGAGAGTACCGTTGGGCGAAAAAACGCCGCACGTTGACAAGGCAAGAATACAAGCAAGACGGAAAGGAAAGCACAAAGAACACTCTACAGCAGTTGCACAGCCGACTAACCGCTTACCAATGCCCAGTCATCCCGATTTCAACCGTCTTTGCGACGTCTATCCTACTTCAAGATAATGAACAGTCCGCTTTTTTCGCGGAAATGGCAGAACCAGACCGTTCCGTCACCGCCTTGGTTCGCGTCGGTCGCGTAATCACCGCTCGCCGTGCCGCCTGCCGCCGAATACGAGCCTTCATACGAGAAATATTGCGCGACATCATTACCCGTCAAAGGTTCGGTTCTCTTGTAAATGCGCCCGCCGCGATACCCCTTCTCCCAAGGCAGCCCGCACCAGACGGCAATACGCCCGCCGCCGCCCGCGCCGGAAGCGGCGCTCGCGCCCGGCACGGTATTTCCGCCTTTCGCGAGCAGAGAACCCGTCTCGCCGCCGACAAAGCGCCTGCACTCGAGGAAGATCGTCCCGCCGGCACCCCCGCCGCCGTACGTATTGTCGTTTCTCGCCCAGTTGGCGTTCTCGCCGCTCGCGTCTATCGTGCCGTCTACGCGTATCGTCCCGTTTGTCGCCGAGACGATGATCGCGCCGCCGCCGCGCCCGCCGACCGACTTGTTGTTATAACCGCCCGCCCCAGAGCCGGGCAGCCACGGGCGAAGCGCGTCGTCATACGTGCAACCCCAAAGAGAAGAACCCTCATTCGAGCCGCCGCCGCCCTTGCCTCCGTGACCGGCGCCGGCCGTCAGCTTGCCGGCGCCGTCGGCCGTCACTCGAGAATCCGCCGAATACGCCGACAGCGCGGCAACGTCCTGCCCGAGCGAACATGCGCCGCCGCGGCGCGCCGCCGAGACGAGACCGCCCGTGCAGACGTTGAGAGAGCCGACTTCGAAATACGGCGAAGAAGGCGTCCTCGAATCGCTCCATACATATACGGAGCTGTTCGTTTTGACGCTCATCGTGCCGCCGACCTTCACGTAGGCGCCGTAGAGCGTTTCGCCGTTCGTCTCGGCGGCTCTCACGTCGAAGCGCGCTTTGTCGGAAACGGTCAAATCGCCTGTGACGGTGAGGCGGTTCGCTTTAGTCCCTCCGAATATTTCGCACAGGAGCGTCGCGTTCGTGACCGCACATCCGCCGATATCGAGTCTGACATCCGTACCGGAAACATTAAGATTTCCGTTGATCGTCACGGACACTCCATCGTCGGAAAAACGCACATAACCGTATTTCATATCGAGATCGCCGTCGCGCTCATACGTCGCAAGCCCCACGATCTGACCGCTCAATCCGTTGCCCAGCAGCTGATCGACGATTTTTGCGTCACTGAAATGAAGCGTACCGGGCTCCGGGTCACGCCAATTCGGATAATCGAACGTGCGGCTCTTGTCTGACATATCGTTGTGGTAATAGTATCCTGATGCGGCCGACAGCTTCATATTCTTTACATCGGACGCCACCTGAAGTGATGTATCGTATTCAAGCGAAATGCATCCGCCCGACGCCGGGCATGCACTGTGTTCGCCGTCGGAGGAATATTTTGCGCCATTGCCGCCGCTGACGTTTATCGTTCCCGATCCGGCGATCGTTTGACAGACTATTCTGACCGACCCTCCCGAGCCGGCCATTCCGGTATAATTCAACACTTCGCCGCCGACCGCGGTGATCGAGCCGTTGACGACGACGCGGCCGGACGCGTTGATGTAAACGGCGCCCCCGCCGTGATTCCCTCCAGACCATTTTGAAGCGAATCCACCCGACCCGGGCAACATCGGCGCCATGGGGTCGTCATAAGGAAGAGCGGCCTTCAAATTCGGGAGGTTGACATTGTACGAGAATGTCCCGCGCCCGCCGTGCGAAGGCGATGCGATCACATCGCCGATGTCTTTTTTGAACACCGTACCGCCTTCTTCGGTACCGGTCGGAAAATACCCCGAACCGGGGCCGTAACCGCGCTCTGGCTTTGCCGTGCCGCCGCAATAGCCTCTTTTGTCTACGTTTATGCTTCCTCCCGACGCAATCGTCAGCACCCCGCAATCGATCCACACGCGGCTTAAATCGGCCTCCTTTTTGGCCGGATTGCCGCAGGTGATTTTTCCGCCGTAGAGCACCTCGACGGCGTTCGCGCTGAGGCATGTCGTCCAGTTTGTCATCACGAGCGTTCCGCTGATGAGCACCGAAGCGAAACGCGGCGACGAATTCGACAACGTCACCGTTATCCCCGACGGAATCGCGACGGAATCATTAGCGGCGGGGACGCCCTCGAAACCGTCGGCATCTTTCCAGTTATTCGGATTTTCCCATGCCGCGTAAGACTCGCCGACCCACGTATATTCTTTCGGATCGGATCCGTCGGTACTCCTGAAGACAGCCGCGACATCCGTTCCGATGTCCGTTTCTATCTCGACATTGTATTTGACTTCGTCCGGAACGCCTGACCATCCGACGAACGCATATCCTTGCTGAGCGCTCGCCGAAAGCCGTACGGGGACGGTTTTGTTGTGCTCGCACCATAGTGAAGCCTCCGTCTGCATCTCGCCGCCCGAAACGCGGATTGTGCCGCCGACACCGTATCCTTCTTCTCCGGAGCCGGCTCTGACGCGAATCTTCAATTCCCGAAAAAGCGAAACATCGCCTTCGTTGACTTCAAACTTCCACCCTTCGGGAAGATCCAAATCCTCTGGGTTTGCACCGTTGAAACGGACCATATCGACAATCTGGTTGATCTTCATCTCGTCTGCCGAAAGCGCCCTGTCGTAAACACGCATCGCATGATAGATGCCGGTCAATCCGTGATCGTCCCAGTAATAACGGTTGAAGCGGGCTCCGTGACTGGTCGTTATACCGTCATGCAAAGTAGTCCCCGAACCTGAATTCGCGCCGCCATCCGCGACGATTCTCCACTCCGTTTCATTTTGGGCGCATGAAAACGAATGAAAATTCGTAACCGTGGAGACCGTTATCGTTTTACCAAGCGCGTACTCGTAGCCGGCTCCCGTAGTACAAAATCCGATTGTAGACTTGCCGGAAGTCCCGAACCACTGACTCCCGGCCCCGAGCGACAACATGTGAACATTCGCTCTGCCATATCCCTTGCTCGATGCCGGCGTGTCAGTGGGCTGAAAGTATGCGATATCGACCGTATATCGTCCGGAGGCGTATGTCGTCAGAAGCTTCGCCGAAAGACCCGTTGTGCCATACGCGCGTATCGTCTTGAGACCGTTGTCGACAAACGAACTCTCTGAAGGGTTGGTGATGTCGATTCCGTTGCCGGTAAGGTCAGTCCATTTCGTCGCGCCACTATTATGTGCAGCGCCGTAACTGACGTTCTCAATACCGTCCCAATGCGCGACAAGCCCGTCGAGGATGTAGCTCTTGGCGGTGAGTTCCGCCAGCAACGGACAAGCGTAAACGATTATCGAAACCGACAAAGCGACTGTTTTCATAGAGCACCCCTTTTTTATTTTCGGTGCTATTATACCTCTTCTACCCCCCCCCCTGTCAAGAGTCAAAATTTCAAGCTTATCCTTATAAAATGAAAAAAAACGCCTGCCGGCCGATCGTCATGCGCCGCCGGCGTCGCGACGGCGGACTTCATCCGACATCCTGTCCGTGCGGCAATGCCGTTTTGCGGAGAGATTATGCCAGCAATTCGACGGAAAATGGCCCGTTGTTCAAAAGACGCACTTTCATTTCGGCTCCGAATCGCCCTGTTCCGACGCGCTCATGGCCGAGCTTCGCGCGCAACGCCGCGACAACCCTCTCGTAAAGCGGCTCGGCCTTTTCGGGGCGAGCTGCTGCGGAGAATCCCGGTCTGCGGCCATGCGCAGTATCGGCGTAAAGGGTAAATTGCGATACGACGATGATCGACCCTCCTACATCTTCGATCGAACGGTTTATCTTGCCGTTTTCATCTTCGAAAATCCTTAGCGCCGCAATGCGCGAGGCGATGAAATCGGCCTTCGCTTCGTCATCATCGTGTGCAACGCCTAAAAGGACGAGATATCCTTCACCGATTTCCGCAACACGCTCTTGCGCTATCTCAACCGACGCTTCCGTCACCCGCTGTATCCATGCTTTCATATTTCTTAACCTTTGTTTGCTTCAGGTCAACCTGAAAGTCAATTCCGCATTCTGAGCACAAAAGAACCGCCCGCGTCAAGCGGACGGTTCTTTTCGCGGGTCAAAACCCATTCACGCTCAGGCGACGGTGCCGCCGGCGGCTTCGATCTTGGCCTTGGCGCTTGCCGAGCAAGGCACCTTGACGGTGAACTTCTTTGTGAGTTCGCCGTTGCCGAGAATCTTGATCTTCGGACGCTTGTTGTCGGAAAGACCGGCCTTGGCGAGCGACTCGACGGTGATTTCAGCACCTGCTTCGAACTTCGCCTCAAGTGTCGCGACATTGACTCCGAGCGCCTTCGCGTTGAACGCGGCGTTGTTGAAGCCTCGCTTCGGAATGCGCCTGACGAGGGGCATCTGGCCGCCTTCGAACTGGAGTTTCTGCTTATGACCCTTGCGCTGGGCCTGACCCTTGTGACCGCGGGTCGAGGTCTTGCCCATGCCCGAACCGCAGCCGCGGCCTACGCGTTTGCGGCGCTCGCGCGCTCCCGGGGTATTGGTGAGATTGGAAAGATCCATTTTCTTGTCTCCTTTCGGTTTACGCGCGGACGGTCGCGATTTCCTCGGCGCTCCTGAGCTGATCGAGCGCGTTCATCGTGGCCTTCACCACGTTGAGACGGTTCTTCGAGCCGAGCGACTTGCCGACCGCGTCACGGATGCCGGCCGCTTCAAGAACGGGGCGCATGCCGCCGCCGACGATAAGACCGGTACCGGCGGGCGCCGGCTTCAAGAGAACGCGGCCGCCGTCGCAGACGCCTTCGACTTCGTGAGGAATCGAAGTGCCCTTGAGGCAGACCTTACGCATATCCTTGCGAGCGGCCTCGCCGCCCTTGCGGATTGCATCGGCGACTTCGTTGGCCTTGCCGAAACCGACACCGACCTTGCCCTCCTTGTCACCGACCACGATGACGGCGGAGAAGCTCATGCGGCGACCGCCCTTGACGGTCTTGGCGCAACGGTTGATGAACACTGTGTGCTCGCTGAGATCGTCCTGCAGGGCGTCGGCGCGCTTGTCACGATTCATAGCCATGATTACTTATCCTCCTTCTTCGCGCTGATCGCAAGACCCGCTTCGACCGCGGCGTCCACGATGGCCGCGACACGGCCGGTATACTTGTTGCCGCCGCGATCCACAACGACGAGCGAGATGCCGGCGGCTTTCGCCGCGGCGGCCGCAGCCGCGCCGAGGTTCTTGGCGACTTCGAGGTTCGCCTTCTTCTCCTTGAGGGAGCTGGCGGAAGCGAGAGTCTTCTGCGCGTCGTCGTCGACGAACTGAACGTACATGTTCTTGTTCGTGACGCAGATCGACATGCGCGGACGTTCCGCGGTGCCGACAACCTTCTGGCGAAGACGCAGATGACGCTTCTGACGCTGAACTTTGCGGTTGAACATTAGGCCACCTTCTTTCCTTGTTTGCGGCGGATGCGCTCGCCGACGTACTTGATGCCCTTGCCCTTGTAGGGTTCGGCGGGATAGTACGCGCGGATGCGCGCGGCAGCTTCGCCGACCTGCTCCTTGCGGATGCCCTTGACGGTCACGAGAAGACCGTCATTTTCGACGGTGATCGTAAGACCCTCGGGGATTTCATAGATTTTGGGGCTGGCGAAGCCGAGCGTCAGCGCGAGGGCCTTGCCCTGAAGCGCCGCTTTGAAGCCCGTGCCTTCGATCGAAAGCTGCTTCGTGTAGCCGGTGGACACGCCGACAACCATGTTGTTTATCAGCGCGCGGGCGAGACCGTGGAAATTGGCGATCGAGTCGCTGTTGCGCTCGACTTTGACAACTCCGTCTTCAAGCTTCGCCGTGATGCCGTCATGCATCGTGTAGGAAAGCTCTCCGAGCTTGCCCTTGACAGTCACCGTCTGGCCTTCGATGACGGCGGTTACGCCTTCAACGAGCTTGACGGGTTCTTTACCGATTCGAGACATTGTCTTTTGGCTCCTTGGAATTAAGCGACAGTGCAGATGATTTCTCCGCCGAGACGAGCCTTCTTCGCATCCTTGCCGGACATGACGCCCTTCGAGGTGGAGAGAATCGCAAGCCCCAGCCCGTCGAGGACGAGCGGAATCTCGGGGACCGAAACGAACTTTCTGAGACCCGGCTTCGAAATGCGCTTGAGTTCACGGATCGCGGGTTCGGCGCGGTCGGTGTACTTGAGCGTAATAACGAGCTTTTTGGGAAACTCGGAAGTGGTCACGCAGTCGGCGATGTAGCCGGACTCTTTCATGACGCGGGCGATTTCGCCCTTAAGATTGCTCGCGGGGGTCTCGACGGTGAAAAGGCGTGCCTTCAGACCGTTGCGGATCGACGTGAGCATGTCGGAAATGGGATCGAGTGTCATTTCTTTTGATTCCTTTCCTTACGGGTTACCACGAGGCCTTCGTGACGCCGGGGATGAGACCGGAGACGGCGAGTTCGCGGAAGCAAAGACGGCAGACGCCGAACTTGCGGATGTAGGCGTGGCGGCGGCCGCAACGCTGGCAGCGGTTGTAGGCGCGCACTTTGAACTTGGGCGCCTTCTTCTGCTTTTCGATCAGACTTTTCTTGGCCATGATTAGTTCCTCCCAGCGAACGGCATACCCATGGAGTTGAGAAGCTCCTTGCACGCCTTGTTGTCCGTCGAACTGGTGACGAAGGTTATGTCCATGCCGGAGTGGGCGGAGCACGCGTCCACCAGTTCGGGGAAGATCGAGTGCTCTTTGAGGCCCATCGTGTAGTTGCCGCGCCCGTCGAAGCCGCGGTTTGAAACGCCGCGGAAGTCGCGGATGCGCGGAAGCGCCGCCGAAATGAGACGGTCGGCGAATTCCCACATGCGCTCGCCGCGCAGCGTGACCTTGGCGCCGATGACCATACCCTCGCGCAACTTGAAGTTCGAAATCGACTTCTTCGCCTTGCAGAGCTGGGGCTTCTGGCCGGTAATCGCCATCAGTTCGTCGACGAGAGACTTCTGCTCGTCCTTGGAGACGATGCCAAAGCCCATGTTGATGACGATCTTCTGAAGGCGGGGAACGAGCATCTTGTTGGTGACGCCGAGCTTCTGAACAAGCTCGGGAACCATGCGGCTCGCGTATTCGTCTTTGAGTCTTGCCATGATATCCGTTCCTTATTAAAGAGCCTTGCCGCTCTTGACCGAGACTCTGGCCTTCTTGCCGTCCTTTTCGCCCGCCTTGACGCGGGTGCCGCACTTCTTGTCGGCGTCGTAGGGCATGAGCTTGCAGAGCCTCACGGGCAGTTCGATGTCGATGATGCCGCCCGCGTGCTTCTCGGTGCGGCGCATCGCCTTCTTGTGGACGTTGATCTTGCCGACGACGGCGACGCCCTTCTTGGGGTCGACCTTGAGGACGGTGCCGGTCTTGCCGGCGTCGTTGCCGCTCGTGACGATCACTGTGTCGTTCTTCTTGATTCTTGCGATAGCCATGATATTGCTCCTTGGAATTAGACGACTTCCGGGGCCATCGAGAGGATCTTCATGTAGTTCTTTTCACGCAGTTCGCGCGCCACCGGCCCGAAGATACGCGTGCCGATCGGATTGAACTTCGCGTCGACGAGAACGCAGGCGTTCTGGTCAAAGTGAACCATGGAGCCGTCTTCGCGGCGGATGGGTTTGCCGGTGCGCACGATCACCGCAGTGGCGACCGAGCCCTTCTTGATCGAGCCTGTCGGGGACGCCTCCTTTATGGCGACGCGGATGACGTCGCCGAGATGGGCGTATTCCTTGCGCTGCCCGAGAATGCGGAAGCACATCGCACGCTTGGCGCCGGTGTTGTCCGCTACTACGAGGTTGGAGAGTTCCTGCAACATAATTTAGGTCTCCTTACTTCACGACGCGCCAACGCTTCGTCGCCGAGAGGGGGCGCGTCTCCATGATGGTGACCTGGTCACCGACTTTCGCCGTATCGTCCTCGTCATGCGCATGATACTTCTTCGTGCGCGTGATGATCTTGCCGTACAAGGGATGACGCTCGCGGTACGAGACCTGAACGTTCACGCTCTTGGCGCCCATCTTGGACACTACGACGCCTTTGCGCACTTTACGTGCGCCGCGATTGGTGATTTCCGTGCTCATCAGATTTTGACTCCTGCGCGGGTGATGAATTTCGTGTGGATGCCGATTTTCGTGGCCGCGAGACGCAGACACTCCTTGGCGATCTCCTCGGAGACGCCGCCGACTTCGAAGAGTACCTTGCCGGGGAGAATGACAGCAGCCCAAAACTCGGGGTTGCCCTTTCCTCCGCCCATACGCACTTCGATAGGCTTGCGGGTGACGGGCTTGTCGGGGAACACGCGGATCCACAGCTTGCCCTTGCGCTTCATCTCACGGTTGATCGCGACACGGCACGCCTCGATCTGGGTGGCGGTGAGAAGGCCGCGCGTGAGGGCCTTAAGGCCGAACTCGCCGTACGCGAGCTCCGTGCCCGACGTGGCGTAACCGGAACGGTTGCCCTTTGAAACCTTGCGGAACTTGACTCTCTTAGGCATGAGCGGCATGGCGCTTACCTCCTTCACGGTCGCCGCGGCGTTCGCTTCTGGGAGCGCGAGCCTGGAAACCTTCCTTCTTGCAGATCCAAACCTTGATGCCGATCTTGCCGGCGGTGGTGTTCGCTTCGGCGAAACCGTAATCGATATTCGCTCTCAGCGTGTGCAGCGGAACCTTGCCTTCGCGCGTCCATTCGACGCGGGCGATTTCCGCGCCGTTGATACGCCCGGAAGCGTGAATCTTGATTCCTTCGACGCCCATGTCCATGGCGACCTTCTGGGCTCTCTTCATCGCGCGCTTGAGCATGATGCGGCGCTCGAGCTGAAGAGCGATCGATTCGGCAACGAGCTGGGCGTCGGCATCGGCTCCCTGAACTTCCTTGATCTCGAGATAGACCTCCTTCTTGGTCATCTTCTCGAGGTCGGTGCGGATGACGTCGACGTCACCGCCCTTGCGGCCGATGATGACTCCTGGACGCGCGCTGAAAAGCGTGACTCTGACGCGGTTGAGGTAACGCTCGATGAGGATCTTGGAGATCCCGGCTTCGGCGAAACGCTTCTTGCACGTCTCACGGATTTTCTGGTCTTCGATCAGATACGCGCCGAACGTTTTCTTGGGCGCGAACCAGCGACTGCCCCAGGCGTGGTTGACGCCGACGCGCAGACCGATAGGATTGACTTTCTGTCCCATGTTACTTCGTCTCCTTCTTGACGTCGGTGAGAACGACCTTGCAGTGGCACATGCGGCGGGCGATCGGGTGAGCCGAGCCGCGCGCGGTGGGCCAATAGCGCTTCATGCGAACGGACTCGTCGAAAACGCTGAGCTTGACGGTGAGTTCACCGGGATTCTCGACGCCGTTGTTGTGCTTCGCGTTCGCGACGGCGCTCATGATGGTCTTTTTGAGAATCTCGGCCGCTTTCTTGGGCGAGAACTCGACGACCTTGAGCGCGGCCGAGGCCGTAAGACCCTGGCAGGCACGCGCGAGCGGACGACCCTTGGCCGCCGACATGCGCGCGTTACGTGTAATGGCGATTACTTCCATCGTTTCGATTCCTTACTTCTTGTCGCTGTTGCCATGCGACTTGAACGTGCGCGTCGGGGCGAACTCGCCGAGACGGTGCCCGACCATGTTTTCGGTTATGAAGATCGGCATGTGCTGCCGGCCGTTATGAATCGCGAACGTGAGGCCCACGAATTCAGGGAGCACCATCGAGCGGCGGCTCCAGGTTTTGATCGGCTGCTTCTTGCCGCTGGCCTGCATTTTTTCGACCTTGCGGAGGAGGCTCTCCTCCACGTACGGCCCCTTCTTGAGAGAACGTGACATGTGTTATTTCCTCCTCTTGACGATGACCTTGTCGGACGCCTTCCTCTTCGCGCGGGTCTTGCCGCCTTTGGCGAGCTGGCCCCAGGGCGAACGCGGATGGCTGCCGCCGGACGTACGGCCTTCACCGCCGCCCATCGGGTGGTCGACCGGGTTCATAGCGACACCGCGAACGGTCGGACGGATGCCCATGTGGCGCTTGCGGCCGGCCTTGCCGAGCGAGATCGAACCCCAGTCCTTGTTGCCGACGGAGCCGACGGTGGCGAGACAGCGGCCGTTGAAGATTCTGACTTCGCCGGAAGGCATCTTGAGAGTGACCTTGCCGTTGTCGCGAGCCATAATCTGGCAGTCGTTGCCGGCCGAACGGGCGATCTTCGCGCCTTCGCCGGGGACGAGCTCGATCGCGTGGACCATGAGCCCGAGCGGGATCTGAACGAGCGGCAGACAGTTGCCGACGGTCGCTTCGGCGTTGGGTCCGTTCATGACCTTCATGCCAACCTTGAGACCTTCGGGAGCGAGGATGTAGCTCTTGACGCCGTCTGCGTATTCAATGAGCGCGAGGTAAGCGCTGCGGGTCGGATCGTAGGCGATGTCCTTGACGGTCGCCTCGACATCAAACTTCGTACGCTTGAAGTCGACGATTCTGAGACGCTGCTTGGCGCCGCCGCCGTGGTGACGGGTGGTGATACGCCCCTGGTTGTTGCGGCCCGCGGTCTTGCGCACGGCCTTCGTCAGGCTCTTCACCGGTCTTTTTTCGGTGATCTCCGCGAACGTGGCGGACACGCGAAAACGCATTCCGTCACTGCGGGCTTTGTATGATTTAAGTCCCATTGTATTCCAGCTCCTTAGACCTGTTCAATACGCTCGCCGGCCTTGACGGTGACGATGGCGCGCTTCCAGGTGGGTTCGGTTTTCGCGATGCGGGTGCCGCGCACGTACTTGAGCCCGCCCTTCATGTTGGCGGTGCAGACCGCGAGGACGTGAACGCCGAACTTCTTCTCGGCGGCCTCGGCGATCTGGGGCTTGGTGGCGTCTTTCGCGACTTCCAGGAAGTACTGGTTGTTCACGGAGAGCTTCGTGCCCTTCTCGGTAATCATGACCTTCTTGATGATTTCTTTCGTCATGGCTTTGACTCCTTACTTGGCCATGCGGGCCATGAGCGCGTCGAAACCGGCCTGGTCGCACACGAGCGTCTTGTTCACCATAAGAGTGTAGACGTCGAGAGCCTGCGCGGTCGAGTAATCGATGCGGGGGAGGTTGGATGTGACGAGAAGCGTGGTGTCGTCGACTTCCTTCTGGATGATGACGGCGCTTCTGTCGACGCCGAGCTCCTTGAGGAACGCGGCCATGAGCTTCGTCTTGGGAGCCTCGAAGGAGAACTCGTCGACGACGATGACCTGACCGGCTTCGATCTTCTCGCTGAGGCCGCGCTTGAACGCGAGCTTCCACACCTTCTTGTTGAGCTTCTGTTCGAAGTCACGCGGCTTGGGACCGTGCGCGACGCCGCCACCGCGCCAAACAGGCGA
This sequence comes from Kiritimatiellia bacterium, assembly GCA_045537795.1. Classification (GTDB taxonomy): domain Bacteria; phylum Verrucomicrobiota; class Kiritimatiellia; order RFP12; family UBA1067; genus UBA1067. The sequence goes on along the minus strand of JAZSQE010000018.1, from coordinate 44,299 downwards.
CTGACGGAAACCGGCGCGGGCGTTGCCCGTACCTTTCTGCTTCCAAGGCTTCTTGTTGGAGCCCGCGACTTCGCCCTTGCCCTTCGTCGAGGCCGTGCCCGCGCGCATCGCGTTGCGGATGGCGGTAATGGCGTCTTTGAGGGCCTGAGCGCCCTTGTCGAGGACGAGAAGCGACTTATCGACGTTGATATCGACTTTCTTCATGATTACTTAGCCCCCTTCTGCGCCTTGTAGGCAATGCGGTTGTTCTTGAGGGACTTGCGGACGATCACGGTGCCGTTGCGGGCCCCGGGGACCGACCCCTTGACGAGAATCGCGTTGTCTTCAGGACGGATCTCGACGACTTCGAGATTGACGGCCTTGCGATTGACGTCGCCCATGTGTCCGGGCATCTTCTTGCCCTTTTCGATCCAGCCGGGGAGATCGCGCGCGGCGAGACCGCCCGTGCGGCGCTTGGAGTGGCCGCCGTGGGTCATGTTGCCGCCGGCGAAGCCGTAGCGCTTGATGACGCCGGCAAAGCCCTTGCCCTTGGTGACGCCCGTCACGTCGACGTACTTGACGCCTTCGAAGTTCGCGACGGTGAGCTTGTCGCCGACCTTGAGATCCTTGTCGGCTTCGTCCATCTTGAATTCCTTGAGGACGCGCGCGCACTCGACGCCGGCCTTCTCGAAGTGCTTGACCTGCGCCTTGGCGACGCGGGTGGCCTTCTGGCTGCCGAAAGCTATCTGTGCGGCTTCATAACCGTCATTTTCGAGAGTCTTGAGCTGAACGACCGGGCAGGGACCGACTTCGATGACGGTAACGCACGTGCGCTTGCCGTCGGCGTCATAGACCTGGGTCATTCCGATTTTCTTACCTATCAAACCTTCCATGACACCCTCCTATCAGACCTTGATGGTGATGTCGACGCCCGCGGGAAGATTGAGCTTCTTGAGCTCGTCGATCGTCTGAGCGGTCGGGTTGACGATGTCGAGGAGGCGCTTGTGCGTGCGCATCTCGAACTGATCCATTGATTTTTTGTCGACGTTCGGCGAGCGGTTCACCGTATAACGTTCGACGCGCGTCGGGAGCGGGATCGGCCCCACTACCTGCGCACCCGTCCCGCGGGCCGTATCGATGATTCCACCGGCGGCCTGATCCAGCACACGATGATCGTATGCCTGAAGGCGGATGCGTACTCTCTGCTGCTGCATCTTTCTTTTCCTTTTCTTTTTTGTTTCGCTCACCTTTCCTCGCGGGTCGGAGAGCCCTTCGTTGACTGTGCCTCCACGGTCGCGAAATCCGCGCGCATGACGTGTCATGTTGGCGCGGGAGGCCCTTTGGGCGCCTCGCTCGCGACTGGGTTTCAGCCCAGTGATCCCCGCACAAAAAAAGCCGCCCGCGGTGTCTGCAACCGCGAGCGTTTCACTCTGCGGTCACGACGCGACGGGATTTACCTGCCCGTATCGCGACCTCTCCTTGCGAAGATTGTCGTATATTATACCAAAATTAGCGCTTACCGCGCAAGGGGGCTCAACATTCGAATTTTATGGGGCTTCTAACGGACTCATAGAGGCGCAGTTTGGGGCGGCTGCGCGTATCGTGACCGCGGTGCGCAGATTCAATAGCGGAAAGTCTGGAAAATGACAGGCGTTTCGGCGGCAGAAGAAACGAAGAACCGCCTTGGACAAGGCGGATTGATGCGGATGTCACGTTTTTCTGACACAATACGCCACTGCCGCTATACTTGCGAAAACTGAAACGAGTCCGAGAGCGGCCGGAAGAGCGAACGGAGGATATACCGGCGGCACTTTGCCCCACGGCTGCAGAACCCCGACGAGATACGTTTCGGGATTCGGATTAGCGAGCGGAACGATGCGTTTCGCTTTTACCATCGCAGCTACCTGCGGATTGTTGAAATCGGCGCGCCTTAAAAACGTCATCTGAAAACTGCAGTTCTGCCGACGCGATTCGGCAAGATTTACGGGCGAACAGTAAAGTCTGTCAACGCGGGCAAGATCTACGGCCCCGACAAGAACGAACGCGCCGAGAACGAAAGGTGCGGCCCTTCGGAATTTCTGCGCGGCGGACAGTCTCTTCAAAAGAGCGTCTATTCCATACGCCGCGAGGACGACGAGAGAAAACTCCGTCAGATGATGCCACTTAACAGGCGCGCGCAGATAATCGCCGAAAGGAAGAGCGTATACGCATCTGTAGACGGGCTCGCAGTAGCGACCCATCGAAAAAAGCCAGAAGACTACGGCCGCGACGGCGAAAAAGAGAGTCTTGCGCCATCCGAGCGCGACACCCGCGAGCGCGAGAAGACACGTGACGAAACCGACGTAAAGGGAATGTTGGCGGTAATTGCCCGACGGCGCGTCTTTGGGTCGGCCGAGCGCTCCGGTGTAAGGCTTTACTCCAGTTCCTCTCTGCATCCCTATGGAAAGCGTCATCGGGCAGCTCGTGTCGCCATTCAGGCGGGGAATGAAAAACTCAGCGGTTTCGGCGGGGGGAAGCGACCAGTTCGTCGTGAAGATCCAACGCTTTTCGTCTTCATCTACCACGCCCGGAGCGACCGTTTGACCTTCGGATATCTGCTTATCTCGCCCCGCAAGATCCTTGAAAACGGCGTTGTAAAAACTCGGAGCGCCGATCAGGAAGAACGCGGCGGCCGCGAAAGCCATCCCCTTCCAGACGGGAAACTTGCGCTCGCGCACACATGCATGGACGAAGTATACGAATGTGAAAACTGAGAAAAGAAGCCAGAGATCGGACTGATAAAAGCTCCCCCACGCGAGAGTCGCACCGAGAAGAATCCAGTTCTTTGTTTTGTTCTTACGGATCGCGCGGTCGGCGAGACCGAACGCGAAGACGCCATACGTCATCCAATGGAACCAGCCGAGATGACCGGCGGAGAAAAGCGAGCACCAGTAGCCCGAAAACGCCGCCAGAAGCCCCGCGCCATACGAGGCAAGGCGCGAAAGCCCTCGACCGCGGAGAAAATAAACGAAGCCCAGCGCGGAGAAATAAAGCGCGAGCGCATAATTGAGTTCCTGCCAGAAATACGGATTGCCGATAAAGACACGTACGTCGCCAGGGACGAATTTGCCGTTCGAGAGCCAGCCCCTCAACCAGTCGGAAAACCAGTGCGGCGGGTGGGAAACGGGACAGTCCGGCATGACCGGCACCGTGTCGAGCGACCACGTCCCCCAGAAGACGAACCCCGCCAGCGCCGCGAAAACCGCGGTGAAGGCGAGGAACCAGACGCACTTGGGCTTAAGCCGCATTTACGCGATCTTGCCGAGCGCGATAAGCGCGAAAACCATCGTGAAAATGGCGACGGTTTCAACGATGCCGAGCGCGGCGAGATAGTTGGTGAAACCCTGATTGGTTTCTGCCTGCGCATCGCACGCGCCCGCGCCCGCGCGGCCCTGGAAGAGAGCCGAAAGCCCGATGCCGAGACCGGCGAAGATGCCGGCGATAAGAACGGGCAGCCCCGCCCCCGTCGCCACGAGCGGCTTGATGCCGGTCATCACACCCTCGGCGTTTTTAATAAACTCGACCTTGCCGAGCATGATGAACATAAGAATCATTCCGTACAGCGTCTGGGTGATCGGAGCGCCCACGAACGACAGGAGGAGAAACGGCGCCGGTTTGTTGGCCGCGTAACATTTCTTCCAGGCGCCCACGGCCGCCGAAGCGGCAAAGCCCGTACCTAACGCGCTACCTGCCGCGCTGAGACCCAAGCAGGCGATCGCGCCCGCGACAATCATGTATGCATCCATTTCAGTTCTCCTTTGTTTTCTTGAATGGTTTGAAGGCGTACCCCGCCCAGGATATGCCCTTGTGGTTTGAAAATTCCAGCGTGTTGAGACGCACAGCGTGAACGAGAATCGAAAGCCCCGCCATCGCCAGATTGAGAGCGTGCCCGACGACGAGAATCAGTACCATGAAAACAGCCATCACCGCCTTCATCCAAAACGCCTCGGCGCCATCCAGAAGCCCGGTGGCCATGGCATTGAAATTTTCAGCGACCTTGACCGACGCGAGACCGACCGCAAAAAGGCGTACATAGCTGATGATGTCTCCGAGGGCGCTCATGATGTTGAGCGGCAGCATTCCGAGCTCCGCGCCGCGCGTTTTAAGCTCCGACGGTTTCACCGTGAAAGCGAAAACCGCGACCAGCGAAACGCCGAAAACCCAATACATCGCCGCCGGAATCGAAGCGAAAATCCCGACGATCGAATTCGTGACGAAATACATGAAAAGAAGTATCCCCGCCCAGCCGAATTCCGCGATCGCTGTCGTGTCGTTTATCCTGCACAGGCCGTTCCAGACGCGGGCGAGCATCAGATGCGAGACGCCGATCGTGAAACACAGAAGCATCATGTTCTGATAGCTCGGGTCGGCCAGCCACTGCACCGTCGGCCACGACGCGCACCACGAAATCTGCGCGCCGAACCACGTGTTCGACAGAAGGCCCCAGAGAACCGTCGCGGAAGAAAAGACGGTGAGCATCACGAGCCACGATTTCATCAGCGCATTGCCGGGTCGCTCGCGGTATTTCTTCCATCCCCACAGCGTCGCGGCGAGAAATATCGCCCCGTACGCCCCGTCGCCCACAAGCATAGCGAAAAAGAGCGAGAAATAACACATGAACGGAACTGAGACGTCAGCTTCCGTATAGCCCGGAGCGATCCCGAGGCCGTCGAAAAGCGCTTTCACCGGCCCGAACATCTTCGGCGGCTCGACGAGCGTCGGCGGCGTCTCGCCCTCCGCCGGTTCGCGCAGAAGAATGCCCCAGCCTTTGCGCGACGCCTCACCTTTAAATCGATCGACGACGGTTGCGGGAATCCATCCCGATATGACGGCGACGGCGCCGCGCTCCTCCATCAGTTCCTTCGCCGCCGCAAAAGCGACTTTGTCGGCAAGAGCAGGATATTGCGCAAGAATCGCCTTTTCGTCGGTGCCGGCGAGCTTCACGTCGTTTATGCGGATGCGGTTTTCGACGCGGTGAAGCTTCTCCGCAAACTTCGAAAGGCGCATCTCGGGAAGTTTCGCCGGAAGCACGTCCTTAAGATCGATGCCCTTGCCGATAAGCCGCGCGGCGAGGTCGGGGTCGAAATCGCCATAAGGCGAATAAATCTTTATCTGCCGATCGAGCCGTTCCTTTTCGGCGGCGAGCGTGTCGCGGTCTTCCTGCAAAGCGAGAATCTCGGCGACAGTGCGAGGCCTCGCGCCAAGCGCCTCTTCTTCGCGCCCCTTGCGCGCCTTGAGCACGGCCCGCAGGGCGTTCTCGGCAGAAGCCGCCTCGCCCTTCGCCTGCGCGACGAGAGAACCGGCGGCGGCGTTGAGGTCGAGATGCACGGCCTTCATTTCGCGGAGAGCCGAAAGGGTCGCTTCCTTTTCGGCGGCGACGCACACGAGATCGAGATGAAGCATCTTCACTATCATGCCGCATTCTCCCCGTCGACCGAAGCGTTCGAGCGCGATTTGGCGATCTTGCCGCGCGTCACGGCCGCCGTCTGCTGATCGCCGAGCGCGATCTTGATGACGCGAATCGCCTCCCTGCACTCGGGTATCTTCACTTTCTCGAACAGATTGACGCGCTGCGACGTCTGCTGAAGTTCGATGGTGACGAGCCTCAGCTGCTCTTCATACACGGCGCGCTGACACTTGAGCGAAAGTATTTCCGTCGTCGCCTCTACGGCATCGTCGACCCACGCGCCCGTCGCCCACGGATCTATCTCTTTCACCTCGGTGTCGATCGAATCGAACATCGGTATTTCAACGCCCGCGATATTGGCGACGGACGTGTTGACGCCTTTCACTTTCACGAGCCCGGCGACGGTTTCAGGGGCCGTCGCAAGAAGCCCGACCCAGCGGGAGATCTCTTTTTTGAGCGCGTCCTCGCGCTCGCCAACCTCTTGGGCTTTGGCGCTTATGCCTGCGATTTCGCCCTGAAGCTGCTGCTTTTTGAGCTGCAGCATAGGCAGAAAGCGCTGAAACCTTTTCAGCGCGTCCGTCTGAGCCTTCAGCTCCGTCTTGGTCAACTTAACCTTTGCCATGGTCGGTATTATTATATCAAAAATACCACGCGTACGGTCGTTTCAGTTCCCGTTCGCGGCCGAATCATCCTTCAGCGAACGAAGCCGCCGTTTCGAGCGCTCTGGCGATGGATTGATCCATATCGTAATACTTGTACTCTCCAAGGCGCCCGCCGATTGTGAGATTCGGCAGCGAAGATGCAAGAGAACGGTATTTATCGAGCAATGCGGCCGATTCGGGCGAATTTACGGGATAGTACGGCTCATCGCCCGCTTTCCAGTCACAAGGATATTCGCGCATTATTATCGTCGTTTCGGCGGCCATCACGTCCTTCTGCTCGGGATGATAATGCTTGAACTCGTGAATTCGCGTCCACGGAACTTCGCTTTCGGTGTAGTTTACGACACTGGTGCCCTGATAATCGCGCACGGCCAGCTTTTCGGTCTCGAACCTGAGCGATCGCCACGGCAACGCTCCGAATCTGTAGCCGAAAAGCCTGTCTATCGGACCGCTGTAGAAGACGTGCGCGCCTTCATCGGCCGCACGGCCGAGATCGTCGAGCGTAAACTCGCGAAGCGTCTCGACGGATATGGACGGATGATCGAGAAGCCTGTCGAAAAACGCGTTGTAGCCCACCAGCGGTATACCCTGATCGGTATCGCTGAAATAATTGACGTCGTAATTGTCGCGCACCGGCACGCGTTTGATTATCGATGGATCGATATCTTCGGGAGCCTTGCCCCACTGCTTCGACGTATACCCTCTGAAAAAGGCGTCGAACAGCGCGGCGGAGCGTTTTTCGTCCGACAGAAAATCCTTCACTTCCCCGGGTGTGAGCTCGACCGAGAAAAACTTGTTCACGAGCGCGAGTCCGAGCGGCAGGAAATACGTCTTGCCTTTGTACCTGGCGAGCACCTTATGCTGATACCCGTTGAATCTTGTGAACCTCTGCGCGAAATTCCACACCTCGGGTATGTGGGTGTGGAAAATGTGGCTGCCGTATTTATGCACCTCAATGCCCGTCTCTCCGTCGATTTCGGCGCGCACGTTCCCGCCGACGACATCGCGCTTCTCGAGCACCTTCACCGCGAAGCCCTTTTCCGCAAGGACCCGCGCGACGGTAGCGCCCCAGATGCCGGCGCCGGCGACAATGACTTTTCTTCCGTTGTTCATTTTTCAGCAAGCTCCCTGTAGACCGCGAGAGATTTTCCGATCATTTTGGCGAAATCGAACCTGTCGAGCGCGTCTTCGCGCAAAGAACCGAAACGCATCCGTGAAACTTTTTCGATCGCGTCCGCGAACTCGTCCTCGTCGGGACGCGAACCGTCCGCCGCGACGAGCACGCCGTCGATTCCGTTGCGCACTATATCAAGCGCCCCGCCGAACGCCTTGGCGACAACGGGCCTGCCCATCGCGAGCGCTTCCGCCATGGAGCGCCCGAAGGCTTCGGGCTTCTTCACGTTCGACGAAACGACGACGTCGGCTATCGTCAGACACTCGGCTATCCTGCTCTGATTCCCCGCGAAGACGACGCGGTCCGCGACTCCGAGATTTTCCGCGAGGGCGCGAAGAGAGATCTCCACGTCCTTGCGCAGCTCTTCGGCCTCGCCGACGATCACGAGTCTGAACCGCGCGGGGAGCTTGGCGACGGCCTTTATGAGGATGTCGTAGCCCTTGAGCTGCGTTATGCGCCCTACGCCCATCACCGTGAACGAACCTTGCGTATTCCACTCGGCGCGTTTCGCCGCGATGAAACCGGCATCGAGCTTTTCGGTATCGAACTTCTCCCTGTCGATCGCCCTCGGGATGACCCTTATTTTCTCTTCGCGGAGCGAGTAATGCTTTTTCAGATAATCGGCGATGTATCTCGAAGGCGTCACCGTGAGATCTCCGTAAGTCATGACCCTCGAATACGCGGAAACGCTGTTCGCCCCGTGGGCGAACGATATCCACTTCAGACGCAGCTTCCTGTTGGCCCACATGAACAGCCACGCGGGAACGCGCGAATGTACGCAGACGACATCAGGTTTCTCGGCCTCGAGAATCCGCCGCAGTCTGCCCGCGCGCAAAAAAAACGTCAGCGGATTTTTCGACTTGACGTCCATCGTAACGTGTCGGGAACCGTCTTTTTCGACCGCATCGGCAAGCCGCCCGCCCGCCGAAACCACGACATTCTCCCAACCGGCCGCGACCATCGCGCGGTTCACCTCAGTGACGCCGCGTTCGACCCCGCCCTGCTCCATCGCCGGAACGAGCTGCAGCGTCTTCACTTCGATCTCCTCAGAAGCGGACGGGTCAAAACGTCCAAAACCATCGCGGGTATCACGAAAACGGCGTCGGACACGCCGACCGTAGCGAATCTGCCGCCTTTCGTTTTCGCGCCGATGAGAATGTTGCGCCTGAAAGAATCTTCGCTGTCGCAATCGACCGCCACGGTGAGAAACGGCTTCTCAAGGCCGTATTTCACCTGTTCTCCGGGCGCGATTCTGAGTGCCGCTATGCGCGAAGCCTTGAGAGGCGCTATCTCCGAAAGAAGTTTATTCACGGCCTGCTCGTCGACGACGGCGCCGTCGTTCCCGCCGGAAGATTCGACATTCCACGCGCGGCGTACGCGGTCATACACCACGGAAACGTGCTTCTCGTCGGAAGCGCGGCTGACGACTACGCGTTTGACGAGCGTCGGGTCGACCCTCAGAATATCGCAGGATCTCAAATCCCTGATGTCGCGGCCGGCGAAAATGCGTTCGCTTGAGACGACGATTCTCGGCGAATTCGTGGAAAGCGACACCTGCACGCCTTCATCCCTGCGATCCGCCGCGGAAAGCGACAGGATTCTGCGGAGTATCCCTTCGACGGTGGCGGTATCGGCGGGAGCCGAAATCGGCGAATCGAGCCGCCATCCCTCTCCGGCGCGCGCGAGAACGACCAGCGTCCCGCCGTGCGACAGCGAAAAAGATTTGACCGAAGCGGGAGCCTGCGCGAAAACGCGCGTGTCGACATAAAGCGAAGCATCAGCGAGAGCGCGCTCCTTGAGCGATGCGTCGACCGTCACTACGGCCTTGCCCGATTGAGCGAGAGCGTAGACCGATTTTTCATCGGCGTTCTTGCCGAACGATATCTGCATATCCGCGCCGCCAGGACATTTCATGGTGACGGTCACCGCGCTCTCCGGGTCGAGGCCCCATGCCGCCAGAGAAGAAGACGAAACGCTGCCGCTCTCGTTCGCGGCTCCGGTGGGCCAGACGAAACTCGCGGCGAGCGCGCCGGTAAGGGCGCGGAGAAACTCATCGACCTTCGAGGCCGAAGCCTGCTCGTCCCCGACGCACCACGACGAGCCGTCGCGCGAGAACGAAAGAAGAGAGCCGGACGCGCGCTTCACGTCGAAAGCCGTGACAGAATCCGGACCGGAATGGAAAAGCGCCCTTCTGCGGAAATCCGCCGCCTTGAGGTCGACGGCCGCGATCACGTTCGTCGGGATGACGAAAACGGAATCGACTCCCGCGACAGAGGCATAGACGCCCTTTCCGTCGGGTGTGCGCGAGCCGAACGAAATGATTCCGCCGCGGCCGACCTTGACGAAAAGCGCCGGTTTCTCGAGATCGTAATCGGCGCGCGTGCGGCCGAGCCTGAGAAGATCATGTTCCGAAACGGACTGCGCAACCGGCGTCTGCGAAAGAGCGTCGAGAGCTTTTGCGATCGTCCGTTCGTCGGCGCTCGCGTCATACGGCTCCACGAGACGCCATCCGTCTTTTCTGACGAGTCTGATCTTCTCTCCTCCGCGTCTGGCGACGAAAAACTCGTCCGGCGTCTCCGAAGGATCGACGAGAGTTCTCGTTTCGGTGATGGAAACGCGCGAACCGCCGCAGATCGACAAAAGAACGTTAATAGCGGCGAAAACGGCCGTCAGGATGAAAAGAAGCAGTATCGTTTTTTTATCGTTCACGACCCGCGCCTCCGCATGAAAACCACGAAAAGCATCGACAGCAGTATCAGGACCGGAGCCGTAACGGCGCCCGCGCGCACGAACCTGCGCCTTGTCGAACGGCTGAAATCGATGCGCAGACGATCGGGCTCGTCAACGGCGGCGGTCGTCGTGTCGGCGCCGGCGAGATACGCCACGCAGTTGAGGAAGAACCCGCGGTTGGCGCTGGCGCGCGCCGAAAGCTGGCCGTTGACGACAAAACCGGAATCGCCGATCGCGATTATGCGAGTCGGCCGTATGGCGATGTCGCTGCCCGCGCCGGTCCCGCGCTCGACGGCGGCTACGACCGCCTTGCCGCCGGCCGTAGCGACCGGAGAGAACCTGATGCCGTCGGCCCCCGCCTCCACATCCAGAGCTGCCGAGGGAGTGAACACCAGCGGCTTCTCAAGAACGATGCGAGAGCCGATGAAAGGCTCCGAAACGGGATGCGAAGAAAAATCGCCCGCTATCACGTCGGTTCCCGAAAGCGTTTTCGTCCCCGGAAGCGCGACGGAGGAAGCGCGCATGCCCCACTGGGGCAGCATTGTGATGACGCCGCCCTGTTCGGCGCCATCCGCGAGAACGAGCAGCCGGCCGCCGCCGCGAAGGAAGGCGTCCACGCGGGCGAGTTCGACGCGGGAGAAGTCGTCCTTGGCGCCGGCGACGACGACAAGGGCGCAGTCCGAAGGCACTCCTGACGGAGAAGAAAGATCGATATCGCGGTTGCTGTACCCTTCACGGGCAAGATCGCGGGCGATGTCGCTCAGACCGAACGCGCCGTATTCTCCTGTCGAAAGTTCTCCGTGACCGACGCTCCAGCAGATGTTGCGTCTTTGCGGATGACGCGTGACGCGGAGAATCGCGAGCGCGCACGAAAGTTCGCCGAAGCCGCCGTCGACGGCGACCGTCACCGAACGCGCACCTTTGCGGAAAACTATGCTGCCTTCCGCCACGCCGTCGCGCACGAGCCTGGCCGCGGCCGGAATATCCCACGCCGGATCGACGAATCTGACCTCCATTCTGGCGCCGCCGAGAGAAGCCGATTCGCGCTTTATGGACCGCAGAAGCAGCCCCGCCTGACGGAATCGCGCGTCCGAACGCGAAAGGAAACACGTGACCGAAACATCGCCGGAGGACTCCGAAAGAATTTTGCGGGTGCGTTCGTCGAAGCCCGAACGCGAAAGAGCGAAAGGCACGTCGAACGCGAAGTCGAGACGTATCGCCGCGATCGACGCGAGCGCGGCGGAAGAAAGCGACAGCGCAATTACGCAAAACGTCGAAAACCGGGCTTTCAGCGCCCCGCGCCCCACGAGACGATGGAGAGAAACCGCCCTCGAGGCGACGTAAACCGCGGCCGCGGCGCCGATGACGCAGACAAGACAGTACCCCGTGGAAACCGTTCCGCAGGCGAAATCCACGACGGCAGCGTCAAGTGGCATCTCTCCGAAAGCGGCGCGCCCCTTCGACGAGAGTATCCCGAGAACGGCCCAAAGACCGCGCGGAAACGCCACCGTGACGGCGAGCGCCGACGACACCGAAGCGGCCGCATGTTTGAAAAACGCGCTCGCCGCGACGGATAGCGCCGCCCACAAGGCGCCTTGCACAGCGAGCACGGTCAACGCGGGAATGGACGAAAAAAATCCGACGGACGCCAGCGACGCAGGCACGTAAAGCCTGCAGAGAAGAAGCGACAGCGCGAGGAATCCGACACACGAAACGATGAGCAAAAACCACACGGCGAAGAACTTGCCGAGACAAAAGTCAAGTTCGCTCACCGCTATCGTAAGCATTGAATCTATTCGACCTGTTCTGCGCTCTTCGCTCCATACGTCCATCGCGAGAAACGCGGCGAGCGCCGGCAGATATGGAGCGACGGAGACGGCCCAGACCGCACAAAGCGGCAATCGCGCGCCATCCGAAGCTTCAAGCGAAAAAGCGAACTGAACGGCGCACGCGCTGAAAAAAGCGGCGATCGCGAGAGCGCTCGAGCCGCGGCTGAAAATCACACCGAACGTGCGGCGCATCGTTATGGCGACAGGACTCACCGCGAAACCGCCCTGACAAGAGCGGCATGGACCTGCGCTATCGCTGCCGCCTTGTTTTCGGCGTCGACGGGCACCTCCCTTTCGACGACACCGTTTTTCAACACAATGAATTTTTTGGACCACTCGGCGAAATCTGCGATTTCGTGACCTGTAACGACGACAGAAGAAAATGAAGCCGCTTCTTTGAGAATCGTCCCGAGCGAGGAGCGCATGGAGCAATCAAGTCCGTTGAGAAAATCATCCAGCAGCAGGACCCTCGGGCGCAGGAGCAGAGCGTCGGCGAACGCAACGCGTTTCTGCCAACCGAGCGAAAGCGCGCCTATGCGGCGCGACGCATGCTCCTCGAGGCCGCACAACCCCATCGCTTCACTCACACGCCGGCGGATGCGTTTAGGAGGCTCCCCCTTGATTGCCGCCCGGTAATTGAGATAGCGCTTGACCGTCATATCGTCATAAAGCATGGGCCTTTCGGACAGAAAACCGAGATTTTTCCGATACCTCTCGGGATAGTGCACAATATCATATCCGTCAAAGCGCACCGAACCCGCCTCCGGCACGGCAAGCCCCGCCATGATCCTCAAAAGAGTCGTCTTGCCCGCCCCGTTGGCTCCCGCCACCGAAACGATTTCACCGTTTTCGACCGAAAACGAAATCTCCCGCAAAACAGGCCTTCTGCGGTATGAAAAAGACAACTTTTCCGCCTCGATCATTATGCGGGTATTATATCATAAATCGCGCTGTCCGGCACATGAAGGGATCACATCCCTCTTGCCTTGCGCAATCACCTAATCAGATTCTTTGCCTAGTGCATTTGCAATCACGAGTATGATGGCGACCACAACAACAATGACGCCAACGACAATACATCTACAGAACCAGTTGATACTTGATACAACTTCCCACACATATGAAAAGATTTTGCTCAAATAGGGAAATAGAGAAACTATGAGCGTACAAATTGACACAAACAATGTCCACTTCGCCATCCTTAGAGATTTCTTGTTTGATTTATTGGCATTCTTAATAATTGAATCTATTTTATACGAAACTCCTGTTATTGCCTTTAACGTGCAAAGATTTTTATCAAGCAGTTCTGGCTGTCTCCTTGATTCCTGTATGAGGCATCTTTTATCAGTAATGACTTCTTCCATAACAAATCAATAAGTGCTCTTTTTATGTGATAGTTTTGTTTCGGTTCTAGGCATGCCTAACATTCCTGCAATATAATCAAGCCCAAAATAATCATTAGAAAACTTACATTTTCCGTTCACACATTTCTCAATAAAAGGCAATACTGATATCTGAGCGTCATATTGATGCTGCAAGTCATCGTCTGTTGGGTGTTGATTAGTCATTGCGCAAAGGAATCGCCGTTTAAGTTTCGACCTGCATTCATCCCTATCCACTTCAGTTGATTTTTCTATATTCTTCAAATAGGGACATAGCACAACCCTCGTTTGACTCGATCTATCCAATCGTCCTCTAATCATTTGCCATATTCTATTATCTGTCACGCCTAAAGAAAGCCCATAGCAAACAATAACGTCTGATCCATAGATCATTCTTCTAGTAGCATCCTCCACCCACCCCAGGCGATTCGTTTTTAATTGTCCAATCTTTGTCAACAATTGAGTATGTGGACCTATGTCATTCTTTAATTGGCTATTGTTGTCAACGCCAAAAATTAGAGTACCATCCTTTAGCGACCTATGCGCATGATGTATTGTAAAAAGATTCTCGAACAAAAACTCTAATGAATCCGTGTAATTTAAAGACATGAACTTGAGACTTTTTATATTTTCCATTATTGATATTTTGCAAACATCTCCAACTAGTGCTATCAAATGCTGTACTTTTTCTAACGCATGAATCTGAACCGAATTCGGTGCTGCTAGCAAATGCGTCTTCTTGCTTATCTGCCTTGGACACAAGAATTTTTTAATGCATCTTCTAACACCCATTTTATGTTAGTAATTTTGTTACTTACTGAGAAGCACTTTTCAGAACATAACCTATGATAATCAAACATTCCTATTGCCAACTCGAGATCCGTCCACAATGGGTTGCCGTTTCTAATGGCGTCATCAATCAACTTAGCAAAAAACTCTTCACAAATGTTAGACAGGGAGCCCTCCCTATTCACATATTTGCGCTCGATGTCACGATAAAACGACACATAACTTGTATCAAGCCGCAACGACAAGTCAAATCCGTTCCCAATTATGCATAACACATTCATAAAGCCGTCCGCAAGGTCATCATTCTTATACCCCAGATATTCTTAGAAAGAAAGACTTCTCTTATCACACTTCCATTTCGCCCAGGTCTCGATTTGGCTACGCACTTCTCGACATTCCTGTAATATAGCGTGATCAAGCCAACTACTATAAATTTGACCTTCATTAGTTCTATCAAACGCAACCGCACATCCAAAAGGGCTACACCCACACCTTTCTATAACCTCCATACAGATGTGATGGTATAGTTCAGTTACGCACTTACCTGACGGCTCTTCCCACTTTTTCATCTTGCTAACAATAGAAAACAATTTAGAAAATAGGTATTTGGCTACTGCCTCTTGAATACATTCTGGAGTGTACTTATAATCGTATCTTTTTTGCAACAATTCCCAACATGATGAAATCCGGAGAGAGATTGAATTCATCTCTCTTTTAATCGGTTCACAATGCGTAGGCCATCTGTATTCGTATTCTCCCCAGCGAAAATCATCGACTTCACTCAGATTCATATCCCAAGTCTCTTCTATGGGTCTACAAATCTCTAATATACAACCAGCAGATGTGAAACGCTTGTTACAAATACATCCTTTTATCTTGGATTTCTCATAGAGAGACTTTTCATATTCATACTCCCTCTCTAATTCGCACTGAGCTTCATCTACTATTCGTACAAAAGTTTCTGTAGATCCGCGCTTAATATCATTTACCAATGTTTGATATGTTTCAGGTGATATACGTGCATTTTCTTTAAGAAACGTATATATTTCCAATAATTGCTCCTGGTTGCGCGCATCCTCTTGCTGCAACTTTTGCAATTCAAGTTTAAATTTTCCTAGTTCTTTTTGTAATTTTTCAACATGTCCCTTATACTTTGAAATACCGTCTAAGCCAATTTTACATCCATCTGATAAGCCTTTTTTATATCCTATAACTTCTTGCTTGCATCTGTCGTTATACCAAGCATAAACACCACCAAGCAATAGTCCTAAACAGCCAACCCCAATTCCGACTTTTGTTGAATTGTCCATTTTCAATCCTCCGTTATTTTCCAAAGCCGTTTTTCATAATCACCAACAACGATAGATTTAGATTCCTCCTGAAGGAACTCTTCTCGAATTGAATAAATAAAATCAAGATCCGTGATAATCCGCCATAGGCACACTATCAAACCGCCCCAATCAAGATGCTTCCAACCCGTCACATCCCCCGTGAAGCATCGCACGGCACTAGCAATCACATTCGAGTTTTCAGCCAGCATGTTTGAATAGAGAAGTATCTTGCGTGTCTTCACTTCAAACAATTCTCTCTTACAAAACTTTTCACGATCAAAGAAATACAAATACCCATGCAATTGAGCAACCACGACATTGATAAAATTCGCCACAAAAGCCTGCATCGCAACGATTCCAATGTCTTTTGAAAGGCATAACGCATCATATCCTTCTTTATAAAGTTTGGATGAAAGATCAGGGAGCACAGTAGGTATAATAGGTATGGGCAGACCCGCCTTTGTAAAAAAATCAGATTTCAAATGGATTGCCTCTTTAGCAATTGCAGCGACCAAACGTTTTTTATCTTCGCGAATACTACGATATGCCTCCTTCATCGCATAAAGGAAAAACGTTTCAGACGAAAAATGTAGTTTCGGCAATCTCGACATGATAAAAGTTCGACAATTTTTAATCGTTGTTGTATCCGTAAGGATGTTTATTGTACCGAAAAACCATCCAAGTATCGGATCGTGTCCCAATGTCATCTCGCGATGATTCTTGCCACTCATCCCTAAATCAAAATCCGCAGATCCATCAAGAACATCAAATGGCACGGGCTCATCCAGTATTTGTTGCCATGTTCTTGATCTTATAACATCACTTTGTATACGCGGATATTTGTCTTCCAAGATATCAGTTACTGAATCTGTTGAATCTTGCTCCGTTCTCTTTATTGTTTTATCGTCGTGATCCGAACGATTGTCACGTTCCGATCTCGCCCCAAAATCTGTTAACCAATCTATTATAATCCATCGAGCGGTTTGCAAAGCCGTTGCAATAGCAAGAAACTTTAGGTCACAAGTGTCCAACCCTGTAATACGACAAAATTTATCATCAATATTCTTTATCTCCTCATATGAGTGGGATGCCAATTTGACCACACGCTGTCCCTCATCAGCCAGAACATCTACATTATGCGAACAAACATTTAATCTACTCGAGAACTTTTCAAGCCCACGTCTTAATTTTTGACGAGAATCTCTAAATTCGCTCGACTTTAATAGCAATTTAGATTCAAAATCCGTCATATAGAGTCCTCCTCTATTATCTTCAAATCACTGGCGCTTGGTGATGATGCGGGGCTGGGGGCCCTTGATGGTCGGGTCGCCATGCGTCGGCGGCCAAATTTCATGGCCGCAGAGATTAAGAATTTCCTCAGACAAGCCCATCTATTCCTCCTTTGAATTTTCGATACAGCTCATACGGTCACATCCTTATGCGGAGGTACGAATCGTGCCATTCCCACTGCTTCTTCTCAAGGAAGACGCGCTCGGGGATGCCCTGCTCGATGAATACGCCGTTGGAGTCGTGGGCGGAATAGGCCCAGTTGACCTTTATCACGAATCCCTTCGGGCCGTAGCCGACAAGTTTGTCGCAAACCTTCTCGGTGCGCTTCCGCCCGAGCTCATCATAGGCGATGGCCCTTCCGTCACGGAACTCAACCCTACCCATTGCCATAGCACAACTCCTTTCTCTCCTGTTGCCACGCCCTTCCCTATCGCCGTCCAGCACCGTGTCGGACACATGAAGAAGGGGCGCACTTTCCCTTCCCCATGCACTCACCGGAAGCCCTGGTCTGGCCTGAAACGAATGCACCGAAACGAGCAAGGCACCCCAATGGGGTGCACAACTCGCAACCATGCCGTTCGTTTCCGCGTGAAATATGACCAGTATTTCCGATGAACGCCGTGTTTGCTGTCATGCAAAGCTGTCTGCGGTCGCGGGGTGGGCAAGGCAGCCGATCCTCGCCAGTTCCCGACCTATACGGCTTTCCATAGGAATGGAAAACGCTTGCATTATAGCACATTTGCATGACGATCGGGGAAGGAATCGTTTTAGGGGGACTTCACCAAACCTTCGAGGCGCATACTATTACGCTTTCCCATTGGAATCCAGACCACATGCGTTTTGAATACGGATTCAAGAGCAGATTCGATTTCAGCCTCGCCAAATGTCCCTTCTATTGATCTTTCACCGGTGATGCAGTATCGTGTGAACGCATGGCAATTGTTCGAGAAGAGTCCGTACTCCCCGCGTTTGCCCGCACAACGCTCCAGTTCTGCCTCGGCGCGAGCGGCGATCTCCTCGGAGTTCAGCGCCACCCTGTCGCTTACCGCGACCGATATGACGCTACCGGTGCGGATGGAGCTGCACGACAAAAACTCCGCCTCAGTCACCTTGCGTACAATCGCCATCGAGTCCTCGACATATATCTCCACAATCTCGTCTGGGCCGACATACACACCCGTGTGGCTTGCTGCGCCCAAAGCCAGCTCAACCTTCACAATTGACCCGCGTTTCGGCTTCACCCGCAATCCCAAAACCGCTTTCAAAGCCGGCGAACCATGCACCTCGATATCCGCCTTGGCCTCAATCTCTCCGCCTATGTCGCCAGCCGTTTTGCTTACGGCAAGAGTCGCGACAGCCGCGCCGCTGCGCACACAGTCCGAAACCTTGCCAAACGGCTTCTTTATGAGATGTGCCGCCGTCTCCCCGGCCTTCGCAATCCCGACACCGCTACCTTCTCCGCAGAGTCCGTCCACCGCTCCGCCCACGCCGCTTGCGGTGATGTCAACCGCCGCCGCGCCAACCGCGCCGACCGCCTCCACCGTCCCACCAACCAAGGCTGCAACTCCTCGACCTATTTTGCCTCCTACATTGGCAAGTTCTGAAGCGATGATTTCCGGATTCTCTTTCATGTCCGTGAACCAAGTCTTTATGTCTGACAGCATCTCTTTCATTGAATTGTTCCTTTCATGTGGTTGATCACCATAGAGCAATATTCGTGCCAAAGCAGAAACCCCGCCGAAGCTGAGGCAATCGGCGAGTCAAACGACCAATTATAAGCCAGAAGTGGTTAATTAATGGCTAGCACAATGACACAAGGCAAGATGGCGGAGATAAATCGGGTAGGATTGCTGAGACACCTGAGACCACTAGGACCACCGGGACCGAAAGGCCTATGTCTCAGTGGTCTCAGCCGTCGCAGCTGTCTCAGTCGTCTCAGTGGTCTCAGTCTCATCACCCCGCTCCCTCTTACAACCACTTCCTTAGCGTCGTGCGGGTGATATTGAGCGCAGCGGCCGCCTTCGAGATATTGCAGCAGTGCTTCTCGAACACACGGTGGACATGCCGACGAATAGCATCATCAAGGTCGTCAGGAATGTCGACGGGGGATCCCGAATCGGCAGCGTGAGGACACGTCGCACCGTCAGCGAAAAGACCGGCATTCATCTCTCGATGCTCCGCAAGCATCTTGGCGAAGTCCGTTGTCTTGAACACGACGGCACGTTCAAGTATATTAATGAGCTCGCGCACATTGCCGGGATATGAATACGCCGTGAGCGCCTTTTTCTGATCGTCCGAAAGATGTCTGCGGAAATGGTTGAACCACCAGTTGTCGGCAATCGTTCCGATATCCTCCGCCCGTTCTCGGAGCGATGGAGTGCGCAACTGGATAACATTCAGCCGCATGAAAAGGTCTTCCCTGAATTCCCCTTCCCGGACAAGCTTCGGCAGATCACGGTTAGTCGCGGTGACAAGGCGCACATCTGTTTCAATCTCCTCCTTGCCGCCGAGCCGCATGAATCTTCCGCCCTCAAGAACACGGAGAAGAAGTCCCTGCGCGTCCATCGGAAGCTCGGCGTCTCGTCAAGGAAAAGCGTGCCGCCGTGAAATTGATGCGTTCGCGCAGCTCCTTCATTTGAGGACTGTTACCGACAAGCTCCCGATCTCCATAGCGCCGCCAATGTTCGACAATCCGTTTAGCCGCATCACTCCAGGCTTCCTCTCGCACACCTTCCGCAAGATAGCGTATCGCCATAGCATACGAATCCTCATCACGATAATTCCGGTATGCATACATCGCAGCACAGATCAGTTCATGATAACGGGGAACAGACTTCGGAATGCTCCGCCCCTCAATCGCAAACGGCAGATATGGCGATGGATCAACCCCAAAGATATTTCCTACCGCTTTCACGAGCGAACCCTCAAAGAGCGCTCCATCGATCCGAAGCACTTCAAGGAACGGCGCGATGGTCCGTTCCTGGCTCTCGCTCATCGGCAACGTGCTGATCCATGTCACCTTCGTGCGTTTAAGCGCTTTAAGCGCCGATGCAAGGCGCGATTCATCGCCTCCAAGGGAGAGACCGACAAGAATGATGTGTCGCCATTTACCGCCGTCTGTCTCGAGAAACTCCGGAAGCCGACGCTTGCTCATGCCCATGACATTAGCCTTGCCGCCAAGAGACTTAAGAGCAATCGCCGCCGCAACGGCATATTCCTTCCATCCCCAGCCTGTCAATATCAACGTATTCTGCATATACATCCCTTCTCGATACCCGAAATCATATCAAATTCCATAATTATATCGCCGACAGATTTGATTGGAGACATCCCAATCTTACGCTTAACACTTCCATTGTTCAGTTCGCATTTTGGATCTGGTTATTGACAACACTAGCTTGGCTGGCAACATTCAACCTGCTCAAGCATAATCTGAACGCCGCGAATCGTGAAGATCCGCGAACGTATCAAATCGGAATTTGATAATTTCCGTATGGTCAGTTCGTTCATGTCCTATAAAACTCTCGTCAGAAAACGTCTAAATTATATCAATTTTTCATCCAAGTCGGCAAAGGCGTTTTCGATTGCTTCAACATGATACAACTCATACATGTCAACGGCATAATCAACCAAATTCTTCTCTGCAAGACGCCGGTAGGCAATATCTGCCGTTACACCGAGATGCTCGGCATATCGTTCAAGCAGATAGATGAAAAACTTGAATTCCTTACTCATATCATCCTCAAATACGCCGAATTCTTCGGTGAACCTGTAACCTTTTCACTCTCCCAGATATTAAATATACCTTCGGGACCAAACTGCCACATCTCCATGCCCGGATTTGCAAGCATCGCATACGTCTGCGATTCAAGAAACTGTTCAAGCGCCTCACGCTCGCCATAGCCGTATTTCTCAACAATGCGCCGCACGACTTCTTCATCGTAATAATCAAGTATATCAACGGAAACGGTATTCATACAACGCTCCCTTCAATAAACCTTAGACACGTAAGCGCAGCATCCGTTTTCATCGCAAACTGATCCTTCAGGCGCTGTGGCAACAGTCTACGCAACGCTTCGTCCTCGGAATATGCACCCTTGAAATAAAGATTCAAAACCGGCATCGTATTATCATTAGCGACCGGGCCGGAGACGATATCATAATCAACGGTATCGATCATTCCATTTCGGTTTTGAGATACGTATTTTAGCCACGCCGCATCAGGCCCGGAAAAATTAAGTATCCGCAGCTGCGAAGCCGCCGACTCATCAAACTCATAAACCGAAACGATGGCGCAACCTTCTTTGCGACGCAAAACTGACGTTTTCGCCCATCGAACTGCCTGATCAAAATCGGAAGTAAGATAAAACGCCTGTCCGAAATCCAAAGCCCGAACGCTTTGGATTATCTTAGGCATCACCACCTCAACATTACTTCCGTGATATAACTTCATTGTCTGACGTTGTTTCTCAAATTAGTACGATTCCCGCACTGAAAGCGCCTAAATTATATCATTTTTTGCAACAGCGGTGATAGTGGTCTTAATAACGCCATCCCGTCGGGAGACTTCCGCGCAAAAAGATGTGCCGCATCCCGCTTATCAGACCACACAAGCCCCGCGCTTTCGGCGCGAGGCTTGCTGTAACACTTAAGTATGGGATCGGGGAATTACTTTCCGGTCTTGGCTTCAATGTGTGCGCCGCTCGTGCTTACGCCCGCTCCGGCGCTGGTCCCGCCGACATTGGCTTTTACGCCGACGCCGCACTGCGACTTGCAGCATTTTTCGGGGGCTTTCTGTTTGCATGACCCGCAACCGAGCCAGCAGCATCCTGTCATGGTAATCGCGACGGCAACAGCCGTCACAACCGCGATCGGGTTCACCTTCATGGCTTACCTCACTTTCTTTGATGCGTCTTGCCGGAAACCGTTTCCGGTTCGACACCGAAAATACTACTCCTTTTTTCGTTCGCCGTCAATAGGGAAAATTCGTCTTCTTTTGGGCGTGGCTCGGATGAATTGCAAAAAGCGCGGCAACCGTCCGCCGTTTTTCGGGAGAATTCCGATGTATAAAATCAAGCGAAATGATTTTGCATCAGATTTCCAGACAATACAAATGGCGAAAAGACTGAAAATGTTGCCAGTGTGATAGTGTTGCCAATACCAATGTTGCCGGTTTTCAATTGTAGGTGAAGGGAAAAAGTGACGGTGAAGAGTGGGATTTTAATATCTAATTCAGTTTTTATCACAGAGACTCAGAGGCACAAAGTGCCATTGGAACTTGGTAATGAAAACTCGGCACTCGCTTCGCTCGGCGTGTTCGCGTGGGCCCTTGCGCCCGCTTCGCGGCTCGACCTGCGGTCTCGGCCAACCTGACGCCTTCGGCGCAGGCACATCTCCCCAAGGGGCGCGAACCCCCGCAAGGATATCCCCCGACGAGCTACAGCGAGGAGTCGCCGTAGGCGATGTCAATCAGGGGCGCGGTTACGGCAACACTGGATACCGGCAACATTTTCCATATTCTTTAATCTGAGCCGTAATCTAGTGAATCTGAATAATCCTGTTTCAAGTCGTAGTCGGTCGCCAATCGTAGTCGGTCACCAAGTATCACATTAAAATTAAGCCAAGTATCACATTAAAATTAAGCCAACTAACACATTAAAATTAAGCCAACTAACACATCAGACTTGAGATAGATTACAAAGTTTGATACAATATTCGCCATGAAAATCTATAAAAGAAGAATTTTTGACGATATTTTAAAAGATGCATTAGAGGCTAAAGGTGCTGTTCTAATACAAGGCCCTAAATGGTGCGGCAAAACGACAACTGCGGAACAAATGGCGCAGAGTGTGCTTTATATGTCTGATCCTGAAAAAATTGAACAGAATCTCCTTGCCGCCGAAACAAAACCGAGCATGTTACTCAAAGGTGATTCACCTAAACTCATTGACGAATGGCAAATTGCGCCGAAATTGTGGGATGCCATACGTTTTGACATTGACCATTCCGATCATTTAGGAAAGTTTATCCTCACCGGTAGCGCCGTCCCTGCGGACAGAACGAAGATGCAGCACACCGGGACGGGAAGATTCGCTTGGCTTACGATGCGGCCAATGAGTCTTTTTGAGAGCAACGAATCGACAGGGAGCGTTTCGCTTCAGAAGCTTTTTTCAGCGAATATTGATCTTGGCGAATCCTGCAGCCATACTCTTGAATCCATAGCGTTTCTTGCGTGTCGCGGCGGATGGCCGCAGTCAATTGACATGAAAGAAAAACCGGCATTGCGACAAGCGTTTGACTACGTTGATGCTATTACAAACAATGATATTTCACGCGTCGATAAAATCCAACGAGATCCTGCTATCGCCCGACGGCTCTTGAAATCATTGGCAAGATTACAAGGAACACAATCAACTGTCAAAGTGATACTCGCAGACATGTCACCGCATCAGACAAAAGAATTTCACGAAAACACAATCCACGCCTACATAGGAGCACTAAAGAAAATCTTTGTTGTTGAAGACATGGAAGCCTGGTGCCCAAATTTAAGATGCAAGACGCCAATTCGCACCTCAGACACGCGATACTTTTCCGACCCCTCCATAGCCACGGCAGCTTTAGGGCTTGGACCTGAGGAGTTGATGGAAGATCTTCCGACATTCGGCATCATGTTCGAGACACTTGTCATTCGCGATCTTCGCACATACGCGGCGGCACTTGACGGCAATGTCTATCACTACAAGGATAAAAGCGGACTTGAATGTGATGCTGTCATACACCTGCGCAATGGAAAATACGGTCTTGTTGAGATTAAACTCGGAGGAGAGCGCCTGATTGAAGAGGGTGTAAAAACACTCAATAAACTCGCATCTGAAATAGACACAAAGAGAATGCGCCAGCCGTCATTCAAAATGATAATTGTCGCAACGGGTGATTTTGCCTACCAGCGTCCTGATGGCGTAATCGTATGCCCTATCGGAGCGCTATGTCCATAAAAGTTCAAAGTTAGCGGTAGAGAAAAGCGGTAGCGGTAGAAAGGAAAGAATCAACATCCGCTCTACACCTACACCTAAACCTAAACACTACACCTACAACTCTTTCCTATCCCCATTGGAAATTGGTACTAATAACTGGCAACACTGGATATTGGCAACATTTCGATTCAATCCTTCAACGCGTTATCAAGAATCGACGCATCCAGAAGGAATGGAATGATTCCTACGTGAATTACCCCCTCTTCGGACACTCGCGGCGACGAATATCCGGCTGTCACTACCATCTTTCTAAAGAAATCGCCGCTACGCCTTAAAGGAAGCAGTTCCTGATTTCTTTTGTCCTGTGTCGGCATGGCAAACGCACTTTGTATGTACAGTTTCCCTGGAGCCCGATTTACCACAAAATCTATTTCGTGATATCGAAGTTCCTGTCGTCCATCAGAATTGACAGAAACGATTGGCACAACACCCACATCTACGGCACAACCGCGTCGCACAAGCTCGTTGTAAATCACGTTCTCCATCGTATGAGACAGATCCACATCACGGAAATTCAATCTGGCATTGCGAAGACCGATATCTTCGGCATAGTATTTCATCGGATAATCAAAATACCGCTTCCCCTTTACATCCCAGCGAGACGCTTTGGAAAAAAGGAACGCGTCCTCCAAGTATCCAAGATATTTGGCGATCGTGGCATCAGTTGATTCAACTTTCAGCGCGGACCGCAAAGTATCAACCAGCTTGTGCGGATTCGTAAGAGAACCTATTGCCGACGAAACTACGTCTATTAAACTGGAAAGAACATGGTCATCGCGCAGACGGTTGCGTTTGCGGATATCATTTATGTACACTTCCGAATAAAGTTTTTTCAGATATTCCGCCCGAAGCGAATCATCTGATTCCGCCACTGCAAGCGGCATCCCGCCCCAAACAAGATATTGATCGAATGCAGCAAGTTTATCTTCAGCTTGAATCGCCTCACAATATTCAGCGAAGGAAAACGGATGCATTCGAATCTGCGAACCACGATCAGCGAAATTCGTATCGATGTCGCTGGATAGCGTCTTTGAGTTCGATCCCGTCACATAGACATCCACATTTGGCAATTGGCGCAATCCGTTCAGCGTATCGTAGAATGTAATGTATGCACCATCGCGATCTTCTGGCGCAATTCGCTTCAAATCAATTCCGTCAGGAAGTATCTTGCGCGCCAACTGTACTTCGTCGATAAATACATAATTCCATTTGCCGTCATTCACCAGGCGTGAGCGCACATAGTCGCCTAACGCTATCGCATCGCGATATGCTCGAAATTCGTCCCTGTCGAGAGGAACTTCAATGATATGACTCTCTTCTACACCTTCACTCAACAGATGTTCCTTAAAGAGGACCGAAAGCAGATATGACTTTCCGGAACGCCTGATGCCCGTAATGATTTTGACTAATCCATTGTGCATCCTATGCTGCAGAGCCTCAAGATACTTCTTTCTTTGAACTTTCATACTTCAAGCTTCCTCCATTTATTGAGTAAGTTTGAAGTAAATTATAGCATACACACCTCCAAAAAAGCAATAAACTAAAACTTACTCAAATAATTGAGCAAGTTTACTCCATGCAAAGCCAGCGTCCTGATGATGTAATCGTATGCCCTATCGGAGCCTATGCTCATGAAATTGGGAGCTGGGGAACGGGGAATGGGGAACGGTGATAGTGTTGCCGAATTACCAACCACCTGCGCCAAGGCTACGGCGGTCAGGATGTTGCCGTAACCGCACCCCTGATTGACATCGCCTATGGCGACTCCTCGCTACAGCTCGTCGGGGGATATCCTTGCGGGGGTTCGCGCCCCTTGGGGAGATGTGCCTGCGCCGAAGGCGTCAGGTTGGCCGAGACCGCAGGTCGAGCCGCGAAGCGGGCGCAAGGGCCCACGCGAACACGCCGAGCAAAGCGAGTGCCGAGTTATCAATTGTAGGTAAAGGACATCCAAGTTCGAGTTACGAGTTCAAGTCCGCGAAGACGAGAAGCGAATTGGCGCACTTAAATCGGAAACGATTAAGTCGGGGCGACCCGACTGGTCTGGCAATAAATCATTTTCTCTTTTCTCATAGTGAGAGAAGAAAGATTTTTCAGACCACGAAATACACAAAATTGGGGAATGGGGAACAGGGAACGGGGAATGGTTTTACCATGACCGTACATCTTCAAGATTTGTGTCGTTAGATTTAGGATTAAACCAGGATTTCATACTAAGTCCAATGGCGAGATTCAGCTTTTCACCGATACGACCATAGTTTGCGCTCATCACCTGCCCCAGATGATTTGTCATCGTGCGTGTACGAAAGACAAGGTACTCATCATCGGGAAGCAGATCAATTTTGACCATGCGATCATTCTTTCGCTCAATTTCAAGAACAAGTGACTTCAAGAAAGTAGCATTTGTATTCGCTTTGTACGCATAGGGGAATTTGCTGAACGACTCCTTCTTCGCTCTATAGAATCCATCGGCGACATCGGGCATGGACAACGTAAGCCTCTTCCAGTAGCTGACAGCCCATCCTTGTTCTGGATGTTCAATCGCTTCATAAAAGAGTTTCATGTCTTTATACTTGCCGTTTCCGAACGGAGGACACCATTGACATGTTTCAAGATCAAGAAAAAACACTTCGTTAGTGACTGGAAATCTTTGATATTCCAAACAATTAATTTTGAGATGTATTGGGTATTTCATTTTCTTTATGACAATTGGAATCGACACTTTGTCTTTTGACCATCTGCGAAGTGTAATGACTTCTTTATCAGATAATGTTTTGAACGATGTCGTTTTCAAAATCGTGTCGTAATAGCCAGATTTTCTCGCCCAGATTTTAAATTCGCCATTACAAGGATATTTCGCATTGATAATTCCATTCTGTTTTGTCACTTCAGTAAGTCCAGTTGTCTTTGTTGCACCGATATAAAATGCCGCTGTAACACTTACACCCTCAACAGGAGAGCCTTCATCATCAACTATACGTAGTTGCACATCCGCAATTGCATTGTCACGATACGGATTATAATCAGCCATTACAGGCACTGTAACCAATAAAAAGACATATATTAATATTCTTCTCATCTTAAACCTCCGATTTCAACAATCTTCTGAAATAATCTATGTGTATAAAAATAAGCAACATTCTTCAAGTCCGAATGAAGCCAATTATCCCCTAAATCATCACTCCCTATAGAAGCTGGATCTCTTGGCCATGCTGATGTCTTTATTTGAGCGCCATTCATATCAAACGAAGGTATTCCTTTGTGAGATAGATCCGTCCTTCCTGTCGGCGGTGAAAGTGCCGGGATGCCTTGAGTCAAATGCGAATCTGTTTCAAGGCGCGTAGCAACTGCATTCGTGATTGACGATGGATATGGATTGAATACGGTATTCGTTGAGAAAACTATTACATCCGTGACAGCGTTAGCCTCTTGAGCCGACCACTTTTTGACACCAAGCATATTTTCCTTAAATCCCCAGCCCGCCCATTCTGTTGTTCCAATAAAACCAAGAAGAGATTTACGTCCTTTCCAGATTTCCTGTTTGTGCCAGGCGTATCGTTCTCCCCAATTCCCCGATGGACTGACACCGTTATACCATGCCGGATTTTGCGAATGTGGGTAAAGTTCTAAAACCTCATCACCCGAAGAATAGAAATTTACCGCCATGGGTACAACGGCGGCAAATCGACCGCGCCAAGTCAAACGGCTTCTTGCATCTGGCGCATTAAAAAGTTTATGCCAATTTGCCGCCCAGCAAGAATTAGTATAGCCGACCCAATCATTATGAACTAATTTGTTGCTTGCGCTTTCATTCGCAAGAGACGGGTCAAATGCTTCTGCGGGAATTGCAGAGTTGAGCATGATGAGTTTATCAACCTGCATCCCATAATCCTGAATCGCGGCGGCGGCAACCATTGTTCCGAGACTGTGAGCGATGACAACTTTTCGCCCGGGAACACTATTGATGCGAGGTGCGAGAAACGATGCCGTAACAAAAGCATTTGAGGCGTTTATGTGGTAATTGTACGAAGGCCCGATATCGGACTGCCAAGCAACTGGATAAAACTCCATATTCGCTCCAGCCTGATACAAGCCCTTAAACATCACCGCCGCCCAAGCACGAGCATCCTGTTCACTTACATTTGCGCCATGAATGAAAAAGACGCTTGTTTTTTCAGCAATAGCAGATAGTGGCGACAAAGACATCACAATTGCCGCTATAAGAACAACAATACGACGAATCTTAGCATTTAGTTTTGCATATCGAATATATTCCATCCTCATTTGCCATATATTATAGCAAAAGATAGGTTTGGAAGTTTAGACCAAGAAATACACGAAATACAGAAATACACGAAAGAGGGGAATGGGGAAGAGGGAATTGGGAATGTTGCCAATGTGGTAGTGTTGCCAATTGCCAATTCAGGTGAAGGTGAAAAGTGAACGGATGAATCTATCCGCCGCACAGTCTCATTGGCACTGGAAATTGGTATTGGCAACACTTACACATTGGCAACACTTATCAATCTGACCGGTAATCTTATATAACTCGTTCGCTCTTTCCCTAAGCGGCTTCGCGTTGGGATATTTCTTCAGCTTGCGCTCAATCTCTACAAGTTCTCTAAATGCGTCCAGTTCGACAAGTTCGGGATTGCGACGCCGTTTCCACTTTTGAAACCGCCACCACCTGTGCACAATCGGATTTGTCATTTCATACCAGAAATCAATCATTCGGCATGAGAAGTCCAGCCAACGCAAACGAAATGATTTCATCTTCCGATTCTCCGTCATAATTTCTTCAAAACCGGATAACGACTTGTTCCCATATCATACTGACCAAGTACGCCGTTTTCAATCAACGCGTTGCAAACCATGACTGCATTGTCATGACTGATGCGAAGAAACCCCTGTATGTGCTGAAAGTGGATGGATTCCATTTTCTGTTCCGCAATCAGTTTCTCGATTTTGC
Source organism: Kiritimatiellia bacterium (assembly GCA_045537795.1). GTDB lineage: Bacteria > Verrucomicrobiota > Kiritimatiellia > RFP12 > UBA1067 > UBA1067. The sequence goes on along the minus strand of JAZSQE010000018.1, from coordinate 15,687 downwards.
AGCACCACGCCGCAATGTTGTTTTGCACGACTTTCCCGCTCGCCTGCTCAGCCCACATAAATTCAGGCGCTGGCCGCGGTTTAATATCGCGCAACCGGCGCATGACATCGGTTCGTCTCTCTTCCTGTCCTGTCGCGCGGTACGCTTCCATCAACTCCGTCAGAAGCGGCACGGCATAAGGATATTTCATCGCCTTGCGTTCAAGACGCACACACTTGCGGAATGCATCCAGCTCACGCAGTTCATCGTTCTTCGATCGCTTCCACGTCCGCGCGCGGGCACACGCAGTCTTAATCAGCCACTTGAGTTTCTTAAAAAAGTTGGTATTTAATATTTTTATTTTCATGCTTATCACAACTTCTTAATCATAAACCATAACGAGGATCCCCTTAAAAACAGCCATAAAGAAAATATACTCCATTCAATCATAGATGCGGATTCCTCAGAAAATAAATAGCCGTACTTGGGGAATGCCACCGGCCACCATTTGGTCAACCAATCTCCTAAGCCCAAAAAGTAAAGAAGCCATGATAAAATCCCAATCAGGGGAGTTAAAATCCACTTCCCGCTTAATATAGAAATTACTGCGAACAAGATTGATAATTTACCTCCTATGAAGCTAGAGACAATAGAAAAAATAATAATTAACGACCACATTGAAAAAATAAGAAATGCGCCAACCCCTGATGTTGTTGACCATGACCCAAGCCATGCAATGAAAATGTAGACATCAAGTAAAACACCCATAATACTTCATTTCCCCCCTTATACTTTAGTTCCGCATTCAGAACAAAACTTTCCGGAATTTAATTTCGCTCCGCATTCTGAGCAAAACTTTGGATGGTCGTCTCTCTTTTCTTCTATTGTTTCATCTTCTGGCTCATCGTCGATTATACATTCAGATGTCTCAATATCATCCAATTCTCCTGAATCTTTCTGTCGCTTAAACATATCTTTTGCATCTTTCAGCAGACTTTTGATATTTTCACCTGCGACAACCTCTTTCATTGTTGCTTTCATCTCTTCTGCCGAAACAGATGACAGTTCTACATTTCTCTTTGCAAGCAGGGTTAAAAGTTTGAGATACATAAGACCTGAAACCCAAGTTAGAGCAAATACCGTCGCTCCATTAATTCCTGCAGCCGCTACACTTCCAATTCCTGGCAATAATGATGCAACCGCTGAACCGACCAAAATTCCTGCCATATAGGCCGCTAAATTCGTACAGACAGCACTGGCTACCGACTTAAGAATATTTTTTCCTATAGGAACACCAAGTTTAGCGTTAATCCGTCCATACATTGTCCACACAAAACCAGCTGCTGCTGTTACTGCCAATGTCGAACCAACCCCCGGTGTCCAGCCTGCAGCCAATCCAGCAACTCCAGCACCTTTAGAATGAAATTTAACAATATTCGCAATCTCACTCGGCAATGTTTTATCAGACATCCTATCCAATGCCTTAACAAGTAATTTGGCCGAACGTAATACAATTTCATTTTCACTCATATTCGCACCTCATTCCTTGTTTCAGTCTTCGTTGTCACTAACATAGACTTCAGCATCAGCCCCTGCATCAGAAAGACTTTTGCAAAGAGACAATGCCTGTTGCTTATCTAAATTTTTCCGCAACAAACAGGGACATTTATCAACAATATCTTTAGCATCCTTTAGCCCTAAATTCAAAAGTGCTCGCACTTCCTTGATTACAGCAATCTTATTAGTACCCGAATTGAGCAAGCAAACATCATAACCATTACAACTAGAAGTTTCAGACTCATCCTCTATGTTCTCAGGACGATAATCTTCAGCAAGATCGACAAGTTTTCTTAAGAAATCTTCAATTGTGCGTACTCCCATTTCTGTATAGTTTTCAAAATGGATATCAACTGAATTTACAATAAGATACGACTTGCTATGTCCAATATTTTCAATCTCTGCCCATTTTAAGGCTATAAAATCATCCAAGGTTCTAAAACACAATCGTTCCTCTGATATAATCAATCCTGTATTCCAATCAAAATCAGCCGAAAACACACATACAATATTTTCAATTTTTTTATCCCCACAAATCTTTTTCATTAGTGAAGGTGGAATATTCGGATCAATATGAAAATCATATTCATCGTACTCATCAAATCTTGAATTCAACTCGTCAAGAACAGCATCTCGAAAACTATCAAATTTACACTTCTCTACTATTTTACAGTTCCCATCCCCTGATGCTTTTAGAGAATTTGTGACACTACTTGCGGCCTTAGATAACATATAGTGCGCTTGACCAGGATTTCTCTGAGCCCAGTTTATTGCGCTTTGCGCTACTTTCCCAAGTATAGATCCTAACATCTCCCACCACCTTTCTTTTTAAATCTTTTCCCAACGAATCCATTTCGGACAAGACGAACCGGCTGAAGCCGCGCTGCCGTTTTTAACATCGCATCTTGCCATCGTGTCGCCTACTTTGACATAGATCGGTCTGTTGCCGCCCGCAAAGTCAACCATCCGTGCGCCGTTCCACCATCTGCATGTCGCACAGCACCTCTGTTCAATTCTATAGTTTGCCGCCATTTCTCTCTCCTTGTTTGCGCCGTTGGTTCAACGCAATCTCATCGGCGCAAAGAATGAGATATGCGGTCATTTCTTCACTGCTCCACAGTCAAACACGAATCAAGGGCAAAATAAAAGCCTCTCTCCGTGTCTCGATGGAGGCTGTGAGAATGGCCTTGACTGAAACACAAAGAGAGGCAAGCGCGTATGCACTTTTCCTCTGCAAGGTGTCGTCAGTCTTGAAACTTCTCACATTTCCATCGACGATCGCTTTGCAGCTGTTGCAAATTGTTATGGTGACGAAGCAGTTGCTCCGTCCTATGTCCGTTTTACTGAGTTATTGAGCACTTCCTTTCATTGTTCAGTTCTGCGGGCTTTTGAAATAGAAATCATATTTATTTAGCCTTCGGTTTTCGCCGTGCGGCTTTCTTAATGCGGCGGACAGTATGCTTAATCTTGCCGATGAAGAAATTAAGTTCCAACGACGACTCTGTTTCCACTGTCTCAAGGTCGGGCATAATGATATCTGAAAGAACTTCACCGAAATTCTGCATCTTGCTCATCTGCTTACGCTTGTCGGTTTCTTGATGCAATTCCTTTAACTCTCGCTTCAAATAACGCACCTTCGCAAATGTCTCAATAATCGCAAATGTTGCAGCTGTTGCCTGCTTGCTCTTCAGGATTGTTGCAAGCATGTAAAGACCCTTTTCGGTAAAGGCCTTATAGTTGTATTTTGAATGACGTCCTTTGCCTGCCTTTTCTAAGGTCGAAAATTTCGACCTTAGAATGCGAGACTCGTCCGAAGACAGAACAAACATGTAATCTTCGGGGAACCTGTCTGGATTGTTGCGAACAGCCTCATTTACGCGCTTTGTTTCCACTCCATATATTTCTGCAACATCCGCATCTACAATAACCGGCATATCGCGAACAATAATAATCCGAGATTGTACCGACGCATTGGAAATGGCAAGACTTCTATCCTCATGTTTCATTACGCAACCTCTATCATTGGGAATTGGACTTGGGAACTCGGCTCTCGCTTCGCTCGGCGTGTTTGCCTCCCTATGGGTCGCAAACCCCCGCAAGGGGCGGCTACGGCAGTACTATCACATTGGCGACATTTCACTTCATCAAGCATAACCTGAACGCCGCGAATCGTGAAGATTCGCGAACGTATCAAATCTGTGTTTGATAATTCCTGTATGGCCAACTCATTCATGTCTTATAATATTCCCGCAGGATGCGACAGCGTAAATCTCATCGCGCTTCGCCCGTATCTCGTCAAGCATGCACATTTATATCCTCAAAAACATCTATATGATACCACTTGCTCGTACCGATTTCAACCCTCACGCTCACCGCGAAGAACTGAAACTGCACGGACTTGGCAGTGTCCTCTTCGTGCGTCGTTAGAGTTCAAGTTTCCGAGGCTTTACCCTGACGCGTTCCGACACATTTAAGAAGCTTCTTCCTTCTGCTCCTTCCTGTGCGGAAGATCTTATTCTCGCTCCGCCAAAGCATTTCTCACGCTTCAACGAAACTCTTTCTCAATCAGTTCTCTTTTCTTCCTTTCATTAAACTTACTCGCTTTCATTTGAAGACATAATTCTCCGTCAAAAAGAGTTAATATTATATCATTTTCGCGTTGACAATGATAGACGCGAAATTTTCGTCTCCAACAAAATCACCGCCAGACGGGGATAAAGAGGATGTCTACACTCGTTCCTTCCTTCGGATCGCTTTCGTATCTGAAGAAACGCCAGAGGAAGGATGTTTTCGTATATCCGTTCGTCTTCGAGTCGTAGGTAAAGCCCGGGAACACGTCGAGCGAAACGTTACCGGGCTCCTCTTCCCAGTCCCAGAGTTTCCAAAGAACCTTCCTGCTCGCATAACTTTTTTTCGCCATACGATCGCGCTTATGAGAACCGTTGTAGAGGAAGAAGAAGAGAGACGATTCACCTTTTTCGACATCCGAAATTTTCTTGCGCGTACTTATGTCGAAAGCGACGTCACGTTCGCCTTCATATCGGTAGGCAAGGCGATTGCCCTGATTATGGTTATATGTAATTTTGTACTCTTCCCAATTACATGAAACCCGACCTGACACATTCTGGTCATTGTCGGATACAAGACACAGATCGGCATTGTTGTACGAGTAGAAATGAGTACCTTCCTTTATCGGCTCTATCGACTCAATTTCACGGCACTTCTTCTTGGCGTTCCATGTCCAGTTAGTATAGACCGCATCCCAGATTTTTATCTCTTCGGGCAATTTATCCATATCGAGATAAGCGTACTTCTTGTCATATTCCGCGTCCTTCCGCTTATCATAAAACGGGAATAGCCACCAGCCCGTTTCACGCCCCGAACGCTTGCCGGCTAAAGAAAGCGCGTAATAACTGTTAGTCTTACTTGTGCCGCCGCCGTCCCATGAATAAAGCGGCGATTTAAACGATTTATCTTTCTTGTAATCAAATACGGGGAAAAGCCAGCCGCCCTCTGTCTTGCCGGAACGCGTACCTGTAAGACCGCAAGCGAAATGCCTGTTGGTCTGACTCGTCCCGCCGCCGCTCCAGGAATACGACAGAGAATAAAAACCCTTATCCTTGTCTCGAAAGAAAACAGGAAACGCCCACTGCGAACGAGCTTTACCTGTCGCATCGGTCTTAGATCCCGCAAGCCCTGCGAGCGCATACCAACAACTCTTCTCCGAATTCGTCGACCAGTTCGCTCCCGAAAGAATCGGCAAAGAGAAAAACCCTTTCTCGCCCTTCTTCTCGTCATCCCATTTCGAAAAGAGCGCCGTAGAAAACTTCGTCTTGTCACGGATATAAAGCGGTAGCAGCCATTCACTATCGCCGTCGCGCCCGTAAAGCGGAGTTATAAACGAATCTTTGTCCTTATAATAAAGCGGAAAGACCCATGACGCCATATATTCGCCGTTCGTATTTGAGTCGCGTCCCGCAAAGCCGAGCAGAATTCGATTTTTGATCATATCGCCTCGTTGGTAACGGGCATAGGGGAGCGAATAGAAGTTCCCCCTTTCCCAATGATAGAACGGCCAAAATCTATGATCCTTGAATTCTCCGCCGCGGCAATTGCACCCGGCTAAACCGCAAAGCGTCCAAAATCTACTTTCGCTGAGCGAATCGCCTTCAGCCTCATAACTCTTGTAATGATACAGCGGGAAAAGCGTGTGCCAAAGGCCGTCTCTGTAACTGAGTGTTTCCACCCAAAAAAACGGGAATACGCAAAATCCGCCGTTCGACTTATCGGTAGACCAGAAAAAGGGAAACACACCCGCGAATTCATCGTTGTACCAGACGGCGGGGAAAAGGCAAAAGTAAGGATCGTTAGAGTAGTCACTCCCCCAGAAGAATGGGAAAATCCGATAATCCTTATCGTCCGTATCAAACTGCGCTATCGGCCAGAGGACATTATACTCATCATACTCGCCCATTCCGCTTTTCTTATACTGCGAATAAAGAGGCCTTAAGGCGAAATGATCGTTGCCGAACGATACAAGCGGCCAAGCGACCGAACCGACAGGCTCGCGCCAATAGGCAACAGGCCAAAGGTTGACGCGATCTTCGACCGCGCCCGTGTACTTTACGGTATTGCCTTCATAAAACGGCGTCGACGAAAACTCCTTCATCTGACAACCGCTCAATAAACTAACGCCGAGAATAACTATAAAAATCTTATTCATTTTATTCCTCCTCTACATTAAGTTGCAATTTAACCTTCTTAAAAGCCTTTTCCATTTTTTCTCGATCTCCCCATGCCACGCGAAGCTTGTCGGGGTTAACAATGCGGCAGTGGCCCGTAACGATGTTGCTCTCCAGTTTCCAGCCGTCCTTCTCGTCAAGAACATCCCACCATACTCCCGAATCCATCACCTTCCACTCGAAATTGATTTTATCCTGAGGCACCATAACGCGCACGCCTTTGGATTTTTTCCCGTCTAAAACACGAGAGAGCTCCTCGAAATAAAATGACGCATGATGACTGGCGATTTCTTTAACCGCGTCAAATCGCCCCCAAAAAGCGTCAATAACGGTATTCTTCGTTATATTTTCGGAAACCGGAACCTCTTTCACATTTTTAGGCGTCTTGAATGCCGCCGAAGCTCCGTACGCAGGGCCATCTTCACCGCCCGCAATCGTATAAACATACTTCAACGTTATATCATCGGGATTTGCGACCACAATCAGCGGTTCTTTAGAGCCCAAGCCCATCTTCTCCAAGTCACTGTCTTTAGCCGGAATAGCGGGCGCGAGCAAAATGCCGCGTTTTACCTTAACGCCATCTGACGAAAGTTTCGCTAAAGCCCTCGCGACGATCCTGCCGCCGAGAGAATGGCCGACAAGCGTGAGATGCGCACGACGCTCTTGCGGCATCTTTTTAATTTCGTCCGCCAATTTCACGGCTTCTGAATCGGCGTTCTTTGCGGCGGTCGGCCAAAGTTGATTGCCGTCCCATTTATAAAAGCGAGTCGCACTCGCCGAGAAAACGTTTGTAAAACTGTTCCACGCCAACTCTTCAGGTTCTGACGTACGCATCCATCCCGGCACATACCATACCTCATCGGCAACGGAAGAAACGGCGGAATTGATCTCCATTTTTAAACCCGCCGCCGCGGCGTGCGCAACAAATCCACAAGCGACGCACATTATATTTTTCACGACGAAGTTCCTTTCTATCATCATCAGAGATTATACCAAAACCGCTGAAAATTCTGTCACAAAACAGTCAGACCTATTTGTGACACATTGGCAATTTTAATCGGCGTTGTACCAATCGTTCAGCTTCGCGTTGAATTCAAGGCGGGAAAGGTTAGACCACTCGGCCACAAGAAAGGTGATGTCCTCAATATGCATTTCAACGCGGCGGCGACGGACAAACGGCGACCAGAAGAACCAAAGAAGGACGCTCTTGATAAAAGTCGGCACAAACGCCGGAGAAGTTGTGCGATTCCTGCGCGACCAGATCGATCCCCAAAGTCCGCGCGTTCTGACACCGATAACGCGGACCTTTGGCGGCAGATCGCCGCAGATGTTGTGGGCGAGCTGACGGGTGCCGATATCCTCGCGCCCGCACTCCGTCTGAATATGGCCCGACGGATAGAAGATGACGTTACCGCCGTCCTTAAGCGTATTCTTGACGATATCGCCCAATCCTCGCGCGATTGACGCGCCGGCGCGCGAGCGGTTTTTGCGCAGATCCGGAACGGGTACCGCGCCGAGAGTCTTCAACACGCGCGGAGCTACAATACCGGCCTTGAAGAAAGATTCGTCGGAAAGCGGTTTCAGCGGCATCTTCCAAAATGTCACGCCCACGAGCATAGGATCTACCATAGCGGGATGATTAGGCAAGACCAGAATAGTCGAACCTTTTGACTTTATATCTTCCAATACCTCCAAGCCATCTACGATTACATTATACCGCCTCGCAAAAATCCATCGTCCGACACAAAGAAGAACGGAACGGTAACTGAAGACAAACAGGAAAGGTACGACAAAAAAGACAACCGCGAGCAAAAGCAGAAACGCCTTGGGACCCGCCACGCAGCTGATGAGCGCATAGCATCCGCTCGATACAAGCATAAAAAGAAACGAGACCTGATTGAAGTACGAGAGAATCGTATTGAGTTTGGGCCCCTTGACTACCTTTTGGATTTCGGCGTCAAACGGAAGCTTAAAAAATCCAAGATCAAAAGCGAGAACGCCTAAAACCGCCGCGAATAAAGTCGGAGACATCGGCACAAAATAGAGAACCGCCAAAAGCGCCGCGGCGATCCATCCCGTCAACAGCACAGAACCTAAGAGAAATCGGGTCTTGTCGACGAAACCGGCGACAACCTGACCTATGACAATGCCGACAGCCGCCGCGCAAAGAAGCGCCCCCGTTCCGGTCGCGCTGAGTCCGAGCCCCGTTTTTCCGTAAACCAAAAGCCCCATCTGGAGCATCGCCGCGCCCCACCAGAAGGTTGAAAGCGTAAAGATGACGGCATTGAGCCCATCGTACCGGTTCGCCATGCGATAAACTCTGCGAAGATACCTTAACGGATTTATCGCATGGAGCGAACGGTTAAGTTCCTCCTTGGCGCGAATCGTGTAACTCGCCAGAAGCCCGAGCGCGGCGAATCCGATAAGACAGCCGTAACTGATGGCTTCGCTCCCAATATCTGAAATGACGGAACCTGCAACAGTCCCCGTCAATACGCCCAAGAACGAAACGCCCTCCATGCCGCCCATGCCAGTAGAAATACGCTCCGCGCCGCCGATGTCCCTGATAAGCGCGTACTTCGCGGGCGAATAGAGCGAACTTTGAAGCCCCATAAGCAATACTGCTCCGATGACGAGCCACGGCGACTTTAAAATAAAGCCCGCAATCGCAACAGCCATAATCGGGAGTTCCGCCCATTTGGCGATCCGCACAATCGCCCGCTTTGACCAAAGCGCGGTCAAACGGTCGGCGAGCGGAGAACAGAGAATGTACGGCAGAACGAGCGCCCCTGCGGTAACGCCCATCGCGATCGATTTGACGCGCTCGTCGGCGATCCAGCCGATAACGGTAAAGCTCGCGAGCGTCTTAAGAAAATTGTCGTTGAGAGTTCCGAAGAAATTGGTTACATAAAGTGGACAGAAAGAATTCTTCATGCTGCACCCCTTTTCACTTTTCAAGCGTGATGAAAACCGTTTCGCAGATATGATCGCAGACGATCTCCGACCACTTGCGTGAGGTCATACCTTTTGGCCTGAACGACTTATGCCATTTCTCGTCCGCGAGCGCATAAACGGAAACCTGCGCCCAGATTGACGAGGCCAACAAATCGAGTTTAACCTCGTCTTTCATTTTAGTGGCGATAAGCTTTTTAAGCCCCTCGTAGACAGGACGTCCGAACGCTTCCTTGAATTCATCGTGAAACTTCGTCGGGCGCGTCACCTCATGACGGAAAAGCGCCGCGCAGAGTCTCTGGGCCTTCTCCGTCGGCATCGTCATGAAAAGCATGTCGCCCACCCATTCGCGAATCGCCGCGCGCCAGGAATTCTCGTCAACGACCTTTTCCGAAAGATTCGCGAGAGGAGCGCCCAGATCTCCGAAAAGTTTTTTGGCGGCAATCCGGTAGAGCGCCTCCTTTGAACCGAAGTAACGGCTCAAAAGCGCGGAATTGACTCCGGCTCTGCGGCAGACTTCGCGCGCCGAAGCGAGCTCGAAACCCTTCTCGGCGAACTCTTCCTCCGCCGCGGAAATTATAGCCTCGCGCGTCTCAATTCCGTCAACGCGCGTTTTGCGGACCGTGTTCTTTTTCTTTGATTTTGGTTGCATCGCGTGAACCCTTTTTCGTAATCACGCGATTACTTTATCACAAATCGGGAGCCTCTGTCAACTGCCTTGCGAGTATGCACTTTTTATGGACGAGTCAAAGACTGAAATTGCGTTTTTTACGGATATAAATCACCCCTTACACATTCGGTTATGCCGCCCAAACCGCGACCTGGCAATATCCCCGACAATCGCCCTAATCATTCCGTTTTCATGTGACTCTTCTATAAAAACATTGCCATATATATTGGCAGATGGATTACACCATCGCGCTCAGCTACATCCTTTGTGTAAAGAATAATGCGCTCGCCTATCCTATCGGCGAACTTCGTAGAAAATTTATCAAGCGACGCATGGCTTCTATATTTCCCGCTTTTTACTTCAATTGGGATTACAGCCCCATCCTTACGAATCAAAAAATCTATTTCTATTTCGTTTCTATGAGTTTCGCGATTATGACGCGAATAGAAAAAGAGGCTTTTTCCAGATGCCACCAAACTTTGCGCTACGGCATTTTCAGCTATCATTCCGTTATTGAAGTAAACTTCTCCTGTAAATATCGCCTCATAGAGCTCGGTCTCTGTAACATTATCCATTTGCAGCGCATGCGAAAGCAAAAGACCGGTGTCGGCCATATATATTTTGCGTGTGGCAAAATCGGAAGATAACGCCATTCCAACTGTTGGATCTGTAGCATTATAACTTGGATTTATTATCTTTGCATCTGAAAGCCAATCAAAGGAATCTTCATAAGTGCGCATTCTTGCAGCCTTATCAAGACTGGCCAACGAGTATTTCTTATCTTTCTTAGTGAGCTGTCCTGGTATTTCATTAAATATACTGCGCACTTTCGCTGCATTATTACCAGCAAATTTACCGATGTCATTCCGATAAAGATCTAGGATACTTCGCTTTACCTTATCTGTACGGGAGTAATCCTTTGTTTTTACATACTCCTCAACTGCTTGCGGCATACCCCCAACACAAAGATATTCACAATAGCGCTTTAAGACGGTATCATGAATTGCTCCGAGTGCTTTACGATTTAAGTAACACTCTCTTGCAAAACTCACCGTCACTTCATCACCCATTGCCCAACAAAATTCTTCAAAATCCATAGGATTCAAAGAAAGGCGCTCTTCCTCGGATGGTATCAAAATATCATCTATATTCGTTTTTAAAGAAACTAGGGAACCCGTCTCAATGTAATCATACCTACCATCAGCTACAAGATGCTTTATCAATTGTCTCGCTTTCGGGCAAAGCTGAACCTCATCAAAAATAATTAACGTTTCACGCGGGTGCAACTGAACTTTATATTCTATAGATATACGATTAAATAATCCGTCAAGATCGTAAGCAGTTTTTATAATCGCATCAAGCGTTAAAGGTCTTGGAACGGAAAAATCTATGATTACATAACTTTTATACTCTTGTTTGGCAAATTCCGTAACAACGAAACTTTTTCCAACGCGCCTAGCGCCTTCAATCAACAAAGCTGTCTTGCCTCGACGATTGTTCTTCCAATCAAGAAGATTATTGTAGATTTTACGCTTAAATTTCATATTTACTCCCATATTCTCACTTTATTATACCAAAACTGCGCACGAAAACGCAACCTCATATCGGCGAAAATTACACGAAAGCGCAACCTCATATAATCAGTTATTGCACGAAAACGCAACCTGAAAGGTTGACTCATCATCATATTAGGCTATAGAACCGAAGAAAAAGCCCTTCATACTTTTAACTCTCAAACCGCGACCTGGCAATATCCCGACAATAGCCCCGATCATAAAACTACAAATCCAATTCGCCCACCCCAACCTCTTTAAGAATTTTCCGCATAAGATTCTCATTTTAGAAAAACATACTCGAAACCAATAGCCTTACTTTTTTACCAACACGGACATAACTCCCGCTACCACCGCATTTTGCGAAATGCGGTGGTAACTATCACCCGAAACCAGATTTAAGACCACTAAAAAAATCAAAGTAATCGTTGCACCCACTGGAATTTTGCACTTGGAGAAGGCAAACGGAGAAAGACGCTCAATGTGTTCCTCTTCAATCTCTTGAGCCAAATTCTCGCTCTTTTTCTCATCAGCAGAAGGCTCGTACAGATGAAGCCTGTCCTTTCGACCGCCGAGCACGGCAATCGTTTCGAGAATGGAATACGCCTGTTCTGGAGACATAGCATAGAACTCGCGAACACGCTTTTTTACCATCCACATTGTCGATAGAGCGTAGATTCGGATTAAGTTGATCAATCAATGCATGGAGTTTCAAATCAGTCAATCGTTCCTCAACCTCGTATATGGCGTAAATGCGGAAAGCGAACGGGATGCACTCACTGTTGTTCAAGTGTTTCAACCGCGATTCTACACTATCAGCATAGCCGATTTTTACATATTGAGGGAAGGACGGGTTTGTAAGAATATAAATTACACCTTTTTGACTCATCTCAATCTCCTTTGGGAACATCAGTAAGTTTTTCAAACACCATTTTGAAATTAGTTATTTCGTCGGTGTTTTTAGTAAATGTTGCTTTGCATTTTGCGTGCATTCTTTTTTGCGAATATGCATCATACCAATAATCCAAATTTACAATAGCCAATATGGTGTCTGGCACTTTATCACACGTTGTTACAATCTTTGTAGATTGATCATCAATATATCTCTTAAGAAGGTCGTTATTCATGATATTCTCCTTCGAATATTATCTAAAATCTTTGTGATTGAGCAAGGTTTTTACGGAATTCATAATTTGCTCGTAGGTAATGTCCTTTGCATACGCAAACTGTTTGCGGTACTTATCCCATATCGTTTTGAGTTCCGGGCTTTCTTCGATGTTGCGAAGAATAGAGGAAACATCTGCTTTAAACTCATTGCTTTACTCACAGAAGTACCTCCAAATACTGCCGCAGGATATTGGACACCCGCATCTTCTTCGCATAAGAATTCAGTTTATTTAAATCCTTCTTCTGGTTCGCGGCATACTGTTTTAATGCCGCAAGAAAAGTTTCTGTCCCCAGTTTGTTACGGCTGCGGATTATATCACAGATTGTGCGTTCAAGGTCGTATGCGGGAACATTATTTCCTGCGGGTGTTTTCAGGGTTGTTTTACCAAGTTCAAATAATTCAGGCTTGATGTAATATACTTTGCATTCGGATTTGATTGCCGCGGAAGGAATGCAACTGGACGGTGCCGTAACCGTATGCTCAAATGGAGTACGGTCAGAAATTCCGTGAAGGTAAAGAGCTGTTTCGTGAGAAAAGACAATTCTTTCGGAACGGTTGCTGATGGACAGTAATTCATCCTGCATATCATCAGGAAGAATGTACTGACCTTTTACGATGCGATGGATTATGTCATCTTTGCATAACTTATGAAGCATCGCTTTAGAGATGCCATGCTGTGCTGCTATCTTCGTTTCAATAATTCCGCCATGCGTTTTTGCAATAACGGCAAGTTCCGTCATATAGTCCATCTACCCACCTCGGCTATAAAAATTTAATAATAATATTATACAACCTAAGTCAACAGACTCATTTCGCGCATTCGAAACCAATTTCCCGAGTCAAAAAGCAAAAAAACACAGCCGTCGACCAAGGAATCACTTCCCCGTTATAGTCTCTGTATGCGGACATTGACAATGCCGTTTCCAATTTTCAAGGGCGGCGGCGCTGTTGGTATTCGCGTAACATTCATAAGCGGCATCTGCGCCGTCACCTTCGCGCCGTCCGCGGTTTCAATTTCTTTTTATCTCACGGCTTCAGATTACATCACATATCCTGCACCTCTGCAGTCAACGACCGCAACACTTCTTATATTTCTTACCGGAACCGCACGGGCACAGATCATTTCGTCCTACCTGACTTGTGTTTCTAACAGGTGTCCGAGTCGCTTTTAACTCTTCTATCGTATTGCCATTTAAAAACGGCATACGAATAACAGTTTGCCACTCATCCATCGCTTCAATTAACGCAGATTTATTCTTACCCTTTACCGTAATCAACTCTTGAATCTGAAGCGTCTTGCAAACAACCTCCGGCTTCGCAGCAAGCGAAAGAAAATTGTGCGTCACAAACAAGGCAATATCCGCAAGTTCATCGCTTGAACACATTGATCGCAGCATCTTTCTGACCTTCTCCGATTGTGCTGTACGTTCAACGTAATTTGCATATCCCCACTTAAACAATTCATTGCGGGTTTCCGGAAGCCATCTGGAATATTTTGTCTGTTCTTCACGAACTTCTTGAATCTGTCGCTCTGTTTCGTCCAACTCAATGAGAAATTTATCTTCTGAGACTATTAAATCTCCTTCAAACCGGAAAGGCAACCCTGGGGAAGAATTCGCACGATGCTCAAGTATTCGCGACACGTCGTCGACTTCAAGAGTTAATTCTGGATCAAAATGCAAAGCTATATCAAACAATTCCTCTTTAGAAATCACGCCATACAACGAAGCGCACGAAGAAGCGTACGCCTCAATCACATCAAACGCTTCATGCAGTTTATTCCAGTGTCCACCGTAAGTTTTATACAGATCAACCCATTCCGCCGGAACAGTCAACTTGCTGGGCTCTATGTGAAATATTGTAAAATGCCCGTTCTTCACTTCAAGTCCGCTGAAATTCGTAAGGAAAAATTCCGCTATTCTGTTTTCAGGATCTTCGAACTCGCACGTTCCGCCATTGGTCATAGCCTTGGTGAGTATTTTCCACATCTCCGAACTTGCGATCGTAACGAACGTAAGTCCTAATGCTGCGGCTTTTTCGTCCTCTGTCATATTCACAGGATCCGGCGCGCTTTCAGGTATTTTTATATGCGACAGACGAGACTGCAATTTCCCGGTTTTTATTTCCTCCGACTCCCCTTCGAGATATTGCGCAAGATCCTTTTCGTCTTCCAGACCGGCCCACTCTCGAATATCTTCATACTCCTTATCATTCGGATCGGATTTCATCTTTTCAATAAAATCCGCGAGTCGCCATTGCCCGCCGAAATCCTCGATTCCGTCAGGCCCCGAGGTTTTAACACACGCGATTCCAGGCTTTTTAGGATCCGTCATACGCGTTATCAGATGCTTCCAACTGTCACCGAAATCGTACTCGTAATAAAGCTTTGAACCACGAGAAGGCAAAGCCTTTTCCAAGGTAAATTTCGAAGCGTCTATTCTAAGTTGCCGCGAAAAACCAAACTCATATTTATTTTCACGAGGCACTTCATAAATAACACCATCTCGTTTCTTATCTGTAAAATGCCACAAATGCGAATCGTCCCACCCCATTACGACTTGAATCGCATTATGCAGATCCTTCAGCGTCATACATGTCGGCACTGTAATTGTCCGCGCAATTTCAGTGAATTGAAGTTGAACCTTCAATGTCATATAACCCGTCGCCGATTTTTTTGAATTTTCTGCTTTCATATTCGCCGTGCCTCATCCTGTGTGATTTCGCCCTCAATATTGCGCCGTGCTACATCTATGAGATGTTGCGAAACCTTAAGCCCGTCAACATCCTGAAGACCAATCGCTGTCGCCCAGGCATACGCTCGCTCGCGCCTATCAGGCTCTACAGCTTCATAATATTTATCAAAGTCTCCAGTCATATTCTCTTATTTCGCTTTTTATTTGTACCGATATTATACCAAATTTATCGCGGTCGCGATTAAATCAGACACTCAACGGACAATAACCGATGTCCCGCACGAGACTTTGGCCGAGAATGTGATGAGTTTCGCTTCTTTGTCGTGAAGAACTTTGGCTTTGGTGACGGCCGGAGGCAAAATAAATTCGAAGG
>JAZSQE010000022.1:0-16966 GCA_045537795.1 Kiritimatiellia bacterium | reverse complement strand
TCGGCAGTCTGCCACTTGGCAAGACCAGCGCGATAGTTGCGCATGAGGAAGGCGTGGCCCAGGCCTTCGACGAACGGTTTACCAGTGAAAAAGTTGGAGTTTTGAGTTGGAGTTGGAGAGTGGACGGTTAAGTCTTCGCCAAATGCCGTGAGCGCTGCGGCGGAATACTTGCCGTCTTTCTTCGCGCCAACAGTCGTGCCGAGCGCGTCGTTGAAATAGCTTGTGCCCTTCGATGACGCAACGGGATTTCCGCCTCCTACATGAGGTTCGTTAACAAAGTGCTCGTCATTACGGCGGACAAGCGCAAGGCCGTCCCAAAGGAACTCTTCGGATTTGCCGCCATAATTCGCTCGGGCGAGCTGTCCGTCTGGATGATACATGTAAGTGTATGTCTTATCACCTTCGCTAACAGACATAACCTTATCAAGGTAGCCGTAACGGTAAGTTTTATTTCCTTCCGTGACGAGGCGACCTGCCGCATCGTAAGAATAGAATGTTGTCACTCCGTCGGTTGTTGAAGAGACGAGTTGATTCGCGTCGTCGAGAGTGAAGGTTGTTGTCTTGCCACCCACGGTTTTCTTGAGCATGTTGCCGGCCTTGTCGTACCAATAGCGCTCAAGCACATTGCCGTTTGCGTCCTTAACCGCAAGGAGCTGTCCTTTCTTGTCATACGCGTATGTTTGGCGGACACCGTTCGCGGTGCGGGCGACGATCTGTCCAGACTTCGAATATTCGTAAGTCACGGACGCATCAGGATTCAGTTTTCCTCCGAGGTGCTTGCCCGCAAGTAGTCCGCTTCTCGTATACTCGTAGTCAATTGGTGTTCCATCGACAACCTGACGAGCGAGGAGTCCTTTTGAGTTATATGCGTAAGTCACCTTTGAGCCGAAGCCCGCAACGGTTTCCGTAAGGCGACCGAAATAGTCGTATCTTCGGTATTCCTTTGAGACCAAATTTCCTTTGCGGTTCTTAGTTACGCGCGAGAGGCGATTACCCCAAGCGTCGTATGTGTATGAAGTAGTAAGTCCACTTGATTGTTTTTCTATGAGCCTTCCAAAATAATCGTACTTGTATATCTCTTCTATTTTGCCACGCGTATGCTTTGATAGACGATTCCATTTATCATACTCGAAACGCTCAATTTCGCCATTGCCGTAATCTGCGCAAACAAGGCGACCGTAATTGTCATATTCACTTGAAATGCGCCTATCTTCTTTACCGCCCCATGTGGAGACAACCTCCTTAACGAGACCCAAATCATCGCGGATATAGTCTGTAAGCTGGCCTATGGCAGTAGTGCGAGACTTGAGCCCGAAACGACCCCAGCCAAAGCGAATCTCATGTCCATTCTCATCAATGACTGATGTTCTACGACCGAGCGCGTCATAAGAGTATGCACATTCAGAGCCGTCAGGGAACTTCTCCTTCAGAACCTTGCCGAACGCATCGCGCTCAAAAGACTTCGTAAGACCATCTTGATCGGTATACGATACGGGACGTCCCGCACCGTCATAGACAACTGAAAGCGAGGAATATATCTCATTTTCACTGGCGCGTTCTATCCGAGATACAAGCCCTGCATTATTATATGAATATTTAGTCTGAACTCCGTTTACATCCGTTATTGAAACGGGCACGTTAAATTTATCATAAGAAATCTTTGTCGCATTACCAAGCGGATCGCGGACCAAAATCGGATAGCCTGCCTTATTGTAAACGACTTCTCTCTTACCGCGTCCGTCGTCAACGGATATCACATTATCATATCTATCGCGGGAAAGGCGTGTCGTTACCGTGGAAGTGCCATTGCCATTCAGAAGTGACACAGCAACAGGCTTGCGACCCTTTCCATAGGTAAATGATGCGACGGGCTCGATAGTTCTTTCGCCGTGAGCACGACGCGAAGCTTTTGTAAGGCGTCCTTCATTATCATACTCAAAGTTTCTGTCGTTGCCGAAACGATCGCGTACGCGCGTAACATTGCCGCTCTTTGCGTCGTAGCGATACGAAATAAGATCATCACCTTTACCGTCTACTATCTTTCTGACCTTGCCTAGATATGCGACATCATACCGCATGAAATAGTAAATCGTAGCCTTTTTGCCGAGGAAATCCGAAACGGTAAACACTCCATTTTTCTGATCATAATGATATGAGGCCGTGCGTTTTGCCTTATCACGAAGCGTAACACCGCATTCGTAAGAATAGGAATAATCTCCATCAGAGACAATTCGTACGGTGCGGCCACATTTCTCGAAGGTAATATTTTCGCGCATTGCACCTTGCGAAATGGATGCGAGATAATTACCGTCATATCCTACATTCACTGCATCAAGTAAACCGCGCTTTATTGAAATAAGCTGAGGTCTTACAGGACGCGCAATCTTGCCGTCCGCTGTATGTGGAAGGATTTCAAGTTTTCTATGCTCATAAGCAAATGTTGTGGTAATGCCGCTGATGGTAGCTGCCTTCGCAAGTGTGCCATCGTATGAAAGTGATATGAAGTCAGTTCCGTTCTGAGAGACGGATAACAGTCGTCCTTTGGCATCATACAAAAAATCCGCATAGCGGCCTGTCGGGGTTACAATTTTTGATAATCTCCCTGAAGTATAGGAAAACGCCCAACCGACAAGAGACTTTTTGCCTTTAATAATCCAATTTCCGGATAAACGAGGATCGCCCGATATTATATCTGCTTCCCATTCAGAATATGGGGCGTAATATCCACGCCCTGTTTTCGCCTCCTCGATGACCTCAATTTTAATAGCGTCCTTCGGTGTCTTCACACTTTTTAAGAAAAACTTAACTTTCTCACCCCAAGGTGATGTCCAAAGCATACCGTCCTTATTCCAACGAGCGGACGACTCCAATTGAGGAGAGTGCCATGCAAAGCCGAATATGCCGGTCTTTTCCGATGACGAATCGTAGATAAGCTCAATCGGAATCGTCAACTCAGGAGAAAGACGAATTATGCCGAGCGAGCGATGCTCTACATAGCCCGCCTCAACGAGCGAGGCACGACCTGCCAAAAGCTTGCGCGAAGCGAAATTGACATTTTCCGCGGCGAACGTCGCAACCTCGGCTAATAATGCGAGAATTAAAGCGGCTATTCTATTAAACTTCATAATGTTTTCGGTTTCTTCATACGTCAGCTATGTTTGATGTTTGAATTTTAACAAAACTAACCTAAACAAGCAAGGAGAAGAATATGTTCGCGGCGTTATCACGAAATGAATTATAGCAAATTTAAGATAGTGGCGTTGGAATTTTCCGCATAGGATTCTCATTTTCGCGTATCTCAAGCAATTCACCGCAGAGTCTTTATATTTTGGAAACAACTTTTTTGAAACAACTTCTAATTTTGCGCACGGGCGAACTCGCCCGCGCCCTCCTTCTCTATTGCACTCAAGCAATTATATCCGACACAAAAAACGCGGGCGAGGAGATGCGCCTGTCGCAAGATGCACCTGCCGCGTAGCGGTCAGGTCCCCCGACGAACGTAGTGAGGAGCTTTCGCGTAGCGAAAGTCGCAAGAGGGTGCGCGATCAGGTTGGGTGAGCGCGAAGCGCGAACTGCGAAGCAGCCGCAAGGCCCCGCGCCCGCGCACCAAATACACGTTGTTTTTACCAGTTGTCCTAGTTGTTTCCAATCTTAATTCAAACATTCCAACATTCAAACATTCTAACATTCAAACATTAACCCACTCTCCTATGCAGTGGGGTCAGTCCCTCCCCGAGTCAATTCTTCGGACGGCTGATGATGTCGTTTACATTACCGCCGTGCATTTTGAGCCACGCTAGAAGACAGTTCCAACTCGCCATCGATCGCGCGTAGTTGTGGCCGCATTCAGGCTCGTTGAACGGATTGCGCTTAAGCCCCTCGTGACGGTCGCGAATCGCTTTTATTACGCGCAGCGCCTCCTTGTCGTATCCCTGGAATATCATTTCCGCAGCGGCGACATATTCAAAACCCGTCATGACTTCACCGAAATAAGGGAAGGGTATCTTTTCGCGGCCGCGAGGCCAGCTGCCCATGAGAAGACCCGCCTCGTCGCCGACGCAGTATGAGCGCATATTGTTGAAGTGACGCGTGAAATCCGGGAGGAAGTTGTACTTCATGATCGAGCGACACGTCGTTTTCAAGTTTTCCTTTTCAGCGAGGTCTCCAAGATCCCAGAGGTGCGCCATCTGCTGCCCGACGAGCTGGTCGACGAGACAGCATTTGCCGAGCTGGTATCTGAGTTCGCCGCGGTCTTCCGGTATTATCTGCTCGTAATATTCGCCGTTGAAGAGTTCTTTGTCGATGCGTTTGGAGCCTTTCTCGAAAATGGTGCGGCATTCTGCCGCAAAATCGTTGTCGCGAGTCGCTTTCGCCATTTCTTCGGCCGCTCTAAGAGCGCCTAAGTACCAGAAGCCCATCTGCGAATTGGGCCCGTAGTAGTTGACATCCATCGTGTTGTGCTGTTCGCCGTCCATAAGGCCCGACTTTTTCGCATCCCATCCGACAGTTTGCCATTTTTTACCCCATCTGTGGACTCCTTCGCCGCACCATGCGAATTCGAGGGCCTTTTTTACCTTCGGCCAAATCGATTCAAGCCACGCGTCGTCTCCGCTGATTTTCCAATCACGGTAGACTTTCATGATCGTTCCCATCTGCCCGTCGGCCGCGACAGCGCCACTGAGTTGCGAGCCGAGCGGCAGGTGTGTTCTGAAGTCCATCGCTCCGGTCTTGGGATTCATCGAATAATTGAACTCGACGTCGCGCATCGAACGCGAGAGGTCGGGGAAGAGGCACGCTACGGCATTTTCGTAGTTCCATACGTGCGTGCAGCTGCCGTTACAGGAGCCTTCATGATTGAACGAGCCTTCCCATCCCATGAAGTGACCGCTTGGAATACGGAATACGGTCGGGCTCTTCAAGACGGCGAGATTGGAGAGCGCGGCCTCTTTTATGACATCGGGCGCATCGAGCGCCATGATTTTTCGCGTGAAAGCGAGAGTGCGTTTTTCAAGGTTACCAAGGTGCGGCACGATTTTGAGCGCGGCGTCTTTCGCATCCGTATAGTGCTTGGAGTACCAGTTCCCGACGATCGTCTTCTCGTCTTCCCATGCCTGACGGTTGGGGAAGTTCCACGTGAAGGCGAAGCGGAAGGAGTCTTTTGATTTCGCGCAGACTGTCTTTTTGATGCACAGCGCGCCGTGGGGAGTCGTCTTATCTTCGTTTTCGATCGTTTTGAGTTCTCCGTCGTCGGAAAGGTCATCCCAGAATTCGAGAATCGTTCTGCGCCAGCTGTTTTCTGCGCATTTTGTTTTATAAGAGATGCCTGCATCCGTTTCGGGGGTCGAGAGCGCGAAAGTTCCCCACGCGGTCGAGTTTGTCGCGACACCGTCCGAGAGGCACATGACGCCTTTAAGCCCCGCTTCGTCAAAATAGACGGTTCTGTTGTCTTTCTCTCCGCTTGTGCGCGTGAGACGGCGCCATGTGAAGCCGATTATCTTGCCGTCGTTGCCGACGGTGTTTCTCACGAACGCGGCGACGGAAATTTCGAGCGCTTCGCCGGAGAGATTCTCAACTTCATATTCGAGCGACGCTACAGGCATGGAACTCGCCGCGCTGTCGCCGGGGATAAAAGGCGAGAAGCCCTTGATGTTCACTTTGACGGGAAGATCCTTGTCGCTTAAACGGACCGTTCCGAACGGAAACGCCCCGTCGAAAGTCGCGTTTCTGAAGCGCGGGAGTCCCGCCTGCGGAACGCTGTTGCCCTCGTCGGCGTAAAGCTCGGTCGGGTGAACGGGACCTGCGAGCATGGTTACCGATTCGTGCGTTTTGCCTTTGATGCGGATGGCGAAGAAAGTCCGCGAGTCGGATTGACGCTCAAGCTCGCTCATTGTCTTATTGGGCCTGTTCATGATTTCCCAATCGACGAGTTCGCCGCGGCCCGAGAGAGAGATCGCCCCTGTGCCGATGCCGCCCATAGGTAGCGCGACGCGCAATGTGTGAGCGAAATCGAAGTGTTTGACAACGGGCCATTCTTCCGCCGCGGCGGCCAAAGAGATTAAAGAACATCCCGTAAGCAACACAAAGGTGGACTTGTTTACAATATGGTGTCTTTTCATGCTCTAATTTTATCAAATTGTTCCCGCCGTATCTATCGGCGAAGAAAACGGCGGCTGATCCGTGACGCCTTCGCGCCAGTCGCGAATGGCCTTAAGACGGGCTTTCATCTTCGCCTCCGCGCCAAGCCCTGCCGGAGCGTAGTAGCGACGCCCTGCAAGAGACTCGGGCAAACACGGCATCCGCGTTATTTTCTCTTCGGTATCGTGGGCGTATCTGTACCCCTTGCCGTAATCGAGTTCTTTCATGAGCCGCGTGGGAGCGTTTCGGATATGCAGCGGCACGGGTTCGGCAAGTCTCTCCCGCGCATCGCGCGCCGCCGCGAGATACGCCGCTTCCATCGCGTTCGATTTGGGCGCGAGCGAAAGATAGACGACAATCTGGGTCAGATGTACGTTGCACTCGGGAGCGCCCAGATTGTGACACGCGTCCCAGACGTTGTTGGCGAGAAGAAGCGCGTTCGAATCCGCCAGCCCCACATCTTCGCTCGCGAACCTCACGCAACGCCGCGCAATGTAAAGGGGGTCTTCTCCGCCCTCGAGCATCCTGGCGAGCCAGTACACGGCCGCGTCCGGATCGGAATTGCGCATCGATTTGTGAAGAGCGGAAATGACGTTGTAATGCTCTTCACCGTTTTTGTCGTACATCAGCGCCCTGCGGCCGATGAGGTCGGATAAGGTTTTTTCCGTTATCTCGACGGAACCGTCCGCCGAAATCCCGGCGTTGGCGACGGCCGTCTCAAGCGTACCGAGAGCGTGACGCGCGTCACCGTTCGCGTATACGGCGATTTTTTCAAGCGTTGCGTCGTCGACTCTGACGTCGAGAGAGCCGAAACCCCTTTCGTCCGTAAGCGCACGGCGCATAAGCTTGACGAGATCTTCCGGCCCGATCGCCTTGAGGACGAAAACCTTGCACCTCGACAGCAAAGCCGAATTGACCTCGAAAGAGGGATTCTCCGTCGTTGCGCCGATCAATATTATCGAGCCCTGTTCTACATACGGGAGAAACGCATCCTGCTGGGCCTTGTTGAAACGATGGATCTCGTCTATGAAAAGAACGGTTCTCACGCCGACGCGTCTGCCGGATTCGGCACGTGACATGATCTCCTTGATCTCGCGAATGCCGCTCGTCACCGCGGAGAATGTGACGAACTCCGCTCTGGTAAGATTCGAAACGACGTTGGCGAGGGTTGTCTTGCCGACGCCGGGCGGTCCCCACAGGATCATGGACGGGATGTTGTCCCGCTCGATCATCTGTCTGAGAAGCTTACCTTCCGCGACGAGATGTTCCTGCCCGACGAATTCCGAAAAATCCCTCGGGCGCATTCTTGCGGCGAGGGGCTCTCCCGCCGATTCTCCGCCCGACAAGCCTTCTATAAGCGACATCTGTCTCATTGCGGCTTCCTCCGAATCCGTGCCTGCTCATTCCCCGGCGCGTTTGTAGCGTATCCGCTTCGGCGCTAATTCGCCCGAGACCGTCACCTTCGGCGCGGAGGCTCTCTTCTTGCCTACCGCCACCGATTCGGCATGGCGCTTCGTAACGAGAACGGGGCGCGTATAACCGGCCTTGCCGAGCACACCCATCACGAAACGCGCCTCGCGGAGATCTTTCACCTTCTCGTCAAGCTGGATATGGATCGTGCGCGTCTTCGGAACTCCGATATCCTCGAGAATCCCGGGCAGCTCTCGCGGATCGATTTTTTCTTTGGCGAAATAGACGCCGTAAGGTGTGACCGATACCGCCGGATTCTCCGCTTCGAACGCGACGGTTCTCTGCGTCGCGCATCCTGCCGCGAACGCGAGAGCGAGAACGAACGCCCCTATCGCCGCCGACCTCCTGTCAAACGCCACGCTCACGGAGCATAGCCTCCACTCTTTCGGCGTCCTCGGGCGTATCGACGCCGATGCCTTCGTCCTCGGTCAAGACAACGGCTATCTTCGCGCCCATCCAGAGGGCTCGCAGCTGCTCAAGCTTCTCGGTCATCTCAAGAGCGCACGGTTTTTCGGCGACAAATCGCCTCAAAAAACCTCCGCGATAGGCGTAGATGCCCAGATGGCGCACGCAAAGCCCGCAAGCGAGAGGGTCGTCGCCGTCGCGGTCGCACGGTATGGGCGCGCGGGAAAAATAAAGCGCTCCGCCGTCGCGGTCGAGAACGACTTTGACGACGCTTTTGGCGGCGAAATCCGCAGGGTTGCGGATCGCCGTCACCGCCGTCGCCATCGACCAGCGGGAATCGTCCTTCAGTTTCGCCACAAGGGAATCGATGAGATTCGGATCGATAAGCGGCTCATCGCCCTGAATGTTGACGAGAATATCGTCGTCATCGAAATCTCCGGCCGCGACGGCGATGCGGTCGGTACCGCTCGGCAGATCGCTCGGCGTCATCACGGCCTTGCCGTTGTCGGACGCGACAGCTTCGACAATACGCTCGTCATCCGTCGCGACGATCACGTCGTCGAGAGAGGCCGCCCTTTTCGCGGCCTTGACGACCCATGTGACGAGAGGCTTGCCCGCGAGAATGTGCAGGGGCTTGCCGGGAAAGCGCGACGAGCCGAATCTGCTGGGAATTATCCCGTATACTTTCATCTTGTCACCTCCTTGATTTGCATCTCGCGTTTCAGGGACCCACCACATACCAGAGAATACTGAAGAACTGGCAGACGGTTCCCGCGAGCACGAACATGTGCCAGATGAAATGGTGGTACGGAAGACTCTTCCAAAGATAGAATACGGTGCCGAGAGTATAAGACGCCCCGCCGATGAGAAGCCACATCGTACCGAGCCATCCGAGCGCCCGGAAAATCGGCACTATCGCCGCGAGCGCCACCCATCCCATTACGATGTAGGCGAACGTCGAGAGTTTTTTGAATTTACCCGTAGTTTTAACTTTGAAAACCACGCCTGCCGCAACGGCCGCCCATTCTATGCCGAAAATCGTCCACCCTATCGCGGCATGCCCCGTGGAACGCAGAGACTGCAGGCAGAAAGGCGTATACGTACCGGCAATGAGAAAGTATATTCCCATGTGATCCATCACCTTGAGCACTTTTTTCGCCGGCGGGTGGGAAACCGCGTGATATGCCGCCGATATCGAATAGAGAAAAATCGTCGAGGCTCCGAAAATACAGCTCGAGACGATCTTCCAGGCTATATCCGTGCCGCTCATCACGGCGGCATAGCACAGTATAGCAACCATCGCGGCTCCCAGATGGGAGCCGACAACATGGGTTACGGCATTGGCCGTTTCTTCCCCGGGGGTATATTGGGCGATGGCGTTACTTGCCATTGGCGGGTGCCGCGGGTTTAGGCGCGGCGGGAGCCTTGGGGGCAGGAGCCGCAGGAGCGGGAGCCGCCTTGGGCGCAGGAGCAGCCTCAGGCGCCGCCGCGGGGAGTTCAGGCGCCGCCGCGGGGAGTTCGGGCGCCGCCGCGGGAAGCTCGGGCGCCGCCTGCGCGGCAGCTTCGGGCTCACGAGCCATCAGCGACTTCGAATGCACCGTAGAGGTCAAACGCGCGAGAACGAGCGTATTCAAAAGGAAAATCGCGCCGAGGACGGCTGTCGTCTTGATAAGAACGTTGCCCGCATCGGCACCGAGAGAAGCTTCGAGCATGCCGCCGCTGATCGCGCCGCCAAGACCGCCTTCTTTAGGCTTCTGAAGCATGACGACAAGAGCGAGCAAAAGGCAGACGACAACTTCAATGACGTAGAGAAAACCGATGAAAATGGACATCTTTCTTTTTTCCTTTCTGAAATTTCGGCATATTATACATTATTTAACCGATACGCGTCAATCTCCCATTACTTGACGACGAAATTGACCATGCGCTTCGGAACGGCGATGACCTTGACGATCGTCTTGCCGTCAAGAAACTTGGCGACGTCGGGGCAGGCCTTCGCCGCTTCCTCCATCTCGGCAGGAGTCGCCGCCACGGGAACGCGGATGCGCCCGCGGAGCTTGCCGAGCACCTGCACGGGGATTTCGATCTCATCTTCGACGAGCGCCGAAGCGTCGTACTGCGGCCACGGTTCGTACGCGATCGTATCCTTGTGCCCGAGCGTCTCCCACAGTTCTTCGCCGAGGTGCGCCGCGAACGGGGCAAGGCACTGGACGAATTTCTCCGCCGCCTCCTTCGCGATCGCGCCGTTCTGGGCCTTGAGGATGCCGTCCGTCTCGTTGATGAAGACCATCATCGCCGAAATCGCCGTGTTGAAACTCATCGACTCAAGATCATCTCCAACCTTCTTGATCATCGCGGCGACGGCTTTGGCTTCGCGCTTGTTCATCGCGCGATCTTCAAGCGTCGACTCGGTGACAAAACGGTTTGCGCGCTTGAGGAAGCGGTGCACACCTTCGACTCCCTTCGTGGACCAGGGCTTGACCGCCTGCAACGGCCCCATGAACATTTCGTAGAGCCTCAGCGAATCTGCGCCGAAATCGCGGATGACGTCGTCGGGATTGACAACGTTTCTCAAAGACTTCGACATCTTCGCGGGGAATTCGGTAAGTTCCTCCATCTCCCCGCCTTCTTCGGCGCCCCAGGGCTTGCCGTCGCGCCACTCAATCTTGTCCATCGGGACGAGAACGCCGCGCTTTGTCTTGTACGCAAGACCGAGAATCATCCCTTGGTTGACGAGACGCCGGAACGGCTCAGCCGTCGGCACGAGACCGAGATCGAAAAGGACCTTGTGCCAAAATCTCGCATAGAGAAGATGAAGGACTGCATGCTCCGCGCCGCCGACGTAAAGATCGACGGGAAGCCACTTTTCGAGAAGCTCCGAATCGGCGAAAGCGTTGTCGTTGAGAGGGTCGATGTACCTCAGATAATACCAGCAGCTGCCTGCCCACTGCGGCATCGTATTCGTCTCGCGAACGCCCTTCTTGCCCGTCGCGGGGTCGACGACGTTCACCCATTCGCTCGCCCGCGCAAGCGGAGGCTCTCCGCTGCCCGTGGGCTTGTAGTCGGCGAGCTCGGGAAGCGTCAACGGGAGATCTTCTTCGGGAACGAGACTCTGAGTGCCGTCTTCCCAGTGAATAACGGGGAAAGGCTCACCCCAGTAGCGCTGGCGCGAGAAGAGCCAGTCGCGCAGCTTGTACTGCGTCTTCGCGCGGCCGACGCCCTTTTCCTCGAGCCACGCGATCATCTTCACGCGCGCCTCGTCTACGGAAAGACCGTCCAGAAAGCCGGAGTTGACCATCACGCCCGTGGCGATATCGGTAAACGCCTTCTCCCCGGTATAAACGACCCGTTCCCCGTTCCCCGTTCCCCGTTCCCCGTTCTGCGCCACCACCTGATAAATCGGCAGAGCGAAAACCTTGGCAAACTCGAAATCACGCTCGTCGTGCGCGGGAACGGCCATGATCGCGCCGGTGCCGTAGGAGGCGAGCACGTAGTCGGAGATGAATACGGGGAGCGTCTCGCCGTTGACGGGATTCAGGCCGTTTACGCCCTTGAGTTCCACGCCCGTCTTATCCTTGTTCATTTCCGTGCGCTCAAAATCGCTTTTCCTCGCGGCGGCTTCGCGGTAAGAAACGACTTCCTCCGCGTTGGAGATTCTGCCCTCGGCGAGCCACTTGTCGACAAGCTTGTGCTCGGGGCTCACCACCATGTACGTTGCGCCGAAAAGCGTGTCGCAACGCGTCGTATAAACGGTGATCTTATCGTTTGGAGAATTGTCCGTCCCCGGGCCGCTACCCCCGAACACCACGCCAAAATCCACCAGCGCGCCCGTCGATTTGCCGATCCAGTTACGCTGCATCTCCTTGATGCCCTCCGGCCAATCGAGCGTATCGAGATCTTTAAGGAGCCTTTCGGCGTATTCGGTGATTTTGAGCATCCACTGACGCATCGGACGGCGGATCACGGGATGGTTGCCGCGCTCAGAGCGCCCGTCGATGACTTCTTCGTTGGCGAGAACCGTACCAAGCGCCGGACACCAGTTGACGGGCACTTCGGCGACGTAAGCGAGCCCCTTCTCGTAGAGTTTCTCGAAAATCCACTGCGTCCACCTGTAGTATTTGGGATCGGTCGTGTTGACCTCGCGATCCCAGTCGTACGAGAACCCCAGCGCGCGAATCTGCTCACGGAAGCGATCTACGTTTTTCTTCGTCGTGACCGCGGGGTGCGTGCCCGTCTCGACGGCGTATTGCTCGGCCGGGAGACCGAACGCGTCCCACCCCATCGGATGAAGGACGTTGAAGCCCTTCATCCTCTTGTAACGGCAGAGAATGTCGGTCGCCGTGTATCCTTCGGGATGGCCCACGTGAAGCCCCGCGCCCGACGGATACGGAAACATATCAAGGCAGTAGAACTTTTCGCCCGCCTTGGCGTCGTCGGTTTTGAAAGTCTTGTTTTCGAGCCAGTACTTCTGCCATTTCTTCTCAATGGCCGAAAAATTGTATTCACTCATTTCTGCTTGCGATCCTCGGCGTGTTCGGCGATCGATTTTGCGATCAAACCGGAGACGTCGTTGGTCGCCGCAGCGACGCCGGCTTTAACGGCGTAGTAGATGGCCTTGTGCGAAGAACTGCCGTGCGTGATGATCACCGTCTTGGGGACGCCGAGAAGCGGTGCTCCGCCGTAGACTTCGGGATCCATCTGGCTCTTGAGAGCCCGGAACGCGCCCTTGAGAAGAAGCGCTCCGAGAATGCGCCACGGCCCGCGGAAGCATTCGCGCTTGAGCCAGTAGCTCATCGCCTTGGCGATCGATTCTGTCGTCTTGAGAAGGACGTTGCCGACGAATCCGTCGCACACCGCGACATCCATCTGACCCTTGAAAAGGTCGTGCCCTTCTATGTTGCCGACGAAATTGATGTCCTTGACCCCTTTGAGCAGCGGGAAAGTCTGCTTCGTCATCTCGTTGCCCTTGCAGTCCTCGGTGCCGATTGACACGAGACCCACCTTCGGGGTCGTGCGGCCGATGACGGCCTTCGAATAGGCGTTGCCCATGATGGCGAACTGCACGAGCCAGTCGGGGTGGCAATCCATGTTCGCGCCGGCGTCAAGGACGAGAATCGGGCGGCGCGGGATGCGCGTGGGAAGAACGGCGGCGATGGCGGGACGCATGATGCCGGGAATGCGCCCGAGATTGAATATGGCGCTCGTCGCGACGGCTCCGGAATTGCCCGCCGACACGAAAGCGTCGGCGCGTCCCTCTTTCACGAGACGCATCGCCACGTTGATGGAGCAGTCCTTCTTCCTGCGGACGGCATCGACGGGGCTTTCGTCCATCTCGACATTGTCGGGCGCATGGACGATTTCAAGCTTGCCGCACTCGATCGCTTTCTGGGCGTCGTGCTTCAGATCTTTCGGCAGAGTGTCGAGCACTTCCTGTATTCTGGAAAGCTGCCCCACGAGAAGTATCTGCACTTCTCCGAGACCTGCGGCGGACTCAACCGCTCCGACAACTATCTCACGAGGGGCGTTGTCGCCCCCCATCGCGTCCAATGCAATACGCGTCATCGGGATTCCTCCCTGCAAGACGTTTGAAAAAACTGATTATTCGGCAGCGGCCACGACTTTGCGGCCGTTGTACATACCGCACTTCGGGCACGCGCGGTGGGACTGCTTGACGGCGCCGCACTCGGGGCAGGTGCCGGTCGCCGCGAGAATCGGCTTCTCGAGCTGGGCGACGCGCTGACGCTTACGCATTTTCGACTTCTTGTTCTTGGGACTAGCCATGTTTTTTGCTCCTTGCTTCTTGTCTTACATCGTTACTTCCTGACCTTCACACCATCAAGCGCACCCCAGCGTTCGTCTCCGGGAAGTTCGCTTTCACGCTCGATTCCGGGACATGCCTCGTCGCAGACCGGGTATGTCGGTAGGGCGAGTATTATACTCTCTCTTGCTTCATTAGTCAAATCGACGAATTGGCTTTTTTCGTCAAGTTCGGCGGAAAACGTGAAATCTTCCACTTTTACGGTATCATCGAAGTCTTTTCCGCAACGCGAGCAGACGAGGTCGAAGTCCTGCTCCAACCTGCCCCTGACGAGAAGCTCGCTGCCGAAAATCTGCGCCGTGAGGCTGTACCTCACGCCGCCGAAAGGCCTTACGAACTCCTCGTCGATGTCGACGATGTCTACTTCGCCCTCGAGGCGTTCCCCTTCGCGGTCAAGCCGCACCACGTCTATCAGAAGCCGCGATTCCATATTTGCTCCTATGCAAGAAGTCTGCAGGCGTTGCCGCCGAGGACGGCGTCGAGATCTTCCGGAGCGCGCACCGAGCGCACCCAGGCGAGCGCCTCGGGATAATGCTCCCACGGAAAATCCGTGGCGAAAAGAAGTCTGTCGGCCGGCCAGGATGCGAGAATGCGCATCTCCTCGTCGCGGTGCCAGTTGAACCTGAGCGACGAAGTGTCGATGTACGCCCCGCATTCGAGCAGAGCGTCCGTGGAATGGGCGGGAAAGCCGGAGCATCCGCCGAGATGCGCCGCCACGAATGTCAGCCCCCTAACGTTTTTGAGAAGAGTGACTATGTCCTTCGGCGAGCACGAATCGTACCGCCCGGGATAGCCGACGTCGTACCCCGCATGGCACTCAACGATGAGCCCGAGTTCGGCGACCTTACGGAAAATCGGCCACACTGCCGGGTCGGAAAGCGAAAAATCCTGATAGTAAGGATGAAACTTAAGCCCCTTTATGCCGTGTGAGGCGATTTCGTCGAGATGCTTCGACCAGTCGGGATCCTGCGGATGGACGGCCGCGAACGGCACGATCTTGCGCCTTGCGCGCTCGCCGAGCTCTCCGTCGCGGATGGCGAGAGCCGTCTCGAGTATCACCTTGTACTGCGAAGGCTTCGTCGCCACGGGGAGCATCACCGCTTTGTCGATGCCGGCGAGGTCGAGATGATCGAGGTGATTCTCGAGCGTGCCGTCCCCGACGGGCCAGAGCTTTCCGTCGACGACCTTGCTCAGCGCCTTCATGGCGCGCGCGGCGAGCGCGAGCGGAAAATTGTGCGAATGAAAATCTACTGTCATTTCGGACTTTTCACGGCGGCCGGTTTGGGTTGGGGCAGAGCCGCGCTCGCGCTCGCCGGGGTCGGCGCGGACGCGGCATAGACGGGCGCCGTCGCAAGAAACGCCGTCGCGTCCGCCATCGCGCGATCGGTAAGAGCCGTCAAACACCAGCTTTGCATGACGTTATAGCTGCACTTGTCCGAACCTGCCGGCGAGAAAATCGGGAGCGGCCCCCAGACATACGCCTCATACTTCTGGGTGTAATCCCTGAAAAGACACACCTTGCCGGTGACGTTGTCGTATATTTTCATCCGCGCCGTCCAGGTCTGGACGCCGTAATCCGTCGTGAACGCCGTGAACAAAGTCCACGCGAGCGACGCGGCATTTTCCGACCCCGAAACGAACGGGCCGGAAAATTTGACCTCGATTCTGTATTGCGGGCGCGTCGTCTGCAACGTAAAGCCGCACTTCTCGAGCGTATCGGTCGCCCGGTCGAGAAACGCCGTGGTGTTGTTCACCTGCGGGATGTAGGTCTCGGTGGCGATCGTCGTCGCATACAGATGACGGCGATGACGCGGCCCGGGGCCGGGAGCGAGAACGGTCTCGTAACCGTAAACAGGAACGTACGAAGTTATGGAGGCCTCGAACCCCGCCAGCTGCACGGGAAGACTCCTCTCCTTGGCGAGAGCGGTCTGATTGACGAGGGGATATTCCGTCTCGCTTACGGTGAAACACCCGGCGAGAAACGCGGCCGCAAACGCAAAAAACGCTGTTTTGAAATTCATGACGTCACGTCCTCCTTAACCTTTGTAACGCATAATGCATGTTTCGCCGTTGCTCTCGCGGATCATGTCATCCCATTCAGGCGGACGCGCCTCACCGGCCTTGAGAGGTTTCGGAAAGTAAAAGTCGTTCTGCACGTTCGTGATTTCGGCGCGGTCGGAGAAAGTGCGCATGACGGCATACCCGATGTCTCCCCACCAGCCGGTCGACGGCAACCCCAGAGCGCGCACGACCCTGCGCTTGCCCCATCTTCCGAACCAGTTCATCTGCCAGCGGTGATTGTGGCCGTGGATGTAGCCGGAGAAAAACGGCGTTTCGCCGAGAATCCCGGCTATGCCGCTGTTCTTGTACTTGAGATCGTCCATCATGTGGTGCGCGCCGACCAGAAACGGACGTTTGGCGGCCTTGGCCGTATCGATCAGCCATTGCGCCTGCTCGGGATCGAGTTCACCCGCTACCGGGTTGTTGCTGCCTTCGCCCTTCGGATTCGCTTGCAGAGAATCGAGAAGAAACAGATCGGCCGTTGCGAGATCCACCACGGAGACGATACGCCCCTTGACGGGAGAGCGCTCGGCGCACTCGGGAAATACGTTTATCATCGGGTCTCGGTGGTCGTGGTTGCCGGGCGCGAGATGGACTTCGATGCCGGCGGCCTTGAGTTTATCGACACCGGGACGCGCATTGCGGTAGTCCTCGAGAAAACCGAACCAGAGCGCCACATCGCCCATGACGACAACGCGGCGCGGCAGCGGGTCCATCGCGAGAATCGCGTCGACGCTCTCCATGAATTTCCCGTTCTGGTAATCCGGCTGCGCCCCCCATAACGTTTTGCCCCCCGGGTGCGCCACGTGCGTGTCCGAAAGAAACACGGTTTTGTTGTCGTCGAATTTCGCGCCGAAGCCGCGCATCGACGAGCAGCCCGCGGCCGAAAGGCACGCCGCTCCCGCGCACGTCAGAAATTCTCTGCGTGTCCTACCGTTGTAGAGTAGAGACCCACGCCTCGGCTTTGCTGCCGGTGCGACTTCCCCCTCGTCAAACCGTACGTGCGGATTTCCCGCATACGGCTTTCCATCGAGTGCTTTTCCTGTTGCCATGGACTCTTTCCTTTCTTTGATTGTC
>JAZSQE010000009.1:0-14518 GCA_045537795.1 Kiritimatiellia bacterium | reverse complement strand
GCTTCGCGCTCACCCAACCTGATCGCGCACCCTCTTGCGACTTTCGCTACGCGAAAGCTCCTCACTACGTTCGTCGGGGGACCTGACCGCTACGCGGCAGGTGCATCTCGCGACAGGCGCATCTCCACGCCCGCGTTTTTTTCTGTGTTGATATAATTGCTTAATCGCAACAAAAAAGGAGGGCACGGGCGAGTTCGCCCGTGCGCAAAAGAAAAGTTGTTTTAAAAAAGTTGTTTCCAAAATATAAAGACTCTGCGGTGAATTGCTTGAGATACGTGAAAATGAGAATCCTATGCGGAAAATTCCAACGCCACTATATTAAATTTGCTATAATTCATTTCGTGATAACGCCGCGAACATATTCTCGTCACAGGCTTTGCCGCATACACCATTCTCGCCGCAGGCAAGGGTGCGAAGTATCATATTACGAATATGCCTCGTTTGGAGATATGGTACTCACATCTGGCGACCTTGCATCAGAGCTGGGTATTTCGAGCCAGCCTTGGCTGTCTAAGGCCTACTTAAGTCCGCTGATGGCGCAGGGATACATTGCGCAGACCCTGCCAAAGGAAGCCCAAGTCGCCGTTGCAGCGCTACAGGCTTCTGCGCAAGGGGAAGGCCGTCCTGGCATGAATACAACATATACAGTAAAACATATACAGAAGGGTCTTTTTGCCAATGTGAGGTCAAGAAAGGTATATTATCAAGAAAGGTATATTATGAAGAAGATAGCATTCGTCGTTTCCTTGATAACGGCTTTTTCGTTTTCAGTCTTTGCGGATGTCGCAAAGGCGTATGACATCGTAATTTACGGCGGCTCTCCCGCGGCGGTTTCCGCGGCGGTTCAGGCTAAACGCATGGGTAAGTCTGCCGTGATCGTTCTGCCGGATGCCCGCATCGGAGGTCTTACGACCGGCGGACTCGGGCAGACCGACATCGGCAACAAAAACGCCTTCGGCGGCATCGCTCTCGAGTTTTACCGCGGCATCGCCCAGTGGTATCGCGATGAAAAGAACTGGACTCGCCAGAAGCGCGAGGATTATCTGCCCGACGGTCAGTGCACCGGGACGAAAGGTGAGGATTCCATGTGGACGTTTGAGCCTTCGGCGGCGCTCGGCGTCATCGAAGGGTGGATTCGCCGTGACGCGATAGAGGTCGTCCGCGGCGAGAAGCTTGATCGCGCTCCGGGCGGAGTGGTCGTCAAGGACGGGCGCATCCTTTCGTTCAAGACGCTCTCAGGGCGCGTTTTCAAGGGCAAGATGTTCGTTGACGCGACATACGAGGGCGATCTCATGGCCGCCGCCGGTGTCACGTACACCGTCGGGCGCGAGAGCAACGCGAAGTACGGCGAAACGCTCTCAGGCTGCCAGCGCGCGTATGCGATTTATCATCAGTTTGAAAAGGGCATCAGCGCTTATGTGAAGGAGGGCGATCCTTCGTCGGGGCTTCTGCCCGGTGTTACGATGGACGACGGATGTCCCGACGGAACGGGCGATAAGTTTGTCCAGGCGTACTGCTTCAGAATGTGCCTTACGGACGACCCCGAAAACCGCATTCCTTTCAAGAAGCCGTCTTCATACAACGAGCAGACGTATGAACTTCTTTTCAGGCAGCTCGCCGCGAGAGGCGAGAAGTATTATGAATCTGAAAACGAATGGAAACTGCCGTGGATCAATTCGAAGATGCCCAACAGAAAAACGGACACGAACAACCGCGACGGTTTTTCAAGCGATTTCATCGGCATGAACTGGGTGTGGCCCGAGGCTTCATACGAAGAGCGCGAAAAGATTTTCAAAGCCCATCTCGATTATCAGCGCGGCCTTATGTGGACGCTCGCGAATCATCCCCGTGTGCCGCAGGCCGTCAGGCGCGTCTATTCGCGCTGGGGCACCTGCAGGGACGAGTTCACCGATGGGCCGGGCGACGGTTGGCAGTCGCAGCTTTACGTGCGTGAAGCGCGGCGTATGGTCGGCGAGTACGTGATGACGGAGGCGAACTGCCGCGGCAGGCGCACCGTGCGCCGTCCTGTGGCGATGGGCGCCTACTCGATGGATTCCCACCATGTGCGCCGCCTCGCCGACAAGAACGGCAACATCTTCAATGAAGGCGATGTCGAGGTCTGCCACAACGATGACGGCATGTGCATAGCGCCCTATCAGATCGAGTACGGCGCGATCATTCCGAAGCACACCGAGTGCAAAAACATCTTTGTGCCGGTATGTCTGTCGGCCTCGCATATCGCGTTCGGGTCGATCCGCATGGAGCCTGTGTTTTTCGCTCTCGGGCAGGTCGCGGGAACCGCCGCCGCGCAGGCGATCGATGCGGACTGCTCCGTTCAGGAGCTTCCCTACACACCGCTTCAGGTCCGTCTTATCAAGGACGGACAGGTGCTGATGAGCGAGCCGCCGACAGAGGTCGTGGTCGCGGCTTCCAACGCGCGCGATTTCGAGAAGCGCGCCGCCGATTTTGTCTGCACCGGCAAAAACGACGAACGTGTGATCAATGCCGCTCTTTCGCTTCTGACGCGCGGCGGCACGCTGCGTCTCGCCGACGGCGATTATTACATCGACTCGTTCGAGAACGAGGGCAACAGCGCCGTATACGCCGGTTACAACAACGGTAACGCACGCGCGATTACCGTTACGGGAACTACCGAGAACAAGAGCTACAATACGCGCTTCGGCGTCACGCTTCACGTCACTAAAGGCGCTATGGACGCCATGAAGAGCGGCGAGACATATCGCGTTTTCTTCGGAGCTTCACGCAAGCCTGAGGCAAAGGGAGATTTCTTCACCTACACCCATGTCAACAACATGGTCTTTCGCAATTTCTACATCTATTTCGACAACGCGTCGAAAAATCTCATCGGCATCGACGGGCGGAATTACGGATCGATGGAGTTGGATCTGATCGGCATTTTCCAGAAGGATTATTTCCATAGCCGCTTTATGCATGAGGGGGCGCCGTCGATTCCGTGCGACGGCACGGTAGGCGTGTATTCCGTTCCGTCGAGCAATGATGAAATGGCCCGCAACCGCTATAACGAGGTTAACGTCGGCGGGCTGTACCGCGGCTTCGTTTTCGAGGGCGTCGACCATCTGGTCATGACGGGATGCTCCACCGCGCGATGCGTCTACGGATACTGGTTCGTCTGGGGTACGCCCAAAACGCTGACGCTCATAAACTGTTGTGACGAGGGCAACACATATCTGCCGTATTTCGGGAAGAAGGGGCATGTGACCATGATCGATTTCAACATCGAGCGCTTCAACGCGAAATTCATTCCGACCGACTGCCGGGGAGCGAGCGGCGAACACGGCGCGAGAGAAGAGATACCCGGTTCCTGGCGCGGGTTTATCTCTTACACGCTACAGGGGGCGGCCTACGGTCTCGCGGCCGAAGGGGGATGGAACGCCTATGCGCCGGGACGCTTCTGGCGCAAGGGAGACGGCAAGAACATCAAAACCGTCGACTTGAACGCCGATAGGTAAGAGCTTTTGGCAAAAGTCAGCCGCAGAGAAAGAAGAAGAAAAGACGATTAAAAAATAGCATAGCTCGGTGCCGCCGCGTATATGTCCGCCGCCGCCGCACAGATCGATCCGCTTCAGACCGTAATGATGGTGCCTCTCGGGCTTACGCCGGACGAGACGCCCGTAGTTGAGCGCATTGAGAAACTCCATGAACTGTCGGGAGTGTCGATCTTCGCTCTGCACGGCCCGGGTCATCTTGTCAGACTTGACGGCGCGAAGAAGGTCGACGACTACAGAGGTTACGGCGAAAAGATCGCCCGTATCCGCGCGCGCCTGGCGAAGAAGGGCATCGAATGCGGCTACCTCATACATCCTTCAATCAATATGGGTATCCGACACCCCGGGTGCGATTACCTTCAGTTCGACGGATCGGTGCGGCCTTTTACGGGGTGCTCGTACGATCCCGATTTCAGAGCCGCGTTCGTTTCGAACATAACGGCTCTCGCCGCGGCCGGCAAGCCGCCGTTCATCATGATCGAGGATGATTTTCGCTATTTCCGCAAAGGTTGTTTCTACAAGCGCCATCTCGAGGGCTTTTCGAAGATGACGGGTCGCGCATGGACGCGCGAGAGCTTGTCGGCGGCGATCGATGCCGACAAAAAGCTCAAGAGCAGGTGGCATGACTGGCAGATGAGTTCTCTTATCTCTCTCGCGTCGGAACTCTCCGCTTCCGTCGAAAAGGTTAACCCCGGCTGTCGCTTCGGCACATGCGCCCCGGGAGGCGTGAGAGAGAAAGACACTCTTAAAGTCGCCAATGCCGCCGCCGGAAAAAATCGCGCGTTCATCCGCTGGTACGGCACGAACTACGGCAGCGACAATCCGCAGGAGGTCTTCTGGTTTTTGATATCCGCGCAGTACGCGCGCGAAAACATGGACGACGGCCATGAATATTTCTATGAGGCCGATACCGTGCCGCATACCGTTCTATTCGCTTCAGCGGCGAGAACGGTGGCGCTTATGAGCCTGACGTACGCGATGGGATTCGACCGCATGTGGTTTTGGGGCGCAGGTTCGGGCCCGCTCGACATTGAAATGTGCCCCGATTATATGCGTGCCTACCGCGAGAACATCAAGCCTTTTGTGGAAGTCCGCCGGATGGGCAAGATGGGGCGCCCCGCCGGTCTGCAGGTCGGTGCGGGGTTCGGCTGGTATCCCGTTCTTAACAGACTTGGATATCCAGTTGTCACGTGCGAGTCCCGCGTTCGCTTCTTCGACGGCGCCGAAGCGTTCGCCGAAATGGACGACGATGCCGTGCGCAAGGCGCTCTTCGGGCGCGCTTTCCTTGACGGAGAGGCGGCCGAGGCGGCCGTTAAACGCGGTTTCGGCGATCTTATCGGTCTTAAGCTGAACGGAAAAGAGCGCGGCATCACTTTCTCGGACGAGTGTTCGGCCAAGGGTATAGAGCCCGTGAGAAGGTATCCGTGCTCGTTTCACGCGAACTACGGGCTTGACGGTTCGCGCGTGTGCGATTTCGTCCTCGACGGCGCAGAGGAGCTGACGTATTTCTTCAACGGACGCCCCGAGAAACGTGACAGACCCGCCATCGTGCGAATCAAGAACCGTCTCGGCGGGCGCGTCGTCACGATGGCCGTGGCGGTGCGCGGGCTTACGAGCCCCAACGTCTTCAATTATCTTAAGCGCGATTTCATCCACGAGCAGATCAAGTGGCTCGGCGGCGAGAGCGCCGTTCCCGCGCACGTGTTCAACGCGCCGAAGGTGTATATGCTCGCGCGCGAGTCGGAGAAGACGCTTTTCCTTCACGGGGTCAACCTTTCCTGCGACCCGGTGCGCGACATCGTCTTTGATCTCGCTCCCGAATGGCTCGGCGCGGGCGTCGAAACTCTCGGGGCCGACGGCGTCTGGCGCAAGGCGGATTGCGCGTACGAGAAGGGGCGTCTTCACGTAAAGACCGGAGGCGTTCAGGTCTTCGGATATTTCGATTTCAGACTTACGAGATAACACAATGAGAAAGATATGCGGAACAATTCTTGCGTTAGCGTTGCCGGTTGCTGTTTGCGCCACGACGTACAAGGTGGATATTGACAGGAGCGGCGGATTGTACAGGTGTTGGCAAAAAAGTCAGACCCTTCTGTATATGTTTTACCGTATATGATTGACTGTTGGCGATGGGTTGTGGTAGACTGTATGCCGTCATGAGGAAGACAAGATTGCTGGCAATGTTCCAACAGCACTTGTTGCACTGGAAATTGGCTGGCGGGCTGCCTTAAATTTGATAAAATCGTTGAGAATAAGGAAATTTCAAAGATGTCGCGAATAGCTGCTGCAATTTCGATCATCGGTATTTGTTTCGTTTCCGGGGCGGATGCCGCATCTCCACTTGAACTTCTGCTGCCCAAGCCGGTGAAGGCGGAAGCGCGCGCGGGCGAGGCGGATGCCGCGATCTGCGCGAAGGTTTCGGCGCGGAAGGGGTGCGTGCCGGACGCTCCGTCCGCCGTCGCCGCCGAGGCGTACGTGCTGGAAGTTTCGCCGCACGGAGTTGAAATCGTTTCCTCCGATCCGCGCGGCGAACGTTATGCCCGCATCACGCTCGCCCAGCTCCTGAAGCTCGGCGGCGGCAAGGTTCCGTGCTGCCGGATTGTCGATTGGCCCGCCATGCGCTATCGCGGTTTTATGAACGACTGCGGACGCAATTATCTCGACATGGCCGGCGTAAAGGCCGTTATTGACGTGATGGCGCTCTACAAGATGAATCTTTTCCACTGGCATCTCACCGATTATCACGGCTGGCGTCTCGAATCGAAACTGTATCCGTGCCTTCAGCGGCCGGAAGCGTTTTTCGGACGTCAGACCGGGCGGTATTACACGCAGGAGGATTTCAAGGAAATAGTCGCCTACGCCGCCGAACGCGGAATTACCGTGATGCCCGAGCTTGACGTTCCCGGACATACGCTCTCTTTCCGCCGCGGCCTCGGTATCGGCACGATGCGCGAGCCGGGGACGGAACGCGTCATCGACGATATTTTCCGAGAACTCTGTTCGCTCGCGCCGGCGGAGGTCATGCCGTTCGTGCATCTCGGCACCGACGAGGTCCGTGTCGATCCCGAGTACTGCGACGGGTCGTGGGTGACGCGCTGGGCGAAAACCGTCAACGGCTGCGGGCGCAAGGCGGTCGTCTGGGCGCCGGGGATGAAGATCGATCCCGGCTGCGACGTGATCGACATGGCATGGTACGACGAATACGTCACCAATTCCGTGAATCCCTATCTTTATTCCGACTATCGCCGCACCTACCACGGCAGCTGGACGCCGTTCGACGTGCTGTCGATGGCGGCTTTCGGCGACATGATGAAATGGCGGGGCGAGGCGGCGCGTCATCTCGGCGCGATCGCCTGCTGCTGGCACGACGACAACGTGGGAGAAGACACGAAGCAACTTTTCCGCAACTGCATGGTGTTTCCGACCATCGTCGCGATGTCCGACAATTTCTGGTGCGGCCGCGATAAGGATTTTCCCGAATTTCGTCGTCGACTTCCGCCCCCCGGCTCGAAATTGTTTGCAAAGGCCGAGGATCTCGAGCGCCGCATCGCCGCCCAGCGCGACAGGACGCTCGCCGGTTTCACCGAGCCGTTTCCGTTCGTTCGTCAGACGGCGATGCGCTGGCGGATTTCCGATATGGAAACGGGGCGGGTCGTAGCCAAAGACGTCGCGCAGGGGACAGTCTGGCTCGGTTCGCACGGGTCGCCGCAGGCCGCCTTCGTGAAGAACGGCGCCAAGGAAACGCTGGTGATGGAGACCTGGGTGAAAAGTCCGAAGGCGCAGACGCTCGGCGCGTGGGTCGACTGCGCCGGTCTGTACGGAGCCTATAGCCGTTTGCAGGTTCCTCGGACCATGCGTCGCGGCGAATGGAGCCACTGTGGGGCGAGCGTCAGCGTGAACGGAGTCGCGCTGCGTCCGCCGGAATGGAAGCAGCCGGGCATGAAGTCGACGACCAAGGCGATCCGCGAGCAGGATATTCCGTATTCGACCGATCTGCTTGAAAAGCCGCTTGTCGACGAACTTGTCACGCTGCGCGCTCCGTCTCCGGTCGCGCTGAAGGCGGGGTGGAACCATATCCGCATCGTTCTTCCTCCGCGCAGGGCGCGCCGCGGAGCGACGTTCTGCTTTATCGACGGCACAAGTGAACATCCGCGCGAAGTCGAAGGACTAGAGTACAGCTCAGAGCCGCGATGAACCGTCGACAGAAGGGAGTAAAGGTTAAAAAGGGTTGTTGACGATAAGCGCGACGAAAACGAGATCTTCGCTGCCGGCCGTGTTGTCAAACCCGTGACCGGAGCCGTCGGGCGTCCAAGTCGTCTCTCCGGCCTTTACCGTGCGCTTCACGCCGTTGTCGTCATAGACGCCTTCGCCCGAGATGACAAAATAGCTCTCGCCGTTGCCGTGATGTTCGTGATAGCCGAGCGAGGAGCCTGCGGGAATGGTAACGCGGGCGAAAAGGCCGCACTTATCCTTAAGCTCCGCTTCTCCAAGAAGCATTTCAAGTTTCACTTCGCCCTTGCCGCCGTAGGCCTCCTGCATGACTATCGTTTCATAAACCTGTGACATTTGCTTTCTCCTTTCAGATTTTTATTCGGTCTGTAGACTTTTTTTCCTTCAACGTAAAAGCGCGTCATTCGCCGAGACATGCCTTGAGGAGCTCAGGCGAAAG
Organism: Kiritimatiellia bacterium; assembly: GCA_045537795.1. GTDB lineage: Bacteria > Verrucomicrobiota > Kiritimatiellia > RFP12 > UBA1067 > UBA1067. The sequence continues at coordinate 6,322 of JAZSQE010000009.1, read as the reverse complement.
AATCTTTCTCGTATCATCATCGACGAGAGAGAAGCGGTTGCCGTCGTTCGGCGTTGAAAGATAGTTCCATGCTCAAAGCCTGGCCACGGTGCCGCGCCGCTAAAATGCGGCAGTAACGTAATAGCCGCAAAAGACAGAATCGCCGGAATTTTCATTTTCATAATTTTAACCTTCTTCATTTTATCACGGAGATTTCGGGTAGACTTTGAGAATCGCCCTCACGAGCTCGTTGGCCATGCACTGATACCCGGCGTCGTTCGGGTGAAGCGCCTTGTCGATGGAAAGCGCGGCAAGTTCTTTCTCTTCGCCGCACTTGCCGTAGAAATCGGCTATCACGAAATTCTCGTGCGCGGCGATCTTTCTGACGATCTCGACATAATCGATGAGCCTGTAGCCGCCATCTTTCACTCCGTCGCACTTGGGCGGCAGATACTTGCCGAAGCCGTACGACTTGCGCGGAGTGCAGAGAATAATCTTCGCCTTCGGATTGGCGGCGCGGATAGACTCGATCACTTCGCGATATGCGCCGGCGAACGTATTCGTCGCGGTTCTATTCAGATAATCGTCGAAGGTGCCGGGCTTGACGCGTTGCCCCCAGTCGTTGACGCCGTGCTCTATCGTATAAAGATCTGCGGGAACGACCGCCTTGACGGCAGTCTTGATCGTACCGCCGTTCACGCCTTTATTGACGAAATTCGTGAAGGATATCTGCTCGAGAACGCGCGTCTGATACCCTTTGGTAAAGCGCTTGATGGCGACGTTGCTGTCGTACCACGTAATCGAAGTGCCAAGGCTGCACCATTTCGCGGGGACGACTCTGCGCTCTTCGAGAATCGGGCGCTCTTCCTCCACGGCCCTCACGTTGACGCACCGAGGTCCGAAAGAGTCAAGAGAGATGTACGCGAACGAGCACGGGCGCATCACGAGATCCGCGGAGCCGTTGGAGTTCATCAGCAGCCCCGTCTCGGTGTGCATGCGCACATCGTCCGTCAGACGGCAACGCGCGCGGGCGAACGACTCATTGTTCGCGAAGCGAAGCGTGATGCGCACCGGGGCCGTGACGTTATTATCCTCGTCATAACGCACGACAAAAATGCCCCAGCCGCCCTTGTTGTCTTTCGCGGCCGTAACATACACGTCGTCGAGAGTTGAAACGGCGGCAACCTGTGTGCCGAGACGGCGCAGATCGCGCCACGCGATAAAAGGATAGTAGCCGCGCATCGGCAGGCCCGTTATCGCGTCGAAAAGCGAATTCATCCCCGGAATACGCGCGTCGTAGAACATGGAAACATCGACGCTCGTCGACTGGAGAACGTTCATTGCAGATGCGATATAGGCCGCGCCCTTCTGATTGAAACGCCCCTTTTCAACTTCGAGAGAATAGGTGAAATCGCCTCTATTCCAGCCCTTGACGTAATTCCATTCGTTTAAAATCGACTCTGCGCGCGTAAAGCCGTGACGATCAAGCATCTTGCGCACTTCCTGAGCTGAGACAGCGATGTTTTTCGGATTCGTTTCGTATTTGTGCCATGAATAGAAATCGAGAGGCACCTTCTCGGCGGCCAGTTCTTTCACGATCTCCTCTCCCCACGGCAGACCCGTACCCGCCATCGCAGGGCCGCCGAATTTGAGATGAGGGAATTTACCCTTCAAATGCTTGAGCGCGACCTTGAAAAGCTCCTTGAACTGGTCGCGGGTTCCGCGCCAAAACGTCCCCTTGCGCGCGCCATCCTTCTCTGTACGATGATTTGGCTCATTCCATATCTCCCAGTACTCTATGTCATATTCGTATCCGTTCGCCCAGCCCTGCGTGTAGTGGGCTATAATACGCTCGCATATACGCGCCCATTTGGCAAAATCTTTCGGAGGATAAATCGTATATTTCTTGCTCAGATGATTTTCGTATGCACCGCCAAGACGGTAAAACGCTTTTGAGCCCGTCTTGTGTATCCGCTCCATCAGCGCATCCGTACAAGCAAAATCATAATTGCGCGGATCATTCTCGTCCGCATCGAAATCGCGGAATATCCACGGAACATCAATCACATAAGGCGCTTCATACTTGGGGCATAAATTGAGATCGTGAGTGCGCACGTAAGAAAATTCAGCCTCGCGCCAGAGATCGAAATTATCGCTCCCTTGACGATCGGGCGCGCCGTTAATCGCATTGTGAATGCGAATGGGCTTTATCGTTCGCGAGAGATCTATCACGACTTGCCCGTCACTACCCGCTGGAGTCGGTGGTAGCGCAATCCCGGCTGTTTTATTTGTATTAACGGCAAAAAGCGTTTGTGCTGCAACTAACGAAAATAGACAAGCTATTGTATTTTTATTCATTCTTGAATTATATCATATTATATCCTCCGCCACCAGTAGCCCCATTCCCCATTCCCCAATCTTGCGCCTGCGGCGCGATCTCGAAAAAGGTGAAGGTATTAGGTGAAGGTGAAGAGAGGAAAGTTCGAGTTTGGAGTTGACCCTTTTTGTCAGAAGCCCGCTTTACTTGCCTAATTGTTCTATGCTATAATTTGTCCATCAAACAAGAAAGTACTTATCAGCACTGTTCCAACAGCACTTGTTGCACTGGAAATTGGCTGGCGGGTGGTAAAATAAACTCATGAAAAAATATTATCTTTCTTTTGCCGCCGTTTTGCTCGGCGCCGTTCATGTTTCAGGCGCAGACATTTCCCATGTGCATCTGACAACGCCCTCGACGTCGATCGTGTTCGCGAGGGACGCTGAAGGAACCTGGCTTATGCCGTATTACGGCGCGCGCGTTAAAAACGCCGAAGACGTGCTTAGTCTTCGGTTCAATCCGAAGCGCGCGGATGGGCGTATAGGCGTCGTCGCCGGGCAGGTGAAGCCGGCCAGCTATTCCGTGTACGGCTCGCGCGAAATCGGCATCGACGTAAACAAGTACGGCGGGCTGTGCGTAAAGCATGCCGACGGCGTCATGTCGAGCGAGATGATCGGTCTTCAGCCGGAGTGGGTCGAGGATAAGCAGGCTCAGAGTCATCTCGTGCTGCCGATGAAAGATGAGGTTTATCCTTTCGTCGTGCGCCAGCACGTGCGCACTTTCGCCGACACGGACGCTATTGAAACGTGGGTTGAAATTTCAAACTATGAACGCGGCGCCGTCGAGCTTTACAGGATGGATTCCGCCGCGATTGTTTTTCCGCTGCTCGGCACGGACTTTCGTTTTCTGTCGCTCACCGGCCAGTGGGGCTGCGAGAGTCAGGTTTCCGAGACGTCTCTTGAGCGCGGGCAGACCGTCGCGATTTCTTCGCGCAACGGTATCCGCAACGCGTGGTTCGCCAATCCCGCCTTCATGCTGTCGGTGGGAGGCGAGGCGACGGAGCGCACGGGAAGAGTCCTTGGAGGCGTACTTTGCTGGAGCGGCGCGTGGGGGATTTCGGCGCAGCGCGACTATGCCGATCTTCTCGAACTGCGCATGGGCGCGGACAATTCAAACGGCGCGTATAAGCTCGCTCCCGGCAAGACGCTCGTGACGCCGAAGGCGGTTCTTGTTTGGTCGGAGTCGGGCAAGGGCAAGGTTTCGCGCGAACTTCACCGCTGGGCGCGCAACCACAGAATGCCTCACGGCAGAGAGCTTCGCGACATCGTGCTCAACAGCTGGGAAGGAGCCTATTTCGATTTCAACGAAGCGAGGCTCGAGGGGATGATGGACGGCCTTAAGGAAATGGGCGGAGAGATGTTTGTCGTCGACGACGGATGGTTCGGCAACGGCCGCTACGCGCGCGACAATGATCGCAACGGCCTCGGCGACTGGGCCGTCAACACGAACAAACTGCCTCGCGGCATACGTCATCTCACTGATGAGGCGAAAAAGCGCTCGCTCAAGTTCGGCCTCTGGGTCGAGCCCGAGATGATCAACGTTACGAGCGAACTTTACGAACGTCATCCGGAATGGGCGATGAAGGGGCGGACCCGTTCGCTCGGCACCGGTCGCGGCGGCACGCAGTGCGTTCTGGATTTAACGAACCCTGCCGTTGTCGACGATGTGAGCGCGCAGCTTTCGAAGATTCTCAAGGATGCTCCCGATATCGTATATTTCAAGTGGGATGCCAACGCCAATTTCTTCAACGTCGGTTCGCAGACGTCGAAATGCGACAGCAACATCTATTTCGATTATACGCTCGGCCTTTATGAGATTCTCTCGCGTCTTAGAAAAGAGCGGCCCGATCTTGTCATTCAGGGCTGTTCCTCGGGCGGCGGGCGCATAGAGTACGGCTTTCTCGGCTACGCCGACGAATTCTGGCCGTCGGACGACAGCGACGCGCGCGAGCGTGTGTTCATTCAGTGGGGCTCAAATCTCTTTTATCCCGCTTCCGCGGCGGCGGGCCACGTGACGGTCGTGCCCAACCATCAGACAAAGCGCGTGACGCCGCTCAAATACCGTTTTGACGTGGCGATGAGCGTCAGACTCGGGCTTGAGCTTGACCCTAAGAAGATGTCTCCCGAGGATCTCGCTTTCGCCAAGGAATGCATCGGCGCGTATAAGCGCATACGCCCGACGGTGCAGCAGGGAGAACTCTATCGTCTCGTTTCTCCCTACGGCAATACGTACGCTTCACTGATGTACGTCGCGGCGGACGGCTCGGAAGCTGTCGTTTTTCTCTGGGGGCTCAATCGCGGGCCGAAGAAGGATTTCGTCCCTCCGCTCAGGCTTGACGGGCTTGAAGGCGATGCGAAATATTCCATCGGTGAAATCAATCTCGCCAAAGGCTTGAAGACGCATTCCGACGCCGTGGGCGCTGTCGTGCGCGGTGACGCTCTCATGAACGGCGGTCTACCGGTATATCTCGATGCGGGCGACTATGATTCCGCGGTTTTCGTTCTCAGGAAAATAAAGTGAGAAAGGTTGCATAAGGTCATGGAGCTGAGAATATGTGAAGAGTATCCGGAAAACAGACTTTTTTGCCTCGACCTTTTGAGGGGCCTGGATATGATGCTGCTGTGCTGCATCCAGCCTCTCATTATGGCGTTCGCCAAGGCGAGCGGATGTCTGCCTGAATGGTTCACCGCTCAGTTTGTCCACAATTGGGAAGGTTTTACCGTCTATGACATCATCATGCCGCTTTTCATTTTCATGTGCGGCGCGGCCGTGCCGTTCGCTCTCGGTCGGCGTCTTTCCGGCGGTCGTTTCACCGCGGCTTACTGGAAGCACGTGGGCGCGCGCTTTGCGCTTCTGTGGGCGCTGGGCATGGTGGCGCAGGGAAGGCTGCTTACGTATGACGTCTCGAAGATAATGTATTTCAGCAACACGCTTCAGACGATAGCCATCGGCTACGTCGCGGCCGCGCTCGTGTTGCCGGTCAAGTCGCGCTCTTTGAGGCTTCTTCCGGCGGTTCTGTCGTTTTTCATTTACGCGGCGCTTCTGCATTTCGGCGGCGACTATACGAAAACGGGCAATCTCGCGATGATCGTCGACAAGCGCATCTTCGGGCTTTTCCTCCCGTCGACAAATCCTATGATGAAGCAGGGGATGTACGCGTGGGTGCTGCCGAGCTTCATGTATGTGTCGATGACCATATTCGGCATGGAGAGCGCGAAGCTGCTCGCCGACAAGTCGCTGGGCGCCGTGAAGCGGGCTGTGATTCTCGCCGTCGGCGGAGCCGTTATGCTCGGCGCAGGCAAGGCGCTTTCGTTCGTGATGCCTGTCATCAAGCCTATTTTCACGCCGAGTTTCACGCTGCAGGCGATCGGCTGGAGTATGCTTCTTCTCGCGATCCTTTTTGCGCTGACGGATGTGCTGCGCTTCAGAAGGGGAATGTCGGTGCCGATTCTCTTCGGTCAGCACGCGCTTTTCGCGTATATGACGATGATGGTTTTCGGCGGGCCCTGCATCAGATTCGTCGAGACGTTTACGCTCGGGCTGAAAAACTGGATGAGCATAGAGTGGGTTTACGTCTTTACGCGCATCGGCGTAATCGTCCTGATGACGTATCTTCTGGCGCTTCGCCGCGCCTTCGCGAAGAAGGCGTGACGGGGCGGGGGCTTTTGGCAAAAATGGACCCCACTGCATAAACTTACAGCATAGGCTGGAGTGGGAGAATGGGTTAATGTTTGAATGTTTGAATGTTAGAATGTTGAAATGTTAGAATGTTGGAATGTTAGAATCTTTAGATTGGAAACAACCAAAACAACTGGTAAAAACAACTTGTATTTGGTGCGCGGGCGCGGGGCCTTGCGGCTGCTTCGCAGTTCGCGCTTCGCGCTCACCCAACCTGATCGCGCACCCTCTTGCGACTTTCGCTACGCGAAAGCTCCTCACTACGTTCGTCGGGGGACCTGACCGCTA
>JAZSQE010000041.1:0-27625 GCA_045537795.1 Kiritimatiellia bacterium | reverse complement strand
TGAGTGGGTGAGTTAACTCCTCCACTCCCACACTCCCTCACTCCTCCACTCCCACACTCCCTCACTCCTCCACTCCCACACTTTACCCTTTTCTTCCACACCGGGCTTTCGGGAAGTCTGAAACTGCCGAAGAAGAGGACCGCGACGGGCATCATGGTCCACCAGAAGTTCGCGCGCCAGGCCGAGGCCATCCCGGAAGCCGTAATGTCCGCGGCATCGGACGCTCCGTAGCACGTAGCGACAAGGCATCCCGCACCCGCCGCGACTACGAGCCCGAGACCGAGAAAGAACTGGAAAACGCCGGTGCCCCTTCCACGGATATCAGGCGGAAGCGTCTCCGTCAGATACATCGGCATAACGACGGCCATGTATCCCGCGCTCATGCCCTGGATGACGCGCGCGGAGAAAAGAACGGGGAAGTTTTCGAGGAACATGTAGACGAGCGGAATGGCCGCGAGGAACATGGCGGCGGAAGCGACGATCATTTTCTTGCGCCCGATCCTGTCGCACAGTACGCCCGCCGTGAGCGAGGACGCAAGCCCGCCTATCATCACCGCCCCGACGACCAGGCTCACGCGCGCGCCGGAGTAGATTCCAAGCGCCATGAGGTACGGTTCCGCCGCAGCTATGACGCCGAAGTCTACGCCGTACAGGAACCCGCCCAGCCCCGCTATCGCAAGGAGGTACTGGACAGAAATCGGATGTTCGCTTTTCACGCCCGGTATTTTAACAAAAAGAACTGTCGCAATGAATATCTTTTACGCCAAAATTACATAATCTTTCCGCCAAGCCACTGACACTGGCGGAGTGATTGTGCTATAATGCGCACATGGCCTCAAACCGCAAATTGCAGAAACACAGCCAGCCCGGCGCGCCGCGGCGGGTCGTCGTCGCGCTCAGGATGGCCGGCATCGCCGGACAGGATAAACTCAACGGCGTCTTCGAGTATTTAAGCGCAGGGCACCGCTGGCAACTTGTCATTTACAGAACAAGGCACGAATTTACCGCCGAGACCGTAAGGCATGAGCTGAATCGCGGAAGCGACGGTTTCATCATCGGCACACCGGGAGCAGACGACGCTCTCGGTGTTCTCTCCGGGATAAACATCCCCACTGTTATGATGAACGTGACGACCGGCGGCATAGCCCGAAGGACAAAAAACATCGTCTTTGTGAAAAGCGACTCCGCCGTGGTCGGGCGGGAGGCCGCACAAGCGCTTCTCAAACAGGGAGTCTACAAAAGTTACGCATACGTCGGGTATCGCACCGACGACGATTGGAGCCGTGAGCGGGGAAAATCCTTCCGCGATACGCTTGAAAGCGCAGGATTCTCAGGGCACATGTTCGACATAGCGCACTTTAAGGACAAAGCCGAGGACAAAGAGACTTTGATAAAATGGCTCAAGAACCTTCCAAAGCCGTGCGGCATCTTGGCGGCATGCGACGACCGGGCCTTTGAGATCGTGGACTTATGCAATGAAATCGGGATCAAAATTCCCGCCGAGATCGGCATCCTCGGCGTAAACAACGATCCGCTTCTTTGCGAAAATTCAGAGCCGAAACTTTCCAGCGTCCAACCCGACTTCATCGGGGAGGGCCGCCTCGCCGCGGAAATATTGGAGACGATGATGTCCGGAAGAGAAATCGACCCGTGCAGAAGAACAAGACTGATAGGAATACGCTCGATAATACACAGAGAATCGACCGTCGCGCAGTCTGAAGCCGGAAAATTCGTGCAAAAAGTGCTCGCGTACATAAACAAAGAAGCTCTCAAAGGAATCGGGGTGGAAAACGTCGCGCGCCGTTTCAAGGTCTCCCGCTCGCTTCTCGAAATGCGATTCGGCGAACTTCAGAACGAAAGCGTCTATGAGGCAATGCTGCGCATCAGGCTTGAAGAGGTCAAGCGGCGGCTCAGGCAGACAGACGAGCCTATTTCGCAGATTACGGCGGCCTGCGGCTGGAATAACGTCATATCTCCGAAAGTTCTCTTCAAACGCCGTTTCGGTGTCTCCATGCGAGACTACCGCAACCAAAACCGCCAATCTTCATGAGGCGTATTCCGACAGCGTCGCATCAACGGACGGAAGAGAAATACGCTATCGTTTTCGCGAGGCCCTCGCGAAGCGGCACCTGCGGCTCCCAGCCGAGAAGTTCCTTCGCAAGCGAAATATCGGGCTTGCGCCGCTTCGGGTCGTCGGCGGGAAGCGGCCGGTAGACAAGTTTCGACTTGGAACCAGGCAATTGCCGGAGAGTCTCTTGCGCGAGTTCCTTGATTGTGTATTCTCCGGGGTTGCCCGTGTTGATGACGGGAGCGCCGAGACCGTGCTTCGCGAAAAAAGCGTCGACATCATCGCGCGGCAGTTCCATGTAGCGGCGCATCGCCTCGACGAGATCGTCGCAATACTGAAATGATCTCGTCTGGAGCCCGTCGCCGAAAAGCGTGAGGTCTTCTCCAGCGAGCGCCTGCATGATGAAATTCGAAATGACGCGGCCATCCTTCGGATGCATATTGGGGCCGTACGTGTTGAATATCCTGACTATGCGGACGTCGACGCCGTATTCTCGGCGGTAATCGGCGGCGAGAGTCTCGGCGCACCTTTTGCCCTCGTCGTAGCAGCTGCGTATGCCGATCGTGTTGACGTTGCCCCAGTAGCTCTCGCCCTGCGGATGCACGAGAGGATCTCCGTACACCTCGCTCGTCGACGTATGAAGGATTTTCGCCTTCGTCTTTAGCGCGAGATCGAGCATGTTCATCATTCCGAGAACGCTCGTCTTCAACGTCTCGACGGGATTGTGCTGGTAATGTACGGGACTCGCGGGGCACGCGAGATTGTATATCTCGTCGAACTGTCCCCAGAACGGCTGCGTGACGTCATGAAGAACGAAACTGAAACGGCGCTCGTCCATCAAATCATAGATGTTCGCCTTCGTTCCCGTGAAAAGATTGTCGATCGCGGTCACCTCGTAGCCGTCGGCGAGCAGCCGCCTGCAGAGGTGACTGCCAAGAAACCCGGCCGCTCCGGTGACCAATGCCTTTTTCGGCAACTTTATCTCCATCGTCGTTATGTCCTTTCGAAACTTCTTCTCTTCTGCGGATATTTTACCACACCCGGGAGCGGGCTTCAACGCATCATCTGAAAAGTTTGTATCCGACGAGCGCGACCCATTCCTTGAAAGCGTACGAATTGCGCAGGAACGCGTCGGCGCTCGGGAGAAAATCGCTTAGCGACAGATCCCGCTCGGCGACGTAGTGCATTTCAAAATCCGCCGGACACGTGACAACCTCGAACCCGCGGCGCTCGAAGAGCAGTTTCGCGCGCGGCATGTGCCAGGCGCTTGTGACGAGAAGAATTCTGCCGTCCATGCGCTTGGCTATGGCGGAGACCTCTTCTTCCGTGTTGCGGGCGTTTTCGAAAAATTCACACGCCGCCGGATCGACGCCGAAATCTTCGAGAATCGGCAGAACGGCCGCACGGGCGTCGGGCCCCGTCAGAAAAAGCTTCTTTGCCCGACCCTTTTTCAAGAGCGCGGCGGCGACACGCACGCGGTCGGCTCCGAAATGCATCTCTCCGGAACCGCACTTGCGGTGAAGCCCTACTCCGCCGCCGAGAAGAACGGCCGCTTCGGCCTCGGGCACGGCGTCAAACCGCAGAGGACAGGCCTCGCCCGCGGCGTTCTCGAGCGGCACCCCGACAAAACGCGTCATGACAGGCGTCATCCAAAGCCAAAGCCACGCAACCGCCGCGACGAGAGTCGCTCCGGCGGCGCGCACGCGTGAAAATCCGGCGAGCAGAGCCGCTGTGAAAAACGCGACAAACGCGATTCCCGCGGGGCTCAGAAAAAACGCGACCGTTTTGTTCACATGATACATAACGTCTCCTTCAGAGTTTTACGGCACCGAGATCCGACGGTATCCACCAGCCGCGAAGCGAAAGCTCGAACGGAAAGACCTTTATTCCGTCGGGCTGACAGTTGCGCTTGAAAGCCTGCGTGAAGAACCTGCGCATGAACGTGGCGAGCGTAGAATCCACGAGCGCGTCGGGATACCCGCCGGCGAAAAACCTCTTCGCCGCGGCGGCGAGATCTTTCGACCCCATCTCGTTGACGATGAAATTCCACAGAAAGAAATCATGCAGTTCGTAAGGGCCGATCTTCTCTTCGGTGATCTGCCCTTTCACGAGCTCCGGCGAAACGGGAGTATCTGCTATATCCTCGACGGCTTTCGCGGCGAGAGGAAAACGTTTCGAGTTCTTTTTCGCCCACCAGCGGCACGTCTTCGCGACGACCGTTTTGGGAACGCCGTTGTTCACGGCGAACATCGACATGTGATCGCCGTTGTACGTGCACCACCCGAGTGCGATCTCCGACATATCCCCCGTCCCGAGGACGATCCCGCCGGTCATGTTCGCCTTGTTCATGAGCACCATCGTGCGCATCCTCGCCTGGACGTTCTCGAACGTCGTGTCGGGCGTTCTGCCGTCGTGGCCGATATCGCGGAAATGCACCCTGCACGATTTCGTTATGTCGATGGTTTCGAGACCGAGACCAAGGCCTTCGCAGAGATCTCCGGCATTGGATTTCGTGCGCCGCGAAGTGCCGAAACCGGGCATCGTGTAGACGTGTATACCGCTCTTGTCGAGGCCGAGACGCTCATACGCCGCCGATGCGACGAGAACGGCAAGAGCCGAATCGAGCCCCCCCGAAACGCCTATGACGACATCACGGCAGCCGATCGACCTGAGTCTCTTAGCAAGCCCGGCCGTCTGAACAGCGAAGACTTTCGACGGCGCCATGGGAAACGGCGTGACGGAAAGTTTTTTCGGCTTCAAGCCGAGATAGGCGCGGTGACCGGCCAGAGAACCTAATTGCTTTTTCATGTTCAGCTCTCCCTGTGATCGTGTTTGGTGGACATCATCCGAAAAACGGCCTTGTCGATAAGATCCGGAATTTCGACGGTTAAAGCGTGCTCCGAGCCGGGAACCATGATGAGATCGGCGTCGGGAAAAACCTCTTTCAGAAATCCGGCGTTCGAGGAGCGGACGATACCGTCTTTCTCCGACTGGAAAATCGCCACGGGCACCGAGTTTTCGGCAAACGGCCGGGAAAGCGAGCGCACTTCTTCGCGGATATCCGTCTTGAGCAGGTATTCGAGCCCTCGCGAGAGGTTTTCCGGCGTATCCATCATGTACGGATTCGGCCTGGAGGGAGAAACGCCGAAAAACCCTTCGCCGTTCGTCATTTCGAGCCCTTTGCGCAGCGCCTCGAGCCTGCGCGGCGACATCCCCCGCCAGCCGGAGGATTTTTCCTCCATCATTCTCGGCGTCGCCGCGACAAGAACCAGCCCCTTCACCTTGTGCGGAGCCGACACGGCGAGCCGCAAGGCCGTACTGCCGCCCATCGACCATCCGATGAGCACCACGCCGTCCGAACCGGCGAACTCGCGCTCGGCGAGACCGTCGAGCTGATCGACGTACGAAAAGATTTTCGACCCCGCCACGCTCCTGCAGAGATTCCACGCGTCCGGGCTCGCGGCCCAGCCGTTAAGCACGATCGATTTCATCGACGATCCTTTCGGCGATGCGGCGTTTCGACATGAGCGGAAGTTTTTTCAGCGACCCGTCGGGATAGACGAACGTAACCCTGTTCGTCGATACGCCGAACCCGCAGCCGGGCTCCCCCACGTCGTTGGCGACAATGAAATCGAGCTTCTTCTCCCTGCACTTGCGCCCGGCTTCTGCGAGCACGTCGTTCGTCTCAGCCGCGAATCCGATGCGTCTTACGGGCGCGGACTTCAGGGACTTGAGAATATCAGGGTTCCGCACAAGCCGGATCTCGCCGCGCATCGAACGTTTTTTAATCTTCACGGGCGAACGTCGCGCGGGTCTGAAATCCGCAACCGCGGCGACGGCGACGACGACCGAACCTTCATCGGCTTCGCCCTTCACGGCCGCGAGCATCTCCCTCGCGCTCTCGACGTCGATTCTGCGAACTCCGGCAGGCGTCTTCAGAGTGACCGGGCCGCTTACGAGAACCGTTTCGTGTCCGCGTTTCGCCGCGGCGGCGGCGACGGCGAAGCCCATCTTCCCGCTTGAGGGATTCGACAGAAACCTCACGGGATCCAGGTGCTCGCGCGTAGGCCCGGCCGTGACGACGTATTTCATTTCGAAGAAAGCCGTTTCTGGACGGCCTGCGTGACGAACGAAGCCGTATCCCCGCCGTAGCGCGCGATTTCTCGCACCGTCGAAGCCGTGACATACGCGAGACTCTCGCTGGGCATCATGAACAGTGTCTCTATTTCGGGCGCGAGACGCCTGTTCGTGAGTGCCATCTGGAATTCGTATTCGAAATCGCTGTAGACCCTGACGCCGCGTATGACGACCCGGGCGCCTTCACGGCGGCAGAAATCGACAAGAAGCGTGTCAAGCACCTTGATTTCGACGTTGGCGAGCCCGGCCGCGGCGACGTCTTCGGCTATCATGGCCAGACGCTCTTCGGCGGTGAACATGGCGCCGTCCTTCGCGCTCGTCGCGGCGACGGCGACGATCAGCCTGTTGTAGAGATTCGCACCCCGCTTTATGAGATCGAAATGCCCCTTCGTCATGGGATCGAACGTTCCGGGATACACAGCGGTCGTTTCAGCCATCTTTTTCTCCGATAAATGACAAAGTGGCGGAGAGGGGGGGATTCGAACCCCCGGTGGACTTGCGCCCACACAACCTTTCCAAGGTTGCACCATCGACCACTCGGACACCTCTCCTTTTTTTCAGTTCGACGCACTGGTGCCGGGAGAGGGACTCGAACCCTCACACACTCTCGTGCGGCAGATTTTGAGTCTGCTGCGTCTGCCATTTCGCCACCCCGGCAATGGAGCGGGCGAAGGGAATCGAACCCTCGTAGCCAGCTTGGAAGGCTGGAGCTCTGCCATTGAGCTACGCCCGCTTTCGCATCGAATTTTCGTATAGTATATCATATTCGTAGGCCGAAAAGCAACCCGGGTGATTCTCGGGGTGCGGAGCGAGAGCCGAACGTCAAAGATAAAGAAACGGATTAGAACGCTTCTCTTCGCCGATCGTTGTCCATCCGCCGTGTCCGGGAATCACGAGAGTGTCGTCGGGCAGACGCTTGAGCTTCGCAAGCGAAGCCATCAACGTCGCCATATCACCCCCGGGCAAATCCGTCCGTCCGACGGAACCGGCGAAAAGAGTGTCGCCCGAAAGAAGCAGTTTTTCCGCAGGAAAATAGTAACAGACGCCTCCTGGCGTATGCCCGGGCGTTTCGATGACTTCGCACCCGTCAAGCGGACACTGCGCAAGCACGGTCGCAGGCTTTTCGACGCCCGGATATTCCGGCGGCATCTGATTCATCGGATGATCGATGACCGGAATATCAAGAGCGTGCACATACACCTGAAGTCCGGGGAACGATTTTTGCAACCCCGGAATCGCCCCTATATGATCGAAATGGGCATGTGTCAGCAACACACCGCCCATCTCAAGCCCCTTCTTCGCCATCAGATCGGCGATTCTTGCCGCATCGGCGCCCGGATCCACGACCCAGGCTTTTGCGTCGACCGAAAGAATCGAAGTGTTCACTCCGAATCCTCCGGTCTGAATCGTATAACGTTCCATCACGAAAGACCGCGTCGTATCAGCCGCAATAGAAATGCGCCTTGACGAGTTTTGCGACCTCGGCGGGCTTGTTCTGGATGTCACGTCTGAGCGTGCGGTCGTCGAACGCCCTGAGCTGCGCAAGAATGCCGTCGATCATCGCGGGCGAAAAAACTCCGAACTCTTCGTAAACGGCGCGTTGCTTCTCGAGGCAGTCGGCCGAAGCGGCGCAGCTGTCGGGCAATGTCGCGAGCGACTTGAGAAGTTTTTCGTTCTCTTTCTTGTGGATGTTGACGTTGACGTACGTCGCGTCGGCGACTTTGACGCCGTCTTTGAGCGAGAAGCCGTATCGGCAGGCGACGGCAAGACCCGCCATCAGAAGATAGACGTTAGCCGAAGCGTCCGGCGAGCGCATCTCGACCGTCTGCTTTTCGGCTGTGTTGTACGCGGCGGCCGTTTCTCTCGGGTTGGCTTTTTTGCAAAGATCCGTCTTGGCCGTCCAGCCGAGCGGCACGCGCACGAGAACGGAGCGGTTGCGGTCGCCCCAGCAGACGTTGGTCGGCGCTTCCTGATGGGGAACGAGGCGGAAGTAACTCGTCGGATTCATGTTGCCGAACGCGGTGATCGACGGCGCGAGTTTCATCATGCCCGCGATCGCGCGTTTGGCGCTGTCGGAGATTTTCCCGCCTTTGAGCATCTGGTTTTTGCCGTTCTTCATCAGGCGCATGTGGACGTGAAGCCCTGAGCCCGCCTTTCCGACGGTGATCTTCGGCGCGAACGTGATGTCGTAGCCGTACTCGGCGCCGAGATTGCGGATCATCCACTTCGCGACGGTGAGCTGATTGGCGGCATCTTCGGCCGCGCACGGGAGAAACTCGATTTCGTTCTGCTCGTAGAGCTTGCCGTCCTGGGTGAAGTTGCCGACTTCGGAGTGGCCGTACTTGATCATGCCGCCGGCGAGAGAGATGCAGTGCATGCATTTCTGGCGGAACTCGTTGAATTTGGCGAACGGCGCCGACTCGTGGTAACCGCGCTGATCGACGGCGGGAAACACGGCCGACTCGGGCGCGATTACGTAGTACTCGAGCTCGCCCATCGCCTGAAACTCAAGCCCCGTCGCCTTCTTGAACGCGGCACACGCCTTGTGAAGCGTGTATTCGGGAGAAGACTCGAGCATCTCGCCGTCTTTGTTGAAGAACGAACAGAGAAGACACAGCGTGGGAAGTTTGGCGAAAGGATCCATGAACGCCGACGAAAAACGCGGCACCACGTAAAGATCCGAACTCGACGCCTCGATGTAGCTGAAAAGAGACGAGCCGTCGACGCGCTCGCCGCAGGAGAGAATCTCGTCGAGATACGCCTCGTCGTTGAGAACGAAATTGAGGGTTTTGAGGCGGCCATCGCCGCCTGGGTACATGAAATTGACGTGGCGGATGCCGCGGGTTTTGATGAACTTTTTGATATCGGCCTTCGTGAACGCCGCACGGGGTTTCTTTATCATCGCGACGATATCGCAAATTTCTGATTCTACGTTCTGCATTTGGTTGTACCTTTCAAACTTTTCTGAAATTATACCAAATCGCCCCCACCGCAGGCAAATGCCGAAAAAAGAACGCCCGCAACGGAATACCGCCGCGGGACGTCTTTACGGAAGCCGGAGCGTGCTTTATCGGCACTTCCTGAGGGAACGCGCGACAAATTCGGCGACGGCCCGCACGTTCTTGTCCTTCGATTCCGCGCCGATCTCGATGATGTCTTCGATCTGGCAGGAATACGCGCAGAGGCGAAGCTGCTCAAGGCAGAAGATCTTCACGTAGGAGTCATCCGACTCGTCGGCGAGTTCAAGAAGCTCCTCCGTCCAGATCTTGCGCCCCGCGGCGTGGGGACCGTCCCAGAGGAAGTTGTACCAGCTGTCGGGCAACATGACCCACTGGGTGACAGCCGCTATCTGCGTGAGCGTGAGAGCGTCGGTCGTAAAAGCGCCTTCCACCTTCAGGAGAAGAAGCCGCGCCGCATCTTCGTCCGCCACGAAAGACGCCAATACGGCGTCGCTCGTCGCATCGTCGATCGTTTTGCGCGCGTCCTTCTGCCAGAAGGATGTAAGCGGCTTTTCCGGCGTCGACTGCATCGCGGAACCGTAGTCATGGTACGGCGCGACGGGGTCGGTCTTGTTGGCCTGCGCCGAAGCGGACAGAGCCGCCGCGGCGATCAACATCGAAAACAAAAGCTTTTTCATATTTCGTTAAAACCTTTCTTTACAAACCTCTTACCGTTACCGATCAGCACCCCATCTCCGTCGCCCAGGGCTCGCGCATCTCCTGATAGAGGAAGCGGTCCGCCGCGGGATCGTCGACCGCGCGGATCGCGACGGGATCGAACTTGAACCCGCGCCCGAGACGCCACGCGACGATCGCGAGGTTGAACATCGAGCAGCTGCGGAAGCCGTTGCATTCGTTGAGAGCGAATTTCTTGCGCGTCTTGATGCAGTCGATGAAGTCTGTGTTCTGCGGCGCGGGCTTGGGGCAGTCGGCGAGATACTTGAGCACCTTCTCCTCGCTCCAGAAACCCTTGTCGTCCTTGACGCGCAGCGTCTTGCCGTCGGGCGCCTTCTTGTAGATGCACACGCCGTTCGACCCGCGGAGAAGAGGCTCGTCAAGAAGCGTCTCGTCGCCGTCGAGGATCACCTGGGTACCGTCATCGTAGGTGAGCGTAAAGCGGTCGAAGCGGCCGACCGTCTCGGGGTGCTGTTTCGGACCGACGTAATCGATCTTGACCGGGCTCGTTTCGTCCTTGCACAGGACGTACTGCAGCGCGTCGAGATAGTGCTGCGCCATATCGCCGAGACCGCCGGAATCGTAATCCCAGTAGCCGCGGAAGGATGTGCCGACGCGATGGCTGTTGTACGGCTTCCACGGGGCCGGACCGAGCCACATATCGTAATCGAACCCCGACGGCAACGGCTCGGGTTTGAGGCTCGTGCGGCCGGACCATCCGTACTTCCAGCTGAAGCCCTGCCCGGCGCCGGAGACGCACTTGATCGGCCCTTTTCCGAGCAGCCCGGATTCCACGAGCTGTTTGATGGGCTCGACAGTCGTTCCGAAGCCGTAGAAATTGCCCTGATAGCGGAACCAGGTGTTGAGACGGAAGACGCGCTTCTTGGCGCTGACGAACTCCATCACGCGCTTGCCTTCGCCGACCGTGCGGGTCATGGGTTTTTCGCACCAGATATCCTTGCCGGCGTTCGCCGCCATCACGCTCTGCACGGCGTGCCAGTGCGAAGGCGTGCAGATGTGGGCGATATCGACGTCCTTGTCGGCGAGAAGCGCCCTGAAATCCTTATACGCTTTGATCTTGCCCCAGCCGTTTTCCTCGGCGGCGGCAAGCCCCTGCTTGACGCGGTAATCGAAGGGATCGCACAGACCGATGAGACGAGAGCCCTTGAATGCGAGGTGGTTGTGACTGTGCGCAATCGCGCCGAAACCGATCAGAGCGCGCGTCAGCTGATTCGAGGGAGCTTCGGCTCCCCACAGGACTTTAGCCGGAATGATGTTCAGCGCGCCGAACGCGGCGCTCGCCTTCAACATTTCCCTTCTTGTCATCTTCATAACAGGATTTTCCTCCTTAAAACGGGTGATGTTGCGATTATATCATGAAATCCGCGGCATCGTCAACAACATAGGCTCCCGGAGAATGAAATTTGCGATTACCTTTCGCCGTCTTTGTAGACGATGCCGGCGTAGGAGCTGCGCTCGACGCAACGCATGTACTTTACGGCCTTCTTGCCGAAGAGAATCGCATAGAACGGTGTTGTCCTGCGGATGCCGGCAACCTTCTCGAGAAGTTCGGGTATCTCATTCTGCACAAGTTTCAAAAAGCCGCACCAGCAGGTTGAGATTGCGTTGGCGTTTGCGAGAAGTTCAAAATTGGAACACGCGATGGTCACATCCTCCTGAGGCGTCGTGACGCCGGGAGCCGTCTCGTCGGATGAAACAATCAGAATACCCGATGCTCCGCGGAAGAAAACATCTTCGCCGCCCTTGCGCAGTTTAATGGCGGGAACGGCCAACCAGCGCGGGAGAAGCTTCGGGCCGTCGCGATGCTCTTCTACCGCCTTTAAAAAAGCGGCGCGGAATCCGTCAACCGCGGCACGGTTCGGATAGCACGTAAATGTCAGCGCCCGCGCGTTGCACCCCGTCGGAGAATTCGCCAAAAGCTTCAAGACCTTGTCGAGAACGGCGGGGTCTACATCCTCGGCGGCGAATCTGCGGATCGAGCGGCGAGATCTGATCCAATTGGCGACCTGATCCGCATTGGGGAGTTCGAGGTCTTTTACGGCGGCCACATCGGTTGATTTCACTCCGTCAAAAGTGATCGCGCCGACGGGACAGACGGCAAAGCAGTGCTGACAGCGCATGCACTTTTCGGGATGCGGCATAGAGGGAAGCCCCGCCTTATCGAACGACAAAACTTTAAAGGCGCAGTCGCGCACGCAGGCACCGCATCTGAGGCAGACGGAAGAGTCGACCTTAAAGTCTACGGGGATTCGCGATTCAATCTGATTTTCTATTCCTTTTTCTTTCATCCCGCAATTATACCATAATTCTCAAAGGCGACGAAGAACGATGCCGGCGAGAATCACTTTGTCTTGTCACCCCATAGAGAATATTCGCCTTCGACCGCCGAATCTTCGAGCGGTTATGGTATAATTTACCTGATTTTCACCATGACAGACATAACGATAACAAACGCACGCACGCACAATCTCAAAGGGATCGACGTCACGATTCCGAGAAATTCTCTTACCGTGATAACGGGACTTTCCGGCAGCGGAAAATCCTCCCTCGCCTTCGACACTCTTTACGCGGAGGGCCAGCGCCGCTACGTAGAATCACTCAGCGCGTACGCGAGACAGTTTCTCGACCGGCTCCAAAAGCCGGAAGTCGACAGAATCGAAGGTCTCTCTCCGGCGATTTCAATCGAACAGCACACGTCCGGTGGCAACCCCCGTTCAATCGTCGCCACCGTAACGGAGATACACGATTACCTCAGACTTCTTTACGGCAACTGCGCCGTCGCGCACTGTCCGAAATGCGGCAAGGTCGTCACGCGCCAGAGCGCGGAACAGATCGTCGACGAAATCCTCGCGATGCGCGACGGACGCAAAGGGAAAACGATCGTGCTCGCCCCGGTCGCGAAAGGCAAGAAAGGCCGCCACGAAGACACTCTCGCCGCACTGCAGCGCAACGGTTTCGTCCGCGCGAGAATCGACGGAACAATATACCCGCTCGACGAAGCGCCGGAACTCGACAAGAAGAAAGCCCACACGATCGATGTCGTTGTGGATCGCCTCGTGATACCTTGCGAGCGCACGCGCCTTACCGATTCGGTGGAACTCGCGCTTAAAACCGGCGCCGGCATCGTGGAAATCGTCACGGAAGGCGAAAGCACCGTATATTCGGAACTGAACGCCTGCACGGACTGTTCGATCTCTTTCGACGAACTGAAACCTCGTTCATTCTCGTTCAATTCGCCTTTCGGCGCGTGCCCGACGTGCGCCGGCCTGGGACAGCTCTACTATTTCGACGAAGACCTCGTCGTCCCCGACAAATCTCTCGCCCTTTTTGAATGCATCCATCCGTGGCGGCGGGCGGGCCACAACGCGATAATGTACTACAACGCCCTTCTCGAACAGATCGCGAAGCAGTACAAAGTGAAACTTTCGACACCTTACGAAAAACTTCCGGCGACGTTCCGCAAGGGCCTGATGCACGGCTTCAAAGACGATCTCGTCCTGCCGTGGAGAAGCGTCGACAAACCCTTCGAAGGCGTGCTCGCCACACTCGAACGCCGTCTTGAAGAGGCTGACGACGATGAAGCGCGCGCCAAACTTGAGTCTTACAGAAACTTCCGCACGTGTCCCGACTGCAAAGGCGCGCGCCTGCGCCCCGAATCGCGGGCCGCCAGAGTAGCGGGCAAATCGATCGTCGAAGTCATGTCGATGCCGGTGAACGCCTCGGCGGAATTTTTCGCCGGCCTCGCCGCGAAAGACTCGTCTTCGGGACCGATGAAGGAGATATTGAAGGAAATCGTCAAACGTCTCGAATTTCTGGTCGACGTCGGTCTCGGATATCTTACGCTCGACAGGCCCTCGGGGTCTCTGTCGGGCGGCGAGATGCAGCGCATACGCCTCGCGACGCAGATAGGTTCGGGTCTTACGGGCGTTCTCTACGTCCTTGACGAACCGACGATCGGGCTTCATTCTTCCGACAATGAAAAACTCATCGCTACGCTGAAAAACCTCCGCGACCGCGGCAACACGGTCGTCGTCGTCGAACACGACGAGGAGATGATGCGCACGGCAGACCATATAATAGATCTCGGTCCGGGCGCCGGACGCGAAGGCGGCGAAATCGTCTATCATGGAGATTTCAAAGGACTCCTGAAATCGAAGACCTTGACGGCAGACTATCTGACCGGAAGAAAAAAGGTCGCCCCCTCTCCGAGTTCCGCGGCACCCTCTCCCAGCTCGCGCTTCCTCGTCATCCACGGCGCGTGCGAGCACAACCTGAAGAACATCACGGCGAAAATCCCCGTAGGCTCCTTCACTGTCGTCAGCGGCGTCTCGGGTTCGGGCAAATCGACGCTCATCGAAGAGACGCTCAAACCGGCTCTGATGAAACATTTCAACGGCGCGAAGGCGACTCCCGGCAAGCACCGCTCGATCACGGGGAGCGAACACTTCGACAAGGTAATCGAAATCGATCAGTCGCCCATCGGCCGCACGCCACGGTCCAATCCCGCGACTTACGTCGGATTCTTCTCCGAGATACGCGAACTCTTCTCCAAAACCGAAGCGGCGCGCGCCCGCGGTTACGCGCCCGGGAGATTTTCGTTCAACATAAAAGGCGGGCGTTGCGAAAGTTGCGGCGGCGACGGCGTAAAAAAACTCGAAATGAGTTTTCTCCCCGATGCGTACGTGCCGTGCGACAAATGCAACGGCAGGCGCTTCAACTCCGAGACGCTCGAAGTCACATACGCCGGAAAATCCATCGCCGACGTTCTCGAAATGACCGTCGGCGAAGCCGGCCGTTTCTTCTCAAAAGTCCCTTCTCTCGCGCGCAAACTCAAGACGCTCGAAGACGTGGGGCTGGGGTATCTCGCGCTCGGGCAGAGTTCCACGACACTTTCCGGCGGCGAAGCGCAGCGCATAAAACTCGCTACCGAACTCTCCAGGCGATCGACGGGAAAAACGCTCTACCTGCTCGACGAACCCACGACGGGACTTCATTTCGACGACGTCGCCAAGCTCATGAAACTTCTCTTCGGACTGCGCGATCAGGGCAACACGATCGTCGTCATAGAACACAACATAGATGTAATAAAATCTGCCGACTGGATTATCGATCTCGGCCCCGGAGGCGGCGAAGCCGGCGGGAATCTCGTCGTGCAGGGGCCTCCGGCCGAGGTGAAAGCGTGCGCGGCGTCCGTCACCGGCAGATATCTCTGAGCCGCAATCAGGCCGTGGCCTTTCCGGGGTACAGATCGTAACCGCCGCGGTAGGCCGCCGGCGTGAAATTGGGCATCATGACGTTCGCCCCGGCCGCTATGGCGCGATTTCTGCCGCAGGCGCGATCTATGACATCGAGCGCCGTCGACGCGACGATATTGACGTCGTGTAGATAAAGCCTCGCAAGCGCGATCATTTTGAGCGTAAGATCAAGCGCGTCGCCGCACGTCGCGCGCCGCGAGGCGAGCGGGGTCGCGTCATGCGCTATCCAAGGCCCCATCCCGACCATATCCGCGCCGACAGACCCGAAGAAAACGATGTCCGAAGCGAGATCGTCGAGCGTCTGCCCGGGAAGCGCGATCATCACCCCCGTTCCGGTGACGTAACCGAGACGCTTGAGTGTCTTTATGCACTCAACGCGCCTGTCGAACGAGCACGAGGCGGGATGCAGCAGGGAATAAAGATTCCGGTTCGACGTCTCTATCCTGAGAAGATACCTCATCGCGCCCGCCTCCTTCCAGCGGCGGTAAACGCTCTCTTCCTGTTCGCCGAGACTGAGGGTCACCTCCATTCCGGCGGCCAGAGCGAGAGCACGCTCGTAATAGGCGCTGTTCGCCTCGCTTTCGATCTCGCCCCCCTGGAAGGCGACAGCGTCGAACCCTTCGGCGCGCGCGCGCGAAACGCACCCGGCGATTTCTTCTTCGCTCATCGTGTATCGCGCCGGACGGTTCGATTTTCTTATGCCGCAATAAAGACAGTCTTTAGAGCAGACGTTGGACGTCTCGACGAGAGCGCGCCTGAGTATCTTGTCGCGCCCTGCGCGGCGGGCGACCTCGCGCGAAGCGGCGAAGACGCGCCCAAGAATCCCCTCGTCGTCGAGAGCGAGAATCTCCGCGATTTCTCCGTGCGCCAGATTCAGCGGCGCGGCCAGCGCCTTTTCAAGAATCGAATCCACCCGGTTCTCGACAGCAAGCGCCATGTCATCTCTTCTCTATGAAAAACACCTTGTCACCGACTCTGCAGCGCGGACAGACGAACGTCACCCACTCTCCCTTGTGCGCCGCGGCGGGTATTTCATCGTCGCGTCTGAGTTCGCCCAGTTCGAGTTCGACTACACCCGTCGTTCTGCCGTGAATCTGCACCGTGTCGCCGGGAGAAATGCAATGATCCTGCACCTTCACCTGCGCGATGCCGGCTTTGGTGAAATAATCGATGACGATTCCGACGTGACGCTTTACCGTCGTAGCGAGAGAATCTTCGCTGTCGGTGAACTGGTCCGCTCCGGGACGACCGTAATAAAGTCCCTGCGAAAACTCGCGGTGAAACACCTTCTTCGTCTCTTCGACGAGACGAGCCGCGAGCGCGGCGTCGTAGCGCCCCTCGAAATACGCGTCGACCGCTTCGCGGTAGGCGGCGACCACCGTCTTCACGTACTCCGCGTTGCGCGCCCGGCCTTCGATTTTGAAACTCGCGATCCCGGCTTCAACGAGCCTGTCCACGAAACCGAGCGAACAGAGATCTTTCGACGAAAGCACGGTGTGCGGCTCCACGATGAACGCCGTGTCGGATTCGTGCACAGGACGGCCGTTTTCGTCTTCGTAAAGATCCACCGCCTTGACGAGGAAACGTCTGCGGCACGGCTGGCGGCACTCTCCCCTGTTCGCGCTGCAGCCGAAAACGTCGTGGCTCATCATGCAACGCCCCGAAACGGCGACGCACTGGGCGCCGTGGACGAAAGTTTCGACTTCTACGCCGGCTTCGCGCGATATCGCGGCCGCTTCAGCGAGAGTGCACTCGCGCGCGAGAACGATGCGCTCGGCGCCCTCCGCCTTAAGGAACTTCGCCGCCGCCGAATTCGAACAGCTCATCTGCGTCGACACGTGAAACGGCGCGCCGAGACGGCGGCACATCCCGATGACGCCCCAGTCGGCCACGATGAACGCGTCGACGAAAGGCTTCGCTTCGGCGATGAGTTTTTCCACCTCGGCGAGTTCGCTTTCGTAAATTATGGAATTGAGCGTCAGATACGCCTTGACCCCCGCTTCACGGCAGACGGACGAAATCTCCGGCAGATCAGCCGCCGAAAAATTCGCGCTTGCGCGCGCGCGCATGTTGAAGCCGCCGAGACCGAAGTAGACGGCATCGGCTCCCGCCTGAACGGCCGCGGCGAGACAGGTGAAATCACCTGCCGGCGCGAGAATCTCCGGTTTGCGGCGCATTTCGAGATCAATATCCGAGATCGGCATCGACGAGAACGGCAAGCGCGCTCACTCCCGTCGGGCAACGGTCAAACACGGCCATCACCTTGCAGATCCTGTCGGGCGAATCGCAATCGACGCAGACACCCGTTTCGGCGCAGGGGGTTTTCTTCCCGAGGCGGCGGCAGTTCGGGGCGCACGCACATTTCTTGATCCGCGCAACAGCCTCGTCGAGACCGCCGTCTACGACCTTGTTGCGGCCGATGACGTATATGACGCGGCGCGGTCCGCAGATGGAAGCGGAGATACGGTTGCCTCGCCCGTCGATGTTGACGATCCGCCCGTCCTTCGTCACGGCGTTCGCGCTCAAAAGAAAGATATCCGCATCGTTGCGGTATTCGCGCGTTTCGACGCCCGAAGACGCGACGGCCTCCTTGACGCCGATCTCCTTCAGCGTCTCGCTCCCGCCCCACCCGACGCTCGTCGAGGAACGCACTTCGTTCATGACGGTTTCAAGGGCCTCGGCGGCATCCGCCGCGTACGCGACATCGAAGCCGCGCCTTTGAAGACCTGCCATCGCCTCTTTTACGAGACCTGCCGCTCTTTCATCCATTTTTGTCACCTCCGTTGAAATTCCGAAAATCACTGGTCTTCGGTGACGCGGAGAATCTCCTTCACCGACGTGACGCCCGCGAACACTTTCGCCCAGCCGTCTTCGCGCAACGTCTTCATGCCCTTGGCGAGAGAGCGGTTTCTGATTTCGCTCGCGTTCTCTCTCCTCACGATCGCCCCTTCGATCTCCTCGTCGACTTCAAGAACCTCGAAGAGCGCGCGACGCCCCTTGTAGCCGGTGCGCGAACATTTGTCGCAACCGTTCGGCTCAAATACGGTATCTTTCGCGGGGGGCGCGGAAAGCGTATAATACTTGCGGTCGAGAGGAACCTCTTTCATGCAGTCGGGGCAGAGCCGGCGGCAGAGACGCTGACCCATGACGCCCGCGACCGCCGATGCGATAAGAAACGGTTCGACCCCCATGTCGATAAGACGGGGGAACGCGCCGGCCGCGTCGTTCGTATGCAGCGTGGAGAACACCATGTGGCCCGTGAGCGAAGCGTTGATCGCGATTTCCGCCGTTTCTCGGTCGCGGATTTCACCGACCATGATGATGTCGGGGTCCTGACGGAGAAACGCCCTCAGGGCGCGCGCGAAGTTCATGCCGATATCCGCCTGCATCTGAACCTGGTTGATGCCCGCCATGTGGTACTCGATCGGATCTTCGGCCGTCATGATCCTGACGTCCATGCGGTTCACTTCGGAAAGGAACGAATAAAGCGACGTGGATTTGCCAGAACCCGTCGGACCCGTCACGAGAAAGATGCCGTTCGGGCGGCGGATGATCTTGTCGACGACCGCGAAATCGCGCTCGTTGAAACCGAGATCCGCCATCTTCACGAAACTGCCGCTCTTGGCGAGAAGTCTCAGCGAAATGGATTCGCCGTACGCCGCGGGCATCGTCGAAACGCGAATGTCGATATCCTGCCCGGCGATGCGGATGCCTATTCGCCCGTCCATCGGCAGGCGTTTCTCGGCGATATCGAGATTGGCCATGACCTTGATGCGCGAGATGATCGCCGATTTGAGTCGGTTGAGCTGCGGCGGGACGTCGACCTTGTGGAGCATGCCGTCGATGCGGTAACGGATTCTGAGTTCCGTCTCCTGCGGCTCGATGTGGATATCCGTCGCTCCCTGACGGTCGGCTTCGGCAATGATCTGGTTTACGAACCTGACGATCGACGCCTCCTCGCCCATTTCGCCTACGTCAATCTTCGTCATCGCGCCGAACTCGTCGCCGACTTCGAATCGACCGTCCTCGAGCATCTTCTCGATCGCCTCGGCGCCGACGCCGTAATACTTCTTGACGGCCTTCTCCACCTCTTCGCGCGTCGCGAGAAGACTCGTCACGCGACACCCGGCGATAAGCCTCAGCCCGTCGACGGCGGCCGTGTCGAAAGGATCGGACGACACGACCGAAAGAGACTCCCCGTCGAATCTGAAAGGAAGTACGTTATACTGGTTTACGGCGGAGGCCGGGAGCTTCGTCAGAGCTTCGCTGCTCGGCGTTTGTTCGGAGAGATCGACCGTATCAAGAGAAAGGACCTTGCCGACGGCCGAAAGAAACTCCATCTCCTTCACGCCGCCGAATTTGACGACGGCTTCGGCGAGTTTCATCCCGGGGTTCGCCGCTCGCTGCGTGAATATACGCTCCAAAGCGTCGTCGGAAAAAACCCCCGACGACTTAAGTATCATTCTTGCAAGCGAACCGGATTCGTTCATGTGGCGCATTATACCATAATCCCGCGTTTATCCGCGGCACAGTTCATCGGCGAGCGCGGCGAGACTTTCTTCGGCTGCGGCGTCGCAGGCGGATCTGATCGTGACGGTGTTTTCGCAGAATCTGACGCCCGGGGACTTCTCGAGCATCGACTTCATGACTTTCGCCGCCGTCGGCGCCCAGGAGCCGTTCTCGACGAGACCGACGAGGCGATCGCGCCAGTTGCGCTCCACGAGATGATGGATGAATTCGCGCATGAACGGGAAGATGCCGCAGTTGTACGTCGTCGTCGCGAGAACGAGCTTGCCGTAGCGGAATGCGTCTTCGATCGTCTCGTGCATGTCGTCGCGGGCAAGATCGGCGACGGCGACCTTGGGGCAACCGCGTTCCTTCAGCATTTCCGCGAGCCTGAGAACGGCCTTTTTCGTGTTGCCGTAGACGGATGTGTAGGCTATGCAGACACCGGGGGATTCTACGCGGTAGGACGACCACGTGTCGTACTGCGCGACGACGTGCGCTATATCCTCCGGCGTTTCGATGACGGGGCCGTGAAGAGGAAGAATCGCCTTTATCTCGAGCCCCGCGGCCTTCTTGAGAAGCGCCTGCACGGGAGCGCCGTATTTGCCGACGATACCGAAATAATCACGCCTCGCCTCGCAGTCCCAGCCTTCGGGGTCTTCAACGTCGTTGGCGCCGAACTTGCCGAAACCGTCGGCCGAAAAGAGGGCTTTCGAAACCTTGTCGTACGTGACGACGACTTCAGGCCAGTGCACCATGGGCGCCTCGACGAAAACGAACTCGTGCGAGCCGCTCGAAAGCGTATCGCCTTCTTTGACGACGATACGGCGCGAGGCGAAATCGTCGCCGAAGAAATTCTTCATCATCGCGAACGCTTTCGCGGATGAGACGATCACGGCATCCGGATACTCCTTCGCGAAAACGGCGATGTTCGCGGAGTGGTCGGGCTCCATGTGTTGCACGACGAGATAATCGACGGCGCGCGAGTGCGTCTCGCGGCGGATGTTCTCGAGCCACTCTTCACCGAAGCGCGCGTCGACGGTGTCGAACACGACCGTTTTTTCGTCGACCACCGCATACGAATTGTACGCCATGCCGCGCGGCACTTCGAACTGGCCTTCAAAAAGATCGACGTCGTGATCGTTGACGCCGACGTACCTGATGTCTTCTGAAACGGAAATTTTCATATCTTCAGCAATGCCGCTACCTCCGCGGCGGATTTGTTTTTGATTAAAATTCTTTTTGTCTTCGATGTCTCGCCCGACTTGAACACGACCGACGATTTCGCGACGCCCAGCGCCTCTGCGACGGTTTCGGTCAATTCCTTGTTCGCTTTGCCGTCGACGGGCGCGCTCCTGACGCGCACCTTAAGCGCGTCGCCGACAAGCCCGTCCACGCCGCTGCGCGACGAGCGCGGCTGAGCCTTGACGTTCACGATGACGCCTTCCGACGTCTCTGTAAAGCAACCAGTCACGGGTGTCAAAAAAAGCGCGTCGGTTTAGGGAACCGACGCGCCCTGGCGGCTTGAACCGCCGCGTTTTACTTCTTACTTCTTGGCGGCCTTCTTCGCGGGAGCCTTCTTGGCGACGGCCTTCTTGCAGCACGCCTTCTTCGCGGGAGCCTTGGCGGCGGCCTTCTTGCAGCAGCAGGCCTTCTTGGCGGGAGCCTTGGCGGCAACCTTCTTCACTTCCGCCTTCTTCGCGGGAGCCTTGGCGACGGCTTTCTTGCAGCAGCAGGCTTTCTTCGCAGGAGCCTTCTTGGCGGCAACTTTCTTGACGACGGCCTTCTTGGCCGGAGCTTTAGCAGCAACCTTCTTGGTAGCCATATTTTTTGATCCTTTTTTTTTCGAACATCGGCGGCACATCCTGACGGATGCAACATCCGCGACATTCTGATGTGAATGATAACGAATTTTTTCGAAATATGCAAGGGGGTGACACCCATTTTTTGATACAATACACGCACTCATGGCGATTATCCTCAACTCCGAACGCAAAACCTTAAAAGCGAAACTTTTTATTTCGCTCATCTATCTGGCGCTTTCGCTGGGAGCGGTGACGATGGTCTATCCGTTCGCCGTGATGCTCGCCTCGTCCTTCTCCTCTTCATACGATTACAACCGTCACAGCCCCGTAATCATTGGTCTTTTCGACAGAAGCGACCGTTTCATGCGTTCGATTTCCATGCGCTTCAAGACGTTCCCGCGAGACGTGTATCCGAACGCTCCGGCGCACTGGACGAACTGGTCTCGCGTCGCCGAAGACCACGACGGAGTAAAGCGTTTCGCCGCCGAACATCTCGCGCCGCTGAACGACAGAAAAATCCTCGCCGCGCGGAAAGACGATGCCGCGCGTTTTCTCCGCTCGCTCGCGGCGAAGAGCGTGCGAGAACTTTCGTGCAACTACGATCCCCGCGACGTGGCGCGCTTCGTCAAAAAGGAATACGGGAGTCTCGAAAAACTGAACGCCGTCTGGCCGGTCAGACACAAGTCGTTTTTCGACATCTCCTTTTCAGCGGAGTCGAAGCGCTCATGGCGCGCCGACTCCGAAACCGAAGCCGCCGACGAAAAGACGAAATGCTATTTCAGGTTCATGAAGCATTATCTGGAAGAAGCGATCCGCGAAGGCGACTTCGTTTCACGCACGATGCCGGCCGATCGCGCGGCGCACGCGTCCTCCATACGCAACGCGCTCGCCGTTCAGTTCGTCGAAAACGGATGGAGCGATTTTTCCGAAAGCTGCCTTTCCAACTACACTCTCGTCGCCGACTACATCTTTCTGCGGGGCAAGGCGTTCGCGAACACGCTTCTTCTCGTGATTCTGTCGATACTCGCCTCGCTCACGGTCAATCCCCTGGCCGCGTACGCCCTTTCGCGCTTCCGCCTGAAATCGACGGAGAAGATAATACTGTTTCTTCTCGCGACGATGGCGTTCCCGGCGGCGGTGACGGCGATACCCGGTTTTCTGCTCATCCGCGACCTCGGGCTTCTCAACACATTCGCGGCGCTCGTCCTGCCCGGCGTCGCAAGCGGAATGTCGATTTTCATTCTGAAGGGTTTCTTCGACGCTCTGCCCCGCGAACTGTACGAAGCGGCCGCCATCGACGGCGCGGGCGAGTGGACGGTGTTTCGCGAGATCACACTCCCCACGACCACGCCCATTCTCGCCGTGAACGCTTTGAACGCGTTCATCCACGCTTATTCGTCGTGGGAATGGGCGTTTCTCGTCTGCCAGAAGGAATCGCACTGGACCCTCGCGGTATGGATGTACCAAATGTCGCAGACGTTCGCCCATCAGCCGTGGTGCGTGATGGCGGGCTTCGTGTTGGTCTCCGTGCCTACGGCCGTCGTCTTCCTCGCCTGCCAGAAGATAATCCTCAGAGGCATAGTCCTGCCGAGCATGAAATGACCGGCGCCGCGCTCACACAATATTGATGCGAAGCCAGCGGCCCGAACGCCATCTCAAAAGAGTGCCGACGCTAAGAACCGCGACGTAGATGATCATCGTCGACCAAAGCATCTGCATCGGATTGTCAAGACGCGATGCAAAAACCACAAGCGGCATCCAGAAAAGAAACGCGACGAGCAGCATCCACCAAAAGACGAACGAGGTGTCTCCCGCCCCCTTGAGCGCGCCGGAAACGACCGTATCGAAAACCTCGAATATCTGCCAGGCCGCCATGAGGACGAGAAGCGTAAAGCCGAGATCGATGAACTTCGCCGCAAGGACGGGATCGTCCGGAGCGAATATCGAAAGTATCGGACGGTAAAAAAGCAGCGTAACGCCGAGAAAAAGCGCTATCGAGACGACGGCAAGAAACGCGCAGCGCCAGCCGGCGAGCCGGGCCGCCGCGGGATCCTTGGCGCCCTTCGCCTGCCCGACGAGCGTCGCGGCACCTATGGCGAAACCTTCGATCGGCGCGAAGAGAAGATAGTTCACAGCGAAGCACGCGTTCGAAACGGCCGCCTCGAGATGACCTACGCGACCTGTGAAGAACACGAATATCGTGAAAGAAAGAAGATTAAGCACGTTGTAAAGGCCCGACATGGAGCCGAAGCGGAGAATACGCAGAACGAGCGACGCCATCTCTCCGCTGAAGCGCCTCACGCTCCGGCCTTGCATCGGATATTCCCCGCCGCGCCGCACATCCCGCCGCAAAATCCACCACATTGCGACCCATTGAAGCAGAAGCGACGCGACCGTCGCATACGCGGCTCCGGCTATGCCGAAACGAGGAATGCCGCAAAGACCGAATATAAGCAGAGGATCGAGAAGCGCATTGAGAACGTTGCCGGCGAAATTGACGTAAAAGACCGTTCTGGTTCTGCCTCTGCCCGTGAAATACGATTGCAGCGCCATCTGCCCGTAAAGGAACACTCCGCCCGCGACGGTGATTGAAAAATACGCCTTCTGCCGCGAAATCACTTCCGTCCCGTTGGAGAACGTTTCGAAAATGAAACCGCCCGCAGGGATGAAGAGAAGCGACAGCACTCCGAACGCGACGGCCAGAATGACGCCGGCCGTGCACGAAGCGCGGCACATGCGCGCGTCACGCGCTCCGTGGTAGGTGGCGACAAACGTCCCGGAATACGCGACGATCGCCTGAAAAAAACCGAGAAGAATGAGCGAAAGCATCGACGCGGGCAGAACGGCTTCGAGGCTCGCCATCGATTCCCGCGCCAGAAACGCGCGGTCGACGAACTGCATGAGAGCGTTGTTGACCATGCCCAGCGCAAGCGGCCAGACAAGTTTCAGTATCTCCAAATAAGATTTCACGCCCTCGGTTCGCCGCTGAGCGGTCAGGCAAGACGCGCCAGACGCGCGGCAAGTCCGATATACGTCGAAGGCGTCAACTTGAGAAGGCGCGACTTGTCGGCTTTCGGCAACGGAAGCGCCGACACGAATTCTCGCATGATTTCGGCGTTGACGCGCCGGCCTCGCGTGAGTTCCTTAAGTCTCTCGTAGGGGCGGTCCATGCCGACCTTGCGCATTACGGTCTGGATCGGCTCGGCAAGCACTTCCCAATTGCGGTCGAGATCTTCCGCGAGACGCTCTGCGTTGAGCTCGAGCTTGCCGAGACCTTTCAATGTCGAGCGTATCGCGATAAGGGTGTAGCCGAAACCGACCCCCATGTTGCGAAGCGTGGTCGAATCCGTGAGATCTCTCTGCATTCTCGAAATCGCGAGTTTGCGCGCCATGAAGCCCATGACGGCGTTCGCAAGGCCGAGATTGCCTTCCGAATTCTCGAAGTCTATTGGATTGACCTTGTGAGGCATCGTAGAAGAACCGATTTCGCCCTTTATCGTGCGCTGTTTGAAATACCCCATCGAAACGTACATCCAGACGTCGCGGTCGAAATCGAGAAGAACCGAATTCCAGCGGCAGACTGCGTCAAAAAGTTCGGCGATGCCGTCGTGCGATTCGATCTGCGTCGTGAGGCGGTTCTGCCTGAGGCCAAGCGATTCTATGACCTTTTTCGAAAGTTTTTCCCAATCGACATCGGGATAGGCCGACAGATGGGCATTGAAATTACCGACGGCGCCGTTCATCTTCGCGGGCATCACGAGGCGGTCGATTTCAGCCGCCTGACGCTTGAGACGCGCCGAAACGACGGCGAGCTCCTTGCCGATCGTGGTGGGCGAAGCGGGCTGACCGTGCGTGTGCGCGAGCATGGGCACTTTCGCCCATTCCTTCGCCATCGCCGCGATGACGGCCGTCATCCTGTCCATCTCACCTCTGAGGACCTTCTTTCCGTCACGCAACATTAGTGCGTGGGACATGTTGTTTATGTCTTCGGAAGTGCAGCCGAAATGGATGAATTCGGAACGCTTTTCAAGTGACGAGCCGGCGACCTTCTCCTTCAGAAAATATTCAACCGCCTTGACGTCGTGATTCGTCGTCTTTTCGATATCTTTGACGCGCTGCGCGTCTTCGAGCGAAAAATCTGCGGCGATCTTTCTCAACGCCTTGCGCTCTGCGTCCGAAAGAGCCTTGCACTCCTTTATCTCCTTCGCGTCGCACAAAGCCTCGAGCCAGACGCACTCGACAAGAACACGGCGCTTCACGAGGCCGTATTCCGAAAAAACTTCCTTGAGTTCCGAGCACTTGTCCTGATAACGCCCGTCGATGGGTGATATCGCCATAAGAATGTCCTGTTTCATATCTGCTTACCGTCTGGAATTTAGCGTTGTTTAAGAAACGCCCTCACGCCGAGGGCGAGAAAGAGAATATCGGGCAAAATCGCCGCCGCCACGGGATTAAACCAACCGTTCTTGGCGATTATCATGCAACCGATCGTAAAACCGTAAAAGGCGAAGAACATCCCGAGAGCGCCGAGAATGCCCTTGAAAACGGATTGTCTGCCGGAGGCTATGCCGGCGGGTATCGCGAAAAGCGTTATGATGATGCATGCCAAGGGTGACACTATCTGCGCCCAAGTATCATAGACGAGCTCGTCTCTCGCTTTATCGGTTATATTGGAATGTTTCTCGATATATCGAAAACGGTCGCGCACTCCGTTGTAGCGCCACGGCCTGTTCTGAAGGATGAAGTCAGCCGGAATTTCCGTGAATTCGCTGAAGCAGCGGAATTTGAGCGCGTCCATCTCCGGCACGGGCGTGGCGATCTCCTGCCCTGAAATGTCATAATGCTGCACTTTGGGATCGAAGAACCACCACTGACCGTCAAGATATTCCGCCCTCTGCGCCGTTATATTCTTCAGTCTCGCGCCGCCTGGACGGTCGATCGTCACGCGAACGCCCTGAAGGCGGCTCCCTTCGATGTCGAGAAGCTCGCTGATGTTCCAGGTGCGCCCGTCCTTGGTGTTTCGATAAACGATATTGTCGGCACGTTCGATTTTCTCAAGCGAAAAACGCTCGTTTCTGAGCATATTCGCCCATTGGGCATAACGGGGAACGTAGGATTCGTTGACCCAGGCGACGGCGACGGAACTCAGAACCGCCACGGAAAGAAGCGGCTTGACGATGGTAATGAAACTCACACCGCTGGCGCGCATCGCGATTATTTCGCTGTGCCGGCAGAAACTCCACATCGTGTACAATGTCGCGAGCATAAGCGAAGCCGGAACAAGATAATGGAAATAAGGCGCAAGATACCCGCACAGATATTTAACTACCAGCGAAATCGACGCCTCGGAGTCCATCATGCGCGAAAACGAGCCGAAAAGCTCGAATAGAACGTAAATGGAAACAAATCCCGCCAGACAATAGCCGAACGGAATCAGAAATTCCCGCAGAATATATCGTGTCAGTATCCGCATCAGTGCGGTATATTATACCATAATCCACATGATAATAGTCGACGAAATTGGTGCTTATGCGCACATCCACGCCCTTGCCGCCAGACCATGGCTTGGACTCGTACAGATAGAACTTCCCGCCCTCCACCAGAACGAACGGATCGCGGATGCGGAAGTCTCGCTCGTTAATTTCTTCGGCATACGCCAAGACGGCAACGAGGAGCGTTGCGGCGATACTGAACGATCTTTTCGGTGATCGGCGTGCTCCGGCGGCGTTTTCGGTTACATGGCCTAGCCTGAAAAAAGGTCGGACCCTTCTGTATATGTTTTACTGTATATGTTGTATTCATGCCAGGACATCCTTCCCCTTGCGCAGAAGCCTGTAGCGCTGCAACTGCGACTTGGGCTTCTTGGGCAATGTCTGCGCGATGTAGTAATTTGTCACAAAAAGGTCAGGTATAATGAGAACAATTCTTTTGTCACAAATAGGTCTGACCTTTTTGTGACAAAATTTCATCAATCTTCACTGACATCCCCTCCTTCTGCTATTGTTTTTTAGCCTTTCCTGACAAGGGCTAAAAGCTTGGGCACGAATATGATGCAACCGACGATTGCTGCGCCGAAAGCCGCGACAAGGACGGCACCAGCCGCACAATCCTTTGCCTTCTTCGCGAGCGGATGGATGTTCGGAGAAGCAAGATCGACCG
>JAZSQE010000001.1:0-30710 GCA_045537795.1 Kiritimatiellia bacterium | reverse complement strand
GCGACTCACCTCTTTGTCCGGCAGGACTCCCGCAGTCGGGTCGCCCCTCTCACGGCCTGCCATCCTAATCACATCTCGGTTTGTTTGTGATTCATGTTCCTTTCATCATGATAGTTCAGCCAAGCTTGTCTTGGCGTACCAAACCCTTCTGTATATGTTTTACTGTATATGTTGTATTCATGCCAGGACATCCTTCCCCTTGCGCAGAAGCCTGACCCTTTTTGCCTTTCACTCCGTCATGACGACAGGCTTTATCTCACCGTTCGCGTCAAACTCCAGCCGGTCGATGCAGACGACGCGGTGATTGCGCCCCTCGCTCGGGATCGGGCGGCGGTGATAGCAGATGTACCACTCGTCCGTACCGGGCTTGCGGAAGACGGAGTGATGCCCCGCGCCGGTCGCGAGCGGCTTTTGCACGCCAAGCACCTTTCCCCTGAACGCGAACGGCCCGAACGGGGAATCGCTCATGGAATAATTGACGCAGTAGTTATCGCGCGTCCATGAACCGGCGGAGTACATGAAATACCACCTGCCCTTGCGCTCGAACATGACAGACCCTTCAACGTAGTCCTTCGGCGTCATGTCGCGCCACATCGCGCCGTCCTCAAACGGTACGAGCGACTTGAAATCCTTTGCGAGCTTGACGAGGTTGCACCGCCTCCATCCGCCGTAGATCATGTACCATTCGCCCTTGTATTCGAAGACGTACTGGTCGATCGGCTGGGCGCGGTTCCAGAACCTGTCGATGAGCGGCTTGCCGATCAGGTCGCGATACGGGCCCTCGGGCCTGTCCGCGACGGCCACGCCGATGCCGCCGTAGCCTTGCAGCGCCGCGCGGCTCTTCGGTTCGCCGTCCTCGCGCCTGCCGCTTTGCGGATACGAGTCGTTCGCGCTGAAGAAGAGATAGTATTTTCCGCCGACCTCGTGCGCGTCCGGCGCCCACAGCGCACCCTTCGCCCACGCCACCTCGTTTGTTGTCAGAATGCGCGGATGCTTTTCCCACGTCTTCATGTCCTTCGACGAAAACGCATCGAACGAGGTCTGCTTGCCGAACGGCGCGGACGTCGTGGGGAACACCCACCACTCGTCGCCGTAGCGGCGTATCTGCGGATCGGCGTACCAGCCGTCGAATATCGGATTGTCCAAGGCGGACGACGCCGGCAAAACTGCTGCCGCCGCGCCAAGCGCAAACATGGCGGCAAGCGCGGTCGCCGCCGCCTTACCGCCGTTCTCAACCGTCTTCATGCTGCTTTCCCCAGACATGTGGAGACCTCACCGGATCGTAATGATGAGACCAGGACGTATTGCCCATGTCCACGTCAGCTTGATGCGGTTGCCGTCAAGCGCGGATTTGTCAACCGTATACGAATCCGTCCAAAGTTTCGCCGTCCGCACCCAC
This sequence comes from Kiritimatiellia bacterium, assembly GCA_045537795.1. Classification (GTDB taxonomy): domain Bacteria; phylum Verrucomicrobiota; class Kiritimatiellia; order RFP12; family UBA1067; genus UBA1067. The sequence goes on along the minus strand of JAZSQE010000001.1, from coordinate 29,311 downwards.
TCGCCTTCCGTCAGCGTCTCGACGGTGAGGCGCGGATAATAGGTTTTATCGCCGACTTTGACAGGCTCGGCCGTGATAGTCCACGTACCCGACGCGACATCGTACACGCCGTCGGTCGCGCTGCTCTCGCCGACCCTCCCCGTCTCGCCGACTGCGCCGTTCACGATTGTCACGTTGCCGTTGAATCGCACCTGATCGATTGCGTTGTTGTATTCGAGTTGCCACGGTTCGAGCGCCCCCGCCGTCATGCGGATCGCGCAGATTTCGGAACCGGCGTAGAGCTGGTTGTCTTTGCCGAACGACGCTCCGATGTAGATGGAGCTGGAGTTTGGGCTCAAGGACCCGCCCTTTGTCGTGTGAAACACGTTTGCGCCGTCGTAGTATGCCGTAGCGCCGCTTGAATCGCACACCACGGCGACGTGCTGGCGGGTGGCCCACTTGGTCTTCTCGCCGTTTGCATTTGCAACCGTGCTCCTGCCGTTCCAGCCAGTTTCGCGATACTGTATGCCTTGGACTAGCGGATTCTCGCTGTTTACGCGCAGATCGACGACAAGCTGGCGGGTGCCCGAATCTGCGCCGAAATACGTCCAGTATTCGTAGGAGTTTTGCTTGGAAGGATGCGAAATCATCATTTCAAGCGTGAACGACTTAGCCGCAAGCGCTTTTTTAACGGCATCGGAAGTCGCCGTGAAAAAGCTTGAATTGTCCGACACATACGCATCCTGCGAGAATGCGGGCGCGTTGTTCGTCGAAAGGTTGAAGCCGCCCGCGAGATTTACCCACTCGACGGGAGAAGTCTCGTGCGCGGCATTCGCGCCGGCGTTCTTTATGCCGTCGAAGTGCGCAAGCAGCGTCGTGGGGCGGTCGTACTGAATATAGTCGCCAACGCCGTATTTCCTCACCTGGCCCGTCTGTTGCCAGAACCACGTGAGGCGCATCCTTCCGTTCGCCACGCAATTCGTGTAGTCAAAGGTGTTTCCGCCGCCGTAGGAGACGAAATCCCATACCTTCGTATCGCGATTCCAGCGCTCCAGCCTGTAGCCGATCGCCGTCCCCCCGAACACGCCGGACGTCGCCGTCGTCGCGCTGAACGTGTGATTGCCGTTCACCATGTACGAGCCCGCCGCCTCGACGCCCTCGAAGCCGTAGGCGTTCTCCGCGACGACTAGATCGACATCGTTCGGGTCGTCGGGCGCGCTGATGGAACATGCGCCCGATGCCGCATATCCGCCATCCTCCGCGTGGAATCTCCGGATTGGCGTGAAACGCGCCTCGAACTGGAGAGCCTTGTCCACCGTGACGGCGATTTCGGCGGCGGAAGCCGCGCCCGACGCGATTGCGCGCACATCGCCCGCCCATCCTTCGAACGAATATCCGCCGGCGGGCGTCGCGGCGAGCACGAGCGTCGCGCCGTATTCGACCCAGAAGCCGCCGTCGGATTCCGGCGAAAGCGCCGCGCCGCCGCTGGATGCGGCGACGCTCCCGACCGCACCGACCGCATCGGCATAGACCTTCGCGTAGAGCGTGTCGTTTTCATACCTGTAGTCCGCCGACGAACCGACGCCGTCCGTATAGGAAAGCGCCGACGCGGGGCTTGCCATCGATTCGCCCTTGAACTCGCCCGTTATTATGTCCTTGAATCCTGCGCCGTGCGTCGCGTCCAGATGCGGCGCAAAGAAATGCTTCAGCGCCCCGTCCTCTTTCATGCCGATGGAGTAGATGATCACCTTCGAGAAGTTCTGCGTGGCGGAGTTGTTGAACTCTGCGAAAAGCGGCAGCGTGACATCCGCATCGACGGTGGCGCTCCCCGTCTGGCTGTCGGTCGTCGTCGTGCCGTCCTGCCACAAGGAAGTTTTCCCGGACGGACGGTCCAGCACCGCATATGCGCGGCGGGTGTTCGCTTTTTTGGAGTCGAGAGTGGACTGTACGTAATCGTAGCCGTCGTTGAATATGTGGGCGAATTCACTGTTCCCCTGGATATACCAAGAGCATCCAAGCGAACCGATGGTGCCGTAGGCGCCGAAGAGCCTATTTGCCGGGGCGACTTCAACGTACTGGAAATCGACGGCGATGCTCGAATCCTTCTTTGCGAGATAGCCCGTGTCGATGGCGTTCTCCCCGTAGGAGCGGACGGAGGCATTCGCGCGGAGCGAGCCGGCGGGATACATCGCGGCGTATTTCTTTACGTCCGCCGCAGTGAACGCCGCCCGGTAGAAGCGCACGTCGCGGAACGCCACGTGAAGATCAGTTTCCGTGCTTACTTCATCCCCCTGAAGTCCCGAACACGTGCCGCTGAACTGGAATGCGCCGCCGAATTCGTAGTTTGCCGTCGTTATGCGTTTCTGGTAGACGCCGTCGATGTAGAACTCGGCCGTGCCTGCATGTCCTGACGCAGGCTTCCTATAAACGACGACGACAGTATGGAAACCGCGCGACACGTCAACGTTAGTGTTCAGCACGTTGCTGCTGCGCTGGCTTTTCGTATTCGAACCATTGCATATGTTTTCATCCACGATCATCTCGTTCGGATTGGACGACGCGCAAATCGAAATGCCTTTTCGGCTGTTGACCGATCTTCTGCCCATCGAAAAAAGAACGCCATTATGGGTCGTTCCCGGACGCACGGACATCGCGAACGTCCAGTCGCCCTTGCTGAGAAGCTGATAGATTGTAGTGGAGTTCGCCGAGGAACTTCCTGCCGACCATCCGGTATTCATCGGATGTGCTGCGGTGTTCGCGCCGTCAGGACCGTCAATCGGCAATACCGTCAAATCTGCTCTGTCGTCGGTGTTGAGTTTCTTATCCGACAGCGGATCGACCGAGAACCCGTCGCTGCCGCGAAACTTCTTCGTACCCGCCGAAAAGTCGTAGCGGAAGAGGTAGTCGTCGATATCCACCGCCGCCTGCAGCATTGCCGCGCCAACCGCTGTCGCAACAAGGATGATTGCTCTCCATGGCGAGAGAAAAGCGCTTAAATTACCCCCCCCCCTGATTTTGCTTGTTTTCAGTAGTTTCATCACTTTTCTCTCTTGTTTTGGTTTTGTTTGTTTTGGCGTCGTCGCCGTTTTAAATTCTTCCCTTTTCCCTCTTCCCTTTTCTCTATCCCCTTTTCCCTCTTCCCTATCCCTCCAACTCCTCCACGAGTTCTTCGACAATCGTGCGCTTCTCGGACGAGAAGGAAATGCCGATGAGTGTGATGCGCTTCTTCGAGAGCGCGTACTTCCCGGCGTACTCCTTGCCCTTTATCTGATCCATCGCCTCGGACGCCGGGCGGTCGAGCTTGAATTCGATGATGTAGATCTCGCCGGGGACTTCCGCGACCATGTCGATGCGCCCGTCGTTCGTCTGCACCTCGCTCTGGACGCCTGCGCCGATCGCCTTCAGAACGACATAGACGATCGTCTGCCACATCTGCTCGTTCTGACGGTCTGTGAGATTGTAGGGGATGTTGGCGAAAAACGCCTTGAGCGCCTTGATGAACTTCGGCACGTCATGTTCGTAGAGGGCCTCGGCTGCGGCGAACTGGGCGCTTTCGGCCCTTGCGGGCTCGAGGCCGGTGTATGCTGGGGCAAGCCGGGTCACGAACGAGTTCTGCACCTCCTGATTCGGGAAACCGAGATCGTATTTCCGCATGCCGATCATCTTGCGGAAGCCCTTTATCGTCAGATACCCCGTCTGGTAGAGAAGCGTCGTAATGTCCGGATTCTCCGGCTCGTATGCCTCCAGACGGTTGTCCGTGATATCGACCGACGAAAAGTCGAGCGGATGCTTTTTCAGTATATCGATCAGGAACGTCGGCACGGCCGTCTTCGACCAGTAGTCGTTGAACTTGTTGTTCTGGAAACACTGGCCAAGCGACACGGGATTGATTACAAGCTTCGCATTCTCCTCAAACCTGTAGCCGTCGTACCATCTGACAATCTCGTCGAACGCGCCCTTGTCGTCGAGACCGTTCGCCTCGGCGAGCGCATGAATGCGTCCGGGGAAGTATTTCAGCACCTCTTCGTGCGTGTAGCCGAAGAGCGTCGCCATGCCGGGATGCATCGTCCAGTCGTTGAGGTTGTTCAGGTCGGAAAAAATCGAAACCTTGGAGAATTTGCTGACGCCCGTAATGAACGTGAAACGCTGCTTCGATTCAAGCGTCTTGATGACGGAATAGAAGGCCTTGAGCTCGTCGCGGAACTCCGCGATGTCCGGCTTCATCAGATGCCCGAGAAGTGGCTTGTCGTATTCATCTACGAGAAGCACCATGCGTCCGTCCGGCGACTGCGCGGCAAGGGCATCGATAAGCCGCATGAAAAGAATCGCCGGCGACGGACCGAAAATGCCGCCGACGCCAAGTTCGCGCGCCCTGTCAACAAGGTGCGCGACGAGAAGTTCGCGAAATTCGTCCACGTTGCGCGCCTGCGTCGATCCCATGTCGAGATGCAGGACGGGCCACTTCCTCGACCAGTCCCACTTCGGTTCGATGGCGAGGCCCTGAAAGAGATCGCGCCGCCCCTCGAAAAGCGACTTCAGCGTCGAAACGGCGAGCGACTTCCCGAAACGGCGCGGACGCGCGATAAAGAACTGCGCACCCGACCCCCCGGACGCCATTTCATGCAAAATGCCCGTCTTGTCGATGTATGTGAAGCCCTCCTCCCGAAGCCTCGCAAACGTGTAGATATCTGTCGCGACTTTTTCCATTTGCTTGAATTATACCAAAAATACCCGCGGTTGTGGCGGAGGCATGCAGAGCGTTCCCTATTCGCCGCCGGCTCTCCTTGACTCAATACCTCTTGTCTCCGTAAACGAGAATCTTCGTCACGTGGAAGCAGTCGTCCTTTGCGCCGGGCTTGCGGCGGACGCGCACCCGTCCGGCAAGACCGGGGTTCCCGCGCAGATCGACCCGGTACGTCTCCCGCAACTCTCCGTCTTCGTACACCGTCGTCCAGTTCGCCCCGTCTGCGGAAATCTGGATCTCCAGCGGCACCATCCTGTGGCGGTAGCGCCGATCGAGGCATTTGTTTTCCACGACCACGCCCGTAACAAGCGACTCGCCCGGAAGTATGACCATCGCCCAAGGACTCTTCTCCTTGTTTGTATGCAGGATATTGCCGGCCGGCGGCGTTTCGTCGATGGCGCGCGGATACAGCGCCGGTTTGTCCCACGGACTTGTCGTCGAACCCGCTATCAGGCCCTCCGCCGACAGCAGTTTCGCCCCGAAATCCGACATCGGGTAGGTTTTGCCGGTTTTCTTCACGGGCGACATCTTGTCCTGTATCGCGGAGAGCTGCCTGAACGCCGCCACGTTCCCGCTTCTCGAAGCGGCGAGAATGAGACCGGACAGATTGATTCCGTGCTGTGCCGGCCGGCTGCCGAGAAGCGCGATGAGACGCCCGAAACGTTTTTCGTCCGAAACGATGAAGTCCGCACAGCCGGAGAGCACCTGCGTGAAGTAGTCGGGTGTCCCGGACTGTGCCGCGAGAACCGCGAAAAGAACGTTCTCCTTGAGCGCCGCATCGCGTTCAAGCGGCTTCAGCCACGAAACGAGAGCGGCTTTGAAATCGCCCTCTTCCGCAAGTTTCTTCCCGCACTGCCGCAGAAGCGGCGCGAAATGCGCGATTTCACCGGCGAGAGACTCCGCGCCGGCCTCTTTCGCGACGCGCGAGAAATACACCGAAAGAATGTCCCACAGCGGCTGACGCCATCCTTTCAGCGCGGTGGCGCATCTTTTCGCGAAATCACGGTGCTCGGCAAGCGGTCTGCCGCTTCTTTTGATCCATTGGGCTGCCTGCCGCCACGCGATATAATGCGTCGGCCACGCCGCGTGCGCGGCCGCGAAGAACGCCGCGACGTCTTCAGCCCGCCTCCCCTTCGCTTCCGCCAGATGCGCACATTCCAGAAATCTGTCCGCATCATGCCTCTTTTCCCTGTCGCCCTCGAACGTCTCTTCATGCGCCTGACAGTAGGTGTAGCGGTACGAGTCGCGGTAAGGCAGAATACTGTGGAAGCCGGTGCCGAAATTGACGTAATTGTTTATTTCCCACATGCCGTCCTTCAGCCGCCGCACGTACGCGCAGTGCCGCGGCTGGCCGACGGGGACCGCCGGCAGTCCGTGCGCGTTGGAACTCATCGCGCCGAATGTCGACAGCTCGCCGCAGACGCCCCCGACGATCGGCGTCCACCGCCTGTGGAGCCACTCTCCCGCCGCACGCCAGGGCCTATTGTACTCGGGCGTCTGCACCGATTCGCCGAAGCAGTTGAACGACCGGTACGGAATTGCACGGTGCGCCGTCGAATACTTGCCCCAACGCACGTTGGAATAGGCGTCGAGATGCCGATGCAACCAGGAGGCCCACAGCGGCTCGGGGTATTCTTCCGGCGTTCCGCCGCGCTCATTCACGAAATTCCGATAACTGTCTCTCGCGTGCGTCAGGTGCGCGATGCCGTAGCGCCAGCGCCATACCGGCTGGACGCGGGTTTCGGGGTGCAGGCGCTTCGCCTGCGCCGTGGTCCTGAAGGAATCGAGCACATCCGCGTACCACGCCTCGCTTTCGCGCGGACACATGAGCGCAACGGCCGTCGCGAACCTGCGCGGCGGCGCGTCGTCGCCTGTGATCCAGCGTCCGCCGTCCTGATAAACCAGCGATTCAAGGGCGAGGAGCGCGGCCGGCCAGTCTTCACATCCGCCGCTCCAGACAAAATCTTCCATCCATGTCCGGTCAGCGAAGAAGCGGCGGATAAACGGCTCTGCGCCGGGACGCGCGGCGAGCGCATCCCAGCCGTTCTCCCCGATGCGCCGCAAGACGGCGTACTGCGCGATGCGCACCTTCGCGCGCTCGTCCATCCCCTCTCCCGGCGCGATGGACGCGACGGCGAATTGCGTCTTTTCCAGCGGGAACGCCGCGGGCGGTTGCGCGCCCTCCCGCGGACGCGGCCTCGGCGCAACGCCGGCCGGCGGCTTGCGCCGCGCGATCTTTTCGCCGGAAAGCCGCAGATATCCGAGTGCGCACTGCCCCCAGACGGTGTCGCGCCCCATCTCAAGCGTCCGGCGCAAAATGATCCTGTTCGCCTCCGCGCGCGAAGCGGTCTTCCGCCACAACGCATACTCCGCGATTTCGATCGCCTGACGCTGCACGAGCGTCATGGCGTTGGTCGGAATCGACCGCAGCGAGGCGATATACCGTTCGCCGCCCGTCATGTCGCCGTCGGTGCGGAACTTGGTCGCCTTCTCCACGACGCCGATTCCCGCGCCGGACTCGAACCGGAATTTCCATCCGTACCGGTTGTCGGCATCGGCCTTCGCCAGCGCGTCCCACTTGTCCTTCCAGGCGACGCGGCCTTCGCGAAGACGCTTTTCCAGATGCTCGCCCGTATGCTCCGCCATGATTGCAAAGGCGCGTCCGTACGCGGCGGCCAGCCTCTCCGGATTTTTCACGTCGCCTTTCTTGAAAAGGCTTTCCGCCTCGTCCTTCGCCTTCGCCGCGGCGAGAATCCCGCCAGCGAGATCCGCCGCCGTGACGTCGTACGGAATGTTCTCGATCTGCGCGAAGAAGCGGCGCGGCTCACCCGTGAGGCACGTGATTGCAGGAAACCGACGCGATTCGACGCGCAGCCCCTCGAGCCGTCCGTTCTCCGCTTTCACCTTCGCCGTCGGCTCGTCCATGTCGTCATAGACCGCGAAATCGAAGCGTCCGCCGAGCGACTTGCGGAATGCGCCGATCTCGAAGACCTTGCGCACGTCTTCACCGCTTTCGCACCAGTCGCTGCCACACTGGAGGATCAGGAGCCCCTTCTGTGCGCCCTGCAACGGAGCGGTGGAAACAACAAGCGCGACGAGCGCGGCCGCGAATTTGGACGCGAAACTATTCATTGACTCTTCTTTGTTATATCTGTCTCGACTTTTCCCATTTGTCGGATTATACCAAAAAAAACGCGCATCCTGCCTTTCCTCCGTCTCAATCGGACAAGGCCTCATTCACGGCGCGCGAGTAGGCGCGGGCAAGAAGTAAAATTGATACAGTAGCCGAGTTTTTGGATAATGTCCGCATGAGAAAGAACAGGGTTATTGAACGCGTTCTCTACCGTGACCCTTCTCTCACCTCCAACCTTTTGCATAAGCGTAATTTCATTTTAAGATTTGAAGAAATCGGTCACCATGTTATTTTGGCGTATCCGGATGAAGGAACTTGAAGTCGCGTAAAAACTCCATCGGAATTTAAAGTGCCGACGCTTTTGCCGAAGACATCAAACGCTTCGATCTTTGCAGGCTTAGCCGAAAATTCTACAAGCATACCTTTCTTACCAGTCGCATTTACAAGGTAAACGTCTTTGTTGCTCTTGCCCGTCTTTACGCAAGCGTTTTCAGCATAACATACTACAATACGCTCGTTCTTATCTTCGCCTTCTACCCATGTAAAACCTGCCTCTGGGTGATGAGGGAGAAATTCGCCTTTAACAAGCGCGTTGCGATGCTTTTGAGAAAACTCAAGCCAGTGACGAATAACCTCACCATGTTTCTCAGGTAGATGCTGGAGAATCATGGAGTATTGAATTGTCGAAAAGAGGACATTAAGAATCGGCAGCGCCGCGCCTTCTGGCGTCTCATCCTTACTCCATACAAGCATATCGGAGTGGACTGCAGTATTACCCGACGTAAGACGCAACGAACAGATTCTTCTGCGATTGAATTGAGGGTCGGCAGGAACGTCGCCAGCGCGTATCATGTGTCCATACTGCCTGATGGCGGGGCCCATATATTTCTGGCGAAATTCAATCATAACATCGGGATTGATTTTCTTAAGGCGCGAAAGAATATCCTTCATAAGCCTATCAACGGCATCAGGGAGCGAACGATAGTCTCGCCCCGCGTAATTGTCCTTGAGCGCCGGGTCTTTATCCGGCAATGTAAAACAGTCAATGAAGTCCAACTTAAGCCCGTCGAAGCCCCATTCGCCTACGGCGCGTTCGTATGTCTGAATAAGATATTCTCGCACCTCAGGGAAACGCGGATCGAGAACGAGTTCATTCAAAAGCATATTTTTGAAACGATTGTAATTTTCCGCCTCATTACCCATGAAAGGAACGGCAAGCCAAAGCATATATTTAAGCCCTGCAGCATGCACTTTTGCAACGTGCCCCTTCATGTCGGGGAAGCGACTTTTAACAGGCATCCAATCGCCGGTCTTACTGTAGAAGTCTTTGCTGTCTTCCTTCTGCCAGCCATCGTCGAGAATCATTGTTTTCATACCGAGTTTTGCGGCAAGCAACGCTTCTTTTTCAAGCTCCTTGTCGTGGACATCCTGAAGATAGGCGTACCATGTAGAATACAATGGATCATATGCGGATTCCGGTACTCGTGCCGGAACGAAAGCATTTTTTGATTCAATCCATTTAGAACAACTCTTAACCGTTTGCGCCCAGTTGCGGCCGCGACGGTCAAGAAGAACGGAACATTCATACTCTTTTAGCGGGGCCGTAGGCTGAACAAAGAATTCGCATCTGCCGACAATCTCGCAAGTGCGGTCATCAACATAAAGGCCATATTCAAGATAGTTAAACGCTTCTGAACAGGCGATTGCGACGGGCGAGATGCCTGTAGGATTGAAAGCTACTGCAATGGGAGTATTTTGCGCCAGTTGCGATCTGTATTTTGCCGACCACTTCCACCAGAGTTGCGGAGCGAGTTGAAACTTTTCCTTTTCATTGTCGCTCGTCCAGACATTTTGCACCCCAGCGCCGCTGACGCGGAAGAAAACGCCAAATCTCGGAGGCTTTGCCTCGGCGGGAGATGTAATCTTAACAGTAACGACATCTCGCCCGTCATCATCAGAAGCTTTTATATCGAACGTCCAGCCTGCAGGATCGTCGCAAGTAATTTCTGCTATTCCAGAGTAAGGCGTTTTTACAGTAGCATAAACTTTCGCCTTTTCATCCATTTCAGTTGCCATGGAAAACGACGTATAAAACGCCACACTTACCATCATTATTTTTGCTATTTTCATCTTGCTTTGTATTATACCATATTCTGACTGCATTACCTTTATTCTGGCACAAAACTGCGACTTCCAAAAGTAAACGAATAAATTACGTTCGTTTACTACCCATAAAGATTAACTATAACTGAAGAGTACAAGATTTCTCCCTCTTCCCACCCCGGGGAGGGGACGTGCGTTTACTTTTGGACGTGACTCACGTTTTCACGAGCGTGACGACCGATTCGAAGCGAGCCGTGCGCGGGAACATGTCGAACCAGGCAACGTCCGAAACGCGGTACGACGGGGAAAGAATCTTGAGATCGCGGGCGAGCGTCGCGGGATCGCACGACACGTAAACGATCTTATCTGCTCCAGAGCAGGCAAGAAACTCCGGCACGCCCTTTTCCATGCCGCCTCGCGGCGGATCGGCAACGACCGTCGCGCCGGCGGTTTTCAGCGCCTTTAGGTTCCTGACGACCTGTCCGGCCGTGAAACGCGCCTCGACACCGAGCGCGGCCGCATTGCGCCTCGCGAACTCAACCGCCTGATGACCCGACTCGACACCGTAAATGCGACGCTTCGCGGCCGCTTGCGTCTTCACGGCGCAGCAAAGACCGAAAACTCCGACGCCGCAATAGAGGTCTACGAGATCTCCCGGGTTTTTCGCGTATTCGGCAACGACATAATCGACGAGAGCGCCGCCGACACGCGGATTCATCTGGTAAAAGCCGCCTGCCGGAACTTCGAAAGCCACGCCCGAGGTGATCTCCTTGAACACCAGATCTTTGGGCGGCTCACCCACCCACCATCTGACGCCGGACTTGCGCGACCACCTCACCGTCACGCCGCCGCTTCGCTCGACATCGCGCCTGACCGCGGCGGGCCCCGCCGTAAGAAGCGCCGTGACGCTCTTGCGCATCTCGGGGAGTTTCGCGTTTATCTCGTCGACCGCGAGAGGATCGTTCACGATGTCCACGATGTCGTGCTGCGGCTCGCGTCTGTAGCCGATCGCCCAGACGCCGCGCGATTTCGCGAAATGATACACGGCTTTGTTGCGGTAGTTAAGCGTCCGAAAACCGTCCTTGCCGCTCCCGCACGAGACGGGAAAACCGGGCTCGATCAGCCGCGCCCTCTCCAGCGCCTCGCGCAGCTGGGATTCCTTCGCCGAGCGTTCGGCGCGATAATCTATCGCCGCGTAAACGCACCCCGGGACGTTCCCTTCGGCCCCGGGCGCGATTCTGTCGGGAGAGGGCTCCACGACCTCCACGAGATCGGCCTTCACGAAATTCTTTTTCTCGACGGTCATTTTCGCCTTGACCTGTTCGCCCGCCCACGCGCCTTTCACGAACACGACGCGCCCGTCGCCGAGTCTGCCCATACCGTCGCCGCCGTAGACGTTTTTCGCGATGTATACAGTAGATGTCACCTGCAGCTCCCTTTCCCGCGCGAAATACCTTTCAGACGTCGATCGTTATTATCTTTTTGATGATCAGCCAGCCGACGACGATAAGCGCGATCATCACGAGCACCGAAAGAGCGCCTATCGGACTGAAAAGGAACGGCACCATCATCTTCGGCTTGATGGCGAGCATGACAAGACCGAGAAAAACCGGCATGAGAGAAACGACGATACCCTGCATCCTGCCCTGCGCGGTCAACGACTTCACCTTGCGTTCGATCTTCATGCGCCCGCGTATCGTGTCGGAGATCTTGTCGAAAATCTCCGTGACGTTGCCGCCCGTCTTCCTCGAAATCAGTATCGCGGTGATCACGAGCGTGAGATCGTCCGACCCCACGCGCTCGCTCATCGACTCGAGCGCCGATTCGAAGCTCATGCCGATGCGAAGCTGTTGCTGCAGAATCGCGAATTCCTCGCTCATCGGGTTTTCTCCCTGCTCCACGACGGAATCGAACGCCTGCGAAATGGAAAATCCGGCCCGAAGAGCGTTCGACATCGTCGACAGCGCCTCTGGGAGCTGGGCGTTGAACCTGTCGCGGCGGCGTTTGTCGAGCCACCTCGCCAGCGGACTTTCGCCGTTCTGCCATCCGGCCTTGACCTTCACCCCGGAAACGAAATGCCAGCCGAGCGCGGCGAACGCAACGGCCGAAAGACCCGATATAAGATAGACCGTCATTCCGAGAACATCCCCATGTCATACTGTATGCCGCGGCTCTTGAGCTGATCGATCCATGTCGGAATCGCCCCCGTCGGCTTCATTAATCCTACGATCTTTCCGTCGGAATCGACACCCGTCTGCTTGAAGGAGAAAATATCCTGCATGACGATCTGATTGCCCTCGAGCCCCGTCACTTCGGTGATCGCCGTCACCTTTCTGGAGCCGTCGCTCATGCGTGACTCGTGGATGATGATGTCGACGGCGCTCGCTATCTGCTCGCGGATGGCGCGGCTGGGCAGATCCATCCCGCTCATGAGAACCATCGTTTCGAGTCGCGATATGACGTCGCGCGGCGAGTTGGCGTGCACGGTCGTGAGCGACCCGTCGTGGCCCGTGTTCATCGCCTGAAGCATGTCAAGCGCTTCTCCGCCGCGGCATTCGCCCACGATGATGCGGTCAGGGCGCATTCTGAGGCAGTTCTTCACGAGGTCGCGTATCGGCACAGCGCCTTTTCCCTCAATATTCGGCGGTCGCGCCTCGAGCCTCACGACATGCGGCTGCTGGAGCCTCAATTCCGCCGCGTCTTCCACCGTGACGATGCGTTCGTTCGCGGGAATGAAGCCCGAAAGAAGATTGAGAAGCGTCGTCTTGCCCGAGCCCGTACCGCCCGCCACGATGACGTTCTTTCTCAACATGACGCAGATGCGCATGAAATCGGCGGCGGCCCTCGTCCATGTCCCGAAGCGGATGAAGTCCTCCACCGAAAGAGCCTTCTTCGCGAACTTGCGGATCGTGATCGTCGGCCCCGAAAGCGCGAGCGGCGCGATGATCGCGTTCACGCGGCTGCCGTCGGAGAGTCTCGCGTCAACGTAAGGCTGCGATTCGTCGATACGCCGACCGAGCGGCGCGACTATGCGTTCGATGACCGCGAGAACGCTCGCGTCGTCGGTGAACTGGCAGTCGGAGAGCTGGAGTTTTCCGGAACGTTCGACATACACCTTCTGCGGCCCGTTGACCATGATTTCCGTAACGCTGTCGTCGGCGAGAAGTTCTTCGAGCGGCCCCAGACGCATCGCTTCGTTGAAAACGTCTTCCTCGAGTCTTAGGGGATCGATTCCGGCGGGAAGACGACCTTTCGCGATAACCTCGTCGATGATCGAGCGTATCTTGTCGCGCGCGTTCTCCTCGAGCCCATCGCGGTCAACCCCCTGAACCGTGAGCTTCTTCATGTCCATGCGCTTCAGAAGTTCGCGCTGGATCTGCTCCTGGACGTTACGCCTGAGTTCCCTCGTCGGGTCGGGCGCACCGTCTTCTTCGGCGGATGCGGCGGATAGAGGCTCTTGTGCGCCCGCGTCGCGGCAAGCGCCGTCACGATTCGCATCTTCGTCGCTTTCGTCGCTGACCCTGAGCATGCACGAGCCGATCTGAACGACCATGGAGCCGTCGAGCATGACGGCGGAATCGATCCTCTCGCCGTTGACGTAGACGCCGTTGGCGCTGTGGAGATCTTCGATGACCGCGCGCGAATCGCGGACCGTCAGAATCGCGTGACGTTCGCTCACGTCGGGGAAATCGAATCTGATGGGACACGCGGCTCCGCGCCCGATCATGTAGGAGCGCTCCGTAAGCTCGCGCGTCTCGCGCCTGTCACCTGCCAGCGTCGTTAGGATCATATTCAGTGCACCGCCATCTTTTCGGTCTGTCGTTTCTGGTTGAGTTCTCCGATTTCTCCGCGTATCTTCTCAAAGTCGACCTGCGGCAGCTCCTTTTCAAAAGACGTGTCGTTGCGGTTTCGGAGCGTCAGCACGAGCCGGCCTTTCATCTGTTCGGCGAAAGCGAGCATCTCGGCTTCGCGCGGCGTCACCTCTATCGTAACCGTCGAATATCCCTGCATGCGCCCGAGAGAGCGCGAACGCGTCTTCGCCGTGACGTCGCCGGTGGCGAGAACGAGCACGTTCTGGAGAATCGTGCAGGTGACGAAATTCTTGCGGCCCTTGCCTTCGGGATCGAAATCGAACGTCCCGATGACGTCGACGTGGTCGTTGGGCTTCACCATCGACGAGACGGCCGCCGCTCCAGTGCAGTTGATCGACACGGCGCGCATCTTGCGCTTGATGTCGGCCGAAAGCCCCGTCACGGACTGGTCGCCACCTTCGATATCGGCCCAGAAGATGACGTCTCCGCGGCGGTGGCCGAGCACGGTTTTTCTCCCGACGATGTCCATCACGTTCTCCGCCGTCAGCGCCTGACCGCGCATTCCGAGCGCGGGTACGGTCTTGAGCCCGAGATCGCTCTTCTGGAGCGTGGAGCCTCCCGGCAGGTCTTCGGCGAAACAGAGAACCTCTATCGTGCCGTATTTGTCTTCGTAGAAGCCCTTGATTTTCTTGACCTCGGCATCCTTCGACGCGAGATAAAACCGCGTCAGCACGGCGGCGAGCACGCCGGAGACGAGAGCGACAAGAAGAGCGATTTTCCGTTTCATCAGAAGAGCCCTTTCACCCTGCCCGTCTCGACGTCGACGTCGATGCGCCTGTAGGCGGGCGACGCGCTCGTGCCGGGCATTAGTTTGATTTCACCCGCGACGGGCACGACGAGACCCGCACCCCTGTAGACGAGAACGTCCTTGACCGGCATGCGCCAGCCTTTGGGACGCCCCGAAAGAGCAGGATCGTGCGAAAGCGAATACTGCGTCTTCGCAATGCAGACGGGCATCGCCGCGATCTCCGCATCTGCCTGGTACTTCTCGAGTTTCTCGAGAGCGAGAGGCTCGTAGTCGACGCCGTCGCCGCCGTAAACCTCCCTGACCTGTTTCTCGATGCGATCCTTGATCGGTTCCGAAAGATTGCAAAGATAAGCGAACTCATTCGGCTCGTCGCACGCCTTGACGACGGCCTCGGCGAGTTCGAGCGCGCCTTCGCCGCCCTTGAGCCAATGGTCCGAAACCGCAAACGCCGCGCCCGCCTTTTCGGCGACGCGCCTGACGAGCGCTCGTTCCGCTTCAGTGTCGGTGTAGAACGCGTTGAGGCAGACGACGGGCTGGATGCCTGAGCGGCGGATGATGTCGATGTGCGCGAGAAGATTGTCGCAGCCCTTTTCGAGAAGTTCGAGATTCTCGCTCGTGTACACCGGGTCGAGCGGGAGCCCCGCCTTGACGGCGGGCGCGCCGCCGTGCGCCTTGAGAGCGCGCACGGTCGCGACGAGCACGACCGCGTCGGGTTTGAGTCCCGACGCGCGGCACTTGATGTTCCAGAATTTCTCGTACCCCATGTCGGAGGCGAAGCCCGACTCGGTGACCACGTAGTCCCCGAGCGCGCAGGCGAGACGGTCGGCGACGACGGAGTTCTGCCCGATGGCTATGTTCGCGAAAGGCCCCGCGTGCACGAAAACCGGCTGGCCTTCGATCGACTGCATGAGCGTGGGCTTTATGGCGTTGACGAGAAGAGCGCACATCGCGCCGTCGACCTCGAGATCGGCGGTCGTCACCGGCTCGCCCGACTTCGAATACGCGACGATTATTTTCGAAAGGCGCTTTCTCAGGTCGGCAAGATCGGCGGCCATCGCGAGAATCGCCATCACCTCGGACGCGACGGTGATGTAGAAGCCGCTCGACGTGTTGAAGCCGTCGAGCTTTCCGCCGCGGCCGATTTCGATATTCCTGAGCCCCTGCGCGCAGAAATCCATCGCCCAGCGGAATTGGATGCGTTCAGGGTCGATGTCAAGGCGCTTTAGACCGCGCTCCGCAAGCCACGCGTCATCGTGGTTGCGCTCGTGCTGCATGCGCGAATTGAGCGCGACCATCGCGAGATTGTTGGCGTTCGTTATCGCGTCGATATCGCCGGTAAGCCCGAGAGAAAGCGACGTCAGAGGAACCACCTGCGCGAGGCCGCCGCCCGCGGCGCTGCCTTTGATGTTGAACGTCGGACCGCCCGAAGGCTGGCGCACGCATCCGATCACCTTTCTGCCGAGGCGTCCGAGCCCCTGCACGAGACCGAGGGTCGTTGTCGTTTTGCCTTCACCGAGCGCGGTGGGAGTGATTGCGGTGACGTCGATGTACTTCGCCCTCTTCGCGCCGCCGAGGCGCTTGAGGACCTTCGTAACGTCCACCTTCGCCAGACGCCGCCCGTAAGGCTCCCATTCGTCTTCTTTGAGATCGAGTTCCGCCGCGAGATCGGCGGCGGGACGAAGAGTCTCTTCGGCCGCTTCGGCGATCTGCCAGTCTTTAAATTTTGTAGGGTCGAGTTTCATGATTTTCCAATTATACCATATTCGCGCCGCGATCACCCTTGCGCATCACTTTGCGAGCGTGACCTTGCCCATGCGGTCGGTTACGTGGACCGTCGTCGCGGGCGTGACGGCCAGGATGGCGTTCGCCGTGCGGCCCTTCGTGATTTTGTGGTTGAGCACGCTGACGCAGTTGAGATGTATCGACTGCCCCGGCTTGACGGGCTTGTCGAGCATCGTGTCGAGGGGAAACGCGAACATCTGCCGCCAGAGATGCGGGTTCGTGCGGTCGGATTTCACCTTAGCCCCGTAGCACGGCGGCCCAGACTCCGTCGCCGGCACGTTCATGCGCCAGTTGACTTCGCCGTTCGAATTCGCGAGCATGCGCCCGTCGGGACTCGACGCGTAATGCCTGTAAGGCGGAGCCTCCTGGCACGCGAAGAAAAGTTCCCACGTATCGAGCGCGAAGATGCCGGGCGAGATGTGGTTGTCGGCGACGTCGATTTCGAGATCGAGTTCGACGTAAAGCCACTTGCCGTCGTGCGCGAACCGCGAAGAGCCGCGAAGGAACGTCTCCTCCGTGCTGCCGGCGTTGTGGAGACGGAAAGGCGTCTTCTTGAGCGCGTTCCAGTCGACCTTGTCGATGTCACCTCCGGCCGCGGGGATGCGTTCGGCCGTCCACGAGGGGCGCGGGGATTTGCTGCGCTCTACGTACGTCTCGTATCCATCGCGCATGTAATCCCAGTATTCGAGCTTCCACGTTTTGACGCGGCGCTTTTCGTCGGGAGTCTGCGCGGCGGCCTCCGCCTCGGCCATCAGCTTGCCGAGTTTCTTCATGAGCGCCGCGGCGCCGGGTTCGCCCCACGCCATCGCCGCCGTCTGGTGCATGACGCCTTTGGGATAACGGCTCCTGTCGCAGTAGCGGCGCTCGACGGCCCGGTAATATTCCTTTAGGGGGGCGGCGGCCTTGCCGTACCCGCGGAAATATTCATCGATGAGCTCCTCGGGCTTGCGGTCAGGGTCGATCATCCACTTCAGATGCATGTAGCTGTCGACTTCGCCGTTGAAGCCGCAGTTGAAGATGCCCGCGCGTATGTCGTTCTTCTTGAAGAACTGGAAGAGCTTGTACGCTTCGTCGGCGAAGAACCCGGGCAGACACTTGAAACCGCTCTTGTCCGTGTATTCCAGCGGGAACGTATTGTAAAGCCACATCGCGATGGGCTGACCGGGATACGCCTTGCGCCATTTGCGCATGCGATCGAGCTGGTGGTCGAGAACGAGCGAATACGGCATACGGTTGGCGTAGATGCAGAAATAGACCACGACGTTGTCGGGCAGCACCACGCCGCGCGGCAGCGCTTCGTGGCTGTGGTACGCGAGCGTCGATATCTGCTTCGTCGGATGCGACTTCTTGATCTCTTCGGCGACCTTCTTCACGAAGGTGAACCAGTATGTCGATTCGGCTCCGTTCTCGCTGGCGCGCTCGGGCTCCATCATCGGCGCACACGTCTCGCATTTGCAGAAGCAGCTGTTGTCCATGCCTTCGAGGCAATAGTTGTCGGGCCCCCAGCCGAAGACGCCCTTCTCGGGATCCTGATCGAAATACGCGCGGATATCCCTGATGACGAGATCGATGAATTCGGGGCTTGTATAGCACATCTGCGGCGGGACGCCGACGTAACCCTTGGCGAATATCTCCGGCCATTTGCGCTTGAAGCCCTTCGCTTTTTCATTCCAGTAAAATCTGTAATAGTGACCGAACGAATGGTTGGCGCTGCGCTTTTCGCCGCCGACGCGGTGCCTCAGACGGAAAAGCCTGTCCTGATTGTCGTAACGCTTCGGATTGCGAAACGCGACCGCGCGGTACGCCTTGCTGCCCTCGGAGCCGCCTTTCCAGAGATCGAGCTTGATGCGGTGGCCTTCGATCGTGCCGCCGCGGTAAGGGAAGAACGGCTTTTTGACGCGGTCGGTGACGCGGACGGTGAAATCCGCGTCGCGCGGCAGGACTGTCCCGAGATCGGTCGTATCGGCCCAGACGGCACGGCATTCCTTTTCGAGAAAATCGTACACGGCGTACATGGAGCCCTGCTCGTCGTAGAAGCCGGGGGCGTTTCTGAGATGCACGCCGTCCTCCGCGATCTTAAGAACGAAGTCGCGCTTGTCGGTCTTGTCGCGCCCGACGAGTTCGATCCTGCCGGGATACGCCTTGACGGAGAATTCCTGCCGGGCGAAATCGCCGCTCTTCGCCTTGGTAAGCGCCGAAGGTCCGACGCAAATCGAGAACGGCGCGCCGGGTCCCTTGAGAGACGCGTCGTCGTCCTTGAGTATCCTGAAATCCCCGCCCGTGATCGTGTCGAGGTGCCACTTGAGATCGGCCGCGCCGAAGCGCGCCGCCTTGTCGGCGTCCTTGGCGACGACGATGACGGCTTTCGCCTTGCCTCCTTCGGCGAGGCGGACTTGCACCGGCGGCGCCGCGAACGAAGCGCACGCAAGCAAAACGGAGAATAACGGGAAAAGCTGTTTTTTGTTTTTCATGCCGCTATTATAACAAAATCCCGCGGCGAACGGGCGGATTTATCGGCGAAAAACGGATTATTTGACGACGCGCGTCACCTTGAGCCATCTGACGCCCCAGCGTAGCGCCTCTTCGTGAGTGGGAAACCAGACATCCAGGTGACGTCCTTTTATCGCGCCGCCTATATCCTCGACCCGGCCGATCCCGTAGCCCGGAATGTGAAGTTTTTCGCCGTATTTGAAAAGCCGTCTGTCCGCGGCGACCGTCCCGCGCGAAGCTTTTTTCCCGGACGATGTAACCCCGACTTTTTTAGGCTTTCCCTTCATCGGCCCGTAATCGTACACCGCCGGCCCGAAGCCGAACCAGCTGCGTTTCCAGCCGCAGCACTTGCCGCAGTTGCAATACCCCGTCACCTTGAAAACGGTAGGATCGCGGCGATCGGCACCGGCCGGCGCGCAGGCGGACTTCCCGCGGCAAAAAACAAGGTTGAGCGCGGCCGCCGCGACAAGCGAAAGGAGGACGAGCGCGATGAAACGCCCTCCCTTGCGCCCTCTGAGTCTCGCGTTCATGCCTGAGCGCGTGGGAGATCAGCGCTTCTGCCCGCGGAAGATGAACGCATAGACGCCGACTACGGCGAAGCAGATCGCGGGCACGAAAAACGAGGCGCGCAGCGTCGCCTGCGAGAGCTTAAGGTCTTCGTTCCACTCCGCCGAAGCGCCGGGCACGAGCGAAGTGAAGAGCGAAGAGGAATCTCCGATTATCTCCGCCATCCAGGGCGTGATGATGGCGCCTCCGAGAATCGCCATGATAAGCCCCGCCGCGCCGAGTTTGACGGCCTTCGGGTCGAGATCGCCGAGCGCGATGCCGTAAATCGTAGGGAACATGAGCGACATGAAGCCCGACATCGCCACGAGGCAGATAATGTTCCAGCTGAACGGATACTTCCCGACGGAGAAAAGGATTTCCGTGGGCAGATAAACGACGCCGAGCGAGCAGAGCACGGCGGCGAGCGCGAAGAGCGCCATCATCTTGGCGGGATTGAAGTACTTCATCAGGAACGTCGCCACCCAGCGGCAGACGATGAAAAGGGTTATCGCCATCGTGTAGTACACGGCGCCGTCTGCCGGAGTGACGCCGAGTTCGCGCTGACAGTAGACGTTGAGCCACGTCCACGCGGCGATCTGCACGCCCACGTAGAAGAACTGCGCGACGACCCCGCACCAGTAGCGCGGCTTCGCGAGAAGCGACATGAGCATCGTGCGGTAAACGGGCGTGATGACAACGTACGCGATCGGCCCGAGGCACCCGGAGAGAACCCACGCGACCTTGTTCATTTCCGGAAAGAGGAAATAAAGGACGGTGAGCGGAACGACCGAAAACGCCGCAGCCGCCGCGACGCGGGTCATGGCGCCCGGAGCGGACGACTGCTCGTCGCGCGCGCGCAGAAAGAAAAACCATATCGCGACCGCGATCGCGCACAGCCCGACGTACGGCGCGCAGACCCAGAAAAGCTCGTGATTGACGATCGCGTCGAGTTCGGCCTTCGGCATCGAGGCGCGTTCCTCGGCCGTCGCGGAATTGAGGTTCGAGAGAATGAGCTGCTGCGCGAGGACGATACCCATCATCGACCCCACGGGGTTGAACATCTGCGCGAAGTTGAGCCGTCTTACGGCCGTCTCTTTTTCACCGAGCGAGAGAACGTACGGATTGCACGTCGTCTCGAGAAGCGAACACCCCGCCGCAACGATGAAAATCGCCATGAAATATATGTCGAACGACTGCGCGATGCAGGCGGGAATATACAGCAAGGCCCCGGCGATGTAAATCGCCAGGCCTATGAGAACGCCCTTGCGGTAGGAAAGCTCCTCCGCAAGGACGCTGGCGAAAATCGCGAGCACGGCATAAGCTCCGTAGAAGGCGACCTGCACCAGCCCCGCCTTCGACTGATCCATCGTGAAGATGCGCTGGAACGCCGGCACGAGATTGTCCGTCATGTTGTTGAGGAGCCCCCAGAGGGCGAAACACCCAACGAGCATGGCGAAGATGCCGAGGAACTTTCTGTCGACTACCGCGATTTTGTTTTTCATTTTTATGCCTTATCGGTTGGTGGCGTAGAGAGGCCCGAAGTTCCTGCAGGCGCGGTAATCGGCACCCGTCGGATCGTCGCTCGCTCCGAAAAGGCCCCAGCAGTGAGGCTGGAAGACCTTGTCTTCATCGACGTTGTGCATCGCGACCGGAATACGGAGCATCGAGGCGAGCGTGATGAGATCGGCGCCGATATGACCGTAGGCGATCGCGCCGTGGTTCGCGGCCCAGGCGTTCATCACGGAGTAGACGTCCTTGAAGAAGCCCTTGCCCGTAAGGCGCGGCGTGAACCATGTGCAGGGCCATTCGGGATTCGTGCGGAGCATGAGCGTCTCCTGCTGCTTCGCGTCGAGGGTGGTCGACCAGCCTTCGGCGATCTGAAGAACGGGGCCCTGCCCCTTGACGAGCGCGAGGCGGATCATCGTAAGCGGCATGCCCTTCGGGGTGAGGAACGACGAGCTGAAACCGCCGCCGCGGAAGTACTCGACACCCGCAGGAACCCACTTCGTCGCCTTGAGCGTGGCGTTAATATCCTTCTCGGTGACATCCCACCAGTTCTTGAAGACACTCTTGCCCTTCTCCTTCATCTCGCCCGCCGCGTCGAGACAGCAGCTGCCGGAGTTGATGAGGTGAATGATGCCGGCCTTGGCGTCCTTAGGAAGCCCCTTGCCCGTCGCGCGCTTGACGGCGGCGTCGCTCCAGTAGGTGCGCACGTCGGCGAACATCGCGGCCTTGTTCGTGAGAAGCCACTGGAAAAGCATGCAAACGCCGTTCAGCGCGTCGTTCTCGGTCGCGAGAATCTGGGGCATCTTCTTGCCGTTCCAGTCGAACGAGCTGTTGCACATAACCTCGGCGACGTCGCCGTTCGGCCAGTGATCGGTCCACTGGCGCTGGCCCTGGAAACCGCCCGCGATCGCGTTGCGCCCGACCGCCTCTTCGCCGAAGCCCATCTCGGCGAGCTTGGGATTTCCGGCCATCATATCGCGGATGATGATTGACATCTTGGCGATGAACTCCCAGTCGGCGTCCTTCTCGGCGCGCGTCTTCTGGATGGCCTTGGGATTGTAGTCCTTGCCTTCCTTCAGGTTCTTGCGCATCCACTTGAGCGCCTTCTCGTACTCCTCCTTGTCGTAGATGCCCTCCTCGATGCGGCGGAGAATCTCGCACTCGTCCATGTTCTCCGTCGCGAGGCCGAGATAATCCTGCATGAAATCGACATCGACGAAGCTGCCGGCGATTCCCATCGAGGAAGTTCCGATCGAAAGATAGCTCTTGCCCTTCATCATCGCGACGGCGAGCCCCGCCTTGGCGAAGCGGAGAATCTTCTCGGCGACGTCGGCGGGGATCTTGGCGGATTCGTCGCGGTTCTGCACCTCGCGGCCGTAGATGCCGTAGGCGGGCATGCCGCGCTGCGCGTAACCGGCGAGCATGCAGGCGAGATAGACGGCGCCCGGGCGCTCCGTGCCGTTAAAACCCCAAACGGCCTTAGGAATTTGCGCATCGAGGTCCATCGTCTCGGTGCCGTAGCACCAGCAGGGAGTGACGGAAAGCGAAACGCCGACGTTGCTGTCGCGGAACTTGTTCGCGCACATCGCCGCCTCGAAGCGTGCGCCGATCGTCGTATCGGCGATCACGCATTCAACGGGAGTTCCGTCGGGATACTTCAAATTGTCGGAAATCAATTTCGCGGCCGCCTTGGCCATATCCATCGTCTGAACCTCGAGCGATTCGCGAACGCCGCGCCTGCGCCCGTCGATGATGGGACGGATGCCGATTTTCGGAAAACCGTTATGTGTCCAAACTGTTTGAGCCATTTGTCGCCTCCTGATTTTTTGTTTAATTGGTTGAAACAGATTCTCAGCCGAGCTGCGAAAGGAACCTCACGTCGTTCTCGTACAGCCAGCGGATGTCGGGTATGCCGTATTTGATCATGGCGATGCGTTCGACGCCGAAACCGAACGCGTAGCCAGAATACTTCTGCGGATCGTACCCGACGTGTTTGAACACTCTCGGGTCCACCATTCCCGCGCCCGCGACTTCAATCCAGCCTGACTGCTTGCATACGTTGCAGCCCTTACCTTTGCAGACGTGGCAGGTGAAGTCGACTTCAACCGAAGGCTCGGTGAACGGGAAGAAATGCGGCCGGAACCTGACCGTCACGCCCTCGCCCATCATTTCGCGCGCGAAATACGCCAGCACGCTCTTGAGATCGACGAGCGAGACGGGCTTCGTCGCGGTCTCGTCGACGTAAAGGCCTTCAATCTGATGGAAGTTCGCCGAATGAGTCGCGTCGGTCGTGTCGCGGCGGTACGTGCGCCCGGGGCAGATGACCCTTACGGGCGGCTTGTTTGCCATCATCGCGCGTATCTGCACGGGAGAAGTCTGCGTTCTCAGAAGGCAGTCTTCACCGAACCAGAAAGTGTCGCTGCGGTCCATCGAAGGGTGGTGCGCAGGCGTATTGAGCGCCGTGAAGTTGTTGAAACGGTTCTCGAGTTCCGGGCCGTCGGCGACGGTGAAACCGAGCTTCGCGAAAATCGCGGCGGAATCTTCGATGACGCGCGAAAGCGGGTGCTTCGCTCCGAGACCCCACCAGCGGCCGGGAAGCGTGAGATCGGCTTCGACCGTCTTCTCGCCGGAGGAGGCCGCGCCCTTCGCGGCGAGAGCCGCTTCGACCTCGGCCTTCCACGCCTGCACGGCCTTGCCGAACGCGGGGCGCTCCTCTTTGGGAACGTCCTTCATCGCCTTGATGACGGCCGGTATCGAACCGTTGCGTCCGACGTATCTGACGCGGAGCGCCTCGACGGCCGCGGCATCGGCGGCCGCGGCGATTTCATTCAAACTCGCCTCTTTGGCGGTTTCAAGTTCTGCAAGTGTCATTTCTGTCCTCAAACTGCTCAATGATCGTTCAATTCGATTATACCATATTTCAGACTGGATTTATCCTCTGGCCTTCTTGATGCCTTCGAGAATCTGTATACCGCCCGCGGGTATGCGCCCGAGAGGATCGGGCCCGATGTTGAGCATGTAGTTCGAGCCTTTCTTTCTGCAAAGCTCCTTGATCTCGAGGATCTTCTCGACAGACTTGTATTTGATGTCGGCAGGGCGGTAACCCCAGGAATCGTTCATCGTGCCGACGGTCTCGTAGAGCTTGCCGTCTTCGGTCTTCTCGGCGATGCAGTTGTCGCCGGGCGTGGTGTAGTCGCCAAGCCCGTATCCGAGCCGACCGTTGATGAGACAGCCCGGCTGATACCTGCGGACCATCGCCTCGAGCTCCTTGCACTGATTCAAAGTGATGGTCGACGGAACATCGAACCAGATAAGGCACAAGTCGCCGTACTGCGTCAATATCTCCTCGACCTGACCCTTGCACTTGCCTTCGAAATAACGCGAAAAATCGTAATCTCTTCCGGCGGGCCAATCCCACGTGTTGCGCCAATCCTCGTGACCCCAGTTTTTCAATCCCGCCTCGTTCTTCTTGCCGCCGCCGTCGGGCTCGCTCCAGTCGAGATCCTGCGAATAGTAAAGACCGAGCCTAATCCCCGCATCGCGGCACGCCTCGGCGATCTCCTCGACGACGTCGCGCTTGAACGGGGTCGCGTCGACGACATTGTACTTCGAAACGCGCGAGCGGTACATCGCAAATCCGTCATGATGCTTCGACGTGAAAACGAAATACTTCATGCCGGCGTCTCTCGCGCGCTTCATCCAGTCTTTGGGGTCGAACAAGATCGGATTGAAAGCCTTCGCCAGAGCGCCGTAATCCTTCATCGGGATTTTTTCGCCCCACTGGATCCACTCTCCGTACGCGCGGCGCCCGGGCTTTCCGTTCCATTCGCCGCCCAGAAGAGAGTAAAGCCCCCAATGCGCCATCATGCCGAACTGCGCTTCTTTGAACCACTTCTTCGTCTTTTCCAGCTCCGCCGCGTCGGAAACCTTGCCGGCCGTCTTCACCGCACTCGCGCATCCGCCCGCCAAAGTAGCGGCTGTCGCACCCAAAAACGTTCTTCTCGTCATATTGCTGTAGTCTCCTTTTTGAGGTTTCTTGTTATTTGATGTTAAAGGTTCTTCAACGCTTCCACGGCCGCGGCGGTGTAATCGTTCGTGCCGTCGAGCCACCTGCCGTCGCCCTTCTGGCTCGAAACGAGTTTCAGAGCGAGCTGCGTGCGGGTCATCCCCTGCGTCCTGAACGGCAGTTTGCCGCGCGCGCGCCCATCGCCCTTCGTCCCGGCTCTCGATATCGCGTGGTCGACTTCGTTTTGAACGCTCTCCTCCAGAAAGTCCTCGCTCGCGAGCGGGCGCACCGTCGCCGAAAGCGCCGAGGCCGGAGTCGCAGAGCGCGAAAGCACGAGCACGCTCGCGCCGGCCTGATGCCCCGCGTCGGAAACGAGCAGAATGTTGCGCTTCGAATCAGGAGATTCGTGCGCGTGGCACAACCCCTCGTAATTGTACATGAACGTGTTCTCGTCCCACAGGCGCTCCTTGGCGAGCATTCCCCCGTCGGCGACGCCCTTCGGCGATGCGCGGTATATCCGCGCCCTGAACGAAGGGAAAAGCGGATTTTTCATGCTCAGCTCGCGCTCCAGAACGAGAAGCGACCCGTCATCGTCGACCAGAATGTCGGAGACCCCCGAAATCGCGAGCTTCTTGTAAGGGCCGCCCTCGATCGTGTCGGTATGGTAAAAGAGAGTGCGCGAGACTTTCCACGCGCCGGAAGAGCCAGCCCTCGTGAACTCGGTGAAGCGTACCTTGCCGCCGGAGACCTGCGTCGCCACTTCGCCGTCGCACTTGAGAGTGTCTTCGTTGGCGATCCACATCGAAAGCCCGTCGCGCGAAATCGAAAGCCCCTCGAGCCCGCGGTTCCAGCGCATTTCTTTCGAATAGACTTCGGGCACGGCGAGTTTCACGACCCGCTCGCCCGTGTTGGGGTTGTACGCCGCGACGCCTCTCGAGTATTCGTCGGCGACCCACACCTGCCCCGTCAGAGGATCGAACGCGCACGCCTCGCCGTCCTTCACGCCCTTGAGGGGCACGGTGCCGCGCAGAATGAATTTTTCGACGGCTCCCGAGGCGGAAAAGACGACTTTGTATTCGTGCAGTTTACCGCCCGTGTCGTCGATGCAGAAATAAATCCCGGAATTGCCGACCGGCGTTATCCCGGAAAGCCCCTGCGGCCCGCCTTCGTCGCGCGTCGTCATAGCGACGGTTTCGAGCCGGGAGGCGAGCGCGGCGCAGGAAACGAGAGCGGATGCGATGGAAATCAGAGTCTTCATATCGCGCGTGTCATCGCCTTTTCGGGACATGTGTAGGGATCTGCGTGTTTGGTGCAGTTGATACACCCGGTATAAAGCTTGTGCATGACTTTCGTCTTCGGTATTTCGGAGAACCCGAGCTTGGCGAAAAATTCCGGCGAGAACGTCAGCACCAGCACTTCTTTCGGCCGGAACGACACAACGCGCGCGATGACCGATTCGACCAGAAGCCGTCCGATGCCGAGCCCTCTCAGCGGAGTCTTGACTGCCACCGACTGTATCTCCACGGTGGCGGCTTCCGGATTGCCGATTTCGGGATGCACCTGAAACGCCGCGACTCCGGCGAAGGAACCGTCGCATTCGGCTATCGCGAAGCGGTCTATGTTCTCGACGATATTGCCCATCGAACGCGGCACGAGAAGATCGCGGTTGCGGTCGATAAGCGCGAAAATCTTCTCCGCGTCCTTCAGCGTCGCTGGTCTGACGGTCGGCTTCATCAGTGGATGTTCCCCCTTGAAGGATGGCTCTTCGCCTTGGGTTTCTCGAGTTTGAGAAACGTCGCGAACCTGAGCGCGTCGGCGGGTATTTCCTCGCCCGTCGTGTCGGGCATTTCGGAAATGTCCGGCGCCTCGGCGTGAGTATGGTGAAACTTCGTCTTCGGGTTCACGACGCGGCGCAACTCATCCTTGAAAACATCTATCCCCTCGCGCGTTTCGCATGAAAGCGCGATCGGCGTCACCCCCGTCTCTTCTATGAAGCGCCCGAGATTCTCCGCGGCAGCGGCGCCGTCCATCTTGTTGGCGACGACCATGGCGGGGCGCGAAGCGAGCTCGACGGAATATTCGTCGATCTCCTTTTTGAGGATGCGGTAGTCCTCCCACGGCTCGCGATTGTCGGTTCCCTGCATGTCGATGACGTAAACGAGAACCCGGCTGCGCTCAAGATGCTTCAGAAACGCGAGCCCCAGTCCCACGCCCTTCGCCGCGCCCTCGATGATGCCCGGCACGTCCGCCATCGCGATCTTCGCGAAATCGTCGTATCTTACCGTCCCCACGATCGGATTGAGCGTCGTGAAAGGATAACTGGCGATCTTCGGCGTCGCCGACGAAAGCGCCGTCAGAAGACTCGACTTGCCCGCGTTAGGAAAACCGAGCAGTCCCGCGTCAGCTATGGTCTTGAGCTCGAGCCTCAGGCGCCGCTCTTCCGGCTCGCCGCCGAGAGTGCGCTCCGTAGGCGCCTGATTGACGGACGATTTGAAATGGACGTTGCCGTAGCCCCCGCCGCCGCCTTTGGCGACGATGACGCTCTGGCCGCTCTTCGTGATGTCGGCGACGAGAAGCCCCGTCTCGACATCGTAGACTTCGGTCCCGAGCGGCACCGGGACGATCAGATCCTTCCCGCGTCTGCCGAACATCTTCTGCCCCTGCCCGGGCGCGCCGTCTTCGGCAAAACATTTGGGATCGTAATAAAGGGAAAGAAGCGAATTGACATGCTCGGACGCCTTGAATACGACGTCGCCTCCGCGCCCGCCGTCGCCTCCGTCGGGACCGCCGAACTCAACAAGAGCCTCGCGTCTGAACGATGCGGAACCGTCGCCGCCCTTGCCCGAGCGCACGAGAACTTCCACCTGATCTATGAACGATTTCGATTTCATCTTTTCGGTAAATTATACCATAATCCCGCGGTCATCTCACCATCGAGAAGCCGCCTGCGACGCAAAATCGGCGAGTTTGCCGATGCGGTAGGCGAAGTCAAGCGCGTTGTAGCGATTGCGCATGAACATCGCGAAAAGAAGGTTGCGTTCGGCGAAAGCGTTGTCAACGCCGATATCCGCCGGACAAGACGGCGCCTTCACCGCTTTTAGACGCCGCTCTATTTCCGCCGACGGCACAAGCTGGCGTTTAATTCGTTCCCGGATGACATCCCAACGCTCCTTCGCGTCTTCCAGCCGAGCGCGCAGGACGTCTTTCGTCTCCCATTTCGGTTTCGACTGTTCGACCCCGAGCATGGGAAAGGCCGTATCTTTGAAAATTTCGAGGGCGAGAGCTTCGCCGCCCTCCTCCCACCGGGGCCAGCGAACCACGCACTCCGCGATATCGAGCGAGCGCATGTCGAACGAAAGCAGCGCCTCGTGAAAGCGCGTCATGAAAAGCGTGTAGACCCCGACCTGGGCGCCGTGCGAAACAAGCTGTCCGTTGAACGTGTGATGCGTCATGTCAAGTATGTGGCTGAACATGTGCTCCGCGCCGGAAGCCGGCCGAGAGCTCCGCATCGCCTGCATGGCGAAGCCCCCGAGCATGAGACCTTCGATGAAACGCGAAAGCGCAGCCGTCTCGCCTCGCGCCACGCCCTCTGCATCGCCGATCGCCGCGGGGAGAGAATCCTGAACCATGTGCCATGCGTCGTCGTGCCATTCGGCCGCCCCTATCTCGGCGGCGAGTATCCAATCCGCTCCGGCGGGAGACTTTGACATGAGATCGGCGAAACCGTGGGCGGTCATTTCCGGCGGGGCGGTCCGGATGACATCGATATCGGCGACAACCGCTTTCGGCGCGGGGCAGGCATACGTCTGCTTCGAGCCCTCGGGCGAAGCCAACGAAGCTCCGAAACTCGCGTATCCGTCGACGCTCGCCGCCGTAGCGGCGACGAGATACCCGACTTCGAGTTCTCCCGCCGCACGCTTGACAAGATCGTTGATGACGCCGGAGCCGACGGCCAGCGCGACGGCGTCGCGACCCGCCGACAGTATCGCTTCTTTGATTTCGGCGACATAGGCGTACTCGGCGTGGAAAATCTTTCCGCCGGGTTCGAGGATATGCCTCGAAACCCCATAACCCGCATCTTTCAAAAGAGCCTGAATCCGCTCACCCGCCGCCCGCCAGGTCCGGGGATCCGCGATTATGACGGCGTCGCGCGCAGACGGAAAAACCTCCCGCACCACGTCTGGCGTTTTGGCGATCACGCCCTCCCCGATCAGACACTTTCGCGTGTCGCCGGCCTTGGATAAAGCTTCTTGCAGCGTCATTTGTAGAGTAGAGACCCACGCCTCGGCTTTGCTGCCGGTGCGACTTCCCCCTCGTCAAACCGTACGTGCGGATTTCCCGCATACGGCTTTCCATCGAGTGCTTTTCCTGTTGCCATGGACTCTTTCCTTTCTTTGATTGT
>JAZSQE010000068.1:0-126349 GCA_045537795.1 Kiritimatiellia bacterium | reverse complement strand
CCGGCCGCGAGGGCCGGAAGGACGACGGCTGCCATCATCTTGACGAGTGTTTTCATTTTCGTTTTCCCCTTACTTTTCATTTGGTTTTAGATGGGGGATCAGGTCCTGCGCCTCCTTCGGAAGCGAGGCGCCGGCGCGGACAAGGTTGTTGGTTTCGCCGGGGTCGGCGACGAGGTCGTAGGCCTCGACGGGCTTCGTGAAGTCGTCGATGGCGATCATCTTCCAGCGGTCGGTGCGTATGCAGTGGGATCAGTCCCTCTCCGCGCTCCTCGACCCGGCGCAGCAGCTCAACCGCCCGCGTCTTCTCGTCGTCATCAAGAAAAAACGCCTGATGCGCCAGCCGACTGATCAGGTAGTAGCATCGGCAATTCTCTATGAACCTCGCCTTTCGCATACCAAGCAGTGTATCACAAAGCCGATTACTATGTCAATGCTACTATGTCAATAACCCTTCATTTCCTTCTGGCTTCTCGCCACAATACCTAACCTTATTTGGGCGTAGCATGAAAAGAATTGAGAATGTTCCGTATCAAATTCTCATTCATGGGATATTTAGAGAAAAATCTCCTGTAAAAGCGAATGTATTGAAAATAAAAAAGCAAATTGGTGTGTGAGGAAGCGGGCCGGTGGTGGCCCGTGTCGAGCTGAGTGAGTTTTCTTAAGCGCCATTCGGCGGACGGAGCGCGAGGCGCAAGTTAGACAAGGAGGGCAGAAGATTTAAGCGAAGCGAAAAACTTCGCCCGACGCAGTATAACGACGCGAATCGCGTCACGCACCGACGAAGGCGCTAAGAAAACGAACGTGAGCGAGACCGGGCACTACCGGCAAGCACGGAGACGCGCCTTACGGAACTAAAAATACGGGGGATAAAATAAGGTTTTGTATGTTCGAAACTAAGGTTTCTGCGACGCAACGAACTCGACCAGGGTGACAAGGGCGGCGGAGATCGCGGCCGTCAGCCGAGCGGACCGATGCTTAGGCGAGGCGGATTGCGCAGGACTGCGATCCGAAGACGTACTTGTGTACGTCGAGCGATCGCAAGGACGCGCAATCCGGCCGCATAAGCGCGGGAGCACGGTTGCCGCGACATCCGCCGCATTTTGACAAGTCACTTAATCAAAGCAGGACTCGGTTTTGATAATGCTATCATCTTTCTCGCCCGACAACACTCTACAGCAGTTGCACATCCGACTAACCGCCTTAGAAACATGGGCTTTTCGTCGCTCTATAAGCCCGGCGGTAAACTATTCGACAAAACCGCCGACGGCAAGCTCCTGTTGATGGCGCCCGCGGCGTGGCCGTACTCGACCTTGGAGAAACCGATGACACGTTTTGACGCCTGTGTGCTCAATCGAATCGCTCAACTGATCGCAGGCGACGGCGCGGCCGAGATAAACTACAAGGGTATGAAGCCGAATGACGTCGAAAGGCGTTACAACTCCGTAGCGAGTCGAGACCGAGGAGGAGCGCGGCCTCGCATTCGCTCGGCTTGCTCGCGTCCCTATGGGTTGCGAGCCCGCTTGCGCGGCGGATACCCGGACACCTCCTGAAGCGACAGCATATTAAAAAATGAACCAACGAAATGAAATCGCACCCTCAGGGGGTAGGGGTTAGTCGTTAGGTCTCCACATCTACACTGCTAAACCGACTAAACCTTCATTTCATCCACTTTCATTACAATGAACATTTCCCCTAATTTACACTTGTTGAATTCCAAAAAAAAGAGTATAATTCATTTTAATGAACAAAACAGAGATAGGTATCGCGATTGCGCAAAGACGTAATACGCTCAATATTACTCAGGCGCGACTTGCGAAGTTAAGCGGCGTATCAGTGCATACTCTTTCAAATCTTGAGACGGGAGAGGGTAATGTAACGCTTGATACGATTTTAAAAGTAGCTAAAACAATTGGCTTCAAAGTGGTGGTGGGTGTATGAAGAGCGCGACGGTTTATTACAAGCACATACCCGCTGGTACTCTCATCAAGGATGATGAAGGGTATCTGTTTTCTTATGATTCGCTTTATTTCGCGGATGCTGCAATGCCCGCGATATCAGCTACTCTTCCTAAGACGCAGCGTGAATACCGTTCAAAAGTGCTGTTTCCGTTCTTCTTTGGACTTCTTGCTGAAGGTGCGCAGAAAGAGCGGCAGTGTAGAGAATTGCATATTGATGAAAACGACCACTTTACTCGTCTTGTTGAGACGAGTGCGTATGGAGCGATAGGAGCTGTGTATGTTAAAGCTTGATTTCTCAGTTTCCGATTTAAGTCTTCCGATCAATAGCAATAAGATATCTCGCGCTTCAATATCAGGCGTGCAGGATAAAGTGCAGCTCAAGCGGGTGCGTGGTCGATTTATTGTTGTTGAATCAGGCGGTGACTATATCTTAAAGCCAGTTCCTCGTAATACATACGCACAATTACCCACTGACATTCCGGCTAACGAGGCCTTAACAATGGATATTGCAGAGAAGCTATTCCGGGTTAAGGTAGCGGAGCATCAGCTTGTTGAAATGAAGGATGGCGAATACGCTTATCTCACGAGACGCTTTGATAGGCGCGGTGAAGAATATATACAACAAGAGGATTTTTGCCAATTAGCAGAGCGCACAGTAGAGACACATGGCGAAAATTACAAATATGATTCAAGTTATGAAGAACTTTCCGGATTGATGCGCAGATACTGCCAGGCTTCCATCGTTGAGAATCCAAAAGTATTTTTCCTCATTCTCTTTAATTACGTATTCGCCAATGGCGATGCGCATCTTAAGAATTTTTCGCTTTTTCGAAGTGAACAGGGCGATTACATCCTTACGCCCGCATACGATCTTTTGAATACCGCGGTGCATTTTCCAAATGAACCGACCGCAACGGGTTTGGATTTTTTTGCAGATGGGCATTTTACTCAGGCGTATGAGAATCTCGGGTTTTATTCATCAACCGACTTTATTGAACTTGGTGCGGTGTTTGGGGTTTCTGAACCGGAGGTACGCGAAATGATGTCGCTTTTTCATGGTTGCAGAGAGAATGTCGAGCGCATGGTAGAGACATCTTACCTTTCCGATGAAGCCAAGTCGCGATATCTGCTAAAGTTTGGCGATCGGTTAAAAGCTATTGAGCAATAATAGAGAGAATGGGGGAAGGGTTTAGCCGTGTAGATGTGGAGAGGTGGAGATAGACTCCTAATCCTAACCCCTTGCCTATAACTTAACTCGTAAGTTATCTCCATGAACATTCACGCGCGAGCGCGGGCGGGGCACTAACCGATTACCCGCACAGCAATCAAAAAATATGATATAATTCAACTAACAATTTAAGGGAGGTACTTTCTCCAAGGTAATGAACGGCACTTTTGTAGCTAATTTGCTGCACGGGTTGCTGCGCGTATGCGCAGTGGCGGCGGTAGCATTGTCGTTTTTTTCAAACACTCTTTTCGCTGAAACTTATTCCTATAATGGCGCGCAGATCGAATATACAGGCGCTCAGGTTAGTGAAGTAGATGGTGATTTACTTCTCGTTTATAAAGACACCTCACAGCCGCACTCGCTCGTTCTCCCAGGCTATGCCATAGCTCGCATTTTGGTGGTCGGCGGCGGCGGTGCAGGCGGCGACTATGGCAATGTCGGCGCTGGCGGTACAGGTGGCGGCGGCGGCGCAGGCGGTTATGTAGAGCAGAGCGGCGTTTTATTGACGGCCGGCAATTATGAAATCGTTGTCGGAGCTGGCGGCGAGGCGCGAACGTCAGGTACATACGCCGCAGGTAATTCGGGTGGTAATTCTTGGGTTACAAATATTACTACGACTGCCGCCGTTGTGCCTGCCGCTATCGGTGGCGGTGGCGGTGGTCTTCGTTGTGCAGGCCTACCAGGCGGTTCAGGTGGTGGCTCGTCACGATATAGTGCAGGAACGACATATGAAGGTGGTGCACCTGTAGAAGGTCAAGGGCACGCTGGTGGTACAGCGGTGAAAAATATTGTCAATACGGCTGCCGGTGGCGGTGGCGCGGGTGGGGCTGGTGCTGATACTATAAATACCGGCGCGGCTGGCGGCATCGCGACAAATAGCAATATTACAGGTTCTGAAGTTTGGTATGCTGGTGGCGGTGGTGCTGGCCTTAAGAATGCAAATAAAAATTATGGCTTGGGCGGTGGCACTACTGTAACGGCACAAAAAGGTGGCGCGGGTGATGGTGAGGGTACGGCTTCAACCCATAGTCTAAATGCTGTTGAGAATACAGGCGGTGGCGGTGGCGGCGCAGGCGGCACGTCTGCAGGATTTGGCGGCGCAGGGGGCTCGGGTATTGTGGTTATTCGTATTTCATGGGCGAGCGCTTCTGAGCAAATCGAGAAGCCCGTTGCTCAAGATTTTGTTTATGACGGGGGCGAACAGTTTGTAGCGGTCGAGGTGCCTGGGGTCGTTACTCTTAGCGGCACAAAGACGGCGGTTAATGTCGGCGAATATCAGACGACGGCGACGCTTGATCCTGGTATGCGGTGGGCGGATAATACCGAGGATGCAGTAACGGTCGACTGGTCGATTACGAAAAAGCCCGTCCCTGCGCCGACGGCGAAGGCGGGGCTTGTCTACGACGGCTCAAGCCAGTCGGCGGAGACGACGGAGAACCCGTTCTTGACAGATGCTTACGAGTTTATCGACAACCCCGACGGCACCCCCTCCGTGACGAGCGCGACCGATGCGGGTACATATAAGTTCACCGTCCGTATCAACTCGAACCATAAGTGGGTTGATGACTCGACGGGCGACAAGACGGTCGAGTGGTCGATCGCGAGAAAACCCGTGCCGATACCGACGACGAAGACGGGGCTGGTCTACAACGGCTCGAACCAGATCGCTGAGACTAACGAAAACCCGTTTGTTTACTCGGCGTATGATTTTATCGATAACCCTGGCTCCACGCCCGAGGCGTCGTCGCCCTCAGTCACGAATGCCGTAAATGCGGGCGTTTATAACTTCACCGTTCGCCTTAACTCGAACCATATCTGGTCGGGGGGTGATACGGCGGACCAGACGATACCTTGGGAAATCGCGAAGGTGGTTGTGCCTCTGCCGAGCGCTGAGGCGTTCACTAACGAGTTCGTCTATACAGGCTCGCCCCTGACGGCGATGACGGCGCCCGATGACGCGCAGTATACTCTCAGCGGTACAAGCAGCGCGACCGATGTCAATGTTTATGAGTTCAGCGTCGACCTTAAAGACCCCGTGAACTATGAATGGGAGAGCGCTTCTTATCAGTTCGACAAGACTTGGTCGATTACCAAAGCGCCGAACGATATCACGGGCTTTGCGATCGAGAGTTGGCAGCTCGGCGACGAGGAGAGCGTTCCTGTGAGCAGCGCGTCGTTCGGCACCGTCAATTACAAGTGGTCGGCCAATCCAGACGCCGTCGACTCCGAGCGCTTCGCGTTCGGCGCGCAGAAGATTGCCTCGGCGGGCGAATATTATCTTTGGGCGACGGTTCCCGAGACATCGAATTACGACGGCGCCGAGGAGAGGATAAAGTTCGTTGTCTGGGCATCTTGCGAAGAGACGTTCAGTGATTACGTCGATATTGTCGTCTCGAACAAGACGGCGACGGCGAGGGCTAATTACCCCGTTTTGTTGACGCTTTCGGAATTCGCCAAAAACGCCGCGAGCGGCGAAAAGAACGGTTTCGAATATGACCGCGCGGGCGGTGCGTATGAGCTCGCGTTTACGGCGGGTGACGTTATTTTGCCGTATACGAACGAAACGTGGGTCACCGTCGCCGAGTCGCAGGTCTGGGTGCTTCTCCCCGAACTCGCGGCGAACGGAACGACGACGGTAAGAATGTGGTGGCGTAGACCTGATAAATCAAAGCCTGTGCCAGTCGTTCATCACGAGACTGTCTTCGCCAATGACGCGGCTAAGACAAAGTCGCAAAGCGAGAGGGTCAATTACGAGACGTACAAGTCGCTCGTCAACAAAGAGGGCGTTTGGCAGAACTACTGGCTTGAGCATCCCGCGATTTCGCTGACGACATGGGATGAAGGGGTTACGGGCGCCGAGTCGTATATCACCGACGGGCGTCTCGCGACAGGGTCGGTCGTCAGGACTTATCTCGTTCTCCCGCGTCTCGACCCGACGAATGAATTCCCCGTCGTGCGCGGCAGTTATGTCGCCGAGTTTACTCAGAGCGCTCTTGAAAACGTCGCGCTTATCGGCGAAAAGCGCCGTATCGACTTCGCGATTATGGGCCATAGCCCGAACCCCGATTTGTCGGACGGCATTGTCGATGAAAACGGGAGAACGAACTTGACATTGTCGGGTCGTATTTTGTTGATGAACAATGACTTTACGCACGGCGGCACGAGGCAATACCCGCTTGTCGACTATCAGGCGTATCGTGACGCCGATAACTACGGTTTCAAGAAATCGGATGTTCCGTCATTCTGGAATCATAACGCGACAGATGCCGCGACGGTTTCGGCGTTTCCTAATTTGAAGAAAGAGATATATTCAACTCTTTATACGAAGGATTACGGTCGGATATTATGGCAACTTAAAGACTGCCGTCACGGCAATTTGTACCCCAAAACTGGATCTGGCACAATGGGTCTTGTACCAAACCAGAATTATCTTCCTTGGTCAGATAATTCGCTTCATTATGATGTCGCGTCATTACATAGGACTGGTGCCGCCCTCGCCACCCGCGCTACCACAAGCCATGTGGTGATGCGCAATACGACGGATGCGTGTGTTTATTCGGGCTGTTTTTCAAACGGTGTCGGCACCGTTTATCTTGATGCGGTCAACGGGGGGACCGGACGAGATCCGGAAGGGTTTAAGTTGGTCATCGAGTATGCTATGCAGACGATCGAGGGTAAAGAGCCGACGGACGAGAACTGTAAAGGCGAAAAATACGATGACGGCTGGGATTATCAGACGAAGCTTGAGGGTATGTGGCAGACGGCGACGGTCGTCCCCATGATAAAGGAGAACGATAATAAGTTCACGGCGCTTAGCCCGACGAATGAAGTCGCGCTCAATATCCAGACGGGCGGCACGTATGAGAATTTCTACCGTCTTCGCGCGACGCTTAATATCAGAAAGCCCGTCAGAATCCGCATCCGCAGAACAAGCGTCGTTCCCGAAGCGCTTGTTGAAAGTAACTACATCCTTCTTGACAATATAATCGTCTCGCCACCTGCGCAATTCGCCGAGCTTGTTTCGTGCGGGCGTTATGACGAGGAGAAGTTCGGCAAGTCCACCCTCGGCTATGAGGGCGCGTTCACGAAGCCGTTCCCCGCCTTTACCGACAACGAGGGCGTTTTCGGGCGCGCCAAGGCCGTGTGGCAGACGCCGCCCGCGGATGGCGACGCGATCATTTCGGCTGTGATGCATTACCGCTGGCGCTATCTCAACCAGAGCGTCGGCGAGTGGAAGTCGGTTTATCTTGACCCTGACGATTCCCTGAAGTCGATCGAGCCGCTTCAGTTCGAGAAGGGCGCCGAGGGCGATATCGAGTATTATTTCACGGGGACGATGCAGGCGACTTACTTCGAATACAGCGATTATTCGGGCTGCGGCGTAGCCGATCCGCTCGGCGGCTGGACCGAAGAGAAGACGCGGATCGAGACGCGAAACGAGCCGCTGACGCCGCTCGCGAGCGGCGGCACAGATTGGTTCGTCCGTCTTCGCAACGGCCAGAGCGACCGCGCGCTCGTCAAAGTTTCTGTTCAGGGCCATGAGGGAGCGCAGGAACTGACGGGCGAATACCCGATGGAGCTCGTCGACGATTATATGTGGCGCGCGCTCGTGCCGATTTCGACGAACGTGAACGGCCGGTGCTCGTTCGCTTTCGTCGGGTGCGATCTGCAGGCTTCAGGCGCCGATGAGTTTGTAACCAACTCCGTCTTCTGGGGTGTCGCCGCGGCGGGCGTCACGAACGACATCCCCGCGAGCGGCAAGCTCGTCGTCGACGGCGAACGCGTCACCTTCGAGATCGATCACGCGGCGGGCTTTATCGAATTCAAGATGAGCGAAAAGTTCATGACGTTCTCGGCGGCGCGCGCCGAGTATCAGCCGTTCAACAACTGGCACGATATCGCGCCGAGAGACGATTCGAAGAAATTCCTTATGAGCGGCGTCGAGACGAACTCCGTGAACCTCGTCGAGATGAAGACGCTTTCTTTGAATATGGCCGACTGGAACATCTACGACACCACGAACGGCAACTGGCGCGAAACTTTCTATCTCCCAGACTACAGCGGCGACGCGAAATATCCGTACGAAGTTCTTTTTGCGTCTCATGACACACCCAACGGCTGGAGCGCGAAACAGGTGACGTTTGTTCCACAGAGCCTTTCGACGTACGACCCGAAGAAGCAGGATCACGAGACGGGCATGTCGGCGAAGCTCCTTGGGCAGGGCAAGGGTTCGCTCGATTATACGAGAACCTCAATCGATCCGCCGGATGGTTTGGACATGATTAAATTCCGGGCGCGTATCGGCCAGTCGATCACGCATGACGCCGTCGCGTACGATATGGCGACGTGGGCGAACGAGAACTACACGTTTTTCGCTCCCGCGACGATGAGCCAGGCGTGTCCGACGAACGGTCTGAGTCTCGGCGATATGGCCGTAGGCGGCGCGATATCGCTCTTCGCCTACTACATTCCGTATTACGGCGGGTATGAGTTCAGGGTCGAGCGGCGTCATAAAGGGGCGAGTTATATAATGAGCGTGCGCAAATGGAAGAACGTCGCGGGCGCGATGACGTACGATACGCTGGCCGTGACGACTAACGATGTGTCGTGGGCATGGACGGAGAAGGAAGAAGGCGAGGGCGATGACGATTGGCGAAAGAAGTATTTCGGTTTCTTTATCTCGTGCGAAAATCAGAACGACGGGGCGGTCAAGATCGCGGGCGGCATTTCGACGTCGACGGCTACGCCCTCGCTGAACACGCCTGCCGAGGAGTTCTTTGGCGACATGACGTATAACGGCATCGTCTGCACGGACAGTTCTTCGGCATATTCGTACGGTTATACGGGCTTGGCGGCGAAGGACTGCCCCGCGCAGTTCCTTCTGCCCGTCTGCTTCAACGAGAGGATTTATCCGAAGGACGGCGCGGCGAGCATTTTCGCGGCGAACGGCGCGTTCAAGGCGAAGACGCTGACGCTCGACGAGGCGGGTGATGAGGCTAATTTCACGGCGTGCCGCGAGGGGCTCGCGGGCGGTCGTCAGTGGGCGGTCCCCTCAAAGAGACTTGAGATTTATCAGAACGGCGCGATCAATCTGCAGTGTTACGGTCTGCGCACCCCGACCAATCTCGCGCAGAAGGCGGTCGTCAAGTTAAGGCCGCATGGCAGCGACAGCGAAGACGATTGGGAGACGTTCGCCGAGGTGGAGATCAGCAACTACGCTCTCGCAGACGGTTATCATGAGCGTGTCGTCAGGCGCCCCGGCGAGTGGGATGTGCGGTTCACGACGGGAGGCGACGCCGTCGATATCGTTTATGACGATCTTGAGATGACGCAGTGGAACGTCGACGATATAGAGAATCTCAGCTACAAAGAAGAAGACTTCGCCTATACGCAGGGTATGGTCGAGAAGAAGGGCGGGGCCAACCGCCTCGTA
The DNA here is from genome assembly GCA_045537795.1 of Kiritimatiellia bacterium. Classification (GTDB taxonomy): domain Bacteria; phylum Verrucomicrobiota; class Kiritimatiellia; order RFP12; family UBA1067; genus UBA1067. The sequence goes on along the minus strand of JAZSQE010000068.1, from coordinate 116,730 downwards.
CTCATGCCTGCGAGAGCCGATGTCTCGAAGCCCGTGTCGCTTCGCTCGCCGCTTCTTGACGGCATGGGCAAAATTTCTTTCAGGGTAGGAGCGCTCGCGCCCGAGGCGGAGGTCTGGGTGCAGATGGCTACGAACAACGTCGAGGGCAATCTCACCGGCAGCGGCGGCTACAACTATTCGCTGAAGGAAGCTCCCGCCGGACAGGGCGCGGCTTACGGCGAGTGGATAACGCTCGAGAAGTTCAAGGTTTCCGACGGGACGCTCACGGAGAATTCGGAGCGCTCCGTATACGTCGGTCTTCATGACAACAGGTCGAACCCGGTGAAGGGCGTCTTCAGACTTCTCGTGCCTTCGAATGTCGTCGCGAGCGCGATAGCGGCATCGACGAAGGCGCCCGATTTCAAACCCGACGAAGCGAAGATGGAGATTGTTTCGTGCACGGTCTGGGACGAGCCCGGGTTCTGCGAAAGGTCGTGGCGCGGCTGGAATCTGCGCGGCATAGGCGACGAGGAAGACAGCGAAAGTCGAATGTATCTCGCCGACCTTATGACGGGCGGCGCGGGGCACGGTCTTTCGGCGGCGCTCAACAATTCGCTCAACGATCTCGTCATCGCGCCGGGAGATTCGGAGCGCGCGAAGAGTTTTTACCCCGCCATCGTCTCGCCGACGTTCGGCGACGTGGGCGACAAGAAGCCCGGCATCGGCTCCGTCTCGTACAAGGCGAGGCTCTACTCGACGGCGAGCGAGCCCGACTTGAACAATCTGCCCGGGCGGATCGTCATTTACGGCTCGCTCGATTCGACGAGCGACAACTGGACGCCCGTTTGCACGAACTGGATTTATTCGCAGACGCTCACGAACTTCACGTGGTCGGCGGGCGATGTCAGCTACCGCGCCGTCAAGTTCGAGATAACGAACCCGTCCGGAGAGAAGGTTTCCGACGCGGCCGAGGTTGCGAGAGTCGTTCTCGACGAGGTCGTCGTCAGCGAGAAGATACGCCCCGCCGTCAACTTCAGGTACGCCATGCCTTTCAGGATGAACCTTCTCAACAGCGAAATCATCAAAGACATCCTCTCGCCGAACGAGCAGCCCATCGCGGGCGAGAGCTGGGGCGTGCAGGCCGCTCTTTCGCTCGAGCAGCTCGCCGACGAGATCGACGTCGAGCGCGGGTTCGACGTGACGCTCTCCTACTATCCCGGCACGAACGTCTGGGGCTATCTCGCGTGGCGCGACCATGCGAAAGAGTACAAGCTCACGTGTGTCGACTCTTCGAATCTCGTCTTCAGGAGCGTGATGGACGTGCCGCAGTCGCTCGTTTCGCCGAGCGCCACGGGCGGCGAGGTCGTCCAGTTCATGGTCAACGTCAAATACTGGGACCGCGGCGGCAACGAATACACGCGCAGGCTCGATGCAGACAACTGGCAGCAGCCCAAATGGTATTACCCCGTCGACCACAACCGGGCGTACGGCGGCGACACCGATCCTAACAGGTTCTCTGCCTACACGATCATCGACACCGTCTCGCCCGGCCGCGCGTGGATCAACGAAGTCAACTGGAACGACGGCAAAGACAGCAAGGAGAAGGAGAACGATCAGTTCATCGAACTCGCCGTCCCGAGCGGCGTGGATCTCACGAACTGGCGCGTTTTCATCACCGAAAAGAACGGCAAGAGCGCCAACATCTACACGCTCAAGAGGGCGAACAGCGCCTCGAAGATTTCAAGTACGGCGACGAACGGATATTCGTTCTACGTCATACAGAGTCCGAACGCGCAGAACAGCGGCTCATTCAAGCTCGTCGACGGCACGCTCGCCGACGGCACGTGGTCGCAGAGCGGCATCCCCGAGTCGTCGTCGATGCCTTCGGGGAGAATAAGGTTCAACGAGCCGTATCAATTCGAGCTTTACCGTCCTTCTGGCGTTCTCGAGCATCAGATCGTCATTCAGGGTACGAACGAGTTCGCGAATATGCCGGCTTTAGCGCATTACAATTCGGGTCTGAACCTCGTGAAGACACTGAACGCCCTCGACGATTCGACGAGAAGATTCTACGCGGGCGAAGAGTGCGCGACGCTCCCGGGCAGCGGCATCTTCTCGTCGATCGGTGTCGTCGGCGGCAACAAGGAGGGCGAACCTCCGCCCGGAGGAGAGGGGACGTGGTCGAACGAGATGAGGCTCACGCCCGGCGCTCCGAACGAAGGACAGATAATACCCGAGGGCTGGTTCCTCGTTCCCAACGGGACGAACGTGTGGATTTACGCGAGCGTTCTCGGCGAGGGCATTGCCCAGAGCATCGGCGGCGAGACCAACCGCTCGCTTCTCGTCGTCATGCCTTCGAGCGCGTCGACGAGCATCGTCTATACGGTAGCTAGATACCACGAGGTCGCGGCGATCACGGTCAACGGCGTCACGAACGTGGCGCACGGCACGCCGGTGCTGACGGATGGGGAGCTCAAGTATTCGTTTGATATCGTAGAGCCCAAGGAGACGATGTACATCAACGCGACGGCCGGCTACGACAACAGGCTTTCCACGAAGTGGGGGCTCGATCTCAACGACCGCTACACTCCGAGCATCGTCAACTGGCTGACGAACGGCTGGCCCGACAAGAATCTCGATGACGTGCAGATAGCGACGTACAAGGGGCTGAGTGAAAATTCAGTCGAGACGCCGCTGACGCTCAAGTCGATGTATTGGCTCGACATGGATCCTTTCTACGGCGACGGCGGCAAGAGTCATCTGCGCCTCAGAGGCGATATTTCGTACGGGCCCGTGGCGTACGACTTCCCGCTCCATACGGGCCTTATTCTCACGAACCAGCGCGTCAGGCTCAAGATCTTCATCGAAGATCTAGACAAGAACACGACGAACAGGATCGCGCGCATGCGAGGGCTTGACGATTCGGTGAGCGACGATCCTTCGACGTATCCGATCGGCTGGCGCTCGGCCTCTCTCAAAATACTCGGCAAGCTGCAACTTCAGAAGAACGACGCGTGGCTGCCGTTCAGGACTTTCGTCCTGACGAAAGACTCCGTTTACGACGGCGATCATCCGCAGTATCCTTACGAGGCGGTGATTGACATCATAGACCCGTTCTCGATTATGTCGCCCGGGTATTCGTACGGCTGGACAAAGTACGCTAACACGCAGATGTTCTTCAAGTGGACGATCAACGAACTGGCCCAGCCCGTCACGACCGAAATGCTCGAACCAGATTCAACATACAAGTAAGCGTTGACAAACGGACGTAAATCGCATAAAATACACGAATAATGATTTAACAAGGCTTGCGAAATATATGCTCGGTAAAATAAAATCGCTTTTTTCAACCGATATCGGTATCGATCTCGGCACCGCGAACTCGCTCGTATACGCGAAAGACCGCGGCATCGTGCTGAGAGAACCTTCGGTCGTCGCCATTCAGGCCGGCTCCAAACGAGTTCTCGCCGTCGGCGCCGAGGCCAAGCGCATGCTCGGGCGCACGCCCGGCAACATCGTCGCCATAAGACCGATGAAATCGGGCGTCATAGCCGATTTTGACATTACCGAGGCGATGCTCGCCTATTTCATCAACAAAGTCTGCCCGCCGCGTTTCTATTCGAAGTACTCGAAGCCCCGCATGGTCATCGCCGTTCCGAGCGGCATCACCGAAGTGGAGAAGAGAGCCGTCGAAGACGCCGCCCACGCGGCCGGTGCGGGAGACGTGTTTCTCATCGAAGAGCCCATGGCCGCCGCCATCGGCGTTGGGCTGCCCGTCTCGGAACCGGCGGGTTCGATGATCGTCGACATCGGAGGGGGTACTTGCGAAGTGGCGATCATTTCGCTCGCCGGCATCGTCCACAGCTACTCCGCGCGTCAGGCCGGAGGTGACGCGATGGACGATTGCATCTCCAAGTACATCCACCGCGTCTACAATCTCCTTATCGGCGAGCGCATGGCCGAAGAGATCAAAATCAAGATCGGCAGCGCTTATCCCGTCGGAGAGGATACGACTCTCGAGATCAAGGGGCGTGATATCGTAGCGGGTCTCCCGAAGACGATGACCATCACCTCCGAGGAGATCAGAGACGCTCTCAAAGACCCCGTCAGCATGATCGTCGATGCGGTTCGCACGACGCTCAACCGCTGCGAGCCCGAACTCGCCGCCGACCTTGTCGACCGCGGTCTTGTCTTGTCGGGCGGCAGCGCGCAGTTGCGCGGTCTCGACAAGCTCCTGGCGGCCCAGACGGGGCTCCCTGTGACTCTGGCGGACGACCCCTTGTCGGCGGTCGCCGAAGGGACGGGCGTCGTGATGAACGAGCTCGACTTCCTCGCCAGAAATAAACGCGCGACGTGAAGGCACGTACCACCGGCGCTCTGGGTGCTATGGTATTGGCGGCGATCGGGGCCGTCACGCTCGTTGTCTGGCGCGGCGCGGCGGTCGAGGCGGTTTATCCAGTCGAGCGCGGCAAATCTCTTTTTCTCAGAAAGGTCGCCTCGCGCGTGGCCGGGGCGTTTCGCGGCGCCGAAGCGGCGGCGGAAAACGTCAAGCTCAAGCGGGAAGTCGCGCTTCTCACGCTCGAGCGCGCAGAGCTCGATTCCCTCGAAGCCGAAAACGCCCGTCTGAGGCGAGCGCTCGGTTACAAGAGCGCGAAGGACGTCGATTACGTCGCGGCGGCCGTTCTTTCCCGCGGCGGTGGCGCGGCGGGGGCGGCGGAGTCGATACGCGTCGACAAAGGTTCGCTCGCGGGCATCGTGAAGGACGCTGTCGTGACCGTTCCCGAAGGACTGGTCGGGCGCGTCGTATCCGTGACGCCGCATACAAGCGAAGTCAGACTCGTCACCGACCGCAGGACGAAGGTCGCCTGCGAAGTCGAGTCTGCGGACAGCGTGAAGATGCGCGGCATCATAACGGGCGGCGGCCACGATATACTTTTGATGAAGCATTTGACGAACGTGCGGGAGGTGCCCGTGCGTTCAAGGGTTTTGACATCCGGGCTCGGAGGGGTGTTCCCGAAGGGCATCGAAATCGGCACTTTGCTTATCGTCACCAACAAGATGCGTGAGGTTGCGGGTGAAGTGTCGCCGTCTGTCGATTTTTCGACTTTGGAGGACGTTTTCATCCGCCGTGAAAAATAACGTCACATTGATCGTTCTCGCGGCGTTCGCGATCGTTTTCGGGTGCGCGGCCGAAGAAATGCTCCCGAAGGCGGCGGGTATGGGGTTCCCCGTTCTTCTGAGCGTCGTTCTCGCCACGGCCCCGAGACGCGACTGGTTTTCTCTCGCCGTTTTCGCCGTCGCCGCGGGCGGCGCGGAGGACGCGATATCGTCGCTGCCGATGATGACGAGCCCCGTTTGTTTTCTCGCCGTCGCCGCGTTCGTGCGGCGGTGGGAACTGCCGCCGGCCGTCACGTCCGCGGCGTTTCCGTTTTATCAGCTGTGGCTCGCGCTCTGGCCCTCGGGCGTCGAGGGGTCGCTTTTCGTGAGGATGTCCATTTCGCTCTGCACGGGAGCGGCGACGTTGTGGGTCGTATCGCACGCATGTCTCTGGATCGAAAGAAAGGCGGCGGTCGATGAAGCGGTTTGACGGTGAAACGCTCGTCGCGGACGTCTCCTGCATCGTGCTCGGCGCGTTGTTCGCGATCGCGCTCGCTGTTCTCGCCGCGAGGCTGAAAGAGGTTCAGGTCCAAGACACGGCCGATTACCGCTACGCGTATTCGCGCCAGGCCGTCCGTCGCGTGCAGCTCGCGGGGGCGCGCGGGCGCATTCTCGCGCGCGGCGGCGAGGTTCTCGCCGGCAACCGCATGTCGGTCTCGATAGTCTGCGACGCTGCTGCCTTTCAGGAGAAGACGTGGAATGCCACGGTGGAGCGCATCGGCAAGGCGATAGACGCCGTCGCAGAGGTGACGCGCAAGCCCTCGCCGCTCGATACCGACGACATCCGCCGCCACGTCAACCGGTCGCTCGCGATGCCGCTTTACGTCTGGCGCGACGTCGATCACGAGACGCTCGCGAGATTCGCCGAGAATGAGGAACTTTTCGAAGGCTTCGAGGCCGTCGTCTCCGAAGAGCGCCATTATCCGTACGGCTCCGTCGCGGCTCATCTCGTCGGGTATGTCGGGCGCGACCGCGCCGACGCGGTGGCGGGCGACGAGAAATTCAATTTCTTCAATCCCGAGATGCGCGGGCGCGCGGGCGTCGAGCATTATTACGACAGTTTTCTCAAGGGCGTCCCCGGCGAGAGCAAGCTTCTCGTCGACGCGCGCGGCTTCGCGATCGAAGAGACGATCGTGGTCGAGCCGCGCCCCGGCCCCGATCTCACGCTCACCATCGACATGCGCGCGCAGCTCGCGGCCGAAAAGGAACTGCGCGGCGAGAAGGGCGCGTGTGTCGTGATGGACCCGCGCAGCGGCGAAGTCCTCGCGATGGTCTCGGCTCCGGGGTATGATCTCAATTCGTTCGTGCCGGGGATAACGCATGATCTTTACGACCGGTACATGAGCGACATCGGCAAGCCCCTGCTCAACCGCGCGGCGGGCGGCTTGTACGCTCCCGGCTCCATCTTCAAGCCGGTCGTCGCGCTCGCGGGGCTCAAACTCGGCTATCCTCCCGACGAAACCTGCGAATGCACAGGCGTCTACATTCTCGGCAAAATGCGCATACGCTGCGCGAGCCGCTGGGGGCACGGCGCCGTCGACATGCGCAGCGCCATCATGAAAAGCTGCAATCCGTATTTCTGCAATCTCGGCATGGATATCGGCACCAACGCCATCGTCTCGGCGGCGTATGAACTGGGGCTCGGCGCAAAGACGGGCATCGACTTCGGTCTCGATTCGGCGGGCGTCATACCCGATGCCGACTGGAAGATGCGCACGTACGGCGAAAAATGGTTCATGGGCGATCTTGCCCAGATGTCGATAGGTCAGGGGATGCTCCTTGTGAGCCCCCTGCAGATGGCGCGCATGGCGGGCGCGATCGGTACCGGGTATCTCGTCACGCCCAAACTTCTGCCGGGCACCGGGACGGAGCGCAGGAAGATCGGTTTTTCCAGGCGCTCGCTCGACGTCGTGCGCGATGGGATGCGTCTCGTCGTCACGGGCGGCACCGGCAGGCGCGCGGGGCGCGGCCTTGCCGTGGATCTCTGCGGCAAGACCGGCACCGCCGAAATCGGCAAAGGCGAGACGCGTCGCAAGAACACGTGGTTCATCGCCTACGCCCCGGCGCGCGAACCTTCGGTCGCCATCGCGATGCTCGTCGAGAACGGCGACTCCGGCGGCGGCACGGCCGCTCCGAAGGCGCGCAACGTTCTCGCGGCTCTGTTCGGCGAAAGGAGCGACGCGCAATGATCGCGAAACTCAAACGTTTCAACCTCGTGATGTTCGTCGCGATGCTCGCGCTCATCGCCATAGGGACGATCGCCATCCACTCGGCAGGCAACGCGCGCGCGGAAGCGGTGTTTCACGGGATGTGGGTCAACAACCTTGCAAGCGCCGCGTTCGGGCTGGTCGTCTATCTCGCGCTTTCCTTCTTCGATTACCGCAAGTTTCTCGACTGGTTCTCGCTCCCCGCGTACATCGGCGCGATAGTCCTTCTCGCGGCGGTTCTCGTTTTCGGCTCGACGGTCTACGGCGGAAAGAGGTGGCTGTGGTTCTTTCAGCCGAGCGAAATATCGAAGCTCTGCGTGATATCGTTCATGGCGTGGCTGTTCGGCGCTAAACGCGAAAAGCCGAGGACGTCGTTCGCCTGGTTCGCGGCGGCGCTCGCGATTATAGGCGTTCCCGCGGCGCTCATTCTCGCCGAACCCGATCTCGGCACGACGCTCACGCTCGTCCCCGCGTGTCTCGTCATTCTTTTCGTCGCGGGCGTGTGGCGGCGCGGACTCGTCACGATCGCGCTCGTCGGGGCGATCGGCGCGGCGGCCGTTCTCGGCGCCGTGTGGGAGGCGGAGAAGCCGGGCGTCAGCGAAGAGCGAAGGGCGGCGATTCTGAAATACGTCCCTCTCAAGGCTCATCAGGTGAAGAGGGTGAAGGTTTTTCTTTTCCCCGACGAGGATCAACTCGGCGCGGGTTACAATCTGCGGCAGGCCAAAATCTCCATCGGTTCGGGCGGAATGACCGGCAAGGGGATCGGCAAAGGCGAGACGAACCATCTCAAATATCTGCCCCAGGCTATTTCGATGAACGATTTCATTTTCTGCGTATGGGCGGAAGAAACCGGTTTCATCGGATCTTTGGTGCTGCTCCTGCTCTTCGGCGCGATCGTCGTGCCGGGCTGCTGGACGGCTTTTGTTTCAACGGACGCGGCGGGGAGACTTCTCGCGCTCGGCGTATCGACCCTCGTATTCGCGCATGTCTATGTGAATATAGCCATGTCGATAGGGCTTGTGCCGATCACAGGGCTGCCGCTGCCGTTCATATCGTCGGGCCGCACCTTCCTCGTGACGGTGATGGCCGGGCTCGGTCTTGTACAAAGTGTCAGCGTACACAGAGAGGATAAGCAGAAATGAACCTATTCGGATGGCTTAAGCGCTCGAAGCTCAAGCGCGAAATAATCGTGAACGTAGAAAAACTCGATACGCGTGTCGCCGTTCTGGAGAACGGCAGACTCGAGGAGTTCATGGTCGAACATGACGAGGCCGAACGTCTCGTCGGGAGCGTCTTCAAAGGGCGCGTGCAGAATCTCGAGAACGATCTGCAGGCGGCGTTCGTTGACATAGGGCTGAAGAAAAACGCGTTTCTCCACTACTGGGATATGCTCCCCGACGTGGACGCGTTTCTCGACGACGACGACGATCAGGCTTCGCGCAGAAAGAACCAGAAGAAGTCCAACCGTCTCTCCGACGCCGAGATCGCCAAGCGTTTTCCTCCGGGCTCGGAGATAATCGTCCAGGTGACGAAAGGGCCCATTTCGACGAAGGGGCCGCGCGTCACGATCGCGAACCTCTCGATACCGGGGCGTTATCTCGTCATGATGCCGGGCACGCGCACGCGCGGCGTCTCGAAGAAGATCGGCGACGCGAAGGAGCGCCAGCGCCTGAAGAAGATTCTCGACAAGCTGCCGCTCCCGGAGAACGTCGGACTCGTCGTGCGCACCGCCGGGCAGGGCGCGTCGGCGCGGGCGTTCGCGCGCGACCTCAGGAACCTCATTTCGATCTGGAACGAAATGCAGGGCAACATCAGGACGCGCCGCACGCCGTGCTGCATCTTTCAGGAGCCGGATCTGTGCGAGAGGGTCATCCGCGACTGGCTCACCGAAGACGTCGACTCGATCGTCATCGACGACGAGCGCAGCTTCAACGAGATGCGCGAGGTCGCGGGCAAGATTTCGCGCCGCGCGAAGTCGAAGATCCGCCGCTATGACGGCGGTTCGGGGATATTCGAGCATTACGGGCTCGAAAGGCAGCTTCACGACGCGTTCGCGCGGCAGGTGCCGCTCAAGTCGGGCGGCTATCTCGTCATCGACGAGACGGAAGCGCTCATCGCCGTCGACGTCAACACGGGCCACTACAAGGGCAACGGCTCGCAGGAGGACGCGATTCTCGAGGTCAACCTCGAAGCCGTCGAAGAAGTCGCGCGCCAGCTCAGGCTCAGGAACATCGGCGGGCTCGTCATACTCGACCTCATCGACATGAAAAGCCGCAAGCACCAGCGCGAAGTCTACCGCGCGCTCAAGGAAGCGCTCAAGCGCGACAGGGCGCGCACGAACGTGCTGGAGATTTCGGAGCTCGGGCTTCTCGAAATGTCGCGTCAGCGTCAGGACCGCTCGATTCTCTCGCAGCTCACTTCGAAGTGCCCGTACTGCAAGGGGCGCGGGCTCGTCAAATCGCCCATGGCGATTTCGGTCGAGATACAGCGCCATCTCATTTCGCTGCTCAAGAAAGCCGAAGCGCAGAAGCGGCCTTTCGAGCCGAAGATCGTCATCGCGCCGCAGGTGATGCAGCGTTTGAGGACGGAAGACAGCGAAATTCTCGCCGCTTTGCAGAAGGATTTCAATACGCGTCTGACGTTCGTTTCGGAGCTTCACCGCCATCCCGAATCGTTCTCCATACTGGACGCGGCCACCTCACAAGTGCTATACTCTCAATCATGATGAAAAAATATCTTTTTCTCGCGGTCGTTTTTTCGGGCGCGCTCGCGTACGGTATGCTCGAGCGTCTCGCCAGGGAATCGGCGTTCAAAGAAGGCGATCTCACGATCAGCGCCGACAGGATGGCCGTCGACAACGTGACGAAGGCCATGGTCGCCACGGGTAACGTGACGGCCGTCATGAAGCCGATCATCATGCGAAGCGAATCGGCGCGCCGCGAAGCGGACGGGCTCATCCGCCTCGCCGAGGGTACGCAGGTGACGACGTGCACGAACTGTCCCGGGCATCTGCATTGGTCGGCCGAGGGCGAAGTCGAGTTCAAAAACCGCGACTACATCGTGATGCGCAACGTGTGGCTCAATTTCATGGAATATCCGGTTGCGTGGGTGCCGTATTTCTGGTATCCGCTCGAGACCGACTACGGCCTTCGTATGATGCCCGGTTACGCGAGCCGCTGGGGTACGTACCTTCTGACGAAGTACGTCTACCCGATCGCGGGCGACAGATCGCACTCGGAAGGATCGTACTGGCTCTCGGGTAACACGCGCCTGGATCTTCGCAAGGAAAACGGCATAGCGCTCGGGCAGACGCTCGGGTGGGGGCTGGGCAAATTCGGCAGGGGCAAGTTCAAGGTGTATCACGCGTGGGATGACGACTATGACAGGCGCGACCGCCGCAAGTACAGACACGGTGGAAACAGATACAACTTCGGCAGCGATGTGCCCGAGGAACGCTACGCGATAAGCCTTGAACACCGCTGGGAGGCTACCGAGCGTGATACGGTGAGGTTGAAGGGGATGTTGATGTCCGACTCCTATTTCGACGAGGATTTCCTGCGCGACAGGCTTTTTTCGCTGCGTCACAGGTGGGCGGGCAGAAACAGCAACGAGCTCGCATGGGAACACAATGAAAACAGCTACGCCTACGGCGCGAGCGTCGCGGGGCCTCTCAACGACGTCTACGGCGGGACGATGAGACTGCCCGAATTCTATTTCGACGTTCTCCCCCGGCCCGTGTGGACGCTGCCCGTCAATTACGAATCGCAGAACCGCGCCGGGTATATGCGCCGCAGCGCCGCCCATTACTCGCGCGCCGACAGCGTGTATTCCTACAATCCCGGCAAGTGGGCTCAATACGGAACGTTCAGACTCGATACGTACCACCGCCTGACTGCGCCGTTCAAACTTTGGGATGTTCTCTCCGTCGCTCCGCGCGCGGGCTGGCGCGGCACGTATTACGGCGAGGCCGGAAATGCGGTTTTCGACGGGATGAGAAAGGCGGGCGGCACGGACGACGCGGCTTTCAGGTCGATCGTCGAAGGCGGAATCACTTTCGCGGGCCGCGGCACCGCGTGGCTCGACAAAAACTGGCAGCATCTCATCGAGCCGTATTTCGACGTTTTGGCGCAGGAGGCCGACTGGTCGGGGATCGATGACGGCGAGATGCCCTACGTCTTCGACGCGCTCGACATGTCGACGATGTGGGAGGACCAGTTCGCGGGTCGCGGGCGCAATCTGCCGCACACGTACTACGGCGTGACGCCCGGCGTACGCAACGCGTTGCGCACGATCGACGAGAAGGGGCGTCTTGTGACAATGTTTGACTTCGACGCTTACGTCGCGCTGCAGTTCAACGACACCGAATGGTTCGAGAGGTCTTCTTTGAAGCGCAGAATCACCAAGCCGGGTGAGCCGAACTACGGCGAGGACGACGTCGTCGCCGTGCCCGGGTTCCGCGCGAGGTGGACACCCGCCGAAGATGTCATGCTCGGCGTTCTTGCCGAGTACAACAGCGAAGACGACGAAATCGCGCTCGCTTCCGTGATGTGGCGCCATAAGCTCAGCAGAGCCTTCTCGTACAACGTGGATTTCACGCACCGTCAGCACCGCTGGTGGGATTATTCCGTTTTCCCGTACAACTCCAAAAAGATGGAGGATGACGAATTCAACCACCCTTACTTCAGCACCGCCACGATCGGCTTCGATCATGAGATCTGCGACGAGTTCAAGTGGGATTTCGGCATAAGCTGGGACTGCACCGAGAACGAACTCGATGTCGTGTCGCTCGGACTTGAATACCGCACCGACTGTCTCGCGTTCAGAGTCTACTGCGAATACGAAAACGGCTATACGCGCATCGACGGCTCGAAATACGATCACGACTGGAGCTACGGTTTCGCCGTGTATCTGCGCGCGTTCGGCTTCGGTACGAACGAAATGTACGAGGACTGACGCGAAGTGCGCAAGGCTAAACAGAGCGCGCTCGAGCGGCTTGAGAGCTATCTCGTAAAACTCATACAGGAGCCGGGGGCCGATATGGATCAGCCCCTTTCGATCCGCTTTCTTCTGGCGTTTCTCAAGGGAATAAGCTTTATTTTTGCGTTTATCGTAAAAATTAGATATTTTCTTTATAATACCGGGCTTATTCGCCGCTATCCGCTTGGAATTCAGGTGATTTCAATCGGCAACGTCACGGCGGGAGGAACGGGTAAGACGCCAGTCACGGAGATTTTCGCCCGCACTCTCGCCGCCGAAGGGCGCAAGGTCGCGATACTTTCGCGCGGGTATCGCCGCAAAGAGGCCCCGTGGTGGCAGAGGATGTTCACAGACGTCATCGATCCGCCGCTCGTCGTCTCTGACGGTAAGCGCGTCCTTCTCGATTCGGCTGTGGGCGGCGATGAGCCGTACATGCTCGCTTCGAACCTGCCGGGCGTCGCGGTCGTGGTCGATCGCAACCGCGTCAAGGCCGGGCGCTACGCCATCAAGCGCCTCGGGTGCGACACGATCATTCTCGACGACGGTTTCCAGTATCAGAAGCTCAAGCACTCCGTCGAGGTCGTTCTCGTCGACTCTACAAACCCGTTCGGCAACGGCAGCATGCTGCCGCGCGGGGTGCTGCGCGAGCCGGTCAAAAACCTGAAAAGGGCCGATATAATCTTTCTCACGAAGTGCCGGGGCGACGTTTCGGCCGTCAAGGAGGAGATCAGAAAGTACAACACCGAGGCGGAGATCGTCGAGTGCAACCACTCTCCGAAGGTTCTCAAAGACGTCTGGAGCCGCGAAGAGTACCCGTTAGACTGGCTGAAGGGCAAGGTCACGTGCACTCTTTCGGGGATCGCCTCGCCGAAGGGGTTCGAGAATTCGCTGAGACGTCTCGGAGCGAAGGTCGTCTGGTGCGAGCGCTACGCCGACCATCACAGGTACGATTCGTCCGAAGTTCTCTACGCGCTCAACCGCACGGCGGACATCGGCGCCGACGCGCTCATAACGACGGAGAAAGACGCCGTGAGATTCCCGCGCTTCGAGACGACTCCCGTCAGATGCCTTTATTTGAGAATCGCCATAGAGATTCTTGCGGGCGGCGAGAACTTTGAAGAGATCATTAACCGGATCTGCCACCGCAGATGAAATATTGAACGTTTTTCCGTTCGGACGCATTATCTCTTTTGCGCGTCTTTGCAAAAAGGCCGCCCCTATTGTGTCACAAGGCAAAAAATGGTAATATTGTGAAATCATGATGAAAAAGACCCTTTGCATTTTCGGCTCCGTCGCCGCGTTCACCGCCGTGTTCGCCGAGGGAGATCTTGAAGCTACGTTCGTTAAAGCCTTTAACGAAGGCAAGCCTCTTACGGCCGAGCGCGCGTTTCGGCAGCTGACAGAGAAGAAGGCTAAACTTGCGCCCATCAGATATTGGCAGGCGGCCGAGGTCGCCCGCCAGACGCGCAAGGCTTCGCTGAGGCGCGATAGGCTCGCGCGTTTTCTCGCTCTTGAGAAAAAGTGGACAAAGGAGACCGAGCAGGCCGCATGGGAGCTTTGCGTCGCTTCCGCCGATGCGCGCGAGTTTGCGAGGTTAGCGAAGAACGTGCCGGCTTCGCCGCTTCTTTATCGCGCCGGAAAGCTCCTTCTCTCTCGTTTTAAGTCAGAGAAGCGCACGTCCGACTTCATGTCAGTGGCAGGTACGCTGCTTGAAAAATTCACCGAAAAAAACAAGCGGCTTTCGGTCGCTGGCGATCTTTACAACTTCAAGTGGGAGAATGCGCCAGGGTATTCCCTTAAAGATTCTCTCGATCTTCTTCTTAAATACCCGGAACTCGCCGGCAGTGAGCCTGTCAATACGTTCATCAACTGGAGGGGTAAGGAGCTTGATGCGAAGTGGATCGTCGATTATTCCACCAAATATAAAGTGCGTTTGCCTTTTAACTACATCCCTAACAGCATGATGCCCAGACTGGGTGAAGTCAAAGATGCCGAACTTCGCAAAAAACTTATTAAGGATTTCATTGCGCTTGAAAACGTCTATCTGAAAGGCGGCGAAAAGCCCGATAGCCTATACCTTCATTCTGCAGAGTGGTTCGGCCGCTTCTATGCGCGTTATGCGCGTTATCTCGGTGATGGGCTCAGCGCTACCGCCGAGCAGTCAAAGGCCAATGTTGAGTTTATAAAGCGTTTTGTTAAAGCCATTCCCGCAACTGCTGCGGGGCGCAGCGTTTGTGAGGGGGTTATTGGCGAGTTTATTGCACATAAAGCTGTTTTTCCTGCGGATATCGTTGCGTACTCGCGTGAAAATCCGAAAGTTTTCTCCGCTGTTGATCTCTACAATCTGTCCGGAGTTCAGGCGGAGGTCTCCAAACAGAAATCCATCAAGCCTCTCAAGGATCTTCTGGCCAGGGCCGATAACCGCTACCTGGTGCGCTGGAATACGCTCTATCTGCTTGCCGAATACGGTGAAACGACCATCGTAAAGTCGACGCTTGAGGAATCTATTTCTAATGATGTTCTCGCTCCTGATGTCGGTGCAATTCTCTCAAGCGCCGCGCGGTGCAAAAATCTGAGCGACAAGCAGAAGGTTGAGATGGTCACGGGCTTCTATAAATTGACGGGTCACGGCAAGCGTTGGGAATTCCTTATCGGCAAGGGCGCAGAAAAAGCCAAGAAGGATTATAAATTCTTAAATACGCCGGAGGGTAATGCGTTTCTTGCGACTATTAAGCCCACAGTCGTGTCGAGCGATCCTATATATGCCGCGCTCGTTAAGATTGCTTCGCTCAAACACGCAAGCGGGGGCGTATGCCCTGGTGAAGCGCATAAAGTCGTTGCCGACGCTATCAAGGCATATATCGCTCTTGCGAACAAGGCGAAATCCCGTACAAGCGCGATGCATGCCATACTTTATAGATATTATGCGCTCTGTCAAAGAGAGCCCAATTCGGCGGCCAAATACATTGAGGTGACCAAGGATATTTATGGTAACGGCTATGGATACTGGGACGGGCTCAACCACATGTGCGGTTTGGCTATGCGCAATGCCAAGAACGAGGGCATAGTATGGGCAATCAATAAAAAAAGAGCTAAGGTTACAGGAGACTATTCGTCGCTCCTGGGCTGCAATATTCCTTCATCGATCGGGGCTCTGCCTAAGGACATTGATTATTTCAAGGCCAACTTCGACGCTTTCGCTTCGTTTATCACGCGTCAGTTCGACCATGGAAGAATCAAGTCGGAGAAAGATATGCTTGAAGCGCTCAATCTGCTCTTCAAGCATCCCGGCTTCAGAATCCCCGGTGATTGGCTGATCGATAATGTTTCGCGCCATTTCTCGTCACGCTTGAGCAAGCCGGAAGTCGTGAAGGCGTTTCCCTGGAATGAGGCTCTCGCGAAAATCGTCGACGCCGATGTTGCGAATAGCGGACGTGCCGCAAGAGTTATGCTCAACATGTTTGCCGCCGTCGGCAGAGGTGACGAGGCTCTCAAAACTTATCTCGCCGCCGCGAATAAACTCGATTCCGTTCCTAAAGCGTCCAGGATTTTCGCTCTTGTGGGAATGTATCAAATCATAACCTTCCCGCGTGACAAGGCGGCGGTAGAAGCCGGCGTCAAGGACCGTATGGGGCCGTTTCTCCGTGAGCATGTCATCCCTGCGCTGAGCGCGATCAAGTCTAACGAGTTTCCGCTCGTAGATCTTGGAGATACGCAAAGCTGGGATGCTCTCTACAATTACGGCAATGCCAACAGAGAAAACAAGGAAGTCCAGAAAACTCTCCTTGACACGTATCGTCAGGGCGTGAAACTTATGAACGGCAATTGCCGCGGAGCGCCCCCCGACAGTGTTTACCACTGCATCGCTTACCAGAACGTATACGCCGAGTCGCTCGCCGCCTCCAATACGTTCAAGATGGCGGAGTGCGCCGCTACTTTCGGCGCCAGCGTCTGGCACTGGAACTACGGTGCGTTCAGGAATCTCCTCACCAAGACTCGTGACGCCGGCTTCTGGGAGAGCGCCTATCTTATGGCCAATTCCGTTCCGGCGGATCGCGATTCGTCGACCGTCGCATTCGCTTCGCGCGTGCGCGCCGAGGCTGCGCCTAAACTGCCCGGCATCTATCCCGTGGACGAGAAGAATCCCGCATATCCGCTTTACGTCGCGGCCGACGAGCTTTCGCGCAAGAACGGCGAGCGCGCGTGGGAGCTTCTGAAGAAAAACATCGCCGTCTTCGAACGCGAGGCGATCAATCTGCCGCCCGACTTCACCGCCTGGGGCGTCGAGCAGCTGCGTCTCGACCGTGGCGCGAAGGATGAAAATCTCATCAAGGCCCGTCAGATCGCTACCGCCATCCTCGGCAACGAGGCCCGCGTCATCGCCGACCTCGCGGCCGCCATGCTTCTCGTCAGGGCGGAGTGCTTCCGCGATCAGCAGAACTTCGAAGCGGCGAAGCTCGAATACCAGTCGATCCGCAACAACCCGAAGTACAACTCGACGCCGGCCGGGCGACAGGCGATGTTCCGCGCCGTCGACCTCATGATCGAGACGGGCAACACGTCCGGGGCCGAAGCGACGATCGAATACTGGCTCAGCCAGCCCGACACCCAGATTCAGGCGCAGGCGCACTACTTTGCCGCGCGCATAGCCTTCGACCGCAAGGACTATGACGAAACGATCAAGGAACTGCGCGAAGTCTTCGCGATCGACTTCACCCACACCGAAGCGCGATTCCTCCAGGGCAAGTGGAAACTCGCCACCAACAATGAAGTCGACGATACCGACGTCATGATCGGCGATCTCTCGGACCGCACGGCCATCCGCCCCGGACAGCAGCTCACGATTACCGTTCAGGACCGCAACCTTTCCGTCGCGGGCGGCGGCGCTTCAATCCCCGTCATCCTGACGGCGAAGCCCGGCGGCGACTCCGAGCGCATTCTTCTTTATCCCTCGTCGCGCGACCCCAATCTGTTCAAGGGCGTCATCGACGTCAGGCTCGCGGCGGCGTTTCCGTCGAACCTCGTCCTCGAAGTGCAGGGCGACGATGTCGCGCAGTACGTGATCGAGCCGGAGTTCCTCAAGGCGCGCGGCCTGCCGCTCAACAAGCCCAAGGTTCTCAGGGTCATCGACGATGCGAAGCTCTCCATCGGCGCGGGCGCTCCGCGCGCAGAAGAGAAGGATACGCAGAGCGCCCTTGAAGATTCGCTCGAAGGCGTTTTAGACACGTCGGTCGTTTCAAGCGCCTTGAGACCCGGCAATCCGCTTTACATCTTCGTGCAGGACAAGGACTGCTCCGCCGGCAAGAACGGCATCGGCGAGGTGCCGGTCTCGGTGAAGACGACGAGCGGCGACACGCTCGAAAACGTCATGCTCAAGGAGACGAAGCCGTATTCGGGCGTCTTCCGCGCGCAGATTCCGACATCGCTGCCGCCGCCGCGAGCGTTCGCGAGCGACACCGCCGCGGGCTTTAATTCCGGCGACGTCATCAACAAGAACAAGTCCGGCGAATGGCGCAGCCTTGCCGACGGGCAGCCCGGCAAATGGATCGAAGTCGACACCATGGCCTCGCACCGTGTCTCAAACGCCACGATCAGAATCAAAAACTCGCAGGAAATCCGCGCCGTCACGCTCGTCGGCCGGCTCGGCACGGAGACGATACGCCTCGGTTCGCTTCCGGCGGAAAATGTCAATAAGCGCATCGGCATCAAGTTCCAGCGCGAGGACGGCATCCGTCTGCGATCGGCGAACTCCATCCGCGCGCGCTTCGGCCGCGTGAGAGGGCCGAAGGAGATGAATGTCTCCAACTTTACATACACCGCTACGCACAGCAACCGCCGCAATTCTACGATGTACTGGTCTGCGGCGTTCAACCAGCCCGGGAATTACGATTACATGCGTCTGAGGATCGTCGCCCAAAACACCCAGGGCGACACGTTCCGCAATCTCTGGATCGCGATGGATCTCGACGGCGAGCAGGTTTTTCAGGGTCAGGGCGCCTCGCTCCACAACCGCATCGTCACTTTCGACGTGCCGGCCGGCGCGCACCGCTTCGAGCTTTTCGCCTCCGCGCTTCTCAAAGAAGATTCCTTCGACATCCTTTGGGAGCCCGTGGGCGAAGATGCCAAGGCGATTCCCTACGACTGGTTCGACGCCGAAAAGCACTCCTCGATCGTCAAGTTCCTCGAGGACAAGGCCGTCATTTCGCGCACGGACGACGGCTTCTCGGCCGTCTTCCCCAAACCCGTGCGTCTCAGATCGCTCAGGTGGGAATTCGCCGACCGCACCGGGCCGGATGTCACGGTCTCGAAGATGACCGTCACCGATGCCAAAGGCGAGACGATCATTCCGTGCGAGAGCGACTTCTCGGACGCGCAGCGCAACGACAATCTCGAAGTCGCGCCCGGCGATTCCATCTTCGTCACGTATCAGGACGAAGTCACCTCGTCCGGGGAAAAGCGCGTCCTCCAGAAGAACCTCAGAAGCTCGTTCAACAACGCGAGGGTCAACTTCTTCTTCGAGCAGACCGAAGTCACGAAAGGCGGCTGGGAAAGACAGCGCCTCTACAAGGCTTTCCGCTTCCAGCCGGGGGATGTCATCATCGCTTCCGTCGTCGACGCGGACGGCGATCTGACGCCGGAGGCCGACAGGATCAAGGCCGTCGTCACGACGAAATCCGGCCAAAGCAAGGAGATCACTCTCATCGAACAGTCGAAGTACTATGAAGGCGTCTCGCTCAACGGCGACACGCTCGACGGCATCCACAGCGGTCTTTTCATGGCTCTTGTGAAGACGGCCGCCGCGGATGATCCGAAAGCTCCCGCCGGCGCCTTGAAAGTCCGGAGCGACGATATGCTCACGCTCGCCTACGAGGACCGCGAGAATACCAATCCCGGCGTGCCGTTCGTGCGCACCGACAAGGTTCAGGCCGCGAAGAAGGGCGAACCGCACGTGACGCTCTTCCACACGCGCCGCACCCGCATAGTCGACAATTCCGTGACCGCCAAGGCGCAGCTTGAAAAAATCCGCCGCCGCGCCGGCAACGAGAACGTCAAGGCTCTCTACCGAGACGTCCTGCACGCCGTGCCGATGACAAGCCGGATCAGTTCTTCGAAGGAGCCGATCCCCGTCAACGTCTCGACGCCGATTCCGGTCAGGGTCAACGATCCGGCGCGCGCGCGTCATGCCGCGTCCAAGATAACGCTGCGTGCCTCGAGCGCCACCGAGTCGATCGAGATACCGATGAGACTCGCTCAGCGCTTCCCCGGTTTCTATCTGCGCAAGGGCGACGAGTCCGCGAAGGAGGCGTATGCGGCAGGCAGCTTCAACACGCTCGTCAAACTCCGCATGGGGCCGCCCGATCCGAACACGACGCTCGCCGAGGATGAAGATCCCGAACTTGGCGTCACGGGCGCGGACATGGTGAAGATCGAAGTGCTGGACGAAAACGGCGAGCCGTTGCTTTCCCGCACGCTCAAGCTCGTCTCCAACGCGTCGCTCACGCTTATGGATTCCACCTATACCGCGCCGCGCGATGCCGCGCACGTGGGCGAGAAGTTCTTCATTCAGGTCGAAGACGCCGACCGCGACGTAAGCGACGCGGCGGATCTGATCGACGTCAGGGCCGTCGGTCTCGTAAGCGGCACGACGAATACGATCCGCCTCACCGAGACGCTGCCCCATTCGGGGATTTTCACCGGCACCTGTCCGAGCGAGAAGTACGGCGACAGGATGGTCTTCTCGTACCGCGACGACCTGACTCTCCCGGGAACTCCGGCGCAGACGCTCTGCGTGACGGGCAGCGTCTTCCGCGGGTCCGACGGTTCCGTGAGAATGTTCTCGAAGCGCTTCCGCGATTCCGACGCCGCGGTTCTCGTTCAGTTCCGTCTGGCGGAATGTCTCTTCGAGCAGGCCAAGGAACACAGAAAGCTCAAACAGCAGGAGCGCAGCACCAAGGCCATCGACGAGGGCAAGCACATCCTCGAAGAGGCTCTGAAGAACTATCCCGACTCATCGCACCTCGCGCAGGGTGAATTTCTCCTCGCCAACCTTTATCAGGAACTCGCGACCGAGAAGAAGGACGCCAAGGACATGGTCGCGGCTACGCCGCTTTACACCGAAGCGCTCGCGCGTTTCTCGGCGATTCTCTCGAGCTGGCCCGACGGCGCCTTTGCCGCGCGCAGCCAGTACCACAAGGCGCTCTGTCTTGAAATGCTTGGCGACTACGCCCGCGCGTCCGAAGAGTACGTCAAGATGACCTATCTCTATCCCGAGAGCGAACTCGTCGGCGATGCGACGATACGTCTGGCGACCTACTACTACAAGGAGGCCAAGCGCTACGACATCTCCGGCAAGATATACCAGAACTTCCAGAAGCGCTTCCCGACACACGAGAAGGCGCCGCGAGCGCTCTTCATGAGCGGCAGCTGCTACGTCAAGCAGGCCGAGGTCACGCAGAAGGCGTTCATGGAGAAACATCCCGCCTACAAGGGCTTGTGCCGGGATGCGAGCGAGATGTACCGCAAGGCCGTCGTGGCGTTTGCCGACGTGGCGGAGAAGTACGCCGAGAGCGCTCCGCCCGCGATGCGCGCGCAGTCGCTCTACTGGGCCGGCGACACCGCTTTGAGAGTGCGCAATTTCGAACAGTCGTATCTCTATCTCAAGCGCACGGTGTTCGAATATCCGGAAACCGAATGGGCCCGCCGCGCCCGCGGTCTTCTTCTGCAGGAAGCGAAATCCTTCGAAGGGCTTGAATGATGAAGAAACTTGTCTCGACAGCCGTAATCGCCATCGCGGCGGTGCTCACGTGCGACGCGCGCGTTTACGAATGGACGTGGCGCATGCCGGGCGAGGTGTACCGCAATCTCGAATTCACGATCCGCGCCAGCGTAGACCGCGCCGCAAAAATATTCGGCGAAGCGTACGATGCGCGCGGCGGAGGGCGGCTCTCGGCGCAGCAGCAGGTGACGAGATTCCGCGCGGCCGCCGCCGAGTGGAAGAAGGTGCAGATTCAGGCGGAGGCCGAATCTTCGGACGCTTCTCTTCTCGGATACGTGGCCTTTATGCAGGCGTTCTCGAGGCATCTCGCCAGAGACCGCAACGAGGCCGTCAGGCTTTATCTTGAAATGCTTGACCTCTACGGCGATGAGAAGTGGATCGCGGCGAACGCGACGTATTGGATGGGTCGCGCGAAGATCGATATGGGTGACACCAAGGCGGGCGATGTCATCATCGACGAGCTGATCGACGACGAGGCGTGCGCCAAGGAGCCCGTCATGGCGCTCGCGCTCTACGATCGCGCCTGCCGTCTCTGGACCGCCGGCAAGATAGACGAAGCGATCGAATACTGGGAGCGAGTTCTCGGCGGTTTCAAAGAAGTCGTTTACAACACCTGGTCTTCATCCCGCTCGAGGCTTCGGGAGGCGTATGCGATCATGCAGAATTTCCAGCAGATGGAAAGAGTGGTTCTCATTGATTGCGGCGAAGACAGCAAAAAGCGCGCGCAGGCGATTCTCGACACTATAGGCTGGAAGATTACCTATCTCCAACACAGTCATCTCTTTTTCGGCAGGTGGTTTATCGAAAAATGCGAAAACCCCAAGAAGCGCAGCGAGATGATCGAGAAGTTCAACCGCGCGTTTCTCGCCTGGGCCATGAGCGTGAGAAAGATTATGGAGGATGGCGGCCTTGTGTGGGAATCGCGCACGGCGATCTTCCGTCTTCAGATCGGGCTTCTTTCGCGCAAGGAAATTTCAGCGAGCGCCGACGAACTCGTGAAGAGTCTGATGGCTGAAAAAAACACCGTGCGCCGCTCGAAGCACGCTCGCGACGTGGCGATCACGCTCGCCGATAACCGTTTATACGAAGCGGCGCATCTTCTCGTGCCCGCCGTCGACGGTGCGCCTTCGCGCGCATGGCTGAAATATGAAATCGACAGCCGTGCCGGCGACTGGAAGGCAGCTGCCCTCGATCTCGAGGAGTGCTTAAGTCAAGGGCCCGACGCGGATCTTTCGGTCAGGGTCAAGTATACTCTCGGGTGGGTTTACAGAGACCGCACGAAGGAGTACGAAAAGGCGATCAAGATATATGTGGAGCTTTCCGATCCGCCCCGCACGCTCTGGGAACTTCAGTACGCGTACCGCGCCGCGAACAAGAAGAAGGAGAGCTACGCCGCTCTCACGGAACTCATGTCGATGTTCCCGGATTACGCCGCCAAGGCGGTCTACCAGATGGCGCAGTACCGCGAGGCCGACGGCGAAAAGGAGATGGCTATTGCGCTCTACAAGAGATTGCTTCGCCAGCCCGAATGGAAGAAGACCTGGGAGTCTTCGCAGGCTCACCAGCAGCTCGAGCGCCTCGGTGTCGCCACGGGCGGCGCGGTCATCAATGAAGTCCACTGATCGTTTTGAAAGGTAAGAACATGAAGAAGAAAATTCTGGCAACGGCCGTACTCGCAATTTCAGCCTCGCTTCTCGCCGCGCCGCCGCAGCGCACGGCGAAGGGCACCGCCCGTATCGACAAGGACAAGGTGGAAATGCGCGCCAAGCGCATGGTCAAGAACGCCGCCGCGCTTTTCGAGACCGGCGAAGACGAGCGTGCGATCGGCATGCTTGAAGCCGTCTGGCGCATGTACCCCGATTCGAAGGCGCGCTTCACCGCATCTCTCACGCTCGCGAGGCATTATCTCGAGAAGCGCGATTTCGACCACGCCCAGCAGGAACTCAGGAAGTCCGCGAAGAGCGCCGATAACGAAGAGCTCGCCGAGACGCTTCTTCTCGAAGGCAAGCTCCAGCTCGCGCGCGGCAAGCCCGGCGAGGCCGTCATGACGCTGAGAAAGCTCACGCAGGAATATCCGACGAGCGATTTTTCGAACGACGCCTTCTTCACCATAGGCGAGATCCACTTCGAAGCCGGGCGCTACACGCGCGCGGCGGAAGCGTTCGCGATGGTCGGCACGGCCGTGCCTGTCGACGATCTCACCAACCGTGTTGTTCTCGCCGAAGCCGGCCAGCGCGTTTTCGTGCACGTCAAAGACAAAGACCTCGCCGTTCTCGCTTCGCTCGGCGAAAAAAGCCACGTCGAACTCGGCTCGATGTCGGGTGACCGCGAACGCGCCGAACTCGTTCCCTTCGGCCGCGGCGACGGGGACTTTCTCGCGTCCGTCGAAACGACAAGCGAACCCACGGCGAGCGGCGACGGCAGGCTGACCGTCCACGGGGCGGAGAAGATAGCCGTCAAGTATGTCGACTCCAACACCGAGGACGGGCGCAAGGACATCACGCGCGCGGCGGGCGCGAGCATCGTGTCGTCCGCCTCGATTTCGTTCATGGACGGCGCCCAGCGCCAGCGCGTGCGCGGCGTTTTCGTCGATCAGCCCGCGTTCATCCGCCTCAGGGATTTCGACCTCGACGTCTCCGACAGGATCGACGAGGCCGAAGTGGCGATCAAGGTCTTCTACCGCGAGCGCCCCGAACTGCCGGCCGACGCCGAACCGGGCACGCCCCCGCCCCCGCCCGCTCCCGACGCGCCGTGGATCGAACGTGATTCGATCAAGGTAAAACTCGTTGAAACCTCGCCGCGAAGCGGCATCTTCACCGGCCGGCTCGTCACGCGTCTTCTCCCCGCCGGCACGAACGAACCTGCAAAGGTGAAGTTCCCCGCGGGCGAAATAGGCGTCAACCCCGAAGAAAAGGTTGTCGCGGAATACGAAGATGCGGTGCACCTCGGCGGCACGAACAAGATCATGCGCACGGCCGACGCGTTCGTTCTCGTCGGCGGCTCGACCGAGCCGCAGTCGATCGTCGCCCATTCGAGCGAAGCGACCGTTCAGTCCAAGAAACTTCTTCTCGAAGCCCAGCTCCTTTACAAATGGGCGACGATCTTCAAGGATGTAGGTCTTGAGGCGAGCGCAACGTCGAAGGCCAAGGAGGGGCTTGAGCGCGTCGGCGAACTCATGGATCTTGCCCGCCGTTTCTCGCTCGACCGCTCCGTCATCGAAGAGGCGTATGAAGTCATGTGGAATCTCCATCTTGTCATGGGCAGGCTGAGAGACGCCATCGCCACATGTCGCGCGCTCGTGAAGCGTTATCCCGACACGGCGCTCGCCGACCGCGCGTTCATGCAGATCGCCAACGCCCGCCGCACCGAGAAGACGCTCGAGTCGCTCTACTCGGCGATCGAGGTCTACAACGCGGTCATCAATCTGCCCAATTCGACGCTCAAGGCCGAGGCGCAGTTCCGCATCGGCGAGGCCATAGAAGAGCGCATCCGTCTCTTGTCCGAGCAGAGAAGGGACCGGCGCAAGCCTGATTTTTCCGCGGCGATGCTCGCTTTCAAGCGTTGCGCCGAGACGTATCCCTCGAGTTCATACGCCGGCGACAGCTACAAGCGCGTCATCGACTACTACATTTCGACGCGCGACTACACCCGTGCCAACGAGACGCTCGAGCGCGTCTTCGAGGATTATCCCGACGCGCCGTGGCTTGACGAGATGCTTCTGAAGTGGGGCGTCGTCTGCCACCGCATGGGCAGACGGGATGACGCGATATCGAAATTCCAGCGGCTTCTCGAAGAATATCCGGGCGGTCAGCCCGCGCGTCAGGCCGCGACCTTTCTGAGAAAACTGCAACGTTAAAGAAAAACCGAAAATGAAAAGATTCCCCCTTGTCCTGGCGGTATGCTTCGTGCTGCCGCTCTGCGCCGCGCCGAAATACGTGTTCCTCTTCATCGGCGACGGAATGTCCGTGCCGCAGCGCATGGTCGCCGAGGAATTCGCCAGAAAGACCGGCTACGGGCCGCTGGTGATGAACGCCATGCCGTACCAATCTTCGACAAGGACGCGCAGTTCCAACTCTCTCATAACCGATTCGGCGGCGGCGGCCACGGCCATCGCGTGCGGTGAAAAGACGAGAAACGGCATGATCGGCATATCCAAAGACGGCAAGAGGCTCGAGAGTGTCGCCGAAGTCGCCAAAAAGCGCGGCATGAAAGTCGGCATTCTCACGACCGTCACGATCTGTCACGCGACCCCCGCCGGTTTCTATGCCCATCGCACGAGCAGAAGCGACGGCTACGGCATCGGGTTGGATCTCGTCGCGAGCGGCTTCGATCATTTCGCGGGCGGCGGCATGAACGGGCAGGAGAACAGGAAGAATCACCCCGAATACAAAGGCGATATTTTCGAGCTTGCCGCGAAAGCGGGTTATACGGTCACGAAAAGCGTCGACGACTGGAAGGCGCTCAAGCCGGGCGGCAGGTCGTGGAGCGTTTTTTCGAGAGGGCCGATGCCGTTCGCGATAGACAACGACGGCTCCGAACCTTCGCTTTCGCAGATGCTTGAAAAGACGATCGAACTCGTCGACGGGAAAGACGGCTTCTTCATCATGTGCGAGGGCGGCAAGATCGACTACGCCGGTCACGCCAACGACGCGGCAACGAACCTGCGAGACGTCATCGAACTCGACCGCGCCGTCGCGCTCGCGCTCGAGTTCCAGAAAAAGCGCCCGGACGAAGCTCTCGTCGTCGTGACGGGCGATCACGAGACGGGCGGCATGGCGATGGGCTTCTCGGGTATAGGCGGCGCGTTCAGGGTCGGACTGCTCGAAGGTCAGAAGATTTCCGTTGAAGAATATTCGGAGAAGATAAAAAAGAAAATCGGCAAAGCCCAAGGCAATGTCGCTTTTGAGGATATCGAGATTGAGCTCAAGGAGCTTTTCGGCCTCGAGAATTTGTCCGAAAAGGAGAAAAAGCAGCTCAAGGACGCGTTCGAGAAGGATGTCGGATTTGTCAAAGCGAAACTCGAGGACACGACGGCCCATGACGTGAGCCGGCGCTACGTTTTCGCGCAGGCGGTGAAGAACGTTCTCAATTCCCGCGCCGGCATCGGCTGGAGCTCGGGCTCGCACACGGCTCTGCCTACTCTGACGACGGCCCAGGGCAAGGACGCCGATATTCTCGTCGGGATGATCGAGAATACGGACATCGGCAAGCGGCTCATCGAACTTCTTCGCGACGAGAAGTGAATCGGCGAGATTACATCGCCTGCGCGGTACTGGCGGCGATGACCGTCGCGGTGGCTTTCGTTCCGCCGGCCGAGATCGTCGCATACGACACGGGAAAGGCGTACCGCGCGAAAGTGCTCTCGACGGACGACTCCGAAGTGGTCGAAACGCTTTCGCTCAGGTACGGCAGCCAGAAGCTTGAAGTGGAACTTCTCGAAGGTCCTCTCAAGGGCGCGAAAATGCGCGCCTCCAACGAACTTAGGGCGCAGGCCGATATCGACAAGGCGTTTTCGCCCGGGGATGTGGCGCTCGTCGACTGGCCCGAAGGCGATGTGACGGCCTCGAGCGTTCTCGTCGCGCGCGACCACTGGCGGCTCGGGTGGATTCTGCTGATGGCAGTTCTCTTCGTCGCGCTTCTCGCCGCATTCGCGGGCTGGACGGGCGTCAAGGCCATATTGAGTTTCGCGTTCAGCTGTTTTGCGGTGTGGAAGTTTCTCGTGCCGATGTGCCTCAAGGGATATTGCGCTTCGCTCGTTTCGCTCGCTACGGTCTCTCTGCTCACGCTCGTCATAATGTATCTCGTCGCGGGTCCGACCAGAAAGGGAGTCGCCGCGTTCTCCGGTTCCGTTCTTGGAGTCGTCGCCTCTCTTCTTCTCGCGCGGTTCTTCTCGGCCGTCATGCACGTAGACGGGATGACGATGCCTTTCGTGCAGGCTCTCGCGAACTCGGGTGTCGAATCTCTCGACACCTCCGACATCTTCACGGGAGCCGTCATTCTCGCCTCTTCGGGCGCGGTCATGGATCTCGCGATGGATATCGCGGCGGGGATGGAAGAAGTCGGGCGCCACAACCCTTCACTCGGTTTCAGGGAACTGCTTCTTTCCGGTATGCGCATCGGCCGCGCCGTCGTCGGAACGATGACGACGACTCTCCTGCTCGCCTACTCGGGCGGCTATCTCATGCTTCTGATGGTGTTCGCGGCGCAGGGCACGCCGCCTCTCGTCTTTCTCAATTCGACGATCGTCTCGGCCGAAGTCGTAAAGACGTTCGTCGGCAGTTTCGGGCTCGTTCTCGTCGCTCCCTTCACGGCGTTCGCGGGCGCATGGATCTACACGAGGGGCAGATGAAGAATTCTTTCACTTTGTCTCTCGACGGGGCGATGGGCACCGAACTTCAATCGCGCGGGCTCATGCCCGGCGAAGCGCCCGAAGACTGGAACGTGGAGCGCCCCGAAGATGTCGCCGCCGTCCACCGCGCATACGTGAAAGCGGGCGCGGACATAATCGTCACGAACACGTTCGGCGCCAACCCGCTCAAGTATCACGGTCGCCGCACCCTCGAAGAGGTGATCGCGGCGGGCGTTCGCGTTGCGCGAGAGGCTGCCGGCGCCGAAGCGAAGGTCGCGCTCGACGTGGGGCCTCTGGGGCGGCTTCTCGCGCCCGCGGGCGATCTCCCGTTCGACGAGGCCGTCGAAGCTTTCGCCCGGACCGTGCGCCTCGGCGCGGCGGCCGGGGCCGATCTCGTTTTCATCGAAACGATGAGCGACACGCGCGAACTCAAGGCGGCTGTTCTCGCCGCGAAGGAAAACTGCTCCCTGAGCGTGTACGCGAGCGTCGCGCTCGACGAGAACGGCAAACTCCTGACGGGCGCCGACGTCGAGTGCGTCGCAGCACTTCTTGAATCGCTCGGTGTCGACGCGTACGGCTTCAACTGCGGGCTCGGGCCGGATTTGATGCTCCCTTATGTCAAGCGTCTCGCGGCCGTGTCGACGAAACCTGTTCTTGTCAAACCGAACGCGGGGCTGCCGAAAACGGTCGGCGGCAAAACCGTATTCACCGTGACGCCGGAGGTTTTCTCCCGGCAGATATCGTCGCTCGCCGCCGCGGGCGCGACGATAACCGGCGGCTGCTGCGGGACGACGAGCGCGCACGTGAAGCGGGCCAACGAGGAGCTTTCTCGCGGCGTGAAGCGCCTTCTCCCGCCGCCTCGCGTCGCCGCGCACGTTTCGAGCGGCTCCGTTTCGCTGACTCTCAGGCCGGGTGAAGGTCTTGTTATCGGCGAACGGATAAATCCCACGGGCAAGAAACTTCTGAAGGAGGCGTACCGGAAGGGCGATACGGCGTACATTCTGAGAGAAGCCGTCAGGCAGGTGGAGGACGGCGCGCGGATTCTCGATATCAATTGCGGCGTGCCGGGGATAGACGAAGCGGCGACGCTTGAAGCGACGATCGAAGCGGTGCAGAGCGTGGTGGGCGTGCCGATCCAGATCGACTCTGCCGATCCCGCCTCGCTCGAACGCGCTTTGAGGCGTGTCAACGGCAAGGCTCTCGTCAACTCCGTAAACGGCAAACGCGAATCGATGGACGCGGTCTTTCCTCTCGTCGCGAAATACGGCGGCACCGTCGTAGCGCTCTGCCTCGACGAAAACGGCATACCCTCTACGGCCGAGGGCCGCCTTGAAATCGCCCGCAGGATTCTCGCCGAAGGCGCGAAGTACGCTCTCGGCAAAAAGGATTTCGTTTTCGACGCGCTCACGCTCGCCGTGAGCGCCGATCCTTCCGCGGCCGTTGTCACTCTCGAGACGGTGAAGCGTCTCACGGAAGAGCTCGGCGTCAACACGGTTCTCGGGGTGTCGAACGTGAGCTTCGGTCTGCCCGAGCGCGCGACCCTCAACAACGCGATGTATTCGCTCGCGAAAAAGGCGGGGCTTTCGGCGGCGATCGCGAATCCTTCGGCGATAGAGGATGCGGCAGAAGAGGCGGCGCTCGACGTTCTTCTCGGCCGCGACGAGGGGTGCGCGAAGTGGATAGCCTCGCGCTCCGCCGCGCCGTCAGCCGCGCCAGCCGCGGCGAAGAGCGCCCCGACGCTCGGCGAGGCCGTGAAAAGAGGTCTTCGCGACGATGCCGCGGCCGCGGCCGGCAGGCTCCTCGCCGCCGGCGAAGAGCCCATGGCGCTCGTTCAGCGTTTCATCGTTCCGGCGCTTGAAGAGATCGGCGGCGGATTCGAAAGAGGCAGCGTTTTTCTGCCGCAGCTTCTGATGGCCGCCGACGCGGCGGGCGCCGCGTTCGAAGTGGTGCGCTCGTCTCTCGCGGCGTCGGGCGTCGGCGAGAAGAAGGGCGCTCCGATAGTGCTGGCGACGGTCAAGGGCGATATTCACGACATCGGCAAAAACATCGTCAAGGCGCTTCTCGAGAATTACGGTTTCGACGTCATCGATCTCGGACGCGACGTGGACGCCGAGGTTATCGTCGACGCGGCGGAGAAATCGGGAGCGATGCTTGTGGGTCTTTCTGCGCTTATGACGACGACGGTCGGCTCGATGGCCGATACGATAAAACTTGTGCGCGATCGCTCTCTCAAGTGCCGCGTCTGTGTCGGAGGCGCCGTCGTCACGCAGGAATACGCCGACGAGATAGGCGCCGATTTCTACGCCAAAGACGCGATGCGAACCGTCCGCTACGCGGAAAGCCTTCTTGCCGCCGGCAGGTAGCGGGCCGAAAAACGTCTCGGCATTACCGGCGCCTGTCGCGTCCGTCTGCGGACGGGGCCGCGGGACGCGAGACCCCGAGCCACGTTGTCAGGATGTAAATGCCGTTCGCGAGGAACAGCAGCCACATCAGAAGTATTGAAATGCCGCCTTCGCCCGCCGTCCATGATTTGTACCACATGAAGACTTCGATCGTGTTGACGGCGATCCAGAGCATCCACTGCTCGATCGCCCGCCTCACCGTGAGTATCATGGCGGCGACCGAGAGGACGTTCGTCGCGGAATCGCACAGCGGCCGGGAGCCGCCGGCCGCGGCGAGCGCCGCCCAGAGAAGGATGGTCGCCGCCGTGCAGAGAGCCGCGAGCGAAAGCCGGCCCCGGGCGGAAAGACTCGTGCGCGTTATGCCTTCGGCGCAGTCGTCAGAGGCGTTTTTGAGCCACGCTCTCATGCCGGCGGGCATCATCGCGAAATAATAGACATTTAGCGCTCCGTCGCCGTAATACCCCGCCTTGAAAGCGAGATACGCGTAGATGGGCGTGTTGACGAGCCCGAAAAGAAAGCAGGAAACCTTGCCCTTTCCCGCAAGCACGGTATACGCCATCCCGCTCGTAGCCGCGACAATCCCGACCGCGTCGTCTTTCCAGTAGACGGAAAGAGCGGCTATCGCCGAAACGGAGAAAACGAGCCATGCGATCTCCGTCGCCCGCCATCCTCTGAATTGATCTGCGATCAGCCGTTTCAAGGAGAAGAGGCCTGACGGGGCGAAGCGGGCGTCAGGTGTTTTTCGTTGCCGTAGGGGAAAGCGCCCGGTATGAAGTTTCCGACGCGTCTGCTGACGAGGGAAAACGAACGGTTGCAGTGCGTGAAAATCCACGGGCAGTCTTCGCGTATTATCCTCTGGCATTCGAGCCAGTGCCCGTTGCGGCGCTCAGGCGTGTCCGCCGCCATCGCCGATTCGTAAGCGCGGTCGAACGCGGCGTTTTTGTAGTTCATGCGGTTCGGCCCCGGTCGCGCGTTGCCCGAATGGAAAAGCTGCAGAAAGTTCTGCGCGTCGGGATAATCCCCCACCCAGCCCATCTGGTACATCTGAACGCGCCCCTCGTTGACAGCCCGCAGAAACGACTCCCACGTCATGAACTTCAGCTCGAGCTTCACGCCTATTTTTTCGTAGAACGACGCGAGGAGTTCCCCCGCTTCGCGTCCCTCCTGCGTGGCGCGGCCGAGAGAGAGCGTGAGGACGAGACGTTTTGAGCTCTTAGGGTCGATGCCGCCGGGGTACCCCGCTTCGATCATGAGCTTTTTCGCTTTTTCGGGATTCCACGAATAGGCGAACGGCTCTTCGATCCTGCCGTCGATGCCCTGAGGCAAAGGACCGTCGCATTTCGAGATGCAGCCGTTGTAGAATTTCCGCCATGTCGGAAAATCAAACGCGGCGTTGAGCGCCTGGCGAAGTTTCACGTTGGAGCCGACGACCGGGTCATCCATGTTGAAGCCGATGTAGAGAACGTCGAGCGTGTCGCCGGAGACCATACGAACGCCTTTTTGCACGAGAATGTCGTCGAGCGAACCGTCTTTCCCGACGACGGCGTCCCAGTTGTCGCGCGAGATGTTGCCCAAAAGATCGATCTCGCCCTTGAGGAACATGAGCCACCGCGTCGAAGCGTCGTCGATGACGTAATATCTCACGATGTCAAAGCCGTCCCTGACCGGGCGTCGCCTCTCGAACGTCATTTTGTGGTTTCTGCGCCATTGCGTGAGGCGGTAGGGGCCCGTGCCGTCGCCGTTCTCCATTCGGACCCCGGCGCACGGCATGGCCATCAGCCACGGAAAGTAATGCACGCGCCGTTTGAGCCTGATTTCGACGGTGGTTTCGTCCTTCGCTTCGACCGATGCGACGTCGGCCATTATCCAGCCGTTCGGGGAGACGGTCCGCTTGTCGGCGATGCGCTTCAGCGAGCGCGCCATGTCCTGCGCACGTCGAGCGCCGCGCGTTTTGAAAACGTAGACGAGACCGTCACGGGAGACCTCGGGCAGATTGCAGTACCCGGGCGCCAGAGCGTAGGGCCGCTTCCTGTAGTCGACGGCAAGCGGCGACTCGTAAACGAGCGCAACGGCCTGCGCGGTGTAGACGCCCTGAATCATCGCGGGATCCATCGTCTCAACGCGCTCCATCGAACGCGTGAAGACGCTCGCCGCCAGCAGAATGGCGCCCGCCGTCATCGCGAATGTATCTCCAGTCTGAGGTCCACTTTGCGCGGAGCGCCCGGAAGCCGGGAGAGGCGTCCGGCCATCTCGCGGAGTTTCGGTCTGACGGCGAACGAGAGAGGGGCGTTTTTGACGTAGATGAATATCTTGCCGTCCTCGTAACGCCCGGGCTTCGCCGGTATTTCGGGGAAGAGGTCGTTCCAGTTGTCGACGAGAGAATCGAAGAATGCGTTTTTTTCGGTCACGAGATCGGTGAACGCCGCGTCGAGCGCGCTCGAGAAAGAGGCGTGGCGGCCGCGCTTGCCGGGATCTATCGGCCTGTAGCCTTCCATCGCGCTTCAGAAAACGAGCGAAAGCCCGTCCTTCGACAATTTGCCGCGCATGCGGCTCTTCGTTTTGCCGGCGAGGATCTTTTCGGCGAGAGGATCTTCGACGTACTGCTGGACGACGCGTCTGAGCGGTCGTGCGCCGAGCTGGCCGTCGGTGCCTTTCCCGACGAGGAAGTCGAGCGCCTTCGCGTCGAGCGAAAGCGTGACGCCCGCCTTCGCGAGGCGTTTGCCGAGCTTCTCCATCTCGATGGCGAGAATTTTTTTCAGGTCTTCTTTTTCGAGTTTCCTGAAGACGACGATCTCGTCGAACCTGTTGAGAAGTTCCGGCCTGAAAGTGCGCTTCGCTTCGGCGAGGAGCTTTTCTTTCAGAAGGTCGGGATTCGTCTCGGCCGTGTCCTTCGCGAAGCCCAGGGTATGGCCTTCTTTTGCGAAGTCAAACCCGAGATTGGCCGTGCAGATTATTATCGTGTTGCGAAAGTCGATCGCGCGCCCCTGCCCGTCGGTGAGGCGCCCTTCGTCGAGAATCTGCAGCAGCATGTTTATGACGTCGGGATTCGCCTTTTCGAACTCGTCGAAGAGAACGACGCTGTACGGGCGGCGGCGCACTTTCTCCGTGAGCTGCCCGCCTTCGTCGTAGCCGACGTACCCGGGAGGCGCGCCCACGAGACGTGAAGAGGAGTAACGTTCCTGAAATTCCGACATGTCAAGAGTGATCAGCGCCTTTTCGTCGCCGAAGACGCGCTCGGCGAGCATCTTCGCCAGATGCGTCTTGCCCACGCCCGTGGGCCCGAGGAAAAGAAAACCGCCTATCGGTCTTTTCGGATCGGCCATGAGCGCGCGCGAGCGCCTGAGCGCCCTTGAGATCGCGCCTATCGCGTCGCTTTGCCCGATGACCGTCTCGGAGAGGGTTTTTTCCATGCCGAGGAGTTTGGATGCCGTTGTGGTGTCCATCTTTTCCACCGGAACCGCGCTCATCGAAGAGACGGTCTCGGCTATGTCGGCTTCGGTGACGTCGAGCGTTTCTTCCGCGTGCGTCTCGCGCCACTTTTTGAGATCTTCTTCGAAACGCTCGGCGGCGAGGCGCAGTTCTTCGCGGCATTCGGCAGCCGAATCGAAATCGCCCTTCGCGACGAAAGCGTCCTTGCGCGCGCGCAGAGAATCCATCTTCTCCTGCATGGCCGTCAGATGCTTCGGGCGCGCGCTCGCGAGCGCTCTGAGGCGCGCGCCCGTCTCGTCCATCGCGTCGATAGCCTTGTCGGGCAGCTGACGCGCGGGCAGATAGCGAGCCGTGAGCTCAACGGCCGCTCTCAGGACGTTTTCGGAGAATCTGGCCGCGTGATACTCCTCGTATTTGGGCGCGATGCCCTTTAGTATCTCGATCGTGTCGGCGATGGAGGGTTCGTCGACCAGAACGCTTTGGAAGCGCCTTTCGAGCGCCGCGTCCTTCTCGATCGACTTGTGGTATTCCTTGAGGGTCGTCGCGCCGACGCACTGCAGTTCGCCGCGCGCGAGCGCCGGCTTGAGGATGTTTGCCGCATCCATCGCGCCTTCGGCGCCGCCCGCGCCGACCATGGTGTGTATCTCGTCGAGGAAGAGTATTATGTTGCCTGCGCGTTTTGTCTCGTCGACGATTTTCTTGAGGCGCTCTTCGAATTGGCCGCGATACTGCGTGCCGGCTACGACCCGCGCCATGTCGATGGCGACGACGCGCCTGTTCTGCATCCGCTCGGGAACCTCGCCTCTGTGAATCGCTTGCGCCAGCCCCTCGACGACGGCCGTCTTGCCCACGCCCGCCTCGCCGATGAGGACGACGTTGTTTTTCGTGCGGCGCGCCAGCACCTGTACCATGCGTTTGAGTTCCTTGTCGCGGCCGATGACGGGGTCAAGTTTTCCTTCCCGCGCGAGATCCGTAAGGTCTCGCCCGAACGCGTTGACGGTGGGCGTTTTGCGCG
Source organism: Kiritimatiellia bacterium (assembly GCA_045537795.1). Classification (GTDB taxonomy): domain Bacteria; phylum Verrucomicrobiota; class Kiritimatiellia; order RFP12; family UBA1067; genus UBA1067. The sequence goes on along the minus strand of JAZSQE010000068.1, from coordinate 82,439 downwards.
ACTTGCCGTTGTCGCCTCTTTTCGCGGGCGCATCCGCGCCGGCCTCCTCGTCTTCGCCTTCGCCGCTGTCGGGCGCTTCGGTTTCGCCGGCGGCGCCCTGGCTGCCGGCGGCGATGAATTTCTCGACCGTGACGCCCGCGTTGAAGAGAAGCTGCGCGGCCGCGTTTTCGCCTTCGCGCAGCATCGCGAGAACGAGATGCGTCGTCCCTACGCCGTTGCCCTGACCCGCTTCGATCGCCGCCATCTCGAGAATCTTGCGTGTGCGTGCGGTCAGCGGCAGCTGGCCGCGCTGGAGCGTTCCGGCGTTGCCGCCGGATATCATCGACTTCATCGATTCGGAGAGGTCTTCGGCGCCGAGACCGAGCGTCGCCAGCCTCTGCGTCGCCTGACACTTCGGTATCGCAAGGAGCGAAAGAAAGATGTGTTCGGCGCCGATATGGTCGTGGCCGAACTGTCTGGCGCAGCTTGAAGATGCGTTGAGAGCGTCTATCGCGTTTTTACTGAACGGAATGTTCACAGAAATTTCCCTTCGGCTGTTTCGTTGAGGACGACATCCTCGAAAACGGCGTTTATCCTGTCGGCACGTTCGGCGTCAAGCCTGTCGCGCTCTTCGTTCGGGAGATGTTCCTCCCGCCCGGAGAGGTCGACGTTCGAAATCATTTCTTCGATTGTCGCCAGATCGGTTCCTTCGAGCATGTTTTCGAGCGCCGCGAGTCTGAGCGGCGAGAGAAGATCGAAAAGTTCGCCCGGAGAAAGGAGCCGGCAGTTCTTCAGAATCGCCAGCGCCCTGCAGAGCGAATCGCCGAAAACGCGCGGCATCTCCTCGAAGAGCCTCACGCGCGCGTTGCGCTCCTGCTCGAGGAGATCGCTCACAAAGCGTTTCGCCCGCTCGAGCGCGCCGCTGTATTCCAGCTGATATACGTGACCTGCCGACCTGATGCCGTCGATGTCGATGCCCGTCAGCTTCATCCCGAGCGCCTTGACGGCGCGCTGCACGGCTTCCATTTCTCCGATGAGATGCAGCCCCTCGAGATGGAGCGAGGACGCGACGCGGTATTCGCGCTTGACGCGCGAGAGCGGCAGTTTTACATATTCGGCATCGCGCTTTTCGCAGTTTTTCCGGCTGGCTTTTTCGAGATTGTCGACCATCCCGCCCACCGCCTCGAGAATCGCGCCGATGAAAGGCGGCGGCGCGTCCCCCGCCGAGCCGCTGACGGTTATCGACATTCCCGGAGGGAGATTGCCGATCTTGCGCGTGCGCAGGCTCTTCTTCTGGCGCTTCTTTCTTTCGGCGCCGGCGCAGGCGTTGCAGACGTAAAGCTCCTTTTCGCCGTCGCCGTCGGTCACGGTGATCGCCGTCTGGGCGTCGTTCTTATCGCATATTTCGCATTTCATCGCCGTTGACTCAAACTTTTGTCCACTTTGAACCGGTTTTGGCGGATTTGAGAACCGCTTCGACAAAGCGCATGGTTCTGACGCCTTCGCGCGCCGTCGGAAAGTCCACCTTCGTCTTTTCTCCGCGTATCGCGGCGGTGAAGCCGCGGTAGATGTTGGCGAACGCTTCGATGAAACCTTCGTCATGGCCGGCGGGTATGCGCGTTGAAGCCGCCGCCGTCGGGGATATCGCGCGCACACACGCGGCGTTGCGCTTGTAGATGCGTTCGGGCTCGAGAGGGTATTTCACGCTCAGGCGGTTCGGGCGCTCCTGATCCCAGAAGAGGCTCGCTTTGTCGCCGTACACGCGCACGCGCACGCCGTTTTCTTCGCCCGTGGCGATTTTCGACGTAACCATCGCCGCTTTGACGCCGCCTTCGAGCCGCATGAGGATCGACGCGTCGTCATCGAGCGTGTTGCCGGGAGCGAACGAGGAAATGTCCGAAAGGACGCTTTCTATGCTCAAACCGGTGATCGTTTCGATGAGATTGGCTCCGTGCACGCCGATATCGGCGACGACGCAGCTCGGGCCCGAATTTTCGGGGTTCATCTTCCACGCGGTGCGTTTGTCGAGGGGCTTTGTGAAGTCGATTTTTCTGAAACTGCCCTGAACGTATTCGACGTGGACCTTGCAGATCTTGCCGAGCTTGCCCGCAAGGACGAGATCGCGCGCGAGCTTGATCATCGGAAAGCCCGTATACGTGAACGGCACCGCGACGAGGAGATTTTTTTCAGCGGCGAGCTTCTCGATGGTCTGCGCCTCGCGGCTTGTCAGGGAGAGCGGCTTTTCGCACAGGACGTGCAGCCCCGCCTCGAGGGATGCTTTCGTCACGGCGTAGTGCGAGTCGTTCGGTGTGCAGACGGTGATAAAGTCGATTTTGTCCTTTTCGCCTTCGATGAGACTTTTCCAGTCGGCGTAGACGCGGGCGGGATCCAGGTCGAGTTCTCTGCCCGTGGCGGCGTTTTCGCGCGCCTCGCGCGAGAAGCACCCGGCCACCAGTTGCGCCGAATCGTCCATCTTGGCGGCCATGCGGTGGATGGGGCCGATAAACGACGCGCGCGCTCCGCCGACCATGGCGAATCTTATTTTCCGTTTCATAGTCTCCAATTATACCAAAAATTCGCGCCGGAGGTTGCGCTTGCGGTCGTCGGCGTCTTGCGGTTGTCGGCGGGTTATGGTAAAATACGCGAGATAATTTTTCAATAAAAGAAGGAGAAGGTAAAAATATGTCGATGATGAAAGGTTTTTCGAACGCGTTCCGCATCCCGGAGCTTCGCAAAAAAATCTTGATTACGCTCGGGCTCGTGTTCGTGTGCCGTCTGATTTCGCAGATTCCCACCCCCGGCGTCGATTGGCAGGCGCTTCAGCGCGTCATTGAAATCGCCAAGGAGAGTTCCACGGGCGGCGGTCTTCTCGACTGGTTCGAGGTCTTCACGGGCGGCGCCCTCGGGCAGTGCGCGATCGGCTTCCTCTCGATCTGGCCTTACATCTCGGCCTCGATTGTGATTCAGCTTCTCGGTTCGGTCATCCCCTCGCTTGAAAAGCTCAAGAAAGAAGGAGAGAGCGGCCGTCAGCAGCTCGCGCAGATCACGCGCTATCTCACGATCGTTCTCTGCGTCGTCCAGTCGTGGGGCATAGCCACGATGCTCAGCCACCCCGGCGCGCTCGGCCCTGCGTTCGCCGGTGTCGAGATCGTCACCAACCCCGGCATAGGCTTTCACCTAATGACGGTCATCGGCATGACGAGCGCCTCGCTCTTCGTCATGTGGCTCGCCGATCAGATCACGACCTTCGGCATAGGCAACGGCGCTTCGCTCATCATCATGATCAACATCACCTCGCGTCTGCCGCAGGCTCTCATTCAGGCTTGGGAGCGTTACTTCGGTCTCGCGGGCGTGCAGGCCTCGGCTCCGATCGCCGAACTCCCGATCCTCGTCATCTTCTTCCTCCTCGTCGTCATGGGCACGGTGATGCTCACGCAGGGCGTCAGGAAGGTCGCCATCCACACGACGCGCCGCAGCGTCGGCGGCGGCAATACGTACGGTATGCAGCAGACGTTCATGCCGCTGAGGGTCAACTATACGGGCGTAATGCCTATCATCTTCGCCCAGCCGCTCATCCAGATTCCGAGCGCGCTCATCATGAAGGTGACCGATGCGACGTCGACAGGGTTCTCCGGCGCGCTCTACCGCTTCGCGCAGAATCTTTCCAACCCGACGACGCTCCATCTCGTCGTCTACGCCGCGCTCATCATGTTCTTCGCGTTCTTCTGGGTCGCGACGCAGTTCAACGCGATCGACATCTCCGAGAACCTCAAGAAAGACGGCTCGTATCTGCCCGGCATCCGCCCGGGGCGTGCCACGGCAGAATATCTCGATGACATGATGACGAAGATCACGCTGATCGGCGGCACAGGGCTTCTTGTCGTCGCTCTCATCCCGATGCTTCTCATGGGCTGGATGAACATTCCGTGGGATGTCGCGTCGTTCTTCGGCGGCACCTCGCTTTTGATCATCGTCGGCGTCGCGCTCGATACCTTGAGAATCATGGAGTCGCATCTTCTCGTCAGAAAGTACGACGGCTTCTTGAGTCACGGTACGCTGCGCGGTCGCGGCGGCGTTTGATGAACAAACGCTTTATTGAAAGGAGTTCAGAAAATGGAATCGAATCGTAGAGATTTTATCAAGGGTACCGCGTGGATGGGCGCGGCGGCGATCGCCGCAGAAGGCATGGCCGCGCCTTTCAAACTGACGGAAGTCGCCGGCAACATGCAGGGTTTCGCCGCTCCCGCGCTCAAGAAGATTCGCGTAGGCGTGGTCGGTCTGGGTATGCGCGGTCCCGGCGCGGTGCACCGCCTCTCGGCGATTCCGGGCGTCGAAGTGGCGGCCCTTTGCGACATCTATCCCGAGCGCGTCGCCGCGCAGAGCGAATGGCTTAGGAAAAACGGCCATCCCGCCGCGAAGGAATATACCGGCGCTGAAGGGTGGAAGGCTCTCTGCGACAGCGACATCGATGTCGTCTACAACACGACCAGCTGGAATATGCACGTGCCGATCGCGCTCTACGCGATGGAGCACGGCAAGCACGTCATGGTCGAGGTGCCCTCCGCGTTCACCGTCGACGAGTGCTGGGCTCTCGTGGAAACGGCCGAGCGCACGCGCCGCCACTGCATGCAGCTCGAGAATTGCTGCTACGGCGAACCCGAAATGCTCTGCCTCAGCCTCGTCAGAAAGGGGCTCCTCGGCGAGATCGTCCACGGCGAAGGCGCGTACATCCACGATCTGCGCTCGCTGTGTTATGCCGACTGGGCTCCGAAGCCGGAGTGGTCGAAGTCGGGCTATGCCGACTATTGGCGCCTCAGGCACAACGCCAAGCATAAAGGCAACCATTACGACACGCACGGTCTCGGCCCCATCTGCCAGTACATGAACATCAACCGGGGCGACCGCTTCGATTATCTCGTCTCGCTTGAGTCGAACCAGTTCAATTTCGAGAGCTACGCTAAGGCGAACTTCCCCGGTCACAAGTGGAAAGACTCGCTCAAGATCGCGATGGGCGATATGAACACGATGCTCATCAAGACGGCGCTCGGGCGTTCGATCATGGTTCAGCACGATGTCTCTTCGCCGCGTCCCTACTCGCGCCTGAACGTCTGCACGGGCACGAAAGGCATCTTCAACGGCATTGACTTCGTGACAAATCCCGAGAACGTCATCAAGAACGGCAATGTCTGCCACTTCTGCTGGGAGGAAAAGCCGGGCGCCGGCGCTCACGCGTATTTCGATCACAAGAAGACGCAGGCGATCCGCGAGCAGTACAAACATCCTCTCTGGAAGCGCGCCGGCGAATTCGCCAAGAAGGTCGGTGGCCACGGAGGCATGGATTTCCTGATGGATCTCAGGTGGTGCTACTGCCTGCAGAACGGTCTTGCGCTCGACACGGACGTCTACGATCTCGCTTCGTGGTGCTGTCTCGCCGAACTCAGCGAGAAGAGCGTCAGAAACCGCTCTGCGTCGGTCGATGTCCCGGATTTCACCAAGGGCGGGTGGAAGAGCGCCAAGCCTCTCGGCATCGTCGACGTCGACCTCGCGCGCATGGGCGAGTTCAACGAGGCGAAGAAAGACGCCTCGGCGCTGAATGTTTGATTACGTCAAAAAGATTCTTTCCCACGACTGCGGGCCGTTCTGGCAGTTCGTCAAATACGGCGTCATAGGCGTCATGTCGACGATCGTCCAGACGGCCGTCTTCTATCTCCTCGCGGCAACGTGCTTTCAGTGTCTAAAGGCGGATGATTTCGCGGTGAAGCATCTTTTCCTTCCCGGCGTCGACATTTCCGATTCCCTCAGGGCGTTCAGGTTCATGGTGGCGACGGGGGTCGGGTTCGTCATCGCCAACGTTTTCTGCTGGCTGATGAACAGACGGTTCGTCTTCAGGCCCGGCAAGTTTCGCTGGTATGCGGAGCTTGCGATGTTTTTCTCCGTCTCGACGGCGGCGATGCTGCTCGCCCTCGGTTTCAGCGCCGCGCTCATAAACTGGTGCGGTCTGATGACGACTCTCGCCGTTCTCGTCGAGGTGGTCGTCTCTTTCGCCGTCAATTTCTGCATCCGCAAATTCTTCATATTCAGGGGCTGACATCCCCCGGCGTCCGTTACGATGCGGAAGGAGCGCGAGGAATGAAACCGCCGCTGCGGCGCGCAAGAGCGCATGCGGTGCAAAATAGCGTGCTCGCCGCATTGCAAGAACGGGATGAATTTTGATATAATCGCATCCATGAAGATGGATTATATCTCCGAGTCGAAATACTGCAGCGAGTACATGCGTTATCTCGGTGCCGCCAAAACGGCACGCAGAAGTTATTTCGAAAGTCTCAGACTTCTCGAATCAAAAGGTTTCAGGGACATATCGGCTTTCAAGACGCTCAAGCCGGGAGACAAGGTCTATCGCGGATACTGCGACCGCACGATCATGGCCGCCGTCATCGGCAAAAAGAAAATTTCCGAAGCGGGCATCAAGGTCGTCGGCGGCCACACCGACGCGCCGAGACTCGATCTAAAGCCGAAACCGCTTTACGAGAAAGGCGGCTACGTTTATTTCGACTGCCACATCTACGGCGGGATTAAGAAATACCAGTGGCTCACGCTTCCGCTCGCGCTTTACGGGACGATCGTGCGCAAGGACGGCTCCAAGGTCGAGGTCGCCGTCGGAGACGCTCCGGACGATCCCGTTTTCATGATCTCCGACATTCTGCCTCATCTCGGCAAGGATCAGGAGAAGAAAAAAGCGAACGAATTCTTTCCGGCCGAAGATCTCGACGTCGTCTGCTGGACGAGCGGTGAAAAGCCTCGACAGGCGCTGGTCGCGTATCTCAAGAAGACGTATAAGGTGACAGAAGAAGATCTTCTTTCGGCCGAGCTTGAGATCGTTCCCGCTGGGATGCCCCGCTACGTCGGTCTCGACAAAGCCCTTATCGCGGGCTACGGCCACGACGACCGCGTCTGCTCGTTCGCCGCGCTGACGGCGCTTCTCGATGCGGCGGCTTCGACGCCCGAGGTGACGGCCTCGATGCTGATGTGCGACAAGGAGGAGGTCGGCTCGATGGGCGCCACGGGCATGCAGAGCTCGTTCTTCGAGAATACGGTCGCCGAAATGATCGAACGTCAGGAGAAGAGAGCCCGCGACATCATGGTCAGACGTGCTCTCGAAAAGAGTTCGATGCTCTCAGCCGACGTAACGGCCGTCGCCGATCCGCATTTTCCAGATGTCGATTCGACCGGCAACAGCGCGTCCTTCCACAAGGGGCCTTGCGCGTCGAAGTATACGGGCGGCACTTCAAAGGGCGGCGCGAGCGACTGTTCGCCCGAATTTGTCGCAAAGATCCGCAAGATCATGGATGATGAAAAAGTCGTCTGGCAGATGGCCGAGCTCGGCAAGATGGAGAAGGGCGGCGGCGGCACGATTTCGCAGTATATGGCGCGTTTCGGCATGGATGTTCTCGATATGGGCACCGGGCTGTGGAACATGCACGCGCCGTGGGAGCTCGCGAGCGCCTTCGACTGCTGGCAGACTTATCGTGCGTACAGCGCGTATCTTAGAAAATAAAAGAAGACGAAAGGAAAACACCCGACATGAAAATCAACAGAAGAGGCTTTCTTCTCGGTTCGGCGGCGGCGAGCGCTCTCGCCGGATGCGCCACGGCCAAGACAGGTCTGAGGCCACTCAAGAGCGGTGAAAAACGCCGCGCCGCGATGATAGGCTACGGCATTCAGATGCGCACGGCTCTCATCCCGCAGTTCCTCGGAAACGGCGGAGCCACGAAGAAGGTCCGCGATTCGGTCGAGATCGTCGCCGTGTGCGACTGCGACCGCGTGCGCGCGGCCGCCGGCGCCAAGCAGGTCAACGATGCCTACGGCACGAACAACTGCAAGGCCGTCGCCGACTTCCGCGAGGTTCTCGCCGATCCGACGATCGACATGGTCTGCATCGGCACGCCCGATCACTGGCACGCCTACATGAGCGTCGAGGCGATGAAGCACGGCAAGGACGTCTACTGTGAAAAGCCGCTCGCTTTCAGCGTCGAGGAAGCGCAGAAGATCATCGCCGCCCAGAAGAAGTATGACCGCGTCTTTCAGGTCGGCTCCATGCAGCGCAGCTGGTCGAAACTTTCCGAATTCTGGGTCGCGTGCATGATCGTGCGCAACGGCGGCATCGGCGAGGTGAAGTATGTCGACGCCAACTTCGGCATCGGCGGCAAGAAGCTCGGCGGTCCTTCGCACCCGATGCGCTTCTACGACAAGCCTGAGAACGCCGCCAAGGAAGGCGCGCCGAATCCCGACTGCGACTGGAACATGTGGCTCGGGCCCGCGAAATGGCGGCCGTATTCCGATCAGCTCGCTCCGCGCGGCGTCAACCACTTCTATCCGATGTTCTGGCGTTTCGACGACGACATCGGCACCGGCTACAACGGCGACTGGGGCGCGCATCATCTCGATATCGCGCAGTGGGGTCTTGACATGGACCGCAGCGGCCCGTACAAGATCATCCGCTCCGACGAGCCGCATTCGACCGACCTCTTCCACGGCGGCCGCCGCCAGTACGGCATGAAGATGCTCTTCAAGAAGCCCTACGGCGACGTCGAGCTCTACCACGGACCTTTCGGCGTCTGGGGTACGGTCTTCTACGGCACCGACGGCATCGTCGCCGTCAACCGCGGCAAGATCGCGGTCTGGAAGGGCACGGGTCTCGTCAAGCCGGATGCGGCGGTGCGCAAGGCGCTTCAGGACGCGACCTTCATGAAGGACAAGATCGTCGCCGAATCCGTCGGCAAGGATTACGGCACCGACGCGATCGTCAAGACGGACAATCGTCTCGCGGCCGCTCTCGACAAGCTCATGAAGAAGTTCGACATCAAGAACGCGAAGGTTCAGCTTTATCGTTCGGTCAATCAGGTGCTCAACTTCGTCGAGTGTGTCGAATCGCGCAAGCTCCCCGTTTCCGACGCCGAGACCGGCGCCCGCAGCGGCGTTCTCTGCATTCTCTGCAACATGTCCTACCAGTACGACACCGGGTTCGACTGGGACGGCGAGAAGATGGAGATCAAGGGCTGCAACGTCAAGGGGCTTTCGTTCAAACGCGATCACTACCGCAACGGCTGGGACATCGTCGTTTGATAAAATCGTAAAATAAAAACAACAAGGAGTGAAAATGATTAATTCTTCAAGAAGAGGTTTTCTGCGCGGAATGGCCGGTGTTGCGGCGCTTGGTGCAGGCGGATGTTTTTCAATCGGACGCAGCGGCAACGGAAAGATCCGTCTTGCCGCCGTAGGCGTCATGGGTAAGGGTTACAGCGACTGGGTTCCGATGATCAAGACGGGCCTCGCCGAGATGGTCGCTTTCTGCGATGCCGATTACACGCAGCGCGAAAAGGCCCAGATGGCTCTTATCCGCGACGGCATCGACCTTGATATGAGCCGCATCCCGTTCTATACCGACTACCGCAAGCTTCTCGATGACGCCGGCGTTCTCGGTATTCAGGCGATGACCGTTTCTACGCCCGACCATGTCCATGCGGCTATCGCGATCGGCGCGATGAAGCAGGGTATTCACGTCTACGTCCAGAAGCCTCTCGTCAGAACACTCTGGGAGAACAAGTACTTCGAAGAAACCGCCAAGGAGAACAACGTCATCGTTCAGATGGGCAACCAGGGCTCCTCGCTCGATTCGATGCGCCGCTGCACCGAAGTCATTCAGAGCGGCATTCTCGGCGACATCACCGAAGTTCACGTCTGGACGAACCGTCCCGTGTGGCCCCAGGGTCTCAAGGCGGCCGAATCCACCAAGGGCAAGGCTGACGCGATCGACCGCGGGCTTAACTGGAACTCGTGGATCGGCACCGCCAAGATGCGCAACTTCAAGGGCGCGTACAAGCCGGGCATGAAGGGCTACGATCCGTGGGGTCTGTGCCAGAACGTCTATCACATGTTCAGCTGGCGCGGGTTCTATGATTTCGGCGCGGGCGCGTTCGGCGATATGGCCTGCCATACGATGAACCTTCCGTTCCGCGGGCTTGAGCTCGGAGCCGTCGAGACGGCCGAGATGATCGAGGTCGATGAGTGGAACGACATCTCCTTCCCGTCGAGATCGGTCGTTAAGATGGTCTACAGCGCGCGCGAATCGAAAGTGCGTCCCGGCGTGAAGCTTCCGAAGGTCGACTTCTATTGGTACGACGGCGATCTCAAGCCCAAGGCTGAGATTATGCCCAAGTGGGCTTCTGTCAACGGCGGTAAGGTCCCGAACACAGGTTGCTACATCATCGGTTCGAAGGGCGCGGTCCTTATGCAGGACGACTACGGCGCAAAGTGCGCTATCGCCCTCAACGACGACAAGAAGTTCATCGACATCTTCCAGCACGAGGCCGCCAAGGTCGTAAAGCGTTCGATCCCGTTCTGCGAAGGTTCTTCGGCCAAGGTCGAAGGCGGCAAGTCGACCGTGGAGATGAAGGGCTTCGCCGAAGGTCACTACGGCGAATTCATGCTCGCCATCCGCGGGGAAGGCAATTACTACGAGCAGACGCACTCGCGCTGCTTCTCCGACATCGAGTTCTGCATTCCGCAGATGGAAGGCATCCTCGTCGGCTGCATGGCCCAGCGCATGGGCAAGGGCGTCAAGCTCGCGTGGAACAGCGCCGCGCAGAAGTTCGACAACGAAAAGGCCAACGGCTTCATCAAGCCCTTTATCCGCGAAGGCTGGGCGTTCTGATGAATCGCAGGGACTTTTTCAAGAGCGCCGCGGCTTTGGCCGCGGTCGGCTCTTTAGCGCCCAGAGGCGCTTTTGCGCGCGACGTCAGACCCAAGGCGGGCAACAACCCGATTTGGCTCATGACTTCAGCTCTCGCGTTCGAGAAGAATTTCGACGGCGTCATTAAACGCGCTCTCGAAGTCGGGGCTCAGGGCCTCGAGCTTTGCGTCTTCCGTCGCGATACCGACCGCACGGATCATGTCGCCACTCACCTCGAGTATGACAACTTCACGCCCGAAACGGCGCGCAAGGTCATTGATGTCTGCAATAAAACGGGGCTTCGTATTTCCGTCGGTTCGTACGATAACCTTATCGGCGGCGATCCCGAGCAGCAGATCAAAAACCAGAACCACATACTCAAGCTCGTTCGCATCGCATCGCTTCTGGGCGGTGACGCGAACGATGTCGTTTGCGGTTCGTTCGTGGGATATGATGTTGATCTCGGCAATGAAGAGAACGGCTTCGAGAAGAATCTCGAGAAGTTCAAAAAGGTCTTCACCCCGATCCTCAAATACGCCAAGAGTCTCGGTGTGACCGTTTGCGTCGAAAACTGCCCGATGGAAGGTTGGCGCAAGGTTTCTTCGACCGATTGCTACTGCAACCTCCCTGGCTGCCTCGCGGCGCGTAAGCTTATGTACGCGATTCTTGATGATGATTCAAATCTTCAGGAGACGTACGACCCTTCGCACGACATCTGGCAGCATATCGATCCGAGCGACGTCATAAACGCGATGGATTTCAGGAAGCTGCGCCGCGTGCATATCAAGGGTACGCGCAACTTCCCGTCCGACGCAGAGGCTGTTCACTGGGGCCGACTCTTCCCGATTCAGAACGTCAAGGCTGAATTGGCCAAGAAGGCGGGCGTTCCTCTCGCCGCTCACGAGTGGGATCGACTCAATTACGAGCCGCGTCTTCCCGGTTTCGGCGGCAGCGACAGCTGCGACTGGACGAAGTTCCTCGAAACGCTCATGGCCAAGGGCTATAAGAATCCTTTCGTCATCGAGAACGAGGGCTGCAACTCTTCCCATACCGGAAATGTCGGCGCTACGATGCAGGGCTTCAAAGCGACGATCCTCAACACGGCTCCGGTAATTTGGCCGCTCGGCCCGAACGGATACGAGTTTGATAAATCTGCCTTGAAACCGATGACTGACGCGTTCTGCAAGAAGAACATTCCCGTCGTCACGATGGACAGGCTTTCGTAAAAAGAAAAAGGAGAAAAAAAATGAATCTTTCAAGAAGAAACTTCCTCGGCATGTCGGCGTTCGCCGGCGCTGCCTATCTCGCTCCCGGATGCTGTTCGCTCTGCTGCGGCAAGAAGATCGGCAAGGTCGGTGTGCAGCTTTATTCCATCCACAAGTACATCAAGCAGAACGGCATCGAGAAGGCTCTCGAAGAAGTCGCCAAGATCGGCTATGCCGGCGTCGAATTCGCGGGCTACTGGGGCAAGAGCGCCAAGGAACTTAAGAAGCTTCTCGACGACAACGGTCTTGTCGCGTGCGGCACGCACGTCGGCCGCGACGCGTTCTCGCCCGAGAACTACGCTAAAACCTGCGAGTTCAACCTTGAGATGGGCAACAACTTCATCTGCTGCCCCGGCGGCGGCAATATGCCTCCGAAGTGGTCGTGGGACGGCAAGGGTACGCCCTGCAAGGAATCCGACGATTTCGTCAAGAATCTCTGCGACTACTACAACACGGCCGCCGAGAACTGTGCGAAGTACGACTGCCTCGTTGGTCTGCACAATCACATGTGGGAGTTTCAGATCAAGATGACCGACGGCTCGCTCTTCTGGGATTACTTCTTCAGCAACACCGACAAGAAGGTTCAGATGGAGCAGGATGTCGGCTGGACGACCTGCGCCGGTTTCGATCCCTGCGAACAGTTCAAGAAGTATCCCGGGCGCTCCTTCACGCTCCATGCCAAGGAGAACGGCATGGGCAAGGACGTCAAGACGTTCGACGCCATTCTCGGTCAGCCCGGCAAGCCCGGCGCCAAACCCGTCGACTGGGACTGCGTCGCCGCCGCGGCCGATGCGGACGGTGTCGAGTGGTGGGTTGTCGAGTGCGAGCGTCATGCCGACAGCTTTAAGGCCATCACGCCTTCGTTCGAATTTCTCCGTTCGAAAGGTCGCTGCTGAGCCGTTTGCGGCAGCTGAAAACGGTAGCGGCCGGCGTCAAGCCGGCCGCTTCGTTTTTACCGGCCTGTTTTGCCGTCCGTGCGTCGCGTTTCGCGTATGGCGCCGAAGCCTTCCGCGACGCGCAGCCCTTTGCCGTGAAGATTGTCGAGGACTTCCGAAAGGCGTTCGCGTTTTTTGCGGGCGCTGTCGTCAGGTGACGGGAAGAGGGTCATCTGTCCGCTGTCCGGCGGCGTCCGGCGAATATTGCCGACGCCGAAACCGATCAGGCGCACGGCTTCTCTCCCCGTTTTCGCGCGTATGTTTTCCGGCCACATCGCATCGAAAAGTTCGAGCGCCTTTTCTCGGAAGGATATATCGTCACGGGCGGGAGGGTCGAAAGGGATCTGACGCGAAAACGTTTCGAAGACGGCATTGCGCAGTTTCATTTTGGCCGTCGCGGCCCATCGCTCGCGTCTTCTGAAACGCCGTCCGACTTTCGCGGCGAGTTCGATTAGCTTCGCGCGCACGATTTCGCGGTGCGTTTCGTCTTCGCCGAAAGTATGTTCGTTCGAAACCGATTTCTCGGGCTCTTCTTCCCAGTACACGGTGTCATCGGAGATGCCCAACGCATAATTCTTCAGCGTTTCGGCGGCCGTCCGCGAACCGAGCACCGCCGCCAGACGTTCCGTGTCGGTGCGCTGGATGTCGCCGCAGAGCGAAAGTCCGTACGGTTTCAGCATCTCCGCCGTCTTTTTGCCGACGCCCCATAAAACCGAGATGGGCTTTGATTCGAGAAACGCGGCGATTTCGCCGCGTTCGAAAGGCATCATCGTCAGCGCATCGGGCTTGTTTTCCTCGGAGCCTATTTTCGCAAGAAGACGGTTGGGCGCGATGCCGACCGAGCACGTTACGCCGCACGCGCGCTTTACTTCGGAGCGGAGCGTTTCGCCAAGTTCGCGCGCGCTTGCGTAAAGGTGGATCGACCCCGTTATGTCAAGAAAAGCTTCGTCGATCGAGACGGCTTCTATATACGGGGTGAAATGCCCGAAGACTTCGAACGCCTTTTCGGAGACTTCCGTGTACATCCGGCCGTTCGGAGGCGTGAATATCGCGTGGGGACAAAGCGCGTAGGCCGTTCTCGAAGGCATTGCGGAATGAATACCGTATTTGCGCGCCTCGTACGAGCAGGTCGAAACGACGCCGCGTTCGTGAGGCCCCGCGCCGACAATGAGGGGCTTCCCGCGCCACTCGGGGTGGGCGAGAAGTTCCACCGACGCGAAGAACGCGTCCATGTCGACATGCAAAATCGTTTTCATCGGCAGGCATTATACCATAATGTAAACGAAGCAACTGGGTGTACGATATGAAGCGTGAGCGTGTGAGTGTATGAAGAGGTTTTAGGTGTTATTCGAAGAATGCGGGGTGTTGCGGCGTGCGGTAATTTCGTGAAGCCGTGTAGCGCTATTCGGTTAAGCCGGCTCCCGTGGTCTATGTGGTCGCGGCGAAGCCGCCGCTCGCGGCTTGTCGAGAAATACCGTCTCTGCCGAGAGCTCGTGTTCGAGATATTCGAAGACATGCGTGAAGAAGGGCTTTGTTTCCGAAAGAAGGGCGACGACTTTTTCTTTGCGCGGCTCGTCGAGAAGCGCTGATGTGGGTGTCGGGTCTTTCGTTTCGGTCACTTGCCGCAGCCTCACGGCGAGCGCCTTGTAGCGCATAAGCGTTTTGTATTTCGGCGCGAGCTCAGGGAGATTTTCTTTAAGCCATCCGCGGATTCCTCCGTTGCGGCCGACGACCGCGCCCGTATTGTCGAATTTAAGGCAATTGTCGACGTAACATTCTAAATCATGCAACATTGCGCCGAGAACGATCATCGCCTCCTGCGAGTCTTTGCGTTTCTCCCAGGCCGTCATGATGCTTTCCGGCGTAGGCATAGGCGCCGTCGTGGAGCGTCGGCGAATCTTGCGACGTTCGGCGGCAAGCTCGCGACGCCGCGCTTTTTCGCGCTCGTAGTAGAAGGGGCGGCGGATTATTCTTAAATCGCGCATAAGTTCGCGCTTTATGCGGTCGCGCTCCACGGGGTCTTTCAGCGTCTTTACGTGATGGCGCATCGCGACACCAATATCCATCGCGATGCAAGCGCCGAACAAAAGGGGGTTGAAAGCGGAGTCTGGCAGGTTCGATGAATCTCGCCATTTCTTCCATTCTTTGAAATCGAAGTCGTTTTCGTAGCCGTATTTCCATTCTCCATAATACTCTCTGCCTGAGCCCCGCGCACCGTAATATCCGCCGCCGGAGCCGTAAGCACGCGAAGGACGCTCTCTGATGCAAGACTTCATTCGAGGGCGGGGTCTGTATGTATGAAAATCAAGATATTGCTCGGCAAATGAACGCTTATCGCTATGCGTCCATCCTTTGTTGTATGCGTACCAATACGCCGAATGTTGATAAGTCTTTCTCATATCGGCTTTTATCTTACCGACAAATTTTTCTCTTACCGACAAATTTTATCTTATCGACGATTTTTCTCATATCTATAAACTTTTTCCTTACCGATAAACTTTTCTCATATCGACAAGATTTTCTTATACCGATAATATCTTCTTGTCCCACAACTTTCCCACAACGCGACACATTATACCATAAAATGAGAATTCAATGCGGAAAAATCTTATCGCTCTTCGGCTTTCTGTCTTTTGCCAAAATTAAGGTGATGCTGAAACGGATGCAATATCGTTACTTCGTCTTGTCACCCTATCAAGATATTCTATGATATACGCCGATATCTGACCGCTAAATTTGGTATACTGTATCTGTTGAAAAATATGAAAGGGTATACCAAGATGAAAAGATTCGTTCTGCCGCTGGCGGCGGCGTTGACCGCTTCGGGGGTTTTTGCGGTCAAGGAGAAAGAATACGATTTCAGGAAGCGCCTCGAAACGGTGCATAAAAGCGGTATGCGCGACAAGGACGCGAAATGCAAAGCGTCGGAGTGCGAGATAAAGGACGGCGCGGTCATTGCCATACGCGAAGATGCGAACGATTTCATCTATCGCCTCGCCCGCGACTTTGAGGATTATCTCGCCGTCTCGATGGAGATCGAAGCGTGCATCAGGCGCTTCTCGCGTCTGCCCGTCGGGGCCGAAAACACGATTGTCATCGGTTCGCAACGCGATTATGCAGACGCCGACCGCGGCGCGCAGCTCAAAGCCGACTCGTGCCGCGTCAGCGTCGGTTGCGGCGCGGTGAGCGTGATGGGGTATGACGAGCGCCAGACGGCCCAGGGCGTTTATCATCTCGAAGATCTCATGAATCTCAGGGGCGCACCGTTCCTCGAGGTCGCAACTTCGACGCGTCACAGTCTCATGAAGGTGAGGATGACGCACTCCGGCTACGGAAACGATATCTTTCCCGACGAGCATCTCATTCAGATGGCTCACTTCGGCATGACATCAATCCTCGTCTTTCTCGACGATATCGACAAGACGAAGGCGCAGGACTATCAGGATATCACGGCGCTTATCCGCCGCGCCGCAAAATACGGTCTCGACACGTACCTTTATTCCTACATCACAGCGTTCGCGCATCCTGCCGACAAGGGCGGGCGCGAGGCGATCAATAACGCCTACGGACGGATCGCCGGGCATTATCCCGAAGCGAAGGGAATAATTCTCGTCGGCGAGAGCTGCCAGTTCCCCTCGAAAGATCCGCGCGTCCAGCCGCGCATGTGGCAGACGCGCGACGAGAAGGACAAGCGTCCTCTCGCGGGCTGGTTCCCCTGTACGGACTATCCCGAATGGCTCGACGCCGTCAAGAGCGCGATCAAGGCCAAAGCCCCGCGTCAGGAGCTCGTATTCTGGACGTACAACTGGGGCTGGGCGCCGAAGGAGGATCGACTCAGGCTTATCGACGCGTTGCCGAAGGACGTAACGCTTATGGCCACCTTCGAAATGTTTGAACGCCGCAAAAAGCGCAATGGCATCGACTGCCCGACCGCCGATTACACGATTTCGTTCGCGGGACCGGGCAAGTATTTCGTCAGCGAAGCCGAGCGCGCGAAGATGCGCGGGCTCAAGTTCTACACTCAGGCGAACGCGTCGGGTCTTACGTGGGACTTCGGCGTCGTTCCCTATCAACCTGTTCCGCAGCAGTGGAACCGCCGCTGGAGCGCGCTTCGCGAAGCGAACGCGAAGTGGAACCTGACAGGCGTGATGGAGAACCATCACTTTGGCTGGTGGCCGAGCTTTGTCGCGGAACTCGAGAAGGAGGCGTACGTCAAAGGCGGCATTCCCTTCGACCGCCATCTCAGGATGATCGCCGCGCGCGACTTCGGCGAAGAGAACGCCGATACGGCCGTCGCCGTCTGGAAGTCGTGGAGCGAATCGGCCGAAGACTACGTGCCGACCGACTGCAACCAGTACGGCACTTTCAGGATCGGCCCCGCCTATCCGTTCACGTTCGGGCGCGCCACGGCGACGAAAGAGGAGTTCCCCGCGAAGAAATACGCGTCGAACTCCATCGGCATCTGCCGCCTCGATTACCTGAAGGAGGGCTATGTGCCGCAGCTCACTCCGGAGCGCATGGACAACGAATATTTCGCCAAGGAGATCGAACTTCTCGAGCCGATGGCCGCGCGTTATGAAGAGGGGCGCGCTGAATTCCTCGCGATGGCGAACGGTCTCTCCGGCCGGCGGAAGGCCCAGGCCGAGAACATGGCGAATCTCGCCGGATATTTCGCCGCCGCCTGCCGCACGGCCGTCAACGTCAAACGCGGCGCGATCGCGTTCAGGAACGGAGACGGAAAGGAACTCATGGAGGCGGCCCGCGCCGAATACGCCAACGCCAAGGCGGCGCTCGTCTTCGTCGAAAACGATTCGCGCCTCGGCTGGGAGCCGTCGATGGAATACGGCGGCGGCACGGAGCAGATCCGCTGGAAGCTCAAACGTATGGAACGCGATTACGGCAAGGACCTGATGAGATGAAAAAGCGTGTTCGCGTCGAGATCGATCTCAAGGCTCTCGTCAGAAACTACCGGCGCATAGTGCAGTACGCCGCGCCCGCCGAAGTTCTGGCGGTACTCAAGGCGAATGCCTATGGTCTCGGCGTTGCACCTTACGCCAAAGCCCTTGCGGCCGCCGGCTGCAGACGCTTCGGCATCGCCGAACCGTGCGAAGCGAAAGAGTTGAAAGATCTTTTTCTGCGCGAGGGGATCGATGCCGACGTGCAGATACTCTCGAGCGTTCTTCCCGATGAAATCGGCGAAATGGTAGCGTCGGGAGTGACGCTCCCCGTGACCGATTTCGACTCGGCGCGCCTCATCGACCGTGCGGCGGCTGAAGCGCGCGTCAAGGCGAAGGTGCATATCAAGATCGATTCCGGGATGGGTAGGCTCGGCATTCCCGTGACCGAGGCTCCCGGCGTCGTCGCGAAAACGGCAAAATTAAAGAACCTCCGCCCCGAAGGGATCTTTTCGCATTGTCCCGTGGCGTACGATCCGAAGCATCCTTTTACCGCCGGCCAGATTTCGCGTTTCGCCTCTCTCGTCAGGAAACTCGCGGCGAAGGGATACGTGTTCGACAAGGTGCATATAGCCGCAAGCGACGCCCTCAACAATTTTCCCGAGGCGGCAAAAGCGCCGTTCAATCTCGTAAGGACCGGCATCAATCTACATGGGAGTTTCGATCCCGCGGGGCGAAAGACTCTGAAGGTGGAGCCGGTGCTGACGCTAAAGACGCGTGTCGCGCAGGTGCGCAGCCTCGACGCCGGCACGACGCTCGGCTACGGGCGGACGTGGTGTCTCCCGAACCGCTCGAAGATCGCTACGATTTCAGCCGGATACGCCGACGGGTTGCCGCTCGCGCTCGGCAACCGCGGGAGCGTCTTCATCGGCGGCGTCAGATGCCCGATCGTCGGTCGCGTCTCGATGGATTATACGACCGTCGATGTTTCGCATCTCGGCGCGGTCGCCCCCGGCGACGAAGTCATCTGTCTCGGCCGCGTCGGGAACGACTCCATCACGCCCGATGACTGGGCGGCGATAAAAGGCACCCACGCCTACGACATAATCTGCTCTCTTGGTTCGCGTGTGGAACGTTACGTGAAAGGATGATCATGATGAAGACGATTTTTGCCGCCGCGGCGTTCGCGTGCGTTTCAACCGCAGTAGCGCAGAGCGATGACGTCAGGTTTTACACGACTGACGAAATAAAGCGCATGGGCGAAGCCGAACGCGTCCCTTACGCGAAAATCGAACCGCGCGTCATACCGCGTGCACCGGCGTGCGCGAATTCCCTTTTCGTCGCGCCGGACGGCGACGACTCGGCGGCGGGCACTCTCGAAGACCCCCTCGCGACGTGGCGCGGCGCCGCGGAGCGCGTGAGGAGACTGCGGACGGACGGTCTCAAGGGCGGAATGTGCGTTTATTTCAGGGGCGGTGAATACAAGGTCACGGCGACGACGTCTCTGACGAAGGAGGATTCCGGCTCGGAGGATTTCAGGATAGTCTACCGCGCCTACGGCAACGAAAAGCCCGTCTTCACGTCGGGTTTCGAGATCGACGGTTTCGAGCGCGTGAGCGACCCCGCCGTCCTCGCGCGTCTCCCGGACGATGAAGCGCGCGCGGCCGTGCGCGTCTGCGATCTTTCGAAGACGGGCTTTGCGCATGCTCGCGAGATCCGCGGAACCGTCGGCTACGGAGACGGCGACAAAAACCGCGTGCAGGATCTCTACTTCAACGGCTCGTATCTGCCGCTGGCGAGATTTCCGAACGACCGCGATCTTCATGCGACGAACATAGTCGACCGCAAAAGGCACGTCTTCAGGCCGTGCGCCGCCGTCGGCGATCTTTCGGCGTGGGCGAAGGAGCCCGATCTTATGGCGCGCGGCTACTGGATCTGGTGCTGGGCCGATTTCACCGACCGCATCGCCGTCGATGCGCAGAAGGGGACTTTTGCCGTCACGCCGCCGCACAGTCTGGGGATGATGGCTAAGTGGAACCCAAACGTCTATTACTGTCTTCTCAACGCGCTTCACGCGCTCGACAGGGAGGGCGAGTGGTATCTCGACGCGCGCACGGCGAAGCTTTACGTCTGGCCGAAAGAGCCAGTCAAGGGAAAGAAGAACGTTTATACGCTTTCTTCGTTCGACGGGACGTTTCTCGAACTCAGGGACATAAGCCACGTCGAGATACGCTCGCTCGTCTTCCAATACGGCCGCGGCCGCGCCGTCGTCGCCGACAACTGCTCCGATTTTGTTTTCGCCGGGAATGAGATACTGAATTTCGGCGGAGAAGGCTTCAAGATGACGAATGCCCGCGACGCGACGATATGGGGCAACCGCTTTCTCGGGTTCGGGCGCGCGGCGATGGACGTCAGAGGCGGCGACAGGAAGAATCTCGTGCCCAGCGGCATCAGAATCGAAAACAATGAGATCGGCGACACTTCGCACACGCTCAGAACCTACACGCCGGGGCTGCGGCTCTACGGGTGCGGGACGAAAGTCGTCTATAACCATTTTCACGACATCGCTTCCAGCGCCATCAGGGTCGAAGGCAACGATTTTCTCATAAGCATGAATCTCGTCGAAAGGGCCGTCATGGAGTCGGGCGATCAGGGCGCCGTCGACATCTACGGCGATCCTTCGTATTTCGGCAACGTCTATTCGTACAACATCTGGCGCAACATCGGCGTCAAGGGGCATGGTCAGGCAGGGATACGCTTTGATGACCGCATCTGCGGGCAGATCGTCTACGGCAACCGCTTCGACAACGCGTCGGACGGCGTGCATTTCGGCGGCGTGCAGATAAACGGCGGCAGATGGAACGTGATCGACAACAACGTTTTCACGCTTTGCGGCATAGGAGTTTCGATCACTGAATACACCCGCCATGAGTGGCTCAAGTCGTTCAGGAACAGGAGCTCGGTGAAGATGACCGAGGAAGACGTCAACATCTACAAGCCCCCGTATACGATCAGATATCCCGGCATAGAGAATCTTCACGACACTCTCGTGCAGAGCAACCTTTTCACGCGCAACGTTTTCGTCGGCACGGGGCCTCTCGTCAAAACGCCCGAAGCCTGCCCGGTCGAAACCCATCGCAACTGGCGTTTCGGCAAGCTGCCCGATCTCGATGACTTCGCCGGAAAGAGCGCTTTCTCCCCGCTCCCCGACGAGGCGGAAATAGGAACGTACTGATTTCAAGAAAGGAACAGATGAAATGAACAGATCAGAAGCTGAAAAACTTTTGAAGAAGTGCGGCCAGCAGCACGTGCTCGCGTACTGGAACAAACTCGGAAAGGCAGAGCGCGAGGCGCTTCTCGCCCAGATCGCGACGGTAGATCCCGCGAGCGTGAAGCGCTGCGCGAAGGCGCTCGCCGAAGGGGCGGGAACTCCCGACAGCTCGAAGGGCGTCGCCCCCAAAGTCACGCTCCTCAAAGGCAAGGCGCTCGCGGCCGCGCAGGCGGCGGGCGAGAAGGAACTTTCCGCCGGGCGCGTCGCCGCGCTTCTCGTCGCGGGCGGCCAGGGTTCGCGTCTGGGCTACGACGGTCCGAAGGGCTGCTATTCGATAGGTCCCGTCACGGGCGCGCCGCTGTTTTATTTCCACGCGCGCAAGATCCTCGCCAGATCCATCCGCTACGGCGCGCCGATACCGTTCTACGTGATGACTAGCGAGGCGAACAACGCCGCGACGGTCAAGTGCTTCGAGGAGAACGATTATTTCGGTCTCAATCCGGACGACGTCTTTTTCTTCACGCAGGGGATGTGGCCCGGGATGACGAAAGAGGGGAAAATCATCCTTGAGGCACCCGGACGCATCTTCATGAGCCCCGACGGTCACGGCGGACTTCTCGCCGCCCTCAAGCGCTCGGGAGCGCTCTCCGACATGAAGAAGCGGGGGATAAAATCCGTCTTCTTCTTCCAGGTCGACAATCCTCTCGTCGAAATCGCCGACCCCGCGTTCATCGGGCATCACGTCACGGAAAAGTCGGAGTATTCGCTCAAGCTCTGCGCCAAGCGCGACCCGTACGAGAAAGTCGGCATGCCGATGAAGTTCGGCGATCGTTTCAGAATGGTCGAGTATACCGAGATGACCGATGCGCAGTGCAACCGCAAAACGAAGAGCGGCGCTCTCTACTTCCTCTACGGCTCGCCCGCGATACACGTTTTCGACCGCGCCTTTCTCGAGCGGGAGGCGTCGAAGGCGATGCCTCTTCATCTCGCGTTCAAGAAAATCCCCATGCTCGGACCGGACGGCAAGGTCGTAAAGCCTTCGGAACCCAACGGCTACAAGTTCGAAAAGTTCATTTTCGACATTCTGCCCAACGCGAAAAAGGCGGCCTTTCTCGCTTTCGACCAGAAGGACGAGTTCTCGCCCGTCAAAAACGCCGAAGGCGCCGATTCGCCGGCGACGTGCCGCGCCGATATGCAGGCGAAGTGGCGCAGGTGGCTCGCGGAGGCGGGCATCGCCGTTTCGGCGGCTCTGCCCGTCGAGATAGACCCCGTCTACGCGCTCGATGCCGATGATATAAAGGCCGTCGGCCTTTGCCTGTAAACGGCGAATTGTGGTATAATCGGGTTGACAGTCAAAAAGGAGCAATCAAGATGCAGAAACTTCTGGCGGCACTGACGTTGGCGGCGGTTGCGGCGGGATGTTGCAGCCCCGACCCGCAGCCCACCGTATACACCCATCCCGATCCGCGCACGTACGCCGAGCTCACCGGGCAGAACCCGCAGAAGGCGCTCGCGGCGAAAAACGACATCATCACCGTCAAGAACCGCCACGGCGAAATCAAGGTCTCGCTCATCGGCGCGAACGTTTTCAGCTACGTTCCCGCCGGAGGCCAGGAAGTCCTATTCACGGTGAAGGACCCCGATTTTACGACCAACGATTTTGTCCACGCCGGCATACCGATCTGCTGGCCGTGGTTCAACATGAACGGCGAAGCCGGCAGCACGATACATTCCTTCGCGCGCCAGATGCGCTGGAAGATCGTCGAGAACGTCGCGGGCAAGAACGTCTCCCGCCTCGTTCTTTCTCTTGAATCAAACCGCGAAACTCTCAGGATGTGGCCGTATGAATTCAAGCTCCTCTACACGATCGAACTCGGCGAATCGCTCAACGTCTCGCTCCGCACGAAGAACACCGGCGACATTCCCTTCTCCATTACGGAGGGCTTTCATACCTATATTGAAGTCTCCGATGTGAACAGTGTCGTCCTCAGAGGACTTGACGGAGTGCGCAACGACCGCATCTACAGCGGCGCGGCGAATCCGATTTTCAAGGGCGATCTCAAGTTCTCTGCCGGCGAAGGCCGCGTCTTCTTCCCCGGGCGCGGCGAATACGTCCTCTTCGACGAGGGCAAGAACCGCGCCATCGCCCTCGCCGCGCGCGGCCACCGCAAGCTCATCCTCTGGAGCATTCCCCCGTCATCCTCCAAGGGCCAGTTCGCCGAGAACGACTGGAAGCGCTTCGTCTGTCTCGAGCCATCGACCATCAGCCGCGAGATGCAGATCAAGGTGCTGCCCGGCCGCGAGCACGAACTGCGCATGAACGTAAAGGCCGTAGCGCTCAAGTAAAGCGTTCCTTGCGAGGAATAAGCGATATCAAAACCAACGAAAGGACTCACGTCATGCAGAAAACAGTCATCGTAAACGCCCACGTCATCTCCCCCGGCGTCGACATCGAAAACGCGACAATCGTCATTGAAGGAAAGAAAATCAAGTCGGTAAGCGCCGCGAAGAAGACGCCCAAGGCCGACAAGTCGACGACGACAGTCGACGTCAACGGTCAGTACGTCATGCCGGGCTTCATCGACGTGCACACTCACGGCGCTCTTACGCACGATTTCTGCGACGCCGATGAAAAGGCCGTTTTCGAAGTCGCCAAGGCGAAGCTTCAGGAAGGCGTGACGACGTTCCTGCCGACGACGCTCACCGTCAGCCATGAGGAGCTGCTTGTCGCCGCCGCGAATGCGAAGAAGTACGCCGAAGCGGGCGCGCCTTACGCGAAGGTGCCGGGCATCCATCTTGAAGGGCCGTTCATCAACGTGAAGTGCTGCGGCGCACAGAACCCCGCGTTCGTGCGCAAGCCCTCGATCGCCGAAGTGAAGGCGATCGCCAAGGTCTATCCCGTGAAGCTCATCTCCTACGCACCCGAGACCGAAGGCGGAGCGAAGTTCGCGAAGGACTGCCTCAAGGCGGGCATTGTCCCGAGCTGCGGCCACACGGGCGCGAAGCTCAAGGAGCTTATGCCGGCCTACAAGAACGGGCTCAGGCACATGACGCATTTCTGCAATCAGATGACGCCGCTGCATCACCGCGAAATCGGCATGGTGGGAGCGGGCTTCCTTATCGAAGACCTCAACACCGAAGTCATCGCCGACAAGATCCACCTCTGTCCCGATATGCTCAGGCTCGTCTTCACGCGCCGCAACCTCGCGCACGTGCAGATCATCACCGACTCGCTCAGGTGTTCTCACTGCAAGGACGGCTACGCGTTCGAGATGGGCGGGCTCAAGGTCAAACTCGAGAACGGCGAAGCGCGCCTCGTCGAAGGCGGCAATCTCGCCGGCTCCACGCTTTGGATGGGCATGGGGCTCAAGAACGTGCGCGACGTGACGGGGCTGCCGCTCAAGGATCTCGTCAGGACCACGTCGTGGAACCAGGCCATCGAGCTCGGCTGGGGCGATGAACTGGGCAAGGTCGAAAAGGGTTACACCGCCGACCTCGTCGTCATCAATCCGCGCAGCTGGAAGCCTTCAGCCGTCTTCGTTGACGGAGAGCAGAGGATTTGATAAACTATCACCCAACGATTTGGAGGGATGGCTGAGTGGCTGAAGGCAGCGGTTTGCTAAATCGTCGTACGGTTTAACTTCCGTACCGGGGGTTCGAATCCCCCTCCCTCCGCCAAATCATTTCAGTCTGTGACGCGGGCTCTACGGGGCCCGCGTGAGACATAAAATGGAAAGTCTAACAGGGAATGAAAACGAACAAAAAAACGCATTGCCACGTATTCACGTCGGAGTCCGTTTCGGAAGGGCATCCCGACAAGGTGGCCGATCAGATCTCCGACGCGATTCTCGACGCCTGCCTGAAGGCCGACCCGCGCGCGCATGTCGCGTGCGAAACGATGGTCGGGCCCGACGTCGTCGTCAATATGGGCGAGATCACGGCCAAGGGTTTCGGTAAGATCGACCCCGCCGCCATCGCCAGGCGCGTCGTCAAAAAGATCGGCTACGACCGTCCCGAAGAAAATTTCAGCTGGGATACCTTCTCCTATGTCTCGCATCTCCACGGCCAGTCGCCCGACATCGCGCAGGGGGTCAACCGCAAGGAGAAGAAATCGCAGGGCGCGGGCGACCAGGGGATGATGTTCGGCTACGCGACGAACGAAACGCCGAGCTTCATGCCCGCGCCGATCGTCTATTCGCACGGTCTCGTCGAGATGTTCGCGCGCCTGAGACACACCGACAGAAAGTACTCGTGGCTGAGGCCCGACTCGAAGAGCCAGGTCTCGGTCGTTTATGCAGACGGCCGCCCCGTCGCCATCGATACGGTCGTCCTCTCGCACCAGACGACGCAGAAAGGCGCGACCAAGGCGAATTACGCGAAAATCGCGAAGCTCTGCCGCGAATATCTGAAACCGACCGGGCTTCTTACCGCGAAAACGAAATTTCTCGTCAACCCGACCGGCAAGTTTGTCGTGGGCGGGCCTTGCGGCGACAGTGGGCTTACCGGGAGAAAGATCATCGTCGACACTTACGGCGGCATGGCAGCGCACGGCGGCGGCGCATTCTCCGGGAAGGATCCTTCGAAGGTCGACCGCAGCGCCGCGTATTACACGCGCTACGCCGCGAAGAATATCGTCGCCGCAGGTCTTGCAGACCGCTGCCAGATACAGGTCGCTTATGCCATCGGCGTCGACAAGCCCGTCAGCTTCTGCGTGAAAACTTTCGGCACGTCGCACGGCGTCACCAATGAAGATATCGAAAAGATGCTCTCGTCGGGCAGGATTTTCGATTTCAGACCATATGCGCTCACGGCGGACTTGAAGCTTCTCAAACCGAAGGGTTGGTCGTACGAGGATACGGCCGCATACGGCCACTTCGGCCGCGAGGCGTTCCCGTGGGAGAAGCTCGACAAGGTCGCGAAGATCAAGAAATACTTCAAAATCTGAAGCGCAACCTCTACGTCCATTTTCCCTTCTGCCGGATGAAGTGCGCTTATTGCGCGCTTCATTCGCGCGCCGGCTCGACGCCGGAGACGCGTGAAGACTACGTGAAGCGTCTTGCGGCGGCGGTATCGGAAGCGCCTGCCGACATTAAATTCAAAACCGTTTATTTCGGCGGCGGGACGCCGGCGCTATGTTCGCCGGAGCCGCTTTTCGAAGCGCTTGCCCCGCGCGTCGAAAGCGACACGGAGTGGACGGTCGAACTCAATCCGCTTGATGTCGAGCCGGAGATGCTCAAGCGTCTTGCGGCGGGCGGCGTGAATCGCATCTCGATGGGCGTGCAGTCGCTTGACGACGCCGTTCTCGCGGACATGAAGCGCGGCTACACATTCAGCGAGGCGGAGAGAGCCTTTTATCTCGTCAAGGAGCATTTCGACAACGCCGGTATCGACCTTATCGTCGGCTACCCGGGCGAAACGGCCGCGCTTACCCCTCGTCACGCGAGGCTGGCGAAGTGGGATCTTGCGCATTGCTCGGCGTATTCGCTTATCGTCGAAGAGAAAACGCTCCTCGAGCGGAGGCTGCGCGAAGGCGCCGTCACCCTCCCCGGCGACGACACTACGATGAACCGCCTCGGCATTGTCGCTTCGTTTTTAGAAGACATTGGGCTTAGGCGTTACGAAATCTCGAATTATGCCAAGCCGGGGAGCGAATGTCGTCACAATCTCGCCGTCTGGGAGGGCGAAGACTATTTCGGCCTCGGTGAGGGCGCCTGCGGCAGGACGGGGCTGCTGCGCACGCGCGATCTGATGACGCTCGATGCGGCCGGCGCTCCAGAAGGCACGGAGCGCGTGAGCGAAGAGAAGGATCGCAAGGAGCGTTTTCTCTTCGCGTTGCGCACGCGCTTTGGCCTCGACACTTCGAAACTTGATGAAACGGAAAGGGCGAAAGCCGTCGAAACGCTGGAAAGGGCGATAGCCGACGGCCTTGCCGAAAAAGACGGCGCCGTCTACCGCCTCACCGGGCGCGGCTTCGAAGTCTGCGACTCGATCCTCGCCGATCTCGTGTGACCGTTCCCTGTTCTGCGTTCCCCGCTTTTGACCTTTGCGGAAGGTGTGTGATATAATTGGCCGAAATCCGATACAGAAAATCCTCAAGGAGAAGCATTCGTGAAAAAACTTCATTCTGCGCTTTTGGCGATACTCGTCTCGTTCAATGCTGCGGCCGCGTTCCGTCCGCCCGCCGTTGCGCTTGTTTCGGTCGAACCTCATTTCAGCGTCTGGAGCCGTTCCGAGACGCTTTATGCCGTCGACACGACGCACTGGAGCGGGGCCGTCCAGCCGCTGATGATCTTTCTCGACGCCGACGGCAAGACATACCGGCTCTGCGGCCGCGGTCACGGCGGGGCGCTTGATACGGCCGTTCTTCCGCAGACGCATGTACACGTCGGGGCGACCGTCACATCGTACCGTTTCTCTAACGGCAAGGGGCTTTCGGCCGAAATCGATTTCACCACGCCGAAACTGACCGACGATCTTGATGTGTTTTCGCGTCCCGTCACGTACGTCACGGTGCGGGTCAAGGGCGCGAAGAAGCATGCCGTGCGAGCTGCCATCACCGGAGCGTGGGCGACGAACGACGACAAGGCGAAGTGCGTATGGTCGACGAGCACGATCGCCGGGGTGAAGGATCTCTCGGTCGCGCGCGAAGAGCAGAAGCCGTTTTCCGTCACCGGTGACTCGAAACGTGCCAACTGGGGGTCGGTTCACATCGTCGGGCCTGTGCGCGACGGCGACACGACCCGCTACATCCTCGCGTACGACAACGTCAAGAGCGTGAGATTCTTCGGCAAGGACCTCGTGGACTGGTGGGCGCGCGACGGCAAGAAGTTCGGCAAGATGCTTGAAGAGGCTCTCGCCGATGCGGAGAAGCTCGAGGCGAAGTGCCGCGCGTTCGACGAAAAGTTCCGCCGCGACATGGAGAAGATCGGCGGCGAAAAATACGCCGTGCTCGCCGAACTTTCCTGGCGTCAGAGTTTCGCCGCGTGCAAATTCGTGGCCAACGACGACGGCGAGCCGTTCCTTCTTTCGGCAGAAAACCACTCGGGCGGCATGATCGGTACGACTGATGTTTTCTATCCGCAATTCCCGCATCTTCTCATGTCGAGCCTGACGCTCGCCAAAGCTTCTCTCGCCCCGACATGCATTTACGCCGCTTCCGGCAGATGGCCTTACCCGTACGCGCCGCACGACCTCGGGCTCTTCCCCGTGGCCGAAGGCCAGTACTACGGCATGAAGAAGGGGCAGTCGGTCGGCGGGGGTACGGACGATACGTTCCGCATGCCGGTCGAAGAGAGCGGCAACATGCTCATTCTTCTCGGGGCGGTGGCCGAAAAAGAGGGCAACGCCGATTTCGCGGGACGCTGGTGGAGCGAAATCACGAAATGGGCCGAATATCTGGCGAAGTTCGGTTACGATCCCGGCAACCAGCTGTGCACCGACGATTTCGCGGGGCATCTCGCCCACAACGCAAATCTCTCCGTGAAGTCGATTGTCGCGCTCGCGTGCTACGCGCGCATGGCTGAAATGCGCGGCGAGAAGGAGACGGCCGCGCGTTACCGCGCGCTCGCTGAGGAGATGGTGCCGAAGTGGATCGAGGCCGCGAAGGGCGGCGCGCACGGCGGCACGCGCATCGCGTTCGACAGACCCGGAACGTGGAGTCTCAAATACAATCTCGTCTGGGATCGCGTGCTCGGTCTTAAGCTTTTTCCGAAGGATGTGGCGGATCGCGAAATGCGCGTCTACCGCGCCGAGGTTCTGCCGTTCGGCGTTCCGCTCGATTCGCGCAAGACGTACACCAAGGCGGACTGGTTGATGTGGGTAGGGGCGTTCACGGGCAAGCGCGAGGATCTTGTTTTCATGAGCGAGCTTCTTTACCGCTTCCTTGACGAAACGCCGGACCGCTTTCCGTTTACCGACTGGTACATCGCCGACAGCGCGCTGAGGCGCGGCTTCACCGCGCGAAGCGTGGTGGGCGGCGTGTTTATGCCCGTTCTCGTCTTCGGCAAGGAGTGAGAGCCGAGGCGAGTCTGTTGTGACGATTAAACGGATGAAATCCGCGGAGAAACGGTGAATTTGGCCGACATCGCGCCGGGAGGTTGAAATTTTCGCGGTAAAAGTCCATAATATGCGCCCGTGACTAAACTGGATCCAGAAATATGCCGCGAAATCAAGCTCGCCAGGAAGGCGGCAAAGATTTCGCAAAGCGAGCTCTCGAAAGAAGTCGGGTGCCTGCAGAGCGCGTTGTCGATGTTCGAGCAGGGCGACGGAACGAAGCTCAACGACGAGGTCGTGAAACGCCTCGCCGCGAAATTCGGCATAGATATCGAGAAGCGGGAACCGGCTCCCGCCCAGGAGCGCCCGAGCGTATCCGCAGCGGCCGTCAGGTTCGCTTCCGTTTCGCGGGCCGATTCTCCCGAGCGCGGGTTCTGCCCGAATCCGTCCTGCCCGTCGAACGGCGCCTATCAGGTCGACGGGCGCACGTTTCTCAGACCCGACAGAACGGCGGCCGATCCCGTGGGAGGCCGGTTCTGCGCGGTGTGCGGCGAGGTTCTTGAAAAGCGCTGCCCCAATTGCGGCGCTCCGGTGCACGACGGCGCGGTCTGCTCCCTTTGCGGCGACGCATACGTTGTGATATAATTTACGGGTCATGAAAAAAGCGATTATAACGGTTGTCGGCAGGGATACGGTCGGCATTCTCGCGAAGACTTGCACGTATCTCGCCAAGAACGGTATCAATATACTTGATATCTCTCAGACGGTCATTCAGGAATATTTCAACATGATGATGATTGTCGACGCGGGAGGGGCGAAGAAGCCTTTCGAGAAGATCGGCGCGGAACTCACGCGCCTGGGGCTTTCCATGGGGCTTGAAATCCGCTGTCAGAAATCGGAAATTTTCGAAAAGATGCATCGCGTCTGATCGTCACAACGAGCGTTTTGAAAGTACTGTTTTTATTCATCGACGGGCTTGGACTCAAACCGCCCGCTACGGATAACCCGGTGAATCCCGAGGTTTGTCCCGCGCTTTGCCGCCTCATATCGGATCACTCGAAGCCGATAGACGCGTGTCTCGGGGTCGAAGGGGTTCCGCAGTCCGCGACCGGGCAGGCGACGATGTTCACCGGGGTAAACTGCGCCGCCGAGATGGGCCATCACTGCGAAGGTTTTCCCGGAGCCGAACTCAGGAAAACCGTCGAAGAGGACAATATTTTCATGGAGCTCAAGCGCCGAGGCAAGAAGGTGAGGTTCGCCGACGCCTATCTCGTCGACGGCGTTGAGGAACTCGCCAGCCGCAGGTTCAAGTCCGTGACTACCGTCATGGCTCTCACCGTCCCGGAGTCGCTTTCGTTCACGTCCGATCTCGCCGACGACAGGGCGCTTATGCAGGACCTCACGCGCGAAACGATTCAGGAGCGCTATCCCGACATCCCGGTTATTCCGCCGCAGCGCGCCGCCGAACATCTTTTCGCCATCGCGCGAGAGAACGATTTCACGCTTTACGAGTTTTTCCAGACGGACGTATCGGGCCATTCTCTCGACTATACGCGCGCATGCGAAGTGCTGAGACTTTACGATATGTTCCTCTCGACGCTCGTCAGATTCACCGAGGCCGCCGGGATAACCCTCGTCGTAACGGCCGATCACGGCAACATCGAGTCGATGTCGCAGCGCGGTCATACTCTCAACAAGGTGCCGTTCATCGCCTTCGGGCCCTACGGCAATTTCATCCGCGACAAGGTTTCGTCGCTTGTCGACGTCACGCCGGCGATATTGGAGGCTTTCGACAAATGAAAGGAGAAAAAGCCGGAGAACTTTTCAAAACGGGGCTCAACTGTTCGCAGAGCGTCTTCTGCGCTTTCGCGCCGGATTTCGGCATGGACGATGAAACCGCGCGGAAAGTTTCATGCGCGCTCGGAGGGGGCGTGGGCAGGATGCGCGAAACGTGCGGTGCGGTCACGGGCGCGGCTCTCGTCATAGGCATGCTGACAGGGCCGGACAAGACGGCGGCATACGAGAAGATGCAGGAATTCTGCGCGGCTTTCAAGAAGGAATTCGGTTCTCTCGTCTGCCGCGAACTCCTCGCCGGCGTGAACGCGACGACAGGCGGAGCGCCCGAGGAGCGCACGGCGGAATATTACCGCAAACGCCCGTGCGCCGAAATGGTCGCCAAGGCGGCCGGGATATTGGCGGCGATGGACTTGCGCGCTTCGGAGGCAAGCGCCGGATGAAGGTGAAGAAGATCCCTCTGCTCGCGAGAATAGCCGCCGCAATCGCGCTGGGCATAGCCTGCGGCTCGTTCGTTCCCGGCGTCCTCGTGCGCATCACCAACACCCTCACCGGGTTCTTCGACCAGTTCATCCGCTTCATGGTGCCTTTGATCGTCGTGGGACTCGTCGCTCCCGCGATAGCCGACACAGGGCGCAAGGCGGGCAAGATGCTGCTCGTCACCGTCGCGCTCGCGTATCTTTCGACGTTTCTCGCGGGCGCGTTCGGTTTCGCCGTCTCCTCGAGCGTTTTTCCTTCGCTCATCGAGCGCGGTTCGATGTCGGCGCTCGGCGAAGGCGGACGGGAATTTGTTTCTTACGTCACAATCAAGCTTCCGCCGGTTCTTGACGTGATGAGCGCTCTCGTCCTTTCGTTCGTCTTGGGGCTCGGCATGGTCTTTCGCGGCGCGGGCACGCTCAAGGGCGTCATGGATGATTTCAAAAGCATCGTTACAGGTGTTATTTCTTCGGTTATCGTGCCGCTTCTGCCTTTTTACATATTCGGGATATTCCTCGACATGACGGCCGCGGGCAAGGTGAAGAGCGTTCTTGCCACATTCGCCGCGATTGTCGCCGTTGAAGCCTCTCTGACGCTCGCCGTCATTCTCGCGCAGTATGTCGCGGCGGGGGCGTACGCGCGCGTCAATCCGTTCAAGGCGCTCTGGACGATGCTCCCCGCGTACATGACGGCGCTCGGCACGTCATCTTCCGCGGCGACGATCCCGGTGACGCGCAATCAGGTGGTCGCCGCCGGCGTCAGGGAGGAGGTCGCCGACTTCACCGTTCCGCTCTGCGCGACGGTGCATCTCGCGGGCTCGACGGTGAAGATCGTCGCGTG
Source organism: Kiritimatiellia bacterium (assembly GCA_045537795.1). Classification (GTDB taxonomy): domain Bacteria; phylum Verrucomicrobiota; class Kiritimatiellia; order RFP12; family UBA1067; genus UBA1067. The sequence continues at coordinate 50,262 of JAZSQE010000068.1, read as the reverse complement.
CGCGAGCGCGCTTCTCATCGCGAGCGGAAATACGGAACTTGTGACTTGGGCGACGTTCATCGAGTTTATAGCGATGCTCGGCGTAGTGATGATAGCGGCTCCCGGAGTTCCCGGCGGGGCGGTGATGGCGTCTTTGGCCGTTGCGGAATCGATGCTCGGTTTCAGTAAAGGCGAGATAGCGCTTTTTATTACTTTGTACATTGCCACCGATTCGTTCGGCACGGCGTGCAACGTCACGGGCGACGGCGCGATTTCGATCGTCGTCAACAGGTTTTTCGGCGACGGGGCGAAGACAGGAAGGACGCCGGCGTGATGTCAAGACGGATGAGAAGACTTAAGCGCACGCTGCGCAGGCCGTTTGAATGGCTCGGCATCGGCTTGGGTATTCTCATATTCTCCAATCTGCCGCGCAGGTGGATGCTCGGGGTCTGCGATTTCGTCTCGGCGGTGATGTATCGTCTCGACAGGAATGGTCGCCGTCTCGCGCTCGCGAACCTTCGGGTCGTGCGCGGTGTTTACGAAGGCCGGGGCGTGGTCCGCCCTGTCGCGAAATACGATCCTGCCGCAGCGGAGGAAAAAATCATACGCCGCTCTTACCGCAACATGGCGCGAACGGTGGGGCATGCGTTCTGGACCTGCCGCAACGCGCTGGAGCGGGTGAAACAGGCGGGCGAGATGTCGGAAGCGGGGAAGAGGTTTCTTGCCGGCAACAAGCCCGCGGTCACCGTATCCGGGCATATCGGCTGTTGGGAGATACTTTCGCAGCTCGCGTTTCTCGAAGGGCATCCAATGATGTCGGTCGCCAAGGATATCGGCACGGGGGGGATGACGTCTCTTCTCATGAAGTCGCGCACATCCATCGGCCAGGAAATCGTCCACGCCGACGGCGCGTTCCGCCCGCTCATGCAGGGGCTTAAGGACGGAAAATCGCTCGGGCTTCTCGTGGATCAACTCGTCAAAACGAAAGACGGCGGAATATGGGTAAGGTTTTTCGGCCGCCCGATTCCGGTCTCCGCCGCTCCGGCGTTTTTCAGTGCGAAAGGCAAGGCGCCGATAGTCGTCGCCTGGTCGCATCCGCTCAAGGACGGGCGCTACCGCTGCGAAGTCGTCGCCGATTACAAACCTGAAGACGCCCGCGACATCCGCGGCATGACGCAGCGCTGCATCGCCGATCTCGAACGGATCATCCGCCGCCACCCATCGGCATGGGTTCTTAATTACCGCTACTTCCGCAAGCTGCCCGACGAAAAGGAAATGGCCGACATCTCGCGTAACGGATAGAAAGTAGAAATAAAATGGCTGTGCAATACAAAAAAGAGTTTTTCGACAAGACATACACCGTGCGCGAGGCGTACTCCCGGGTGTGGAAATACGCGAGGCGCTATAAGTTTCGTCTTTTCATCGGCGTGGTTTGCGGCATGCTCACGGCCGGTACGCTCGTGCCGTTTTTCCAGATCGTCCAGCCGACGCTGCAGCATGTCGAAAGTCATGATGCGGAAGCGGGGCGGGGAACCGGCTCGGCGGAGGCGGGAAGGGAAAAGAAGGCATCTTCCGGAAAAGAGCGGCCGGGAAACGTGTTTGAAAAGCAGATTGCCAAAAATTCCAAACTTCCGTCGTGGTATCCGCAGGTCGAGAAGCTTGCCGCAAAATTCGGTATCCGGCTGCAGGACGAGAAGGGCGGCATGGGCGGCGCGTTGTTGCTGATCGTGTGTCTGGTCGTCCCGGCTGTCGCGCTGGCGCGTCTCGCGCTTCTGTATCTCAACCATTATTGTCTGAGCTGGGCCGGGGCGCATGCGGTGGCCGATCTGCGGCAGGAGCTGCTCGAGCATGTGCAGAAGCAGAATCTCCAGTTTTTCGGCCGCGTGGATGTCGGGCAGCTCATGACGCGCATTTCCGGCGATCCGCAGCAGATACAGGTGATTCTGTCGACGGTTCTTTCGGAAGTGGCGATGGCTCCGTTCGAGATTTTCGTCGCTTTCGGTTTCATCGTCTGGTTCGCCGTGACCAATCAGATGCTGCCCACGCTTCTGCTGATCGCGATAGGTTTTCCGCTTTTTGTGCTGCCGATCCAGATGATCGGAAAAAAAGTCAAGAAATGGGCCAGACGTTCAATGGAGCGCGGGTCGATGATCGGCGCGAAAATACATGAGATACTTACCTGCATCAAACTGGTCAAGAGCTATGACACCGAAGATTTCGAAAACAGGCGCTATGCCGCCACCAACAAGTATCTTCTGAAATCGACGATGCGCGGGCTTCGCGTGGGATTGATGGTCGGGCCGACGGTCGAAACAGTTGGGATCATCCTTATCTGCGCATTCCTTGTCTGGTGTTTTGCGACGGATGTCAAGATTTCAGATGTCGTGCCGATGCTCGCTCCGCTCTTGATCATCTACAAGCCGGTGAAACAGCTTTCAAAACTTCAGGTGCAGATCGAGACGTCGATGGCGGCGTTGTCGCGCATATATTCCGTTCTTGATCTCGAAATGGAACTCCCGGAAAAAGACGATCCCGTGCGCAAGGAGAAGTTTGAGAACGGCATCACGTTTAATGACGTCTCTTTCAGGTATGATACGGCCGAAAGCGATGCGGTAAGGAATGCCTCGTTTGAACTTCCGCGCGGCAAGATGGTCGCTGTCGTCGGCGGTACGGGATCGGGCAAATCGACGCTTTCCGGGCTTCTTGCGCGATTTTACGATCCTCAAAAGGGGAGCGTGACGATGGACGGCACGGATATGCGCGAATTGAAAATCGCCGATCTGCGCAGGCTTGTCGGAGCGGTCACGCAGGAGGCGCTCCTCTTCAACGATACAATCGAGGAAAATATCCGTTACGGTTCGCCTGACGCCACGCACGAAGAAGTCGTCGCCGCCGCGAAACTGGCGAATGCGCACGATTTCATCATGTCGCAGCCGGACGGGTATGACCGGGTCGTCGGCGAGAAGGGGTTCGCGCTTTCGGGAGGCGAGCGTCAGCGCATCGCGATCGCCCGCGCGATTCTGCGCAATCCGCCGATACTGATTCTCGATGAAGCGACGAGTGCGCTCGACACGGTGACGGAGCGTCTCGTGCAGGATGCGCTTGCGAACCTGATGAAAAACCGCACCGTTTTCGCCATCGCCCACCGCCTTTCGACGATTCGCAACGCCGACCTGATCCTTGTCATGGATCACGGCGAAATAGCCGAGCGCGGTACGCACGACGAGCTTTATGCGATGAACGGCGTCTACCGCAAGCTCTGCGATATGCAGCACCAGAAATGAATTTGCTATAATACATGCCAATGAAACCGATAGCGACAGACACATACAATTTTGAGGGGCTCATAACCCAAGGGTACACCTATGTCGATAAGACAGCGGTCTTGTACCCGCTCATAAATCATACTATCGGCAAGCAGTTCTTTTTGGCCCGTCCGCGCAGGTTCGGTAAGTCGCTTTTGATTTCTACATTTAAATCGTTGTTTCAAGGACGGCGCGATCTTTTCAACGGTCTTGCGATTGATTCCTTAGAGTACGATTGGAAGACGTATCCCGTTTTGCATCTTGATATGGGTTCGATGCAGCGCCCGACGGTAGAGGAGTTCGAGGATTTTCTTTGCCGATCGCTTGATAGATTAGCTAATGAACATGATGTAGAGATTTCGGATTCAAAGATACCCGCAGATAAGTTTATATCACTCTGCGATGCCTTAGCGGCGAAGTCGCCGCATAAGCAGTTCGTGATGCTCGTCGATGAGTACGATAAGCCGCTTTTAGGGACGCTCAATACGCCAGAGGTCATCAAGTTTCGCGACGCGCTTAAGTCATTCTATTCTGTCATTAAGACTAAAGAAAGTTTAATGCGCTTTACTTTCATTACGGGCATATCGAAGTTTTCGAAGGTTTCGATCTTCTCTGATCTCAACAATCTCACCGATATTTCGATGAGCGCTCGGTTCGCGACGCTTCTTGGGTATACGCATGACGAGGTTAAGAGGTTTTTCCCCGATTGGATCGAGAAACTTGCGAAGACGCTCGGTGTTTCGTCTGATGAGGCATTTGACGAAATCGTCAAATGGTATGACGGCTATCGATTTGAAGAAAATGCCGAACCGGTAATAAATCCCGTGTCGCTCGGCTTGTGTTTGCGTGATTCTAAATTTAAGACATATTGGTCCTCGACGGCGGTACCGACGTTTTTAGTTGATCTGCTGAAGAAGCGGCCGCTTAATCTGCAGCTTGCCGGCATCGACGAGTCCACGCTTGACGCATACGAGCCGACGGCGCTCAATCCCGTTACGCTTCTCTATCAGACGGGATATCTGACGATTTCCGGTTTCCGTCAGCGCGGTACCCAGCGGACATATTCGCTTGATTTCCCGAATATGGAAGTTCGCAATTCCTTCAATACGTCACTCGCCCGCGGCTATGTGAATGTCGACGAGAACCGTCTGGGGACATTGCAGAACTGTTGCATCGATGCGCTGTATGATGATCGTCTTGACGTGTTTTTTGAAACGCTCAAAGTGTTTTTCGCCAATATCCCTTATGATATTTCCTCGCATGCGCCGGAAGAGACGTATCAGGCGGTGTTCTGCGCGATTCTCTATTTCATCGGCGTCGGCGTGACGCCGGAAGTGCGCACGAACGACGGACGGATCGACGCGGTGATGGAAACGCCCGATCACGTGTATGTGATGGAGTTCAAGCGCGACAGGTCCGCGGCCGAAGCGATGGCGCAGATCAAGGAAAAGAAGTATTACGAAAAGTTTCTCGGTAGCGGCAAGAAAATCACTCTCGTCGGCGTCAGCTTCGATTCCGATAAGCGCACGATTGCGGAGTGGGTAACGGAGGCATTGGGAGGTTGTTGAAAGGGCAGCGGAGTGACGGATATTCCGACAGCAAAAGAACTCGAAGCCCTTTTCCGCGAAGGAAAGATGGAGCGTCTCGGCATGGGCTCGCGCCGGGCGTGCTACAGAATTCCCGGGAGGAAGTTTTGCGCCAAATGTTACCGGTCGGACGATGAAATAAAGGAAGGGAAGTACAACGGTGGGCGGACTCTTTCCTCTTCTGTAGTTCGCGAAATAGCCAAAGCGAGATTCGACGAAAAGCGCAACACTTCCTGTCAGGAATACCGGTATTGGAAGAAGTTGCGTGAAAAACTCCCGCCGGAAGTTTTCGAGGTTTTCCCGCAGACGATGGAATGCGTTCTCGTACCGTCACGAGGATGGTGTGTGATCGAAGAACTGCTGGAAAACGAGATTGTTCATTGCTCAAGAGAGGACAATCCATTGTACATGAGAGCCTGTCGGCATCAAGGCTCGTCCCCGAGAGTATGTAGGGCGGTTTGGTCTTTATCTGACGAACAGTACTTTGACGCGGAGTTTCATGCTGGTTACAAGTTAGGATGCGGATATTATCCCTCCTATACGTATTATGTATCCTCGAAAAAATCCGGATGCGAAATCCCCGAGTCCTCATTGAGGGAGGCAGTGGGTATTTGTGCAGGATGCTAAAGATGACGATTTGAGCGAAGATTGATCACGATGGAGGAGAGTGTGAATGCAAGAAGAGAGACAAATAGGCAGTGTGAATATTTTGTGCGTTAAATGGGGTGACTATTATGGACCAGAATATGTCAACAGGCTGTATGCAGGTGTTAAGCGCAATCTTTCTCGCCCGTTCAGATTCGTCTGTGTGACGGATGATCGAACGGGGCTTGTCGAAGGAATTGAGGCGGTCCCTATTCCCGATAACCCGGACGTGATAGGCAGAGAGTGGCCGAACATATTTGTAAAGCTTTGTCTTTTCAGGGATGGGTTCGCAGACCTTGATGGGCCTACGTTGTTTCTCGATATCGATCTTCTCGTCACGGGGTCGCTCGACAAGTTTTTCGATTATAGACCAGGCGAGTTCTGTATTATTCACAATTGGGTGGAGCGACGAAAAAAAATGTTCAGGAAACGGCCTGATATAGGCAATTCCTCTTGTTTTCGCTTCGACGCAGGGAGGTCAGGAGCCGTGTACGAAACCTTTCTTTCTGTGAAAGATGATCCTGCCGAGCGCGAACGCTTTACGAAGGGTTCACAGAAGTTTCAAACATTCGCAATGATGAAGGCCGGTAACGTCAATTGGTGGCCGGAGGAGTGGGTGTGTTCGTTCAAGCGCCAATTGGTGCCGATGTATCCGTTGAACAAGATTTTTATGCCATGGCGGCCGCCGAAGAATGTGTCGATAGTCGCATTTCACGGACAGCCGGATCTTCCTCAGGCTATTGCAGGGTATTATCTCAAATACAATAAACCGGTAAAACCACATTTGACATGTCTGCCAACAAAATGGATTGCCGAGTATTGGAGGGATTGATATAAAAGTCATATGCCGTAAAACAGTGTGAAGGCGGCGGAGTGTGATGGCGAAATAGAAAGAGATGAACGGGGCTTTGTGGAAGCAGGCTTGGAATATCCCCTTGTGCTTGATCTGAGGTATGCGCGAACCCCGCAAATATGATATAATTGTGGCTGATGAAACCTATGGCGACAGATATGTGCAGCTTTGAGCCGCTCAGGAAAAACGGGTGCTTTTGCGTTGACAAGACGGGGCTCCTGTATTCGTTTATAGGCAAATCTCTCAGCGGTAAGTTTTTTCTTTTCCGTGCGCCGGAGGAGGCGTATGGCTGACATTCCGACATCCGAAGAACTTGAGGTTCTCTTTCAGGAAGGGAAGATGGAGCGTCTCGGTATGGGGTCGCGAAGGGTGTGTTATGCGTTGCCGGGCCGGGAATTGTGCGTCAAGTGCTATCGTAACGAAGAGGAGCTTGAAATGCGTCCGGGGGCTGATGGCGCAATGAAAGTTCACAAGTTGAAGCCGGCCGTTATTCGCGAAATTCGTAAGTCGCGTTTTGACGAAAAGCGCAATACTTCTTGTCAAGAGTGCCGGTATTGGAAGGAGTTGCGTGACAGGGTTCCTTCTGAGGTTTTCGGAGCCTTCCCTCAGACAATGGAATGTGTTTTCGTTCCGTCTCGTGGCTGGTGCATTGTAGAGGAGCGAATAACAAACGCAGATGGTTCTGAACCGCAGCATTTTTCTCATGCATTCCGCAAAGCGGACGGCAAGAAGAGGGCGCAGCTGCTGCATTCGTTAAAGCGTTTGTTGATGGGGTTGATTTCTCATTCCGTTCAATTGTATGATCCGCAGAATATAGTGATTCAAAACCTGCAAGATGGAAAGTTTAGGCTTCGTTGTATGGATTTTGAGCCTTCTGGACGTTGCCTTGTACCTATTGATGCACTTCATCCTGTTTTCATTAGATTGAAAAGTTTTCGCCGAGCAAGGCGATGGATGCAGGGGCATTTAGGGGTTGAGGTAGGGTCTTGGCTTGGATTTGTCAAGAGTCAAGGCATCATAGAAAAATGGGATAATATTATTGCGGCAGAAGGTTCCGTGATGGGACTTTCTGAGTGCAAGGTTTTCCTTGAAAACAAAATTGTCAACGATATCTTTTATGAAGGTTTGTATAAGGGGGTTCCTTGCGTAGTTAAATGCTCATCTCGCGCACCAGAATCGATACGCAACGAATATGAAAAATTGAGGCGTGTGCATGCTGCCGATCCGGACGTTTTTCCAGAGCCTCTTGCGTTGTGGAGTTCGCGCAATGGGGATATGGCATTTGTGGTAATGGAGAAGATCTTTTCATCATCAAATGCTCAGGTGGACGATATGGCGAACGATATTGTGCGTATCGCCAATGCACTGGTCAAAAGCAATGTCGTGCATAGGGACGTAAACCCTGAAAATTTGCTGCGGTCGGATGATGGTCATTTGAAATTGATAGACTTCCAGTTCGCAGTCGATAGGGTTGCGCCTGAAACTGATTCGTATATGCGGAGGAATCCAAAGTATCATTTTGTGCATTTTGGCGGAAACAAGTCGTTGGGGATTGGGGTGTGGAGCGATGCCCCGGCCCTTATGGGTTTTCTTGAAAAAATGAATCGCAAGAATGTTGTCGAGGAATCTGTTCCCCGTTTAAAAGCAATGGCTCATCAGATGGAGGTGCGACTTCCTGTAACCCGAATGGATATTTTTAGGCTGTGGTGTTATTGGGTTGGTTTGAAGATCCAGCGATGGACTGGATGCAAGAAAGCCGCCAAAGACAGGATTTTGTGGCGTTTGTCAAAGATTGAACAACTTTTCGGAGGGCACCCATGACAATCGATGACATCCAGTTTTTTGTCGTTACCTACAATAGGCCTGATTTGTTGTTGCGCCAACTTGAATCCATTGCGGCCCAGACGATGCGTCCGGCGTCGATTACCGTCCTTGATGACGGTCCGAATCCCGACACTCGGCGAGTGGTTGAGCGTTTTGCCCCGTTCGGGATTGCATATGAGCGGACGGAGCGTCCTGGACTTTGGGGTAACATTTATGAAGCGCAGCAACGCGCAGACCGCAAATACGTGGCTGTTCTTCATGATGATGACAGAATCCACCCCCGTTATGCGGAACTTGTCGCTTCCGTATGCTCATCCCGTTCCGATGTCACGCTTCTTGGTTGCGACACTTATCAATGTGCTCCGGATGATGACGCACCTTTTTCAGAGAATGTCGATGATACAGGGGTGGTGCTTGATTCAAGGGGTTTTGCCTCGTTCTTTTTCAATGACAATTTCGGAAACTTCCCTTTTTTCGTGTACAAGACCGAGAATTTCAAGCGGCTTGACGTCTACAAATACCTTGATTACGGCGGAGCCTACGGAAAACACGGAGACAGTGCGTTCGTGCCGCTTGCGGTGGGTGACGGCAAGGCGGTGATGCTTGCTTCAAAACTTGCGAACTACGGTATACATGCCGGGCAGGCGGTGCGTGATGCGGGATCGTTGCCTGATGCAAGGTGTTGGGCTCGTGTTGAGGCGGTTTTTCGGCGGTTGCTTGGCGATGACATCACTACATTTGCCGGCTTTTCATATGCATTCCGGAACTTTCACAGGCTTAAGTCTGGGTATCGAAGGCGCGGAACACACGACTATTCGTTTCGTGAGTACCTCAAGTATGCGGAGGAAGAGGGGGCTGTCTCTCCGTATATGAACAGGTTTCGTTTTTTGTGCAACCACTACACTGAAAAAGCTTTGCTGGCCTATGGCCGGGCGCAAATACGCCGCCAGATGCAGCATTTGACAATATAGATTTTCAACCACAAAAGCAAGGAATACTTATGCTGACCAATTCTACTATTTTGCTGACCGGAGGAACAGGATCATTTGGGCATACTTTTGTGCCTATGACCTTGCGCAAATACAATCCTCAAAAACTTATCATTTACAGCCGTGACGAGATGAAACAGTGGAACATGGCAAAAATTTTCAAGGATGATCCGCGTGTTCGCTTTTTCATCGGTGATGTTCGCGATAAGGAACGCCTCTATCGTGCGCTGGATGGCGTAGACTATGTTGTGCATGCAGCTGCGACAAAAATAGTGCCGACAGCGGAATACAATCCGTTTGAGTGCATCAAGACAAATGTCAATGGGGCGATGAACCTAGTGGATGCTTGCATTGACCGCGGTGTCAAAAAGCTTGTCGCACTTTCCACGGACAAGGCGAGTTCGCCGGTCAATCTTTACGGAGCGACCAAGCTTGTCTCCGACAAGGTGTTCATCGCCGGAAATTCGTATGCAGGTGGCAAGAAAACGCGATTCTCCGTTGTTCGCTACGGTAATGTAATGGGGTCGCGTGGCAGCGTGATTCCGTTTTTTATCGAGCAGGCGAAGAGTGGTACTCTGACGATTACCGACAATCGAATGACGCGTTTTATGATTTCCTTAGAGCAAGGCGTCGAACTTGTCTGGCATGCGTTTGAAGATATGGTTGGCGGTGAGATTTATGTAAAGAAGATACCCTCCATGAATATCTGCGATATTGCACGGGCCGTCAGTCCTGACTGCGAACAGAAGGAAATAGGGATTCGTCCAGGTGAAAAGCTTCACGAGCAGATGATCGGCGTGGAAGATGCCTCGCATACCTATGAATACGAGGGACATTACAAGATCCTGCCGGCGATTCACAGTTGGGATAAAGATGCCGGGAGGATAAAAGACGGAAAACTGGTAGGGGAAGGTTTTTCATACAGTTCCGACAATAACGGCGAGTGGATGACTGTGGAGAATTTGAAAAAGTGGATTGACGCAAACAGGTCTAAGATTGGAGCAATCTGATGAAGTCGTACGGATATGGACGACAGCTCATCGATCAATCGGACATTGATTCCGTTTGCGAGATTTTGGGAGAGAGGCCGATTACTTGTGGACCGCAAGTAAGTGCATTCGAAAAAGCCATTTGCGACTACACGGGATCGAAGTATTGCGTTGCTGTTGCCAACGGAACTGCAGCGTTGCATATTGCTGCGCTTGCAGCTGGCCTAGGCCCCGGCGATGAGGCGATTACATCGCCGATTACATTTCTTTCTTCCGCCAATTGCATATGTTTCTGCGGGGCAAAGCCAGTCTTCGCCGATATAGAGCTAGATACTGCCAATATTGACCCTGCTGAAATCGCGAGGAAGATAACTGAACGGACGAAGGTCTTGATTCCTGTCCATTTTGCGGGGCAATCCTGCGATATGGAACATGTTTCGGCCTTGGCAAAGAAGCGCAATCTAATTGTTATCGAGGATGCCGCACATGCCATAGGCTCGGACTACAAAGATACGAAAGTCGGGTCATGCAAATATTCCGACATGACGATTTTTTCGTTCCATCCGGTTAAAACCATCACAACAGGTGAAGGCGGTGCAGTGACGACTAATGACCCGAGGTTGTATGAAAAGCTTTGCTCTTACCGTGCTCACGGAATGCACAAGGACGGAGCAATGTCCGGCACTTGGGAATATGAGATGCGGGAACTTGGTTTCAACTATCGCATTACTGATTTTCAATGCGCTCTCGGTATTTCCCAGCTTAAGAAATTGGAGGCTTTCAAGAGACGTCGCCGCGAGATTGTTGCATTTTATAACGAAAACCTCAATCTGCCGCATCTGACGGAACGATCTTTCTCTAATGCATGTTTCCACCTCTATCCGGTGTTGGTTGAAAATCGAAAGGAGTTTTACTTTAAAGCGAGAGAAAATGGATTGAATCTTCAGGTGCACTACATCCCCGTTCACACGCAGCCCTACTACCGGGAGCATTTCGGATGCAAAATAGGCGACTTCCCCAACGCAGAGGCATATTACGAGAAGTGTATTTCACTCCCGTTGTATCCTGGGTTGACTGATGAAGATTTGGACGATATTGCAGGTCGGATAAAAAGGATTTTGGCATCATGAGAACACTTGCCATCATCACCGCCCGCGGAGGTTCAAAGCGTATTCCGCGAAAAAACATCAAGCCATTTATGGGGAAGCCGATGTTGGCGTATGCCATAGAGGCGGCATTGAAATCAGACCTGTTTGGCGAGGTGATGGTTTCGACGGACGACAGTGAAATAGCAGCTGTTGCTGAAGCATTTGGAGCGAAAGTTCCGTTCTTGCGGAGCGAAGCGACTGCCAATGATTTTGCAACTACGCGCGATGTGCTTCTTGAGGTCATTGGGGAATACGAGAAGCTCGACAAGGCGTTCGACGAGTTTGCATGCATCTATCCATGCGTTCCTTTTTTGACGTCAGAGATTCTTTCCCGGGCGCACGAAGCATTTGCGGGCGACATGGTAGATTCGCTGATCCCTGTGGTTAAGTATTCCTTCCCGATTCAGCGTGCCATGAAAATAGGATCTGATGGAATGCTCTCGTTTCGTGAGCCAGAGTATGCGGCGGCGCGTTCGCAGGATCTGGAGCCAATGTATCACGATGTGGGAATGTTCTACTTTTACCGCACCCAGGCATTCTTGTCCGGTCGGATGATGAGGACTGTTCCCTTTGTCTTGAATGAGGAGTCTGTTCAGGATATAGATACGCCAGAGGATTGGGCGATGGCCGAGATGAAGTATAAGATTCTCAAAAGGGTGCCGTAATTAGTGAAAATAGGGCTTAAACTCTGGTCGACAAATACTGACCACTATCTGCGTGAAGCAAGAAAGCTTTATGCAGAAGGAGTTTTTGACTATATTGAGCTTTACGTTGTGCCAGAAAGTTTGAAGTATGCATATGAATGGAAAACGCTAAATATTCCTTATGTCATTCATGCTCCGCATTCCGCACATGGAATTAATTTAGCTGACAAGAATTGTGAATATAGAAACATAAGTATTTTTTCAGAGGTCAAAGAGTTTGCGGATGTTTTAAACACACCGACAATCATCGCACACGGAGGCGTTCTGGGAAGTATTGATGAAGTAGCCCGTCAGATAAATTTGATAGGAGATTCCCGCGTCATAGTTGAAAATAAACCCTATTTTCCAATAGATAATTCAGACAAGTTACTTGCCGGATCTACGCCAGAGGAAATTCAAAGAATTATTGCCGCGACTAGCTGTGGCTTTTGCCTCGATATAGGGCATGCTGTTGCATCGGCTAATGCACATGGAGTAGATTGGAAAAAATATTTTGATTCCTTTTTAAAATTTAATCCTAAAATGTATCATCTTTCCGACTTAGACATTTCTTCGAAGAAAGATCAGCATTTGCATTTCGGAACAGGCACTTTACAGATTAAAGAAATAACAGCATCACTTCCGAGGAACGCGTATATTTCGGTGGAAACCGAGAAAGCGCACACAAAAAATTTGAATGACTTCAAAGAGGATGTGAAATGGTTGCGGGATTTAAAATGAGAAAAGCTCAGTTCGCAGATATGCAGGCTGTGTATAATCTTTCAAACGATTCTCTTGTTCGAAAAAATTCCATTCATCAAGAGTTGATTCCTTTTGAAACACACAAGAATTGGTTTAATGCTCGACTTTCTGATTCCGATACCTTGTTTTACGTTATTGAATTTGATGATGGACGCTTAGCAGGTCAAGTAAGATTTCAAAAAGAAACGGAAGAGTGGGTTGTGAGCATCAGTATCGCGCCGGACTTTCGTGGACAACATCTTGGTGATGCTTTTTTGTCTGAAGCAATAAGATTATCAAAAGTATCCCCTTTACGTGCTGTTGTGAGGCATAATAATATTCCGTCGCTCAGGTTGTTTGAGCGTAATGGATTCAGAAGAGAGAATTCTTCCGATATCAGCGAGGGCTTCATTTCTCTTGTCTGGAGGTCTACGAAGGAAAAAAGCGAATGAGCAAACCTGTTTTTATCATCGCCGAGATGTCTGCAAATCATTGCGGTGATTTTGAGCTTGCAAAAAAAATCATTGCAGCAGCGAAAGATGCTGGCGCGGATGCCGTAAAGATCCAGACGTACACGGCCGATACGATTACCATCGACAGCAAGCGCGACGAGTTTCTGATTAAGGGTGATGGTAGCCTGTGGAAAGATAGATATCTTTACGAGCTTTACCAAAAAGCTTCTACGCCATGGGAATGGCAACCGCGCTTGAAGGAATACGCCGATTCAATCGGTATGCCGTTCTTCTCGACTCCGTTTGACAATACTGCCGTTGATTTTCTAGAGAAGATGAATGTGCCGATGTATAAAATCGCGAGTTTTGAGGCGTATGATTATCCGTTGATTCGGTATGCGGCAAAATGTGGAAAGCCGATGATTATTTCAACGGGCATTTCAACATTAGAGGAAATGCAAGGTGCTATTGACGCATGTAAAGGCGTCGGGAATAATGATATTACGCTTTTAAAGTGTACTTCATCATATCCAGCGAAGTTGTCGGAAATGAACCTTTTGACGATAAAGGATATGATTGAGCGTTTTGGTCCTCAAGGCGTGAAGATAGGTCTTTCTGATCATTCCATGCAGATTGAACCTGTCGTCGTTGCGGTCGCCCTCGGCGCGCGTGTCATTGAGAAGCATTTCACGCTTGATCGCTCGCTTGGCGGAGAAGATGCCGGATTCTCGCTGAATGTTGATGAATTTGCCACAATGGTAAAGGCTGTTCGCAATACAGAAGCTGTGCTTGGTAAGGTTGACTATTCCATCAATGAGGCAAACCGCAAATTCGGACGATCGCTGTATGTCGTAAAGGATGTGAAAAAAGGTGAAGTGTTTACGGCAGATAACATTCGTTCTATCCGTCCGTGCAATGGATGTAGGCCGGAGGAAATTTCAAGTATTATCGGGCGCAAGTCAAATCGGAATATTTCGTGTGGGACGCCTTTTTCCAAGGAGTTTATGTTATGAATGAAAAGAAATTAAGAATAAATTTTTATAAGTTGTTATCTTGTTTTATCGTTGGCCGAAAACGCAGAAGGCGTTTTCGTACTAAATACATTCCCAGTGAGCGCAAATATGCCAAAGATCATCAACGTTATAAAATTGGTAAGTATTCCTATTTGGGAGTAGGAACCGAGATAAAAAATCATAATGAGACGACAATTGGTAAATATTGTTCAATATCTCATAATGTCTTAATTGGGCTGTCTAGTCATCCGCTTAACTTTCTCACAACGCATACATTTTTTTGTAAAGGTTCTGATTCGAACACATACGGAGGTGGCCCTCCACTTAAAGAAGAAGATAAAATTGTATTTGAAACGTGTCCACCAATTACAATCGGCAACGATGTTTGGATCGGCAGGCAGGCTATCATTATGGATGGTGTTACTATAGGCGATGGCGCCGTTGTCGGTGCAGCGGCGGTTGTGACTAAGGATGTGCCTCCATATGCGATTGTTGCGGGTGTGCCGGCGCGGATCATCAGATATAGGTTTGATGAATCGACCCGTGAGCGCCTTCTGAGAAGCCGCTGGTGGGATTATCCGGATGAGTTCATCGCAACGAAGCTGAAATTTGACGACATCGAACAATGCCTTTCTGAATTGGAGCAAAACAAACATCTTCTTGAAAAGCGAGGCGGCCAATGAAATTAAAGCGCGTTTGGACGCCCTTGGAAATGGTTATGGAGAAATGACGATTTGTCCATATTTGGTGACTTCACAGGAGAGAATATGAATAAGTTCATGTGCGAATTGAAATCGGCTTTCATGTTCAATCGTGACCGCAGAAGGCGTTTTCGGGCGGAGCACAGCGAAATTTTGCATCCGGAAAAAAGGATGGAACGCATTGTTGCAGAGGCTCTTTCCACTTTTGCCATGCATCAAGCCGCGTTTGCATCATACAAGAACCGGTATTCAGGGCGTGATGTCGTGATAGTGGCTGCGGGGCCGACTGTGAATGACTATCGTCCCATATCCGGCGCCATACATATCGGAGTCAATACCGCCTACAGATGCGATAAGGTGGATTTCGATTTCATCTTTTTTCAAGACTCTCCCGACCACCTTCGCGACATGGTTCTCGGAATAAACGCATATCGTCCCGGTATTTGCAAGAAGTTTTACGGCATCATCACCGAACGTGTCTATGGCAAGGGCGACTGCACCTGTTCGGAGTCCGACGCAGCGGTTGCCGACGCTTTCAGATACCGGGTGCTGACAGGTTCCAGGGATAGGATTTCCTACGATATCAGCACGATGCCGCTGGTGGATTACGGAAACATAGTTTTCCCGGCGTTACAGTTTGCGCTATGGACAAATCCACGAAGGATATATCTTGTCGGTTGCGATTGTTCGTCCAACGGACACTTCTTTTCCTCGAAGCCGAATTGGTTGCCGCTTGATTCAATTTTTCGCGGATATCGCGACATGAAGGAATTTGCGCACAAGTGGTATCCGGATACGGAAATAGTGTCGATAAATCCCGTTGGACTAAAGGGTTTTTTCAGAGATGAGTATCAGACTGGCAATATATAAAGACAACCTATCCACCGGGCGGGGCGCGGACCATCTGATCTGTTCGCAAGCCGAAGAATTGTCTAGGATAGGGCATGACGTTACGCTTGTAACGTGCTCCACGTCGGAATTTTCTTTTCCGGTTGCGGATCACGTAAAGAAGGCAGTTGTCATGCGCAAAGATGTGCGCAAAGCGATGAGGGGCTTTGACGTATGCATGGCGGCGGGATCTAACGAAATACTTGATCTTACTGTCGATGGACGCCGCGATCCGCCAATTCCGACTGTGACGGAACTTTTGCTGGCTCCGCGCGGATTCTTCAAATGCAAGCGGCTCTTGCGGAATTGGCGGATTAAACGCGCGTTCAACCGTTCGCATGTTCTTCAGATATTGTGTCCTGCATACGAACAGGAATTGCGTCGTTTCGCTCCGCGTCCGGAGGTTATCACAATTGCTGAATGGCCGGATGTGCGAGACCCGTCCGACGCGGAGTTGGCAGGCGCGAACAGGCGCAAGGAGATACTCTATCCAGCATATTTCAATAAACTAAAGAATCAGTTGTTGCTGGTGCGCGCGTTTTCTTCGCTTGCCGCGGAATTTCCGGAGTGGACTTTAGTTCTGTACGGGAACAGCCAGAATGCGTATGGGGACAAGTGCGTCAGGGCCGCAGGAGGATTGGCCGATTCTGGGCGTATCAGATTTTTGCCTTTTACCGACAATCTTCCGTCGGCTTACGCAAGAGCCTCCATCATGGCATTCCCTTCCACTCTCGAAGGATTTCCTCTTGCTGTGATAGAAGGAATGAAGTTTGCGGTTCCTCCAGTTCTCGTGGATGAACTTCCGGGTGCGCGTGATATGGTAGATGACGGGGTTAATGGAATCGTTTCCAGAAACGATGTGGCGGCGTATGCCGATACGCTGCGAAGCCTTATGCGAGACGAGGAGATACGTTGCCGGCTGGGTGCAAATGCCAGCAGGATATGCGCAGAGCGCTACGGGAAAAGCCGGATCATCGGGCAGTGGGATGCTGTGATTCAGCGGTTGGCGGGTCGAAAGCTTTAATGGAGTAAAAGAATGGAACGCATAAAAGTGCCTTTCAACAAGCCTTTCCTTACAGGAAGCGAGACTGAGTATGTGAAGCGTGCCGTAGAGTCGGGTACCTTGTCGGGCAACGGCATCTATACGAAACGATGTCAGAAATATTTTGAGGAGAGATACGGATTCGGGAAGGTGTTGCTGACCACATCATGCACGGATGCGTTGGAGATGGCTGCGATTCTGTGCGGTGTAGAACCTGGAGATGAGGTTATCGTGCCGTCCTATACATTCGTGTCATCGGCTTTGGCCTTTGTTCGCCAGGGGGCGAAGATTGTGTTCGCTGATAGCAGGGCTGACGAGCCGAACATGGATGTGTCGCGCCTTGAGGCGCTTATAACGCCGAAAACCAAAGTAATCGTACCCGTGCATTATGCCGGAGTCGCTTGCGACATGGACGCCGTAATGAATATTGCGACGCGTCACGGCATTTTTGTCGTCGAGGATGCGGCGCAAGCTGTCGATTCGTTCTACACGGGACGAGACGGCAGGCGTAGAGCGCTCGGTTCCATCGGGCATTTCGGGTGCTTTTCGTTCCATGAGACGAAGAATATCATATCCGGAGAAGGCGGGATGTTGGTTGTGAACGACATGCGTTTTGCCGAACGGGCAGAGATTATCTGGGAGAAGGGCACTAACCGTTCGCAGTTCTATCGCGGAGAAGTGGATAAGTACGGGTGGGTGGATGTCGGCTCGTCTTTTCTGCCATCGGAAGTCGTTGCTGCCTTTTTGTGGGCGCAACTAGAGAACCTCGATGCAATTCAGGAGCGGCGGCTTTCCCATGTGCGCCGCTATCGCGAATTTTTTGGGAATGTCGCGGCCGATCTTGGATGCGCACTGCCGTTTTTGCCTGACTACGCCACCAACAATGCACACATGTTTTATCTTGTATTTGACGGACTCAAGGCGAGAACCGATTTCATCTGTGCCATGAAGGAACGAGGAATTCATGCCGTGTTCCATTATTTAAGTCTCCACTCTTCGCCTTACGGGTTGAAATTCCATGATGGGCGCGTTCTCCCTAATGCGGATCGTTTCGCGGACGGACTTGTTCGTTTGCCGATGTTTTTTGACTTGGTTCCGGCGACGGTTGAGTCCGCAGTGTCTGATTTGCTTTCAAAAGGGAGAATTGTGCAATGACTGGGAAAGACGCATGCCGTCCGTTGCCGCATATGTTGGATTTGCTGCGATGTCTGTTTGACAGGCGCTTTAGGCGGATCTGTTTACGTTGTGCGGTGCAGGGGCTCCCTGATGCGAAGCAACGTATGCGTATTTGCGGCAAAGGCAAGGTGGTCTTTGGCGACCGTGTGTCTTTCGGTTGGAAACGTTCACCGGGATGGAATACAACAGAAGCGTATATCGAGGCCCGTAATCCAGGATCGTCGATTGAAATCGCGGACGGATGCGTATTTTCCAATGGCGCTGCGATAATTTCCGAGGGAGAATCTGCCTGTGGTGGCATACGGATTGGAAGGTCATGTGTGGTAGGGGCGGGATTCCGTTGCTATGATAGCGACTTTCATGGGTTGTACGCTTCAGCTCGCGAAGATCGCTCGGCGGTGAAAACGTCGCCTGTATTCATCGGGGATGAGTGTTTTATCGGGGAGGGCGTGATAGTTTTAAAGGGTGTTGAGATCGGTGACAGATGTGTGATTGGAGCAGGGGCAGTGGTTACCAAATCTTTTCCGCCCGATTCGGTGATCGCCGGCAATCCTGCGGTTCTTTTAAGGAGACTCACATGACGGAGGTGGTTAATCCGGGGGCGGGGGATGCGTCTCTGCCGCGCATTACTCTTGCGATTTTCTTTTTCAATCAGGCAAGGTTCGTTGAGGAAACCGTGCGTAGCGCGTTTGCCCAGTCGTATGGGAACACAGAAATACTTTTTTCGGACGATGGGTCTTGGGACGGAACCGGGGACTTGCTGCTGCGGTTGGCCCGCGACTACTCTGGCCCCCATCGAATCATTGTGAATGTCAATGAAAAAAACAAGGGATTCGGAAAGCATTTTGCCTCGGCAATCACATTGTGTACCGGCGAATGGATCGCGACTCAGGGTGGAGATGACATTGCCGCTCCTGAACGTTTGGAGATTCTTTCCGATTACGTAGCTAAGTATCCGGATGCCATGGCGATAGGCTGTGCTGGTTCGAGAATAGATGGCTCCGGCAATGTGATTGGCATGACGCATTTTGTCCCCTCGCTTTACAGATATGAGAAATATTCAGGCGGTATTTTCCGTGTCTCAAATTTGCCGGAACCGCCCGGGAAAGTCGAGTTGACGCCGGTGCTTGGTGCGACAGCGGCGTATCGCAGATCTGTCGTAATGGAACCTACATTCCCTGATGATCTTGCCGACGAAGATCTCTTTCTTTCCCTGCGTGCCATCAGTAGGGGAGAGGTACTTATGATACCTGAGTGTCTGGTTCGCAGGCGCGTTGATCCCAATAGTCTTTCGTTCTACAGGAAAACAAACATGACGCGTGGTGAGCGTAGGCTCAGAAGGCTCAAAATCTCTAGGATGCGGTATTTGGCGTATAAAGCCGCATGCAGAGAGCTTGTCGTCGAGAAAGGCAAGTTTGACGGATTTGAACGGCATCTGGCGGAGTCGCGCGCACGCGCACTTCTTCAGTGTTTTGAGGAACCCGTATGCGTGGATTCGGCTGGGTTGTATGGGCGTGCTTTTAAGGATGCGCTAAAGAGCATAGGCTGGTTCAGGTTGGCGGAGGATGCTCTTGGACGAGGCCGATTGCATTTGTTTCTGTATTCGTATGTTTTGTCGCTGATAATTCGAAGGGAAGATTGAACATGGTTAAATTCCTTGATTTGAAGGCTGTGAACGAGCGCTTTCGTGCAGAACTGGATGCGGCGGCGAAGCGCGTGTTGGATTCGGGCTGGTATCTTCTTGGTGGGGAGTGTGAGCGGTTTGAGCTCGAGTTTGCGCAGTGGTGCGGCGTGAAGCACTGCATCGGATGCGCTAATGGTCTTGATGCCCTTAAACTTATTATCCAGGCGTACGGCATCGGACCCGGTGACGAAATCATAGCTCCGGCAAACACCTATATCGCTTCGCTTATCGCAATCAGCGCCAATGGAGTGAAACCGGTGCTGGTCGAGCCCGACGAAAAGACGTGTTTGATCGATCCGGAAAAAATAGAGCAGGCTGTCACTGCTCGGACTAGGGCGATAATGGTCGTCCATCTTTATGGTCGCGCGATGGAAATGACGCGTGTTCGCGAGATTGCGGCCAGGTACGGATTGAAAATCATCGAGGATTCCGCGCAGTCGCATGGTGCGAAGTTCAAGGGGGTGCGGTGCGGCAATCTTGGTGATGCGAGCGGATTCTCATTTTATCCCGGGAAAAATCTGGGATGCCTTGGCGATGGCGGGGCAGTTACGACAAACGATGACGAGTTGGCGCAAAAGATAAGGGCCCTTCGCAATTATGGCTCAGATGTGAAGTATCATTTCCCTTATCGCGGAACTAATTCACGGCTGGATGAAATACAGGCTGCCTTCTTGCGAGTGAAGCTTCCCTTTCTCGATTCAGACAATGAACGCAGACGGGAAATATCGGACTCATATCTTCGAGGAATCGTAAATCCGCATATAAGGCTCCCGGATGTCCCTGCCGACAGAGAGCAGATCGTGTGGCATGTTTTCCCCGTGTTCACGAAGAACCGAGCGTCGTTTCAGGCACATCTTGCCGGTTGCGGCGTTCAGACGGTGATACATTATCCAATACCTCCGCATCGGCAGCCGGCCTATACCGAGTGGCACAATCTGTCGTTGCCGGCAACTGAAAAGATTCACGAAGAGATTCTTTCTCTTCCGATTTCACCCGTAATGACTGAGAATGAGGTCGATGCGGTGATAAATGCGGTAAACGCCTGGAAAGGAGAATGACCCCATGCTTGCAAACGTAGAGGAAGTGCTCTTCCCCGTTAAAGGCGATGAGCGGGGGAGGCTTGTCATACAGGAGTCTTGCTCGGAATTGGTGCCGTTTGAGATTCGACGAACTTTCTTCATATTCGATACCACTCCGGGCACTGTCAGGGGGCATCATGCCCATTACAAGAATAGGCAAATGCTTATTTGCATATGTGGTGCGTGTACCATAGATTGTGAGATGCCCGATGGGACGAAAAGGTCATATAGGCTCGATTGGCCTGACAAGGGCTTGTTGATAGAGGGAATGGTCTGGCATGAAATGAAGGAATTTTCCAAGGATGCGGTGCTTCTTGTTCTTGCAAGCGAGCATTACGATGAAAGCGATTATGTGCGCTGTTATGCCGATTTCAAAAAAATATCCGGAAATGGAGATGGTACATGAAACCTTTTATCCATCCGTTGGCTGACGTTCAAACGTCGGATATAGGGGAAGACACCAGGATATGGCAATTTTGCGTTGTGCTGAAAGGTGCGAAGATCGGTAGCAGGTGCAATCTCAACGCGCATACGTTTGTTGAAAACGATGTTGTGATCGGAGATAATGTAACCCTGAAATGTGGTGTGTATCTGTGGGATGGTCTGCGTATAGGCGATAATGTTTTTATCGGCCCCAATGCGACATTCTGCAATGATAAATATCCGCGGTCCGGGGTCCGGGATGATCGGCGAATTCTCATGCAGACTATTGTAGAAGAAGGGGCGTCGATAGGGGCTGGAGCGGTTATTCTTCCGGGAGTCACAATAGGGCGAGGAGCAATTATCGGGGCCGGTGCGACTGTAGTGTCAGATGTGCCGGCTGGAGTTACGGTTGTCGGAACTAAAGCCGTATATAGAAATGTGAATATGTAAGGAGGACTATGGTTTATGATGGGGTGTAGCAAAGTCTCGAAGATGATTCAAAAGTTGCGAATATGTTTATATAGGTATGTCTGCTCGTCGCGGTGGAGCCCTGAATTGAAACGGCAATGGTGTTGCAGCCGGTTTTAATAGATGGAAAGGGGGCGGTTAGCATAGGGGAATCGGCGGGGGATGCGGTTATATTAGGGTGGAAAAGTTCACCGAGTTTTTATGACGGGAGCATTTATATAGAAGCGCGATATCCAGGTGCGAATGTTGAAATAGGTGCAGGGACTTGCATTAATAATAATTGCACAATAATTGCCAATACAACATCCATAAAGATAGGGAAATGGTGTCGAATTGGTTATGGATGTAGTTTCTTTGATAGTGATTTTCATCATATTCATCCATTAGACCGCAATGTTGGAGATCCCTCTCTTCAGCCGGATGTTAAAATAGAAATTGGAGATAATGTGTTTATCGGATCAAATGTTCTTATGAGGCGTCATACGCAAAAGTGCCAGAGTCGGCGGATGTGGAGTCGGTTTTTGGAATATGCGGCGAGGTTGGCGACGGATGTGTAAGACCGAGGATGTTTCAAGTGGATGATCCTTTTGCGTATTTTATCGATCAGCATGAACGTAGGGGTGGTGGAATTGTATGTCCGGTATGGAATCGTATTTTCGAAGGTCGGCGGTGGCTGATATAAGATTCCCTGCGAATATCCAGCCGGGAGAAGATTCTTACTTTTCATATCTTGTATTTGAAAAGGTGCGGACAATGGCAGTAGTAGATGATGTTTTATATGCTTTCAGGCAGAATAACGCATCGACATCGCACAACAGATTGTCGAAGATTGTTGAGCGCTTTATCGTTGGACGAGAATTGTTGTTGAGATTTTGGGCGGAATCCGCTTCCGCGCACCGTGAAGCACTATTGACGTGCGCAACGCGCGAAATGGCGTGGATCGTTAAGGAAGTGTCCAAACGCGGTGATGCCGACACCTGTGAAAAGGTCAGAACGATGTTGTTGCGCCTTAGGAGGGAAGGTGTATTCAGGTTGCGACGCCTGCCGATTTCCAAACGCTTTAAAACCTGGCTATTTCTCACCGTGTCACATATAGGAAGATAGGTAGGCGTATATGGATGTGTCGTTCGGAAAATGACGAAACATATGATTTGGCGATTACGAAGTATTCGTAACGAATATTTCGTAATACTGGAGTTTGCCCATACTTTATTTTGGGGGTATTTGATTGTTGCAGATAAGGCGGTCGGTATGATATAATTTGTCGCAAAAGAAACGGCGGTTTCAGAAACAGTGGTTTCTTTTTGTTGGGGAGGAGCGATAAATGAAATTTTTTGATAGAACAAATGAGCTTCAAATGCTTGCCGATATAGCGCGGCGTAGCCGCAATAACGCGCAGTTTACGGTTCTTACCGGGCGGCGGCGCGTCGGTAAAACATCGCTTTTGATGCGAGCGTTCCCTAAGTGTGATTTCGCCTATCTCTTCGTTGAGCGCAAGAACGAGAAAGATCTTTGTCAGACATTTAAGGAAGAGCTTGAATCGCAGCTCGGGCTTACGATTTACGGAGAGCCGGAGTGCTTTACGCAGATTTTCGAAGCGATTATGCGTTTTGCGGCGGAGAGACCGATAACGGTGGTAATTGATGAGTTTCAGGAATTTATCAAAGTCAATCCGTCGGTTTTCAGCGGCATTCAAAAAATATGGGATTTGTATAAAGATAATGCGAAAATAAATCTTGTCGTTTCAGGTTCCGTCTATACGCTTATACAAAAAATATTCAAGAGCAAAAAGGCCGCGCTCTATGGTCGTGAAACCGCTTTTATCAAGATTGATCCGTTTAGAGTTTCCGTATTGAAGGAAATTCTCGGCGAGTATTCGCCAGGGTATTCTAATGAGGATTTGCTGGCTCTCTGGTCGTTCACCGGCGGCGTTGCGAAATATGTCGAGATGTTGATCGATGCCGGGGCGTTTACCAAGGATGCAATGATTGATTTTATCATCCGGGAAGATTCGCCGTTCGTCGATGAAGGTCGCGCCGTATTGGTTGATGAGTTCGGCAAGGAGTATGGAACGTATTTTTCTATTCTTT
Organism: Kiritimatiellia bacterium; assembly: GCA_045537795.1. Taxonomy (GTDB): domain Bacteria; phylum Verrucomicrobiota; class Kiritimatiellia; order RFP12; family UBA1067; genus UBA1067. The sequence goes on along the minus strand of JAZSQE010000068.1, from coordinate 26,504 downwards.
CGGCAATCGCTACAGGGCGTACTTCACGCAATGAGATATCTCAGGCAATTGGGCGAGATGCTGGCGGTTATTTGACGCGCCTTGAGAAAGACTATGCCGTTATCGCTAGAAAGCAGCCGCTCTTTGCCGCCACTTCGGCGAAGAGTGCGCGTTATTGTCTATCGGATAATTTCTTTGTCTTTTGGTTTCGTTTTGTTTTCAAGTATGGTTATCTGCTTGAAATAAAAGGGCATGATTGTTTGCGCGAGATTATTCGTCGCGATTATGAGACTTTCAGCGGCTTTGCGTTGGAACGATATTTTCGCGAGGTGTTTATCGAGTCCGGCACGTGGACGCGACTTGGTTCGTGGTGGGATAGAAAGGGCGAAAATGAAATTGATCTTCTTGCAGAAAACGAGCTCGACGGCACGTATGCGGTTTGCGAGGTGAAGCGCGATAAGTCACGCATCGATTTAGAGCGTGTAAAAGCGAAGTACGGTGCATTCGTAAAGGCGTCTGGAAAGTGGAAGCGTGTCAAACCGCAGTTTCTCGCATTGTCGATAGAAGACATGTGAGAAAGGTTTAGACAGGATTAACAAAATTAACAGGATTTTAAGAAAGGATCACGAAAATGATGAAGAAACTGATGATGCTGTTTGTCGCGGCAATAGCGGCGGCGGGTCCGTTGGTCGACTGAAATAGTGGGATCACTTTGAAATTCAATAATTTGATATAACGAACGATATGAACATGTATATAAAATTAGCTATGGCAGACAACGAATCCATAGTTGATTCGCGAGTCATTCACTTGTCATTGTAATATTTGCAGGCGGTCAGAGCGGTATAAAGATGCAATAATTAGACTTACCAAGTCGTAAAATGATGCGAATCTTATTTGTTTATATTGTCAAAATGATGCATTTTTATAATTCCTGGTTAGTCGCGGCTAACTACTTGAAAACAACCCCGAATAAGAGTATAATATTATCTAATCGATTTTAACCGATACTGTAAACTGAAAGAAGGAAAACAGGAATATGGCAAAGAAGATAATGGTTGACGGCAATACCGCCGCTGCCCAAATCGCGTTCGCGTGCTCCGAAGTGGCCGCAATCTACCCGATCACGCCGTCCTCGCCGATGGCCGAGACGTGCGATGAACTCGCCTCGCTCAAGAAGGTGAACATCTGGGGTTCGATTCCGCAGGTCGTCGAAATGGAATCCGAAGGCGGCGCCGCCGGCGCTGTGCACGGCGCTCTCACGACGGGCTCGATGACTTCGACGTTTACCGCGTCGCAGGGCCTCCTCCTGATGATTCCCAACATGTACAAGATCGCCGGCGAACTCGCGCCGTGCGTTTTCCATGTTTCCGCCCGCTCGCTCGCGTGCCAGGGTCTCTGCATTTTCGGCGATCACGGCGACGTTATGGCCTGCCGTCAGACGGGCTTTGCGATGCTCTGCTCGAACTCCGTGCAGGAGTCGCACGATATGGCGATGGTCGCCCACGCCGCGACGCTCGAGGCGAAGGTTCCTTTCCTCCACTTCTTCGACGGCTTCCGCACTTCGCACGAAGTCCAGAAGATCGACGAGATCGGCTATGACGTCATCCGCGAGATGATCAACGACGATTACGTCGCCGATTTCCGCCGCCGCGCGCTCGACCCCGAGCATCCCACGATGCGCGGTACGGCTCAGAACCCCGACGTCTACTTCCAGGGCCGTGAGAGCTCCAACAAGTACTATGAAGCGACGCCCGCGATCGTTCAGAAGTATATGGACAAGCTCGCTCAGCTTACGGGCCGCGCCTACAAGCTTTACGATTACGTCGGCGCCGCCGATGCCGAGTACGTCGTCGTCGCGATGGGCTCGGGGTGCGACACTCTCCACGAGACGGTCGACGCGCTCGTCAAGGAGGGCAAGAAGGTCGGCCTTTTGAAGGTGCACCTCTACCGTCCGTTCTCGATGAAGGATTTCGTCAAGGCGATTCCCGCCAGCGTGAAGGTCATCACCGTTCTCGACCGCACGAAAGAGCCCGGTGCCAACGATCCGCTTTATCTTGATGTCACCGCCGCCATCGGCGAAGGTCTCCAGGAAGGCGTCATCTCCTTTAAGTATCCGAAGGTTCTCGCCGGCCGCTACGGTCTGGGCTCAAAGGACTTCACCCCGCAGATCTGCAAGGAGATCTACGACAACATGACCGCCGACAAGCCGAAGAATCACTTCTGCTGCGGCATCATCGACGACATCGGCGGCGAGTCGATTCTCGGTGACCAGTCCTTCGTGATGCCCACGGGCGATCGCAAGGAATGCATGTTCTGGGGTCTCGGAGCCGACGGCACGGTGGGCGCCAACAAGAACTCCATCAAGATCATCGGCAACTACACCGAGAACTTCGCGCAGGGTTACTTCGAGTACGACTCGAAGAAGTCCGGCGGCGTCACCATCTCGCACCTGCGTTTCGGGCCCGAGATGATTCGCAGCCCCTACTTCGTCAACGCGGCCGACTTCACCGCCTGCCACTGCTTCCCGTATCTCGAGAAGTACGATATGCTCAAGGCCGCCAAGCCCGGCAGCGTGTTCCTTCTCGCCTCGCCCTACTCGGCGGCCGAGATCTGGGATCACATGCCCGATGAGGTCGAGCAGGCGATCATCGACAAGAAGCTTCAGTTCTACGTCATCAACGCCGCGAAGATCGCGCTTGAAAACGGCATGGGCACGCGCACGAACACGGTTCTTCAGACCGCGTTCTTCAAGCTCTCCGGCATCAAGCTCACGAAGGCCGACGGCACGGAGCTCGATCCGATTCAGGTTCTCAAGGACTACGCCGAGAAGGCCTATTCCAAGAAGGGCCAGGAAGTCGTCGAGATGAACTGGAAGTGCATCGAGGCCGCTTCCGCCGCGATCGAGAAGGTTGATTATCCTTCCGCACCCGCCGGCAAGCTCAAGATGCCCGCGACGGTCGCCGCCGAGGCTCCCGACTTCATCAAGAACGTCACCGCCAAGATGATCGCGCAGAAGGGCAACGAACTGCCCGTCTCCGCGATTCCGGACGACGGCACGTGGCCTACCGCCACTACCCAGTGGGAAAAGCGCAACGTCGCGGCCTTCATCCCCGCGTGGGATCCCGCCGCCTGTATCCAGTGCGGTCAGTGCTCCATCATCTGCCCTCACGCGGCGATCCGCATGAAGGTCTACGACGAGGACAAGCTCGCGGGCGCTCCCGCGACGTTCAAGTCGGCCGACGCGAAGACGCCCAAGATGAAGGCTCTCGGCGCGAAGGTCACCGTTCAGGTCGCTCCCGAAGACTGCATGGGCTGCGAGCTCTGCGTCGTCAAGTGCCCGATGGCCGCCAAGGGCGCGCTCAAGATGGTCGAGCAGATTCCTCTGCGCGAATCCGAAGCCGCCAACTGGAAGCACTTCCTCGCGATTCCCGACGTCGATCCCGCGAAGCTCGACACCAAGCAGGTTCTCGACTCGCAGCTCAAGCGTCCGCTCTTTGAGTTCTCCGGCGCTTGCGCGGGCTGCGGCGAAACTCCTTACGTCAAGCTCCTCACCCAGATATGCGGTGATCGTCTTCTCGTCGCCAACGCCACGGGCTGCTCGTCGATCTACGGCGGCAACCTGCCCACGACCCCGTACTGCCAGCGTGCTGACGGCAAGGGTCCGGCGTGGTCGAACTCGCTCTTCGAGGACAACGCCCAGTTCGGTATGGGTATGCGCGTTTCTGCCGACAAGCTCTACGAATACGCGATGGAGCTCGTCGACAAGGTTCTCGCCAAGGAAGATGCTCCCGAGTCCATTAAGGCCGTTTTGACGAAGATCAAGTCCATCAACCAGTACGACGAAAAGGGTCAGGGCGTCGAAGAGATGCGCGCCGCCGTCAAGGAACTCAAGGCCGCTCTTCAGAACGGCTGCTGCTCCGGCAAGGACGGCCCCTGCACCTGCGCTATCGGTCGTCAGCTTCTCGGCGTTGCCGACAACCTCGTCAGAAAGTCCGTCTGGATTCTCGGCGGCGACGGCTGGGCTTACGATATCGGTTACGGCGGTCTTGACCATGTTCTCGCCTCCGGCAAGAACGTCAAGGTTCTCGTCATGGACACGGAAGTCTACTCCAACACCGGCGGTCAGGCTTCGAAGTCGACCCCGATCGGCGCGATCGCCAAGTTCGCGGCGTCCGGCAAGGTTCAGGCGAAGAAGAACCTCGGGCTTATGCAGATGCAGTACAAGAACGTCTACGTAGCCTACGTCTCGATGGGCGCGAACCCGGCCGCGACGGTCAAGGCCTTCAACGAGGCCGAGAACTATGACGGTCCCGCGCTCATCGTCGCTTACGCGCACTGCATCGAGCAGGGTCTTCTCACCAAGACTGGTCCCGCCCACCAGCAGGCGGCGGTTGATTCCGTCCACTTCCCGCTGTGGCGCTACGATCCGCGCGCTGCCGCGCAGGGCAAGAACGGCCTTACGCTCGACTCGAAGGACAAGAGCGACACGGTCTCGTTCGCCGAGCGCGCCCTCTCGAAGGATTGCGGCGAAAACCGCTTCAAGCAGCTCGTCAAGATCGTCGGCAAGGAACAGGCCGAGGCGACGTTGAAGCGCGCTGAAGACGGGTTCAAGGAGAACTACAAGCTTCTCACGGAACTCGCCCAGCTGCCCGTCCTCTAAGAGGCGGGGGAGTTGAACAACCTGAATCCCGCGTCCGTAAAGGGCGCGGGATTTTAAATGAAAAGATGGCTTGATCGGGGAATTGAACCGCAGGCTGATTTTATGGTAAAATTCGACTTATGAAAACGAAAATTCTCCTGTTTGTGTGCCTTTCGGGCGCAACCGTCGCAGTTTCTGCTGGCCTGAAAGCGGAGCGTATCATGCGTGAAGCGCAGCATACCCGCGGGAACATCAACATCATACGCCGAGCAGGTTCGATCGATGAGGCCTCGTGGATATGGCATGGCGAATGGAAGAACGAAACGACCGTCACAGACGTGAGATTTCTTCGTTTCAGAAACAGATTCACCGTCAAGGAGGACGCGCGCAGGGTTGTGATCGACGTATCGGCGGACGAGCGGTTTTATCTCACGTGCGACGGCGAATTCATCGCTCGCGGACCGAACCGTTCAATCGTCGAGAACTGGCAGTATCAGACGTACGCGCTTACGCTCGAGCCGGGCGAGCACGTTCTTGAGGCTGTAGTCTGGAAAACCCAGGACTGCGCTCCTCTCGCGCAGCTCTCGTGGCGCGGCGGTTTTATCCTCAAGGCCGAGGGCGTGTATGACGGCGTTCTCACGACAGGCAAAGGCGCATGGGAGGTCGGCAAGATCACCGGCATTGTCCCCGCCGGTGCCGACAATGAAGTCTGGGGCACCGGTTCGCAGTTCACCATGACCGGCACCGGCATGTACGACGCTCAGCCCGCGAAGTGGGAAAAGCCCGTCACCGTGCGCGGCGCCGCCGGTTCTGCCGGACCGCGTATCTTCGGCGGCAGGACGAACGGGTGGATGCTCTTTCCCTCGGAAATCCCCGATCAGGTGCATTATCGCGTCGCCCCCGGCGAGATCAGGGCCGTGACGAAGAAAGCCGCCTGGAGAAAGAACCACGTCTACAGCGAAGAAGAGACGAAGGCCGCTGAAGTCGTGGCGCTCAACGCGCTTCTCAAAGACGGCAAGGCGTTTACCGTGCCGCCGAAGACGAAGCTTCAGGTCGCGTGGCATCTCGGGCGCTATATCTGCGCTTATCCCGAACTCGAGATTTCGGGCGGCAAAGGTGCGCGCGTGGCGTGGTGCTGGACCGAGTCTTCGCGCGACGAGGAGAATAATCGCAAGGAGAACAGAAGCGAGATTGTCGGCAAATATCTCGAAGGCTACGGCGACAATTTCGTCTCCGACGGGCGCGCGCGCGGCGTCTTTTCGACGCCGTGGTTCCGTTGCGGTCTCTGGTGCCGCATCGATATCGAAACGCAGGATGCGCCGCTCGTCGTCAAGTCGATGAAACTCATCGAGACGCGCTACCCTCTCGAGATGGAGAGCGTTTTCGCCGCGCCGCAGGATTCTTCGATGCAGGATATCCGCCGCATCTGCACGCGAGCGATGCAGATGTGCTGCCATGAAATGCTCTTCGACTGCCCTTACTACGAACAGCAGATGTATCCCGGCGACACGCGTGTGCAGCTGCTCGTCCTTTCGGCTCTCTCCCGCGACGAGCGCATCATCCGCCGCGCGATCGAGCAGTACGATCTCTCGCAGCGCAACGACGGCATGGTCGCGTTCAACTGGCCCACGCGCGGCACGCAGGAGGGCGCGACATACACGCTGTGCTATCTGCTGATGTACGGCGATTACGTCATGAACCACGGAAACGAAAAGTGGCTGCGCGCGAGACTGCCCGGCATCCGCAAGACGATGTCCGGCATCGAATATTACGAGAACGCCGACGGCCTTCTCGAGAACATGCCGGGCTGGCAGTTCATGGACTGGGTCGTCGGGTGGGATTACGACGGCACCGCTCCCGGCAGCCGCTACGGCGACGGAGTCAACGCGGAGATAAACCTTTTCTGGGCGCTGGCGATGAAGTCGATGTCTCTTGTCGAGCGCGCGCTGGGCAACGAGCTGCAGGCCGCCTACTGGGACGAGAAGCGCGCCAAACTCAACGATGCGATCATCGCGGCGTTCTGGGACGAAAAGCGCGGCATCCTTTCCGACACTCCCGAGCGCAGGCATTATTCGGAACACGCCCAGTCGCTGGCGCTTCTCGCCGATGTGCTGCCGCGCGACAAGGCGGAGAGGGCTTTCCGCCATCTCGTCGAAGACGAAGACCTCAAGCGCTGCACCGTTTATTTCTCGTATTATCTATTCGAGACGTATTTCAAGTACGGCCGGGGCGATCTCTTTCTCAAGCGGCTCGACATGTGGCGCGATTACGTCAGACAGGGCGTGACGACTCTCATCGAAAGTCCCGACACGCCCGCAAAGGAATCGCGCAGCGATTGTCACGCGTGGGGAGCCCACCCTATCTGGTTCATGCAGACGGGCCTCGCGGGCATCAAGTCGGCGGCTCCCTGGTTCAAGCGTGTTCGCATCGCGCCGCAGCCCGGGAATCTGCGCGAAATCTTTGCGAAGCATCCGCATCCCGACGGTTGGATAGAAGTCGATCTGAAATTCAACCGCGGCAAGGTGACGGGCAAAGTGAAGTCTCCCGTTTCGGGGACGTTCGTCTGGCGCGGCAGGCAACTGCCCGTTCTCGCGGGCGAGAACGCGATTGATATGTAAAACGAGAACCACGAAGAAGGAATTATGGAAAGAAAAACCAAGACGATAGCGATCGCGAACCAGAAGGGCGGTGTCGGCAAGACCACGACCGTCGTCAATCTCGCGGCCGCGCTCTCGGCGAGACACCGCACGGTGCTCGTCATCGATCTCGACCCGCAGGCACACGCGACGCTCGGTCTCGGTCTCGAGAAACAGCAGGGCATTTCGATGTACGGCGTTCTCACGGGCGAGCGTGACATTTCGGAAGTGATCCAGCCGACGAAATGGTCCAATCTCAACGTCATTCCCTCCGAAGTGGATCTCGCGGGAGCCGAACTCGAATTCGGTATGCGCGAAGACCGTCTGGAGATGATCCGCAACGCCCTCGCCCCCGTCAAGGAATCGGGCGCGTTCGATTACATCATTCTCGACTGCCCTCCGTCTCTGGGCATCGTCATGACGAGCGCGCTCGTCGCGACGGATTCGGTGCTGATACCGATTCAGGCGGAGTTTCTGGCGATGGACGGGCTAGCGCTCATCACCGGCTCCATTGAGCGTCTGAAAGCGGGGCTGAATCCGTCTCTCGAACTGAACGGTATCGTTTTCACGATGGTCAATTCGCAGGCGCGTCTCACGCAGGACGTCATCGCCGAGGTGCAGAACCATTTCGGAGACAAGGTCTACGAGACGATCGTGCCGAGAAACGTGCGTGTTTCAGAGGCGCCCTCGATGGGCGTGCCGGTCGTGTTTCTCGATCCTCGTTCGAAGGGTGCCGAAGCGTACAAGGCTTTCGCATGGGAATTTATGGCCAAGAACCCGACGAGGTTTACCGCCCCCGCTCCGGTTTCCGCGCAGGAGCCTGCGCCCGCGGAGCCGTCCGTAGCCGTCGAAGAGGCGCCCGCCGCGGAGCCGTCCGAAGCCGAAGAGCCGTCCGTCGCCGTCGAAGGCATCGAGCAGTGAGAAATGCCCGCGCTTTTCGACACCCACGCGCATTTTGAAGGCACGCAGGCTGAGACTCTCGCGGCGCTTGAAAGGGCGCGTGATGCCGGCGTGACGAGGATTCTCGCCGTCGGCGGCAGCGAGAGTCTTGACGCGGGCGCTCTTCTCGCGGCGGAACTTGACTCGGGAGTTGAAGTCGATGTCGCGTTAGGCCGCGATCGTGACCAGTACTCGCATGCGTGGGAGCCGCCTGCGTCGGACGCCGTTGCCGTCGGAGAAATCGGGCTTGATTACCATTACGATCCCGAGCACAAAAAAGAGCAGCGCGAACTTTTTTCGAAGCAGCTCGAATACGCCGCTTCAGCGGGAAAACCCGTCGTCATCCATACGCGTGAGGCCGATGACGATACGCTGGGCATTCTTGGCGAGATTCCTTCGAAGGGAGTGATCCACTGCTTCACCGGGTCGCCCTCGTTCTGCAGGTCGCTTCTCGATCTCGGGTTCATGATTTCCATCTCGGGCATAGTCACCTTCAGGGCGGCCGACAACGTGCGCAGTTCGGCGCTCGTCGTCCCCGACGACAGGATTCTCATCGAGACCGATTCCCCTTTTCTCGCGCCCGTACCCGAGCGCGGCAAGGCAAACGAACCTTCGTTCATCGTACATACGGCGAGGTTTCTTGCCGACCTCAGAAAAACGGGCTTCGAAGATTTTGCGGCGCTTACGTATTCGAACGCGCTTCGCGCGTTTTCTCTCCGGGAGGATTCATGAAGGAAGTCGCCGAACGCATCGCCTTTCTCCGCAGAGAGATCGACCGTCACGACCGTCTTTACTACGTCGAGGCCAAGCCCGTAATCGGAGACAGGGATTACGACCTTCTTTACGAGGAGCTTCTCCGCCTTGAGCGCGAGAACCCCGATCTCGTCGATCCCGATTCGCCGACCCGGCGGGTCTCGGGCTCTCCCGTCGAAGGCTTCGCCCAGGTCAGGCACGAGCCTGCGATGCAGTCGCTCGACAAGACGCACACGAAGGAGGAGCTCGCCGATTTCGACGCGTTCGTCTCGAAGGAGGTTTCGGGTTTCACATACATCGTGGAGCCCAAGGTCGACGGAGTTTCAATCTCGCTCGTTTACGAGAACGGCCGTCTCGCGCGAGCCGCGACGCGTGGCAACGGTATCGTCGGAGACGACATCACCGCGAACGTGCGCACGATCAAGGCTGTTCCGCTTTCGATACCGTCCGATGCCGGCGACAGGCTCGAAGTGCGAGGCGAAATATATATGACGCGCGACGGATTCGTGCGTCTCAACGGGGAAGAGATCGAAAAAGGTCGTGAACCGTTTGCGAATCCCCGAAACGCGGCCGCAGGTTCGCTGAAACAGCTCGATCCCAAGGAAGTGGCGCGAAGACCTCTCGACATCGTCATATACAACGCGGGCGGCGCGGGCTGCGAGCGGTTTTCGTCGCACAGGGAGATGATAGCCGCGTTCCGCTCGTGGGGGTTCCCGACGTCGCCTTGGTCGAGATCGTGCGGTTCGATCGGCGAAGTGTTCGCGGCGATAGATGAACTGGAGAAGCTGAGGCATTCATTCCGTTTCGAGATCGACGGTGCCGTCATAAAGATTGACGAGCGGCGCTTTCACGATATTCTCGGCGCGACGGCGCACGGCCCCAGATGGGCCCGGGCGTACAAGTATGCGCCGGAACGGGCAGAAACCGTCGTCGAGGCGATCACCGTGCAGGTCGGGCGCACGGGTACGCTCACGCCCGTAGCGGAGCTTCGCCCCGTAAGACTGGCGGGCTCCGTCATTTCCCGTGCGACTCTTCACAACGCCGATCAGATCGCCCGTCAGGATATAAGAATCGGCGACAGAGTCTGGATCGTCAAGGCCGGCGACGTCATTCCCGCCATCGATTCTGTCATAACCGCCAGGCGCACCGGCGCGGAGCGCGTCTTCGAGATGCCGCGCGTCTGTCCCGTCTGCGGCGGCGCGACCGCGCGCGAAGAGGGTGAGGTTGCGCTCAAGTGCGTAAATCCCGGGTGCCCCGCGCAGCTGCGCCGGCGCATCGAACATTTCGCTTCGCGCAACGCGCTCGATATCCGTGCGCTTGGCCCCGGGGTCATTGATCCTCTCGTCGACAAGGGCGTCATCGCGGATCCTCTCGATCTTTTCGCCGTGGACGAAGCCGCGCTGGCGGCACTCGATGTCTCCGGGCATAAGTTCGGCAAAAACGCGAAGAAGGTTGTCGATGCTCTGTCGGCCGCAAGAGCCCTGCCGCTTCACAGATGGCTTTTCGCGGTCGGCATCCCAAACGTCGGCGTCACCGCCGCGAAAGACATCGCGGCGGAGCATGCGAGATTTTCTCTTCTTGAGGATTCGCCCGCTCTTAAGGCCGTCATCGAAAACGACCTCAAGAAAGGCAGGGAGCGCAAAATTCTCCCCGTCAAGGTCGAGGCCGCAAAGGCTGTGCTCGCGTTTTTTGCCGGAGAGTACGGCAAGCGCTTTCTTGAGAGAATGCTCGCCCTGGGACTCGATCCGGCGCGTGAGGAGGAGAGCGCTTCCGCGACGACGGGGCCTCTCGCCGGTGCGGGATGCGTTCTTACGGGTACGCTGTCGCGTCCGCGCGGCGAATACGCTTCTCTCATCGAACGTGCCGGCGGTATCGTTCAGAGCGCTGTCACATCGAAAACGAAATATCTCATCGCCGGCGAAAATACCGGCGCCGCGAAAACGCAGAAAGCCCGCAAACTCGGCACAAGCGTCATCGACGAGAAGCGTCTGCTTGAAATGCTCGCTGAAGCCGGTGCGGGGACTATGGGCTCCGGGCGCGGGAACATTCCTGCGGAAGACGCCTCTTCGCTGGTGCAAGGCGAACTCTTCTGATTTATTCCTTCCGGGAGAGGCTTCAACGGTGCCGCCTTGCCGTTGCGGGTGCGGTGAATATGTGTTATAATTCAGGGATGAAACGGTTGAACGCGTCAAAATTTTTGAATCATGCTAAACGCGGGTTCTGATTCTACGGAACTTCTGTCGGTCATCATCGTCACGTATAACGGCGACGGAATCTTGAAGGACTGTCTCGATTCGGTGCAGCGCGTGTACGGGACTAAACTCGAAATTGTCGTCGTAGACAACGCCGATTCAGACGCGACGCGCGCTCTGACGGCCGGATATTCCGGCGTCAAATACGTGTCATCTCCCGGCAATCCGGGATTTGCGGGCGGAAACAACGCGGGTTTGAAAGAAACGACGCGTCCGTACATTCTTCTTCTCAACAACGACACGATCGTCCGTGAAGATTCGTTCACGCCGCTGCTCGAATTTCTCATGACGCACGAGCGCGTCGGAATCGTTCAGGGCACGATGAACATTCCGTCTCTCGGCGACGGCCTTGATGATTGCGGAGTCATGATGACGCCGTTCGGAATTCAGCGCCATCTGCATCGCGGCGAACCCACGGCCGCCACCCGGCTCTCGCCTCGCAGGGTTTTCGCCGCGAAGGGAGCGATGATGATGTTCAAGCGGGCCGTTTTGGACGATGTCGGGTTTCTTTTTTACGATCACTTCCGCTCGTATTACGAAGAGACCGATTTCTGTCATCGGGCGCGCAACGCGCGCTGGGAGACGTGGTTCGTGCCGACGCCGCCGATCGACCATCTCTGCGGCGCGACGTCGCGGCGTTTCGACAAAGGAGAAATCTGGCGGCGTTATTTCCGCAACATCCTTTATTCGTTCTGGAAAAATTTCGGTTTTTCCGGTCGCGTTTTCACATTGCCGTGTTTCGCCGTCGCGGCGTTTATCCGTTCTCCCCGAGCGCTGTGCGGCGCGCTTGCAGATCTCGCGAAAGGAGAATGATGTCGCGCCCGTAATTGAACGGGGTGTGGCAAATATGGTATAATTGGCGGCATTAAGTGTCGATAATATATGGTGATGGAATTTTCATATCCTTTGCGTTTTGAAACGCTTGAGCACCCCAAGATCTGGGGCGCGGAGCGTTGGCTCGTTTCGTCTTTTACGCCGTGTCCGAGCATAATATCAAACGGGCCGCTGAAGGGTTGCGCTCTGAGTGAGATATTGCCGGGCTTTCCCGTTCTCATCAAAGAAATTTCGGTGCGGCAGTGGCTTTCCGTTCAGGTTCATCCCGGCGAAGAAGCGTGCAGGGTGACGGGAGGGATGCCGAAGAACGAGATGTGGCGCGTTCTTTCTCCCGGGCCTGTTCTGGCCGGCTTGAAACCGGGCGTTACGAAAGAAGAGGCGGAATTGTCGCTTGTCCGCGGCGATATAGAAAAAAACCTCGTGTTGTTCGATGCCAAGGCGGGTGATATTTTCAATATCCCGGCGGGCCTTGTCCATGCTCTCGGTTCCGGGATACGCGTATTGGAAATCCAACAACCCTCCGACACAACCTTTCGTCTTTACGACTGGGACCGTGTCGATGATCGCGGACGAAAGAGGGAACTGCAGATAGATAAGGCTCTTGTGGCCATGGATCCGGCCGCGTCTGCCGTTCGTTGCACGAAAGCGAATGAAGCTCGATATTTCAGGTTTTCGGATGAAGTCTTGAGCGGCGAGTCTGTAATCGAAACGGGTGATGACTATGTCGCCCTTTATTGCGTCGACGGAGAAGTGACGATTTCGGGAGAGAGGCTTTTGCCTGGCGACACGGTTCTGCTCCCGCAGGCCTATCGCGCCGACGTGAGCGCTTCAAAAGCGCAGATTTTTGCCCTTAACGTCTGTCAGTGATCATGGTATACGACTGTTTTACATTTTTTAACGAACTTGATTTACTTGAAATCAGGTTGCATACGTTGAACGACGTTGTGGACAGGTTTGTTATAGCCGAAGCGACCCGCACTTATTCAGGTAAGCCTAAAGAATTGATATTTCAGAAAAACAGAGAGCGGTTCAAAAAGTTTGCGGAGAAAATCGTATATATAGCAGTGGATGATCTGATGTCGGAAGAAGAGATCGCCAAGGATAATTATAATCTTCCGTGGGTAAATGAAAATCGTCAGCGCAACTCACTGATAAAAGCTCTTTACAATATAGCTCAAACTGATGTTATTATCGTTTCTGATCTGGACGAGATACCGAGGCCGGAAAAAGTGTCTATGGCGGTAGAGTTGGCAAAGCGCGGTGAGATAGTGAGATTTGAACAGGCGCTTTATGTTTATTATCTGAATTTCAAGGATTATAGAAATCCTTACTGGTATCTTGGTTCAATTGCATTGTCATGGAAGACGTTCTGTGAAAGCGATAGATTAAACGCCGTAAAATGTGATCGATATACCGTAAAGTCGGAATGTGAAGGTCGTGTAATTCAAAAAGTTAGATTTTTAAAGCCGACAAAAATTTTGCGTCAAGCGGGGTGGCATTTTACGTACATGGGAGGTGCGAAGAAAATACGGGAGAAAATAATTTCGTTTTCGCATCAGGAGGCTTTGGTTTCAATAAATAGTGTTGAAAAGCGGCTTTCCGAAGGGTTGAATGTTTTGAACGGAAGAAGAGATAGTTTTGCTGTTCGTTTGGACGAGAATGTTTTCCCCGCGTATGTAATAAACAACCGGCATCGGTATGAAGATTTTATATTCATGTTGTCGGATGAATATTTAAGAGCCACTTGCCGTGATAGATTTATTGCGCGTATACGCGGCAGCGTGTATCGTTTTATTGTAAGATTAATGCCGGCATGGGCGGAAAGATGGCTGGTGCCGCTGAGGCAAAAACTTAATTTTAATTGATTATATGGTTAACGTCGTTTTTTCATCTGATGAAGGCTTTGTCGGGCAGCTCGCAGTAGCTTCTTCCAGTGCCATATATGCATCAAGGCATAGTGGGGCTGGACTTGTCATTTATGTATTGGACTGCGGAATTTCAGATGAAAAATGGGCTGGATATAAACAGCAGATGGAGAAGTTTGCACGGAGATTTGCCGTTCAAGCTGAGATTGTCCGCAAGATAATCGATATGCGGCAGTTTGATAAAGTTCCGTCATGGACCAACGGGAGTAAGGCTACTTGGGCAAGAATTCTGTTGCCACAGATTCTTTTGTCTGTGTCGACTTGCATCTATTCCGATTGTGATGTGTTTTTTCTAAGCGATCCATCAGAAATGATAGAGGAATTGGAAAGAAGCGGCAAGGCAATTGTGGGACACAGGAACCCTTTTGGAGATAAAAGCCCTGATGCGAGATGGTTTAGGAAAAGGGGGTTGTCATTCTCCTCGGATGAATATTTTTGTGCCGGGCTTGTCGCTATGAATCTTGATCGGATGCGGCAACAAAATATCGGTGCCGCTTGCTGGAGATTTCTGGATCAATATCCAGATCCGGTTTCGGTAGATCAGACCGTGTTGAATTTCGCTTGTGAGTCAAGTAAAGCGATTTTATCGGAAGGATGGGGTCTTTTCACGCATGAGTGTTATAGAGAAGATGTTGAGATAAAGGCGATACATTTCTCCGGCGGGTGGCCGTGGAAAAAAGCCCGCAATGCGTATGACGCATTGTGCATCGGACTTTCTAAAAAGGCCATTGAGATATGGCATTCATTTCAGAGTGGAATACTTTGCGTGACTGAATTTCCCAAGCCTGAAGTTTCAGTTGCATTGCGTATCGAGGCGACGATTGTTTTGTTCGTTTGTCGAACATTTTTGTTGTTCAGGTTTGTTCCGTCGAGGTTTTTCTGCTTATTGGAGATGGTTAAGGCGTATGCAGGATCGTCGGCGCAGATAGAAAAGATAAAAGACCGTCTGATCAAGGACGCGGAATGAAATCATCTGCCGCAATTATTGTAGGGGTGTATAATGGAGAAAAGCATCTTTCGGAGTTGCTTGATTCTGTTGCGTCTCAATCGCATCAGAATTGGTCATGCATCTGCGTTGATGACGGATCTACAGATTCGTCGCCTGAAATATTGAAATCATATTCGTGCAGAGACGAAAGGTTCAAGATAGTCACGCGGCCTAACGGAGGCGTGGGCGCGGCTCGAAATGCCGCATTGGATATGGTCGATACGCCTTATGTGATGTTCGCCGATCAGGACGACAGATTATTGCCGAACGCGGTAGAGCGAGCGCTTGCGGCGATCGATTCGACAAATGCGGATATCGTAAGGTTTCAATCGAACCGTCATGTGAAAAAGTCGATTTTCGTTTGGGAACATATCTTCAGGGTTTCTGCGATAAAAGGCTTGAGATTTCCGCCGATTACCGGCGGCGAGGACACTGCGTTCTTTTGGGAATTGGATTTTCTGAATTTGAAGAGGGCGGAGATAAAAGATGAACTTTATTTCAACCGTCCGAACGAAGGCAGTTTTTCTCGTGCTGTAACCCCGAAATATATTGAGAATGTCTTTGTCGCTTTTAAAACAATGTGGAAGACCGGCTTGCGATACAGGAGAGCGAGAACGTATCTCTCCATCAGGCTTTTTCCTCACATTTTCTGGTTTTCCGCTTCAATTGTCTGCAGGCATTTTACCTTGGCGAATAGCCGGGCTCTTTTCCGCTGTGCAATGAAATTGTTTCATGGATGATGCCGCCATGCCGATTGAAGATATCGTTTTTTCAAACTCTACGTCCGTCAGAGAAAAACGGCGGGCGGCCAGATCGTGGTTGAAGGTTTGGGCGGGCGAGCGTTTGGGCGAATTGCGCAACAATGTTTTCAGAACGTCAATTTATGACGATGATGTAACGCTTATCATATACTCCTTTCTTGAGGACGAGCGGGATTTTTCCGGCATGGAATTCTCGATTCTTCAGTCATGGCATGTGTTGGGATTGCTCCCTACGGTGATTGTTTCCGACAGACCCACCGCCGCAATAAACGCATTCAGGTCCAGATATCCAGATTACGTTCAAATTCAGATAGAGCCGCATCTTCGTGTTGGCGATATTGCAACGATGTCTGCAGATTGCATTACAAAGCTTCATTCACGTTTTACATCTCCGTATTGCCTGATCATTCAGGATGACGGCTTTCCGATAAATGACAGACTCGGTGATTTCCTCGGAAAGTACGATTATCTCGGTTCTCCGTCGGTGAGGGATGTCCCGGCGCAATATATCGTCGACATAACCAGATGCGTTTGTCTCAATGGCGGATTTTCGTTGCGGTCCCGGCGTATTTGCAGAGACGTGGCTTCGCAGTGGCGTTTTTGGAGCAAGTATATTTCGGCGAATCATCGTCTTTACTCCGAAGATGCCGTTTACACTCATGTGTGTTGCCGCAATCCTTTTTTCAGGCTTCGAAATCGCTTCCCGTCGTCCCGTACCGCTCGCAGGTTTTCGCTTCCGGATTTTGACGGTGTCGTCGATATTCGAGGGATGAGAAATGCGACGTTCGGCGTCCACGGTCCTACGGCAATATGGCAGTTGTTTTCGCAATGATCCGTCCGGCTTTCATTCGGCAAGCGCGTTTGCGGAATCGACGGGTTATATTGCCGGCAGCGGCTCGTTAGGTTTGGGGTTTTTGAGGAAGGCTTCTACGGTGTCTATCGCATCATCGATCCGATTTTCGCGCATCACCATCGCAGAGGGGTTATGTGCGAAGTTTAATTATGAAGAGGAATCCAGGAAGGCTAATATCGATTTTCGGAAATTCTCCGTAGAGAAATATTCCTCTATGAATTTTTTGGCGTTGGCTCCGAGGCGCAGGCGGTATTCCTTGTCCTCATAGAGGCGCTTCAGGGCCGATGCGGCGGCCTCAATATCGGGTTCTGCCCATTCTTTGACATGGTTATACGCTTCAAGATCTCTTTGATCATCGGGAACGGCGAGCATGCTATAAGGGATGGGGCAGCTGTTGTCTGGTCGACAGAATTCTGTCGGGGCCGAGTAATCCGTAACAAGAGCGGGAATTCCCAGGCTCATCGCTTCGGCGATGCCGAGCCCGAATCCTTCACCGCGGTGAAGTGACGCGTAAACGTCGCAGGCTTTAGTTACTGCCACCAGTTCATCCTGTGTCAGAAAGTCGTCGCATGCGATGACGCGCTTTGATAGTCCCAAGTCGCTGATGTAGGTGTCGAGTTTCTTTTTTAGCGTTTCGCGCTTCCTCCCGGCTTGTGTCTTCAGGAAGATTTTGGTTTTAGGATTGTCGGCGAAGGCTCTGGCGAAAGCGCAGATAAGGCTTTCCGGATTTTTTCTATAATAGGATGACGCGTAGGAGAAATTGAAGAATACGATGAAGTCGTCGTTTTCAAAACCGTATTTCGCTCTCGTCTCAGCGATTGTAGGAAGGTTGGATTTTATATCAAATTGAAATGGATAAAGTATTTTATCAACCTTGGTTGAGGGCGATAGCAGTTTTTTCAAAACCTGCCGGTTGAAGTCGCTCATCGCGATTATATGTTCAGAGTCGATGAATTCCGGATGGCTTTCGGTAAGACCGCTTTCAAATTCCCAAAAAGCGATTCGCCAATGATGACATCTTTTGTCTTTCAAGGAAATGTTCTCATAGTTGAACATTTCTATGACATGAGAGTATCGGTTAAGGGAGAATTCGTCTTTTGGTGTCAGAAGATGCGCGAATTCCGAATCGGGGATGGCGGGCGAAGTATTTGTGTTGTACGCTTGGTACGGTACCTTCGCCTTTTTAAGCATTATCGCCAAATCGCGCAGAACCTTGCTGAGCGAATGAGGGCTTGAGAAATTGCCGACAATAGTTATGCCTTTTTCAATCGCTTGGTCGGCAGGGGTCCGTTCCATTTTGCGGAAAGAAGAATTTTTGTCGATTCTCTTTCTTGTATTCAGTGCATAATCTATTATGCCGCGCACTCCATATCGTCTTACGCTGCTAAATAATCTGTTGATTGTCATGACGCATTCTTTTCTTTATGTAGGAAAGGACTATTATGAGTTGGATGGTCGCCGACGCGAGGGCGAACCATGTCATTCGAGAAAGGCTGGATAAATTATGAGCACGCATCCAATCGACTATCACATCCGGCAAAACATCTCTGTAAAATTCATATCCGGTAAATGAGGCCATTATGAAAGTGATGGAAAGGGAAAGCATAGTCACATAAAACGCGATACCGAATCTTCGGCAGGCGATTTCGTAGGAGATGACGTTTCCGATGATTGACGAGGCGCCAAAGACAACGGTTGTCCACGGAAGCAGATAAGTATACGGGAGACAGAACGACCATGTCTGCGAAATGGATAAAATCAAGCGTCCGGTAAATGCGAATAAGACGGCCAGCAATCCGGTCGTGAGAGCGGTGGCAATTATCGTGTGTCTTAGAATAGATAGATTTTCTTTTTTTGTTTCATGGGCTTCGGCGGCGAGCGGGAAAAGGACGAGCGCCATGGAAATCCCGACATAATTGACGATTTCCGCAAAGCGTGAAAGCATGTAATAGGCGGCAGATTCTATTTCCGGGAGGCGCTGACGGTATATTGTATTGGAGATTGCCCCTGAGAGCGTTATAAAAGCGAGGTAGACTCCAATAGGGATTAGGTATTTCACGATTGCCGGAATGTCGCGTCTCCAAGATGTGTCGCCGTTAATAACTGAAAGTTCTCGGTAGAGAGTGGATGCGGCAATCAAAGAAGATGCTGCTGCGGGTGTCGCCTGGCCGAGAACGAAGCCCGATAAGGCTCTTAAGGGCATAAAGACGACAAGTGTGATTAACCGGATTGGGGCGCCTATGAAGTTGATCGCGGTTATGGTTTTGAATTTTTTAAGGCCTTGAAGCGCGCTTGTGAACAGTTGGGCGATGTTGCCGATAAAGCCGGAGGCGAGAATCAGCATGGTTAATGCGCCGGAGGCTATGTTGAGTCTGTTGTAGAATTGCGGGAGAATCAGGTATGCGAACGCTATGCAGAATAGAAACAGGAATATGGAGCCGATTATCGTATCTCGGATAAAGGATTTCACTTTCCCGTATTCGCCGCGCGTCGCATAGGTATTTACAAACTTTGTAAAGGCGATTGTAAGAGCTGCGATGGGAACCGTTAAGAAACCGCTTAATTGCTGTATCGGTATGATGGCGCCGAGTTCTTCCGGCCCTACATATTTTGGTACAAGCCAGATTCCGATAAAGGCCTGGATAAGGTCTCCGGAGCGGCACGCGATAAAAATCATGGCGGAATACCACCAAAAATCACCGAGTTTGTTTCGTATTTTTGAAAGAGCATTTAACATCATTGGTATTATATCATTTTAGAATGGCTTGGAATATCCCCAGTTTTTGCTGGAATATCCCACCTTTTGAAAATGCTGCCGAACCCTTGGAGAGCCTTGCGCGATTTTCGCAGTTGCTCTCGCGTTCTGAAGGCAATTATGTTATCATTTCCCATGTCGGTTTCTTTTGTGGGTTTTTAGTGCGTGGTTATTTTGCCACATCAAACAACCGGAACCGATTTTTCGCTTATTTCACTTTCGAAAACTCATATCACCCAACGTTATTTTGGTACAATATAATTATGAAAAATCTGATTCGGCAAGATAGTTGCTTCATTTTGACACTTGATGATTTTTATAACGAAAATCATGCTGGGATAAAAGCTGTAAATTTGACAGATTCCATATCAGGCAGAGCAAATCTTACTTAAACGTGCAAGGAGTTGAAATCATGAATTGGCTTGTCTTGATGTTGGCCGGCGGATTTGAGGTCGCATGGGCGGTCGCGCTGAAATATTCCGACGGCTTCCGCAATCCGCTCGCCGCGGCGATCTGCGTTGTCTCCATGATATTGAGCATGTGGCTGCTTTCGATCGCGATACGCACGATCCCGATGGGGACGGCCTATGCGATCTGGACGGGCATCGGCGCCGTCGGCAGCGTCGCGGCGGGCATCGTTCTTTTCGGCGAACCCGCGGCGGCGCTCCGGCTCCTTTCCGCCGCGCTCATCGTCATCGGCATCGTCGGACTTAAATTGACGGCGAATTAAGAAGTTGCTTTCGCTGTTTGGAGTTCAGGAGATTGGAAGTTGGCGTTTAAGGTAGGGTGGACAGTCCCTTGCCCGCCGCGTTAGTTCACGAAATCAACGTAAGTCTCCACAAATTGATATCTGTGGATGTGTACAGATTTGTGGACGGAGGATTTTTGAAAAGGCTTTAAAATGTTTGAAAGTTATATGTAGGTTTTTGATGGCTCGTTTCGGTTGATAAGTTGCGTGTGGAGTGGTATAATGTTGCGCAAAGGGAGTTCAAATGGACTATATGTCGGTAGAAGAAGCGGCGCAAAAATGGGGTCTTTCCATTAGAAGTGTGCAATTACATTGCCAAAAGATTTAAAAGTTCAGCTATTCATGGTTCGTGAAGGGCGCGGAACTGTGAGTTACTAATGAAGGAAGAAACGATGAAGAAAAATTTCGGGAAGAAGAATTGGATGTTCCCGATGCCGGTTCTGATGATCGGCACCTACTGTAATTATGAACGAAGATAACTGCAATGTCGTCGGACGCATTCTCAATTGCGCCGTTGAAGAATCGGCGCTTACGGACGGCAAGCCCGACGCGGCGAAAATGAAGCCGATCTGCTACGACCCTTGCGCACATGTCTACCGCGTAATGGGCGAGGCGGTAGCCAAGGCGTTTTCGTGCGGCAGGGAGATTGACTATTAAGCCGTGCGTGGGAGAAATTTGAAAATGAAGGGAGAGTATGAAACCTGAGACAATACCGATGACGATGGCGATTCGCGCGCTTAAGGCTGCGAAGATTGATTTTGAATTGTTCACCTACGATTACTCTCCGCACGGAGGAACAGCGGAATGCTCGAGAGAATTGGGGATAGATCATCACGCGACTATCAAGACGATAATTCTCGAAGACGAGACGAAAAAGCCTTTTGTCTGCTTGATGCACGGCGACAGGGAGATTTCGGTCAAGAATCTTGCCCGCGCGCGAGGCGTCAAGACGGTCGTGACCTGCGCGCCTGAGGTCGCCGATCGCCATTCAGGCTATCATGTCGGGGGAACTTCGCCGTTCGGTACGAAAAAGCGGATGAAGATTTATATCGAATCGACCATCTTCGATCTGCCGCGCATCTACATAAACGCCGGGCATCGCGGCATCTGCGCGGTGATGGCGCCGACAGCGCTTGAAGCCGCACTCCCCGAAACGGAGCGCGTCTCCGTCGCGATATGATATTCTGCGAATGGCGCAACGGAAGGTTGAAGTTCGCCGGGTCTCCAATATGTTTGTTGTGTACTATTCTTACCACCGCATTTATATAAATGCGGTGGTAAGAAGCTTCAAACGGAGAGAAATTAGCATTTCGTTTCTTTATAGATTTTCACAAATTTATTCGTGTCGATTTGTGTTGATTTGTAGGCTGCCCGTTATTGATGTCTTTTAGACCGAAACACCATTTATACGCGAAAAATGGTATAATATCGGCATAGAATCAGTATAATATGAGCGCGAGCGAAAATCAGATTATCGTCTATCAGCCGAACGAGACCGTTCGGTTAGATGTGCGTTTGGAAAATGAAACGGTGTGGCTGACACAGGCGCGTCTTGGCGTGTTGTTTGGTGTCGATAGAACGGTTGTGAATCGACATATTCACAACATCTACAAAACGGGAGAGTTGGAAGAGTCGGCAACTTGTGCAAAAATTGCACAGGTTCAAAACGAGGGTGGGCGTTCAATTACGCGTATTGTTTCTTTCTATAATCTCGACATGATCATTGCGGTTGGATATCGCGTTAATTCTCTACAGGCTACGCGATTTCGACAATGGGCGACTCGTGTGCTGAAAGAGTATCTGCTGCGGGGATATTCGGTCAATGCCCGCCTGAGTCAACTTGAGGATAAGGTAGACCGGCGGCTCGCAAAGCATGAACGCGATATAATCGAACTGAAAAACAAAGTCGATTTCTTCGTGCAGACTGAGACACTTCCGTTGCAGGGCGTGTTTTATGACGGGCAGTTGTGGGACGCGAGGGCGTTGGTGTTGAAGTTGATTGTAAGCGCGAGACGGTCGCTTATTCTGATCGACAATTGGGCGACGCCGGAAACTCTTGATTTGTTCTCCAAGAAGCGCAAGGGCGTCAATAATGTTGCCATTTATCAATTTCCAATTTCCAGTAGAGGTGGCGGCATGATGGAACAATTGGAAACTGGCAACATTGAAGTTGGCAACACTTCCACATTGGCAACATTGAATAAATGTTTCGGCTTTACCAAAATGGACGCGGGCGAGATTGAGTGGATGAAAAAGGTGGCGTTTGGGGTGGAGGGGTAAGATGAGAATACGGCTTGATGAAGTGCATTATGAACTGACACACCGATATGAGGTGAATAGCGGCGCATGTTGTATTTTTCCTAGTGGGCTTAGTTTCGAGGAAAGTATAAGTGCTTACTATGAAAATGAGCACGGTTACCGCCTTATGATTACACGAACAATGGACGGAAAGATGTCGTTCACAAGTGATTTTCCAAGACCTTCAGGCGAGTTTTACACAGCTTTGAAAGATGCGAAGGGGAGTGAAAGTTATAAGGGTTATGTTGCTCTTGTGAGAAGAATGAACAAATATAGGCGTGAAGCTATATCTGCCTTTGCAAACCCGTCAAAGGCGAAACGTAAGGTTGATTTGGCGGATGTTTTTTCAACTATCAAAGAGTCGCTGGCGTTGAATGCGAGAGCATGAGTAAGTGGTGTTTTTGGTATAATATGTACTCAAAAGAATTAGGTATGAGAGGGCTTCAAAACAATACGGCTTCAAGCAAGGCAATTGAGATTGTGTCGGAAGACTCAATTAGGGCTATGATTATGCCAGTTCGCGGACAGCAAGTAATGCTGGATAGGGATTTGGCGATACTTTATGGGGTCGAGGTGAAATATCTTAATCGCCAGGTTAAGCGTAATATAGAGAGATTTCCGGCTGATTTCATGTTCCAGTTGACGAAGGAGGATTGTTTAAGGTGCCAAATTGGCACCTTAAACGGGAGGCGTGGAGAACACCTTAAATATATGCCGTATGCGTTCACCGAAAATGGCATAGCTATGCTTAGTGGTGTGTTAAGATCGTCAACAGCGATAGATATCAATATACGCATAATGCGTGCGTTTGTTGCGATGCGTAAAGTGATTGCCAATGTTGAACCGTTGTTGTCGCGTATTGAGTTGGTGGAGCGCCGTCAAATAGTCGATCAATCGAGGAATGAAGCAAAATTTGAAGAAATCTTTAATCGGATGAGTGCGGAAGATGTACCGTTGCAGAGTGTTTTTTATCAAGGTAAGTTTTGGGATGCGAAATCGCTTTTGATTCAGTTTATACGCAGGGCAAAGAAGGAACTGATTGTTATTGATGCGTATCCTGGAGTCGCGACGCTTGATATGCTCGCAAAGCGCGGACGCGGCGTGAAGATTGAGTTGGTGACGCATTCCAACGGCGAGCTTGTGGAGTCCGATTTCGAGGCGTTCGGGAAGCAATGCGGCAAGTTCACGAAGACCATCTGCGGCATCTGCCACGACCGCTTCATCATCGTCGATCAGAAGGAAATCTTCTGGACCGGCGCATCGCTCAAGGACGCTGGCCGCCTCACCTTCGCCGCGGCGAAGATGGGGGCGGAGGTCCTCCCCGGCCTTCTTGGTTCAATCCGCAAGGCGACGTCGGAACGGCGAGAATACGGCAAAGGCAAGAAGACGGTGGGCGATAGTGTTAGGGCGCGAGTGTAGGTTCTAAGGCAATTTCCAGAAAGGAGCAGACAAATGGAATACATTTCGGCAACAGGCATTTATTATAAGAATGAAATCGAATCGATTAAGAAAAAATCGGGGGAGCAACTTCGTCCTGTTTTTGAGGCTGTAACAAATTCATGGGAGTCTTTGTTGCAAAAATTTGGAGATGATGGTCTCGACAAAGGGAAGATTGATATAGTACTTTATGTCCAAAAACAATTGGCGCTTGGAGAGAGTAATGCAGTATATGACTTTCTTAGGATTGACGTAAGTGATAATGGGCAGGGCCTAACGGCTGATAATTACGAACGAGTAATTGACTTGCGTGATGACAGAAAAGGATATCGTAATAAAGGAACGGGGCGAGTGCAGTTCCTGCATTTCTTTGACGAGACGCGGATTGATAGTGTCTTTTGCGCCGACGGGAAAACACGTTCTAGGATAATCCTTACAATGTCCAAGAACAATGATTTTATTAAGAACAATGCTTTTGTTCGAATAGACCGCAAGGAAGAAGAGGTCGGTGAAAATGAGCCAATCTTAACAACGATTACATTTGAGAAGCCTTTAGACAAAAAAGATTCGGAGTATTACGCTAACATTACCATCAGTGAGTTGAAGAAGCTTTTGGTGCGGCATTTCTTGACCAAGTTCTGCGATGCAAAAGAACGTATGCCGCAAATGACGGTTACTAGAATAATCGTTGACGGCAAGAGTGATACTTCCGATAGGTTGTCAATCGAAGGCAAGGACGTACCTTCTCCAGCAACTGATGAGGAAATTGATGTTAACTATAGCAAGATGGGGGATAATAATGCCGTTGAGCCCTCTGCTAAAACAGAACGTTTTCAGATGAGATCATTTGTTCTGCCATCTTCCGAACTGGACAAGAATGAGATTCATCTTGTCAGCAAAGGTGAAACGGCACAAAGTTTTCCATTTTACGACCTTAGGCCGGATGAGACGATAAAGGGCCGCAGATATATGGTCTTGCTTTCTGGAGATTATATTGACAATAACGATTCGGATACGCGTGGGAATCTTCGCATAATTACAACCAAGGAGTTCAAGAAGATTCACAGCGATGCACAAGGGGATCTTTTTGAAAATGAAGTTGTGTTGTTGGATGATATAAAGGATCGTATCAATACTCGGATAAGAGAACTGCATGGTGAAATTGAATCTATGGTGCAGGCGCGTTCGGAAAGTGTCGATAAACTGCGGAGAATGTTTTTGTTGAATGCTGAGACTGTAAATGTGATTCGAAGCAAAATAAGAAACACGGATACAGACGAGTCAATTTTGAGAAAAATATATGAGGCAGATAGTGAGATAAAAGCTCGACAAGATGCAGAACTAAAAAGGCAGATTGATGAAATTAATACACTCTCGCCCACGGATGTAAATTATCAAGAAGAGTTGAATCGTAGAGCGGAAGCTTTAGTTCTGAATGTGCCTTTGCAAAACAGGACGGCACTATCGCAATACATTGCGCGTCGGAAAATTGTCTTGTCGCTTTTCCAGAAAATACTAGAGCGGAATATTAAATGTTTGAAAGATGGTGACCGTATAGACGAGAAGCTTCTACATAACCTCATCTTCCAGCAAAGCTCTGACAAGCCAGAAGAAAGTGATTTGTGGTTGATTGATGAAGACTTCATATACTTTAGGGGTGTCTCTGAAAAGGCACTCAACGATATTGAATATGGTGGACGGCGAATATTTGACAAAGAGTTTTCCGAAGAAGATAAAAGGTATTTAAACTCGTTAGGGGAGAAACGCCTAAACAAGCGGCCGGATATTCTTCTGTTTCCCGAAGAAGGCAAATGCATAATAATTGAATTCAAAGCACCTGATGTAAATGTCGCCGAACATTTGACGCAAATCAACTTTTATGCCAGTCTTCTCTACAATTACACTGTTGATGAATTTCACCCCACACGATTCTACGGCTACCTAATCGGTGAAGGCATTGAGGATCGCGATGTCAGAGGGCGTGTAAGTAATTTTCAAGTGGCTTCAAGATTTGGCTTCTGGTATTGCCCATCTGCGGATGTGACAGGCTTTGATGGAAAGGCCAATGCGAATATCTATACTGAGATTATAAAATATTCATCGTTGCTGAAAAGAGCCATGCAACGGAATGAGGTATTTATCAAGAAACTTGGCTTGATGGAAAGTGATGTGACGAAATGATAAAGGCCCCGTCATTTTCTTTCGGCGACCTGTTTGATAGGTGTGTCGGATTGTCGCTTGGCATGGAAGCGATGTTTGCCCACTAGTGGAAATTTTACAGGAGAAGTGAAATGAGGAGCGGAAGGCATGTTGACAGTACAACGATTATCCGTGGTGGTTTTTGTTTCGGCGGTGGTTGCGCTATCGTTAAATGCGAAGGGAGAAAGTGATATGGCGACGTTGAATGATCTTGTCGGGCAGATTGACAATGCCGCTTTGCGCGAACGCATCGAAGAAGAAATCAAACGCGTCGTAAAGCAGAAGAAATTCGGTCTTGTTTTCGAGGAACATTTGCCGGAATGTACGCCGCTCTGGGAAATCCCAGTAAAGCGCGGTTCGCTTGTCACCAAGAAGCGCAAGGGCGTGAAGGTGACGATTATCACCTCGGAGCATTACGACAAAAAGCACGTACCGCATCGCAAGATTTCGGACGCCGACATTGCGACCTTCAATGCACAGTACCCGCATCTCGCTGTCCGCTACA
>JAZSQE010000074.1:0-8458 GCA_045537795.1 Kiritimatiellia bacterium | reverse complement strand
CATCGACCGCGAGCGCGAGCGCATCAGCCTCGGCCTCAAGCAGACGCAGGAAAATCCCTGGAACAACATTCTCGACCAGTTCCCGGTCGGAGCGCGTGTTTCGGGCAAGGTCGTCAATCTCGCCGCCTACGGCGCGTTCATCGAGATCGCGCCCGGAATCGAAGGTCTCGTCCACATTTCCGAGTTCAGCTGGACCAAGCGCGTCGCGCGCGCGTCCGACATGCTCGCGGTCGGTGACGAAGTTCAGGTCGTCGTCCTTTCCGTCGACGTCGAGAACCAGAAGATCGCTCTCGGTATTCGCCAGACGCAGGCCAATCCGTGGGACACCGTCAAGGAGCGCTTCCCGGTCGGCTCGAAGATCTCGGGCAAGGTCCGCAACTTCACGGCTTACGGCGCGTTCGTCGAGCTCGAAGAGGGCATCGACGGCATGATCCACGTCAGCGACATGAGCTGGACGCGCAAGATCAACCATCCTTCGGAGTGCCTCAAGAAGGGCGACGAGGTCGAGGCGATCGTTCTCGACGTCAATTCCGAAGAGCAGCGCATCTCGCTCGGTCTCAAGCAGGCCCAGCCCGATCCGTGGTCCGACATCGCGGCGAAGTACGCTGTCGGCGCGGTCGTCAAAGGCAAGGTCTCGAAGATCGCTTCGTTCGGCGCGTTCGTCGAACTCGAAGACGGCGTCGACGGGCTCGTGCACATCTCGGCCATCTCCGACCAGCGCGTCGAGAAGGTCAAGGACGCCCTTGATGTCGGCCAGGAGGTCGAAGCGCGCGTCGTCAAGATCGACCGCGGCGAGCGTCGCATCGGTCTTTCGATCAAGGCGATGAACATGACCGAAGACGAAGTCAAGGCGCTCGAGGCTCAGGCCGCGGGTGAAGAGGTCGAGCCCGTCCAGACGAAGACGAGCGGCAGCGAGAACCTCGGCGGTCTTTCCGCCGCGTTCGACAACGCTTTCGCGAACTTCGAGTGGCAGCCCGGCGAGAACAACTGAAGCATTTTCGAACGAAAGGAATAAACATCATGTCCAGAGTTTGCGAAATTTGCGGCAAGGGGCCTTCGACGGGCAACGTGGTTGTCCGCAAGGGTTCTCCCAAGTACAAAGGCGGCATCGGTCTGCACACGACAGGCATCACCAAGCGCCGCTTCCTGCCGAACCTCCAGTCGGTCCGCGTGTCCGACGGCAAGGGCAACACCAAGCGCATGTGCGTTTGCGCGCGCTGCATCAAGTCCGGCAAGGTCACCAAGAACTGATCCGGTTCGGGTCAACGCGAAAACGAAGCCCCGCCTTTGCGCGGGGCTTCGTTTTCTCTTTCTTCCGTTCGCTTTTTGCGGCGTAAAATGATATAATACGCGCGGTTTGAGAGATTGTGTCGGAGATAAGGTGGAAATCATGGCCAAGACGGGCAAAAAAACGAGAAATCCGCGTATACTCATAGTGACCCCCGAGATAACGTATCTTCCCGAGGGGATGGGCAACCTCGCCGGCAAGATGTCGGCGAAGGCGGGCGGCATGGCCGACGTGTCGGCGTCGCTCGTTCAGGCTCTTCACACTCTCGGAGCCGATGTGCATGTCGCGCTGCCGCATTACAGGAGAATGTTCCACGTCGAGACGGCCCGCCTCGTCGCCGAGGAACTGCGCAAGTACAAGAGCCATCTTCCCGACGAAAGAATCCATCTCGCCGAAGACCGCTGCTTCTATTACCGCGATACGGTGTACGACAGGGGCGAAGGCAACATCAAGCTTTCGCTTGCGTTTCAGCGCGAGGTGATCAACAACATAATTCCGCGTGTGCAGCCCGATCTCATCCACTGCAACGACTGGATGACGGGGCTTATCCCGGCCGCCGCCCGTCGCGAAGGCATACCTTGCCTTTTCACCGTGCACAACATCCACACGCACCGCCTCACTCTCGCGCGGATCGAAGACGCGGGCATTGACGCGGCGGAGTTCTGGCAGAATCTCTATTACGGTTATCCGCCGGCGAATTACGAGGAGAGCCGCAATTCGAACCAGATCGATCTGCAGGCGTCCGGCATTTTCGGCGCTCACTTCATCAACACCGTCAGTCCCACGTTCCTGCAGGAGATCGTCAACGGCTGGCATTCGTTCATTCCCGATTCGATTCGCGGAGAGATACGCAATAAATTCAACGCGGGTTGCGCGGCGGGCATTCTCAACGCGCCCGATTCCGCCGACAATCCCGCCACGGACGATAAGATACCGTTCAAGTACGACGCCGAAAACCACCGCGCGATGAAGCGCGAGAACAAGCTCGCGCTCCAGCACGCGCTCGGTCTCGAGGAGAATCCCGACGCGCCGCTTTTCTTCTGGCCGTCGCGCCTCGATCCGGTGCAGAAGGGGCCGCAGCTTCTCACCGACATTCTCTACAGGTTTCTCGAGCGTCATGCGCACACGGGCGCGCAGCTGGCGGTGATCGCCAACGGTCCGTTCCAGCAGCCGTTCTGGGACATCCGCGAATTCCACACCCTTCACAGGCGTCTCGGGGTGCACGATTTCGACGCCCGTCTGTCGCAGCTGGGTTTTGCGGCGAGCGATTTCACGCTCATGCCGTCGCTGTTCGAACCGTGCGGGCTGCCGCAGATGCAGGCGCCGATCTACGGGTCGCTCGCGGTGGCGCACAATACGGGAGGCCTGCACGATACCGTGGAGATGCTGGACTGGAATTCCTCCGTCGGCAACGGGTTCGTCTTCGACCATTATGACGCGAACGGCCTCGAATGGGCGATGAACAAGGCGATGGAGTTTTATTCGCAGGGCGCAGACGTGCGCGAGCGCGAAATAAAGCGCATCATGAAAGAGTCCCTTTCGCGCTTCAACCACGAGGCTTGCGCGAAGGAATACATCAAACTTTACGAGCGCATGCTTTCGCGGCCGCTCGTCCAAAACCAGGGTTGATCAGCAGTCATGTCAGTTCAGCAGCAGGTAGAATCGTTCGTCGCGGCGCTTGAAGACGCAAAAGGCGCCGATATAAAGGTTTACGACGTCAGGGGCAAGTCCGGTTTCACCGACTTCTTCATCGTCGCTACGGGGGCGGCCGCTCCTCATCTCAAGGCGCTGGCGAAGGCGCTCCCCAAGGCGTACCGCACATCGGGCGATCCCGATTCGGGGTGGATCGTGAGCGACTTCATCGACGTCGTCGTCCATGTTTTTTCGGCCGAGGCGCGTGCCTACTACGCGCTCGAAAAACTCTGGGAGTGAAGCGATGCGCATAGTCGTCAAGGTCGGCACTCACGCCATCGCGCGCAAGTCGGGCCATCCCGATCATGCGGCGCTCGCCAGGCTCGTATCGCAGCTCTCCGCGCTCAAAGCGCTGGGTCACGAGGTCGTTTTCGTTTCGTCGGGCGCCGTCGCGGCGGGCGTCGAGGCTCTCGGGCTCAAGAAAAGACCGACAGATACGAACGATGTGCAGATGTGCGCGGCCGTAGGGCAGGTGCAGTTCATCTGCGAGTATGAAAAACTTTTCGCGGCGCACGGCGTCAAGATAGGTCAGGTGCTGCTCACGCACGCCGATTTCGAAGAGCGCCGCCGCAGCCAGAATGTGCGCAAGTCGACGGAGCATCTCGTCAAGGCTGGGATCGTGCCGGTCATCAACGAGAACGACGTGGTCGCCGACGACGAACTGAAGGGGCATACGTTCGGAGACAACGACTGGCTTTCGTTTCTCATCGCGCGTCTCCTGAAGGCCGATCTTCTCGTTCTTCTGACAACGGTCGACGGGCTTCTTGACGGCGAGGGCAGGCGCATTGCGCTCGTCGAGAATCCGCGCCGCGCGATGCGTCTGGTGCGCGCGGGCGAGAAGGGGTCTCTTTCAAAAGGCGGTATGGATTCGAAACTGAAGGCCGTTCGCGCCGCCGTGGACGCGGGGATCGACACTTACATCGCCAACGGCCGCAAGAGCGTTCTTCTGCCGATAGTCGAAGGGCGCAACATCGGTACGTTCTTCCCGGGGAGGGCTCTCTGAACGGGGTGTCATGCGTCAGAAGACGATACCGTACGTGAACGAAGAGGTCGCCGGGCGCGACTTTAAATATTACATCTTTGACTGGGACGACAACATTCTCCACATGCCCACGAAGATCAAACTCGAGCATCTCGAGGAGGACGGCACGTGGAAGGCGGTCGAAGTGTCGACTTCGACGTTCGCGCTCGTCAGGGCCGATACGGAGCATTACCGAGCTCCTCCGGGAGGCTGGGCCGAGGCGTTCAGGAATTTCGAGGACGCCGCGCCGGGCGAGGAGACGCGCAACCGTTTCATCGAAGATACGATAGCGGCGCTCGAGAAGGTCGAGCACGGCGAGAAGCCGGGGCCCAGCTACAATGCGCTCAAGAAGACGCTTCGCGAAGGGAGGCTTTTTTCGATTGTCACGGCGCGCGGTCATTCGCCCGAGACGCTCGAGAAGGCGGTCAGGGTTTTCATACGCTATGCGCTTTCGGAGCGCGAACGCGAAGAGATGATGTCTAATCTGAGAGGTTACAGGCGCTGGCTCGACAAGGTCGAGACGTTCGGCACGGACGCCGAGGAACTTGACTATTACCTCGGGATGTGCCGGTATTCCGCGGTCACGTATCAGGGGTTCAAAGACAGGATGGCCAGCGATCCCATCTACAGGGAGAAGCTCGCCGTCGCGACCAACGCTTCGCGGCCGGAACTTGCCAAGGAGTTCGCGATACGCGATTTCGTCGAGCACGTTTTTCATATGCTGCGCCGTACGGGCGGGCTTAAGCGAAGCGTTTCGATAGGTTTTTCGGATGATGACGCAGGCAACGTCAAAACCGTTTCGAGCTACATAAAATCGGAACTTTCCAAACGGTTCGAAGGGATAAAATTCGTCGTTTACGACACATCCGACAGAACACTTTCGAAAGGCCGCAAGGTGTGCGTCTCGGGTCAGCTCAACCTTCCGGGGTTCTGAGGCGGGAGCACGAAGATTTTGAGGAGATCTGGATAAAGGATATTGTTGCAATGTGGAGAATTTTCTTGAGGGTAATTGAAAATAGGGCGCATGTGACCTCTGTTAATATGATATAATATGCTCTCATTTTCAACAGGGGTAAAAAATGGGACAACTCGAAGAATCATCGGAACTGACACTCGACTTCACGAAGCTCGAGAAAGTCGGTAAGCAGGTAATGGACACGCGCGCGGCCGGTTCGGCGCCGTGCGACCCCGGGGTCATTCCCGTCGCCATTCAGAACGCCGACACGAAAGAGGTCATTCTCGTCGCGTACACGAACGAATATGCGATGAAGGAGTCTTTCGCGAAAAGAAAACTCATCCTTTGGTCGACGAGCCGCAACAAGCTCTGGTTCAAGGGCGAGACATCCGGCGAGACGTTCGATCTCATCGAGGCCTACGTCAATTGCGAGCAGAATTCGCTTCTCTATGTCGTGCGCCCCTGCCGCGGCGGCATCTGCCATACAAAGAACAAAGCGGGCGAGCCGAGAAACTGCTACTACCGCAAGATAGATTTCGATACGCTCGCGCTGACGAACGTGAATCCGTGATTTAAAAGAAAGGTTCGATAAAAATGGATATTATCGCTCAGGGATTGGTACTCATGATTGCTGGCATGGGCATCGTTTTCGCGTTTCTCGTCATTCTTATTCTGACGACGCTCGTATCGATGAAGGGTATAGCCCGCTTCGACAGGATTCTGCCGCAGGATGCGCCGAAGAAAAAGCCGGCCGCCGCTTCGAACGACGATGAGAACATCGCTCTCGCCATCGCGGTGGCGCTTAGGGGGTAGTCGTTAGCGGTTAGTCGTTAGCAGTTAGTCGTTAGCGGTTTGTCATTCCAACATTCAAGCATTTTTAAAAAGGAATACAAAAATGGCCAAGAAAAACGTAAAGTTCATGCTCACCGCGTTTCGTGACGGCTTCCAGAGCGTTGTCGGCGCGCGCGTTCTTTCCAAAGATTTCCTCCCCTGTGTCGAGGAGGCGTATGACGCCGGTATCCGCTGGTTCGAAGCGGGCGGCGGCGCCCGTTTCCAGAGCTGCTACTTCTACTGCCAGGAAGACGCCTTCGACGTGATGGACGCCTTCCGCAAGGCCGCCCCCGAAGCCGATCTCCAGACACTTTCGCGCGGCGTCAACGTCGTAGGTCTCGAGTCGCAGAGTTCCGACATGATCAAGCTTCACGCCGATATGTTCAAAAAGCACGGCATGAGCTCGATCCGCAACTTCGACGCCTTGAACGACGTCAACAACCTCAAGTGGTCGGGTCAGTGCATCCACGACGCGGGGCTTAATCACGAAGTCGTCGTGACGATGATGGGCCTTCCTCCCGGCATCGACAACCAGGGCACGCACACGCCTGAGTTTTACCGTGACCGTCTCAAAATGATTATGGACGCGGGGATTCCCTTCGACCGCGTCTGCTTCAAGGACGCCTCCGGCACTTCGACGCCCGCGACCGTCTACAACACGATGAAACTCGCCCGTCAGCTTCTCGGCAATGACGTTCATATCCAGTTCCACAGCCACGAAACCGCCGGCAACGGCGTAGCGTGCTATCTCGCCGCGCTCAAGGGCGGCGCCGACGGCATCGACCTTTCGATGGCCCCGATGAGCGGCGGCACCTGCCAGCCTGACATCATCACGATGTGGCACTGCCTCGACGGCGACCCCGATTTCGGCTTCGATTTCGACATCAACAAGGTCAAGAAGGCCGAGGACAGCTTCAAGAACGCGATGAAGAAGTACTTCCTACCGCCTGAAGCGATGAACGTCAACCCGCAGATCGTGTGGTCGCCCATGCCGGGCGGCGCGCTCACGGCGAACACGCAGATGCTCCGCGACAACAACATGATGGACAAGTACGACGACATGATCGCCGAAATGTATGACTGCGTGCGCCTTGGCGGCTTCGGCACGTCGGTTACTCCCGTCTCGCAGTTCTACGCCCAGCAGGCGATCCAGAACGTCATGTTCGGCAAGTTCAACAAGTTTGCTCCCGGCTACGCCAAGATGGTTCTCGGCTACTTCGGCAAGACGCCTGTCGCTCCCGATCCGGAGATCGTCAAGAAGGCGGCTGAGTTCATGAAGATGGAGCCCACCACGAAGTCGGTCCTTGAAATCAACGACGCCGATCCCAAGAAGGGTCGCAAGGCCGCTGAGGCCCGTCTCACGGAGGCCGGTCTTCCGATTACCGACGAGAACGTGTTCATCTCCGCGAGCTGCCTTGAGAAGGGCATTCTCTTCCTTCAGGGCAAGGGACCGATGGGCTGCCGCTTCGCAGAGGATGAAAAGCCTGCCGCCGGAAAGGGTGGTCCTGTCACCGTCACGATCAACGGCAAGGCCTATGGCGTCGAGATCAAGGGTGACGGCAAGGCTGTCGTCAACGGCAAGGCTGTGGACTTCAAGGCAGAGGCTGGTCTCAAGGCCGCTCCCGCTGCCGCAGCAGCTCCCGCCGGTGGTCAGGAAGTCAAGGCTCCGGTTCCGGGCATGGTTCTTCGCGTCACCGCGCAGAACGGCCAGAGCGTCGCGAAGGGCGATGAGCTCCTCGTCATGGACGTGATGAAGATGGAGACGCCCGTTGTCGCTCCGTGTGACGGTACTGTGACCGTTCTCGTCTCGCAGACGGACAAGGTCGCCACTGGCGACGTCCTCGCTGTGATTGGCTAAGATTATGGTAGGGCGCGTTGACCCCAACGCGCCGCGGCGGTCCGGGGACGGACCGCCCTGCCAGATGTAATCAAAAGGAGTTTGAAATGATACGTTCAATTATCATGATGCTTGCCCTCGGCTGTGCGTTTTTCGCGCAGGCTGATGAGCCGGCTTGGAAGACGACGCTCAGCAAGGTGAAGGATTTCACTGGTGACATGGGATTCATGGCCTTCATGAAGAAGGAAGCCCCGGCCTACATCACCGGAAACTTTGATTCCGCTGACCGTGCGAAGATGCCCGATCTCTCGAAGCCCCGCACCGGTGACAATGTTGGTGCTAACCGCAATGGTTACTGGGATAAGGACGGCAAGTGGGTCGGCGGCTACTTCTCCGACGACGGCAGCTTCGTCAAGGGACATGAAGTGACCACTCTTTTCAACATGCCTTACGGTGTTGGTCAGCTCATCATGATTCCCGTGTGTCTCATCCTTATGTATCTCGCCATCGTGAAGGGTTTTGAACCGCTTCTGCTTCTGCCGATCGGTTTCGGCGGACTGCTTGCGAACTGCCCGCTTTCTGGCGTTACGATGCCTGCAATGATGCATAGCGGTGTGATTTCGTTCCTTGAGAGCGGAGTGCCTGTCATGTCTGGCGGTATCATCGAACCGGGTGGCTTCCTCTACTACTTCTTCAGCTTCGGTATCGATACCGGCGTGTTCCCGATCATGATCTTCATGGGCGTGGGCGCGATGACCGACTTTGGTCCGCTGATTGCTAACCCGAAGGCTGCAAGTCGGAGGCCAAGCGGTCTTAGGAAGACAAAGGGCTATG
>JAZSQE010000033.1:0-91008 GCA_045537795.1 Kiritimatiellia bacterium | reverse complement strand
CCGAGGAGGAGCGCGGCCTCGCATTCGCTCGGCTTGCTCGCGTCCCTATGGGTTGCGAGCCCGCTTGCGCGGCGGATACCCGGACACCTCCTTAAGCGACACCATATTTAAAAATGACTCAACGAAATAAAATCGCACCCTCGATGGTGTTACCCTTGACAATCTGTTGACGGCAGAACCGTCTCCGCGCAATGCGCTTTTGGCGGATATCGCCAAGCGCATAGGGCTCGCAGAGCGAACGGGAAGAGGCATTGACCGTATTTTTGAAGGCACTATCCGCTATGGTCGTCCCAGGCCGGATTATTCACGTACGACAGGAACTTCGGTGGTGGTGTTCTTGGTGAACACCGAGCCAGATTTTAAGTTCTTGGAAATGCTTAACGTGGAGGAAGAGAAAGTCGGCAAGGCATTTCCTTTCGATTCTCTTGTTGTGCTGGCGGCTTTGCGAGAGGCAAGACGGCTTTCTATCGAAGAACTTGCACGTATTGTCCAGAAGCCGAAAGACACTACTCGCCCTGTCGTTGAGAAGTTGGTTGAAAGAGGGTTCGTGGAACGGCGACAATTGGGAAAGAGGAGTGTTTATCTTTTGAGTGCAGAAGTCTACCGCAAGGAGGGGAAAAATATTGAATATGTAAGAGCGTCCGGATTTACGGATATTGAGCGTGAGCAAATGGTTCTTAAACTTATTTCACAAAAAGGATTTGCGTGTCGCAAAGATGTAATGGAGTTATGCCATGTGAATAAGGATGCTGCCTATCAGATACTTGCAAAACTGAGGAAAAACGGTGAGATTGTGCTTGTAGGTCAACAAAAGGCATCACGTTATGTCAAAATCGACACATAGGTGAACTGCAAGTACGCGTAAATACGCGTAAATACGCGTAAATGCGCGTAAGCCCGTGTAAGTCAGCGTAAGTCTATGAAAGGAGCTAAAAGTGGCAGAAAAGATTCCAGAAGAGTGGGAAATCCCGTTTGAAGCGCCGTCCGAATGGTCGGATGAGCAGAAGACGGCTCATGCCGCGTTTGTGGAACTGAAAAAGAAACGCCAAGCGGAGATTGACGCGTCCATTTCCCGTGTTGCCGAGACGGAATACCTCTACGACAGACCGTATGAGGACAAAAAGCGCGTACGCGTGGCGGGGCCGTTCACCGTTGAGTCGGTTGCGCCGACGCGCTCGTTGATTGTCCGTCCAGACGGCACCACGGAAGATCCTGTCGCAAAGATCGCCAAGGACATTGACTACGGTAACGGCGAAAGCTATGTCGCTCGTATGATTGACATCTTGCGCAGGACGGGTGTGAAGCAAGCGAAGAAGTCCGATAGAATCGTGTTCAGCTCTGTTACGGCGTGGGCCGGCGGACGCCACATCGCCGCCGAGGGCTGGACGCAGGCTGGAGAGAACCAGAGGTCGAAACGTTTTGCGATTGCATTCGGCCCTGAGTTCGGGTCTGTCACTCGGCTTGACATGAAGGCGGCGACGCGCGAGGCGATGGAGGGCGGCTTTGATGCGCTTTTGTACTGCGCGTTCAACTTCGAGGCGTATGTGGAAGAAGGTTCCGACAGTGCTTTCGGGAAGCTCAAGGTGTTGCATGCGCGCATGAACAGCGACTTGCACATGGCGACAGACCTCAAGGACACGAGCGGCGGCAATCCGTTCATCATCTTCGGCGAACCGGACATCGAGGTTAAACGGCTTGAAAACGACGAGTTGATCGTCACCATCAAGGGCGTCGATGTTTATGATCCGAAGAAGGATGAGGTTCGTAGCGACAATGCCGACGGCATTGACTGCTGGATGCTTGACACCGACTACAACGAGGAGGCGTTTTTCGCGCGCCAGGTCTATTTTCCAGGTCGCGACAAGGTCTATGACGCATTCAAAAAGTTCCTCAATAATGACATTGACCGCGAAGAATGGGAAAGCGTCGCAAAGACGGTTTCGCGGCCGTTTCCGCGTCCGGATACAGGCCGGATTGCGGTCAAGGTCATCAATCACTTTGGCGACGAGGTGATGAAGATATTTGAGGTGTGAGCATGCAGTTTATCGTCGCGCAATCGTTCATGAAGCAGCTCAAGCGCCTGACGGAGCGCGAGCAAGGCATGGTGTCCAATGCTGTTCTTGGCTTGCAGTATGATCCAACTGCCGCGAAACACAATCTCCATAAAGTCGAGGGCAACGCTGGTTGGTGGTCGGCGTATGTCAACGGGGATCTTCGGATTATTCTTCGGAGGAATATTGACGGCAAGAGCATAATGGTGATCTGTTGGGCAGACCATCACGATGCAGCCTATCTATGGGCGAAACGGCATGTCTTGCGTCAGCATCCCTCGACTGGCGCGATGCAGCTGGTTGAAATACCGGAAGTGGTCGAAGCGCCCATAGCGGTGCCTGCGCATACTGGGGCCAATCCGGTTCAAGTTGTTGCGCCCTGCGCGAAATTGGGCATTACGGCCGATGACTTGCTTTCATTTGGCGTCCCGGAACTATGGATGGACGCGATCCTCAATGCGCAGACAGAAGACGAGATCCTGGAAATCGGGGAACATCTGCCGCCCGATGCCGTGGATGCGGTTCTCAAGATTGCTGTTGGCGAAAAACCCGTTGTGGCGGAACCGACGGCTGCCGTTAAGCATTCTGATGAAGCGGCGAAACCATTTGAGTCAGACCGCGAGAAGCAGTCTTGGTGGGTCGTTACGGACGACAATGACCTCAGGGAAGCGCTTGAATCTACGGCTTGGGACACTTGGTGCGTTTATCTGCACCCGTCTCAACGTGTTATTGCGGAGAAGGATTATCCAAGTGTTTATCGAGTCAGTGGAAGCGCGGGCACGGGAAAAACCGTCGTGGCTTTGCATCATGCTCGATACATTCTGCGGACAGACCCTGCTGCGATTGTACTTGTAACCACGTTTTCGGAGAATCTTGTTGCCGACCTTAACTATCGAGTCAAGCCGTTGATGCGTCCACGTGAATTGGAGCGATGTGACACGCGGACGTTCTGCGATTTCGGCAGGGAGACGTTTGACAAGGTTTGCCCGGCGCATCCAAGAGTGGTGGAGGCGGATGAATTGCATGACATCGCCGAGCGTGTGATCGGCAACTGCAAGGATATGTTGCCAAATGGCATACTACCTGAATTTGCCGTCAGCGAGTTTGAACGTGTAGTCGATACGCGTGGACTTGCGACATGGGAATCCTATCGGGATGCCGTTCGCAGAGGCGTTTTGCGCAGATTGTCGGAAGAGCGTCGCTTGGCGCTTTGGAAAGTATTCGGGCTGATTCGTGAAGACTTGCGCAAGCACGCCCTGATGACGGCCAACGAGATGTTTTGGGACTTGGCGTCCTATTACAAGGCAAATCCTGATCGCATGCGCCTGTATTCGCATATTGTCGTGGATGAGGCGCAGGACTTGTGCGAGGCGGAGTTGGCGTTTCTTGCGGCGTATGCGCCAGGTCTTGGGAGCCTTTTCTTCGCAGGGGATATTGGACAGCGGATTATTCGCTACTCATTTCCATGGAAACCATTTGGCATTGACCTTAGGGGAAAGAGCAGGGTTCTCAAGGTCAACTATCGTACAACGCGGCAGATTCGCTCGATGGCGGATCGGCTTATGGCAGAGAAGATTGAAGACGCCGATGAGATTGTCCAGGAACGCAAAGGCACGGTATCGTTATTGTCTGGTCCTAATCCAGAATTTAGGCAGTTTGATACGGTTGATGATGAAATAGATGGTGTGGCGGAATGGCTAGACAAGTTACATGACGAGCAGCATGTGGAGGGACACGCGATAGCCGTATTCTTCCGAAGCGAGAAAGAGAGGCCGCGAGCATTGGCGGCAATTGCGAGAAGCAAGTATGCGAAGGCTGTCATGCCGCCAAAGCTGTGCGCGATGTTTGATGCCAAGGGACTTGAGTACCAGGCGGTTGTCGTAATGGCCTGTGATGCGGATGTGATACCTTCTCCAGAGCGTTTGGCGGAAGCAGACATCATTGCCGGACTCCAGGAAATCTACGACACAGAGAGAAATCTTCTCTATGTTGCCTGTACTCGTGCCCGTGATTATCTTTTCGTGACCTCTGCGGGCATACCTTCAGAACTGTTGTTGGACATGAATACGAAAAAATGATTAATTTACTTGCTACGCTTGTGGTGGCATGCAGGCAATGGTTGTATGGTATTATCTGTTGAGGAGTAACGCTATGCCAACGGAGAGCGAATTAGAGAAAGTGTTTACGTAACTGAGACGTACCATGTCGAGCGAACCAAGTCCACGACGGACAAGGAGTGAATGATGCTTGAAGTGGAAAACAAAATCATACTCTATACGCCCGATTGCAGAAAGTCGCTGGTTTCGCTTATGTCACGCGATGGGCGCATTTGGCTGAACCAAAAGCAGATGGCGGAACTGTTGCGGTGACAAAGATGAATATAAGTGATGAACCGTCTTGAACGCATCCTGCAGGCAATCAAGGTCAAAGGCGAAGAACTTAAGAATGTCGGTGTAAATGTCGGTGTAAATGTCGGTGTAAATGTCGGTGTAAATGTCGGTGTAAAACTCTCCGCCCGTGAGCGTGATCTTCTGGAACTGCTGCGTCTCGACGGAACATTGACGGCGGTGCGGATAGCCGAGACCTATTCAATTTCCACAAGACAAGCCGAGCGGCTTCTGACAGGGCTCAAGAAGAAAGGCTTCCTCGTCCGCAGGGGGGCAGACAAAGGGGGACATTGGGAGGTCGTGAGTTGATCAAGAACTGGGGGGCTCGGAAGTGCGGGTATAAATGGCGGAAGTGAATGAAACTATTAAGAAAACTGAATTTACACCGTGTTCACACGTCCGACCAAGCAGGAATGGAACGATAAGATACAAGGTGCGTTTGAGGTGAACGGGGAAACTCTAAAGGCCTGATGAAGTTGAATATTTTCGGCATCGGACGAGAGGCTGTAGTTACCACCGCATTTTTATAAATGCGGTGGTAAGACTTGGGCGTTATCCAAGGAGTTTTATGTCGTCATCTACTGTTCCAATGCCGGCAATGCCGAATTTGTTCACGAGGAGATTCGTGACATTCGGCGAAAGGAATGCGGGTAGTGTTGGACCTAAGTGGATATTTTTTTCTATTAGTATGTTGGCGAAACAATATTAATGAAACAAGCCCTGCGCCTTACGGTGCAGGGTTTGTGTGCTTTAAGAGGTAAAGCATAAGCAGATTATTTTAATAGGCGTTTCGTTAAGCGGAGACGAGGCGCGGCTTGCGTCGGCGCTTAAGACGCTTAAAAAGCGCAATATTGAGATTGTGTGGATTAGCTCGATAGATTTTACTCCGTCACAAAAAGAGTTGATTGCGCCATATCTAACCGCTAAGGTAAGTCTTGATAATGGTTTGGTTGATACTGTAGGAGGGGCTTTTAATGTTGATGTAGATTCTTTTGAGCCGTAT
Organism: Kiritimatiellia bacterium; assembly: GCA_045537795.1. Taxonomy (GTDB): domain Bacteria; phylum Verrucomicrobiota; class Kiritimatiellia; order RFP12; family UBA1067; genus UBA1067. The sequence goes on along the minus strand of JAZSQE010000033.1, from coordinate 85,567 downwards.
GCTGTAGAGACGAAGAAGGTTTCTTCATCAGTTAAGGCTTGGCAGGAACTTGTCGATGCCGCGATGTATTTTTATCGCAACTATCAAGACGAAGAATCTTATGCGAAGGCAATTCGTTATCTTGCAACAGGAGTTGCAGAAAATGCTTGGGACAATGATGCCAAGAGGATTGTTGCGCATTATCGCCGGTATGGGGGCCGGGAGCTTGTAGGCAAGAGCGCAAAAATGCACACGCTCGTCGGGCGCATTAATCGCATCGCGTCGTTCCCTGATGCGCGCGTTTTGATACTTGGCGAATCTGGCACGGGTAAAGAGACGGTAGCATTACAGATACATAATAAGTCAGAGCGAAAAAACGAGCCGTTTTATGCGTTTAATTGTGCGAGCGTTAATCCTTCACTCTTGGAAAGCCGATTCTTTGGCCATGAGAAAGGCGCGTTTACGGGGGCGGACAAGCGCGAGACGGGGCTATTCGAACTTGCGAACGGCGGAACGCTTTTCTTGGATGAGATCGGCGAGTTGCCGCTTGAGGCGCAGGGGTTGTTGCTGCGCGTTCTCGAGGGCGGGCGGTTTATGCGCATGGCGGGTCGCGAGGAAATTTCGGTTGATGTTCGTCTTATTACCGCAACGAATCGTAATCTCCCTAAAAGAGTTCGCGAAGGTAAGTTCCGCGAAGACCTTTATCAGAGGCTCAATGTCATTCAGCTTAGAATTCCGTCGTTGCGCGAGCATAAAGAAGATATTCGTGATATAGCAGACGGCTGGTGGCTCCAGCATAACAAGGCGCATCTCGAGGAGGCGCAGATTGCCGCTTTGATGGAGTATGATTATCCGGGGAATGTCCGCGAGCTTTTGAATCTTCTGGAGCGGGCGACGGTTTTGGGAGAAGAGGATTTTACGGCGCTTGTTAATGAACATAAAGAAATGAATGCAGGGCTTACCGATAACGCGGCGAGCGAACTTGCCTCGACACCAGATGAAATGGACGCAGTAATCCGCCTCCATGTCCGTCGCATTTTCGACAAATATGGCCAAAACCTCTCGAAAACCGCCGAAGCGCTCAAAGTCGCGCGAAATACGGTGAGGAGATATTTGTAAGGAGGAAGATTATGAAAAAGAATGAGATAGTTTTGTTTGAATCGAAGGACGGTAAGGTCACATTACCAGTTTCAGTAGATGTAGATACAGTTTGGCTGTCGCGTATGCAAATGGCGGAATTATTTGGGGTTACTCCTCAAAATATTACTATTCATTTAAAAAATGTGTACAAATCACGAGAATTGGATAAGGAGTCAACTAGTAAGGATTTTTTACTAGTTCAAAATGAAGGTGGACGTCAAATAATGCGTTCTGTGAATTGTTATAATCTTGATGCAATTATTTCAGTTGGATATCGTGTGAATTCTTCTAGAGCAACACAGTTTCGAATTTGGGCTACAAAGGTTTTGAAGGAATATTTAATAAAAGGCTTTGTAGTGAATAAAGAACGAATGCGTCAGTTGGATCAGACTGTCGAAATCATGAAGCGCGTCTCGAACAGTCTTGATACTGAACAGGTCTTAGATGTAATAAAGACATATTCGAGCGCGCTTGATTTGTTGGACGACTATGATCATCAGACGATTGAAAAGCCGAAGGTTAAAGGTCGTTCCGTCGAGCTTACATACGAAGATTGTCGTAAATTTATTGACGGCATGAAGTTCGCGGCGGATTCACCGTTGTTCGGCAACGAGAAGGATGGCTCGTTTAAGTCAGCACTCGGTGCGGTATATCAGTCTTTTGGCGGAAAGGATCTTTATCCGTCTTCGCAGGAGAAGGCGGCGAATCTTTTGTATCTCGTTACGAAGAACCACGGTTTCTCCGACGGCAACAAGCGCATCGCCGCCGGACTATTCTTGTATTTCTTAAAACGTAATAAGTTGCTTCTCCGCAAAGACGGCTCAAAGCGCATCGCCGACCACATGCTCGTTGCGCTCACGGTGATGATTGCCTGCTCCAAACCTGAAGAAAAAGAGCTCATGGTGAATCTCGTAATGACGTTCTTGAAGTGAAAACTTCACTTTCTTCGCAAGCGCAACGAAGAACAAAAGAAAAACTTTTCCACAAGCGCAGTGGAAGACTAAGGTTTTTAGACAGGATTGACAGGATTTACAAGATTATGAGTATTGATGAACTTTGTTACAAGGTTATTGGGTCGGCCATGGCCGTACATCGTCATTTCGGGACTGGTTATCGTGAGGAGGTGTATAAAAACGCTCTGATGGTTGAGTTGGAGGCGTTGGGGCTTCATGCAGAAAAAGAGATGTCCATCCCGGTCGACTACAAAGGTGTTCGTGTGGGAGATTATAGAGCAGATATAATAGTTGAAAATCGATTGATTCTCGAATTGAAAGCTGTAACGGCTTTGTGCAGCGCACATGAAGCGCAACTTGTCAACTATCTCAATGCTACGGGGATCGATGATGGTTTGTTGATTAACTTTGGATCCTCGTCTTTTCAGCACAAACACAAATACCGTATCTACCGTTCCCCTAATCCTGTAAATCCTGTCTAAAAAACCAAAAGGGGCTTTGCGAAATGATCAAGGTAATTCAAGGCGACATCACGACGCCCAACACTCAAAAACTTCAGTCTTGCAAAATGGATGGAATTAATGTACAATGCGAACGTCCGGCCGAGGAGTATCGGTTTGGGAACAGTAAATTAAACAACAACAGAGGAGGAAATCGGTATGAATAAACTCATTATGATTGTTGCGGTAACTGCGCTTGCCGGGGGTGCGTAACCGTTAATAAAAATGACGGTGGCGAGTCGAATATGAAAATGAAGGTCTGCAAAGACATAATCCACGAGAAGGTTTCCGTCGGCGATAAGCAAGTTACGGCACAGGATCAGGTTCACTGCCTGTTCGGTTTTATCTGCTGGGGTTCGTCGGCGACGCATATTGCGGATCAGACGGATGATCTCTTTGCCTTCGGTGCGCAGGTTAAAGCCAAAAACGGAGCTTATGCCAATGCATGCGATGCCGCGAAGTGCGATCAGCTCGTGGGGACGCGTTACAAAATCACAACTGATGATTATTTCGTCTATAAGAAATGCAAGGCGGAAGTAACGGGGTATCCCGCCAAGATTGAAGGGGTGGGGGTGGTTGCGCCTCCGTGCCTTGATAAGGCAAAATGCTGTCCGGCCGCCAAATAACGCCGAGTACAGATCGCCGCAGGAGAGGCCTCCGTGTCAAGGGGCCTCTTCTGCAATTTTAAGCGCAAAGAGGGAGAGGGTTTGTTGGCTTTTCGGCGGCTTGGTGCATCTGTGGTCGAGAGATGAGAGACCCGGGAGAGAAGTTCCCCGGGTCTTGAGAATTACAGATTGATGATAAGCCTCGGCCCGATGCACGGTGGCGGCGGCGGGGCGCACCAGCGGCAACCGCGGTGGAAATGCCGGTGTCGGCAACGGTGGACGATCTTCGGCGGCCTGTGGTGTTTGTGACGCTTCACGATCGGTCGTTTCGGCGGGGTGCGATGCTTGACGACATGATGCCGTGGTGCAGGTTTGGGGCCGCGGCCACGTCCGCCGTGAGGGGCGGCGAACGTTGTGCCGCAGAGCGTGATGCAGGCGGCCGCTGCGATCATAAGAGTTTTCAGGAGTTTGTTCATGGCGCACCTTCACTTTCTTTATCGGGTTTTATGCGGACCTTCGTTGCCGCTTACGATAGGATAGGGAAGCGCGGTTTCATTTTCTGACAAGAATAATACGGATAGCTTCCGCTCGGAGATGCCGGAGAATCGTGAACCGTTCCCGACTTTGTCAGATGCGATAGTGATGATGGACGGCGCGCCGGCGTATTCTCAATTGCGCCGTTTCATGATGGAAGAATATGGTATAATACGGCTATGAGAAAATGTCATGCGATCTATGTTGTGGCTGCAGTGCTGGCTGGCATATTGGCCGGATGCGGCAAGAACGACGGCAGCGGCGAATTCGAAGCCGGCAAGGAGGCTTTTGAGGCGCGCGATTTCAAAAAAGCGCAGCGTCTGTTCGAGAAGAGTCTCGCGGCTTCTCCGGCGAACGTCAATACGATGATAATGCTCGCTCGCGTCCAAGTGGAGTTGGGCGAAATTCAAGCGGCCGGCAAGACGATAGGCGCGATGAACGCCATCGATGAAGATGCCGTGGACGTCAAAATGCTCACCGCTCAGGTCGCGTGGCATCAGAAGGATTACGACCGCGCGCTGAGGCTGTTCGAGTCGATCGCCCACGACGGCAAGCTCGACGCGTCCGTCAGGTCCGAGGGTTATTCCGGCGCCGGCATAGTCGAGATGACGCGCGGCGAACACGATCTTGCGCGCATAGCTTTTTTCCGCGCGATCAGAATCGACAGGCGCAACGCTTCGGCATGGTATCATCTTGGTCTCCTCTACCGCGACGCCTTCGGTTACGAAGAGGCGGCTCTTGAGCAGTTCAACATTTACGTGAGGCTGGCGAAAATCGCCGATGCCCGAGTGCAGAAAGTTCAGCGCACCTATATCCCCGAACTTCAGGAGGCTGTCGCGCGCGCTGCCGCCGACAGGCCTGGCGCGTCGAAGCGCGACAGTGCGGCGAGCGCGGCGGCGATAGCAAAGGCAGAGGCCGCGATGAAAAAGGGATATTACAAAACGGCGCGTATCGCCTACGAGACGGCTTTGAAGGCGGATCCGCTGAGTTATCCCGCCGCGCTTGGCTTGGCCAAGGTTTATGAAGCGTCCGACAAGTCGAAGCCGGGCAGGATGAAAGCGTTTGAAAGTTACAAGCTCGCCTGCCAGTTGAGTCCGTCGGCCGTATCGACCCATCTTCAGGCGGGTGCTCTCGCGATGAGCCTTTCGTATTATGCGCAGGCGATCACGATTTATTCCCGCGCCCTCGCGGCGGATCCGTCGAAACTCGACGCGATCGACGGCCTTATTCGCGCCTTGAGGCGCACCGGCGTGAAGGAAAAACAGAAAATCGCCGCGGCGTACCAAAATTACCGCGAGTCGATTCCTGTTTCAAGAAAGAGGTGAAATGAATCTTCTGCCCTCAGATTACGCGTTGGCGGCTTTCACCGTAATCGCGGCGATTACCGGGCTTTTCCGCGGATTTTCCGGGACGCTCGCTTTTGTTATGGCGTTGGCCGCCGCGGGAGCGGCTTTCGGATTCGGCTGGCCCTGTTCGCAGACGTTTACCGACGTAATCTGGATTCGCGCGCTTGCCGTTCTTGTCGCGGCGTTGCTCGTGTTCGGTATTGTGCGCGCGGTCGTAAAAAAATGCGTGAACGGTCTCTTGTCGCAGCCGACAGATTCCATATTCGGCTTTTTGACAGGTGTCGCAGTCGGAGTTCTTGTCGTCGCCGGCTGGGCTATGAGCGGTATGTTTCTCGAATATTCCGTTATCGCCGGCATGGCCGCTTCGTTTCTTCAAGGCGCAGGCGTTACGTCTTGAGCGAGCATGGCATGGAGGGGATTTCGGCTTTCGCAACGATGTCGTGAAAACGCCGTTTCTGCCGTCTTTATGGTATAATATCGTGAAACTCGCATTAAAACATCTATCTTTCAGACATGAACGTTATAAAGAAAAACCTCGGTTTGCTTGTGCTTTCGGCGGCGGTTCTCGCCGGTGTTGCGGCTGCCTTTAGGTACAGCTCCGACATGAAGGCGAAAGCCGAGGCTGAACGTGACAAGGCGCTTGCCGAGGAGAATGCTGCGGTTGAAAAACGCAAGTCGGATGAACTTCTTGAGAGGAAAGCGCGGGCGGAACTGAAAAAAGCGGAGCTGAACGCAGAGGCGCAGAAGGCGTCACTTCAATCCGTCAAGTTCGCAAATGAAGAAGCGGCGAAAAACAAGGTTGCCGCAGAGGAGAACCGAAAGGCTCAGGAGGCTGCGGCCGCGGCGGCGGAAAAATCGCTTAAGGCCGCAGAGGCCGGGCGTGAAGCCGCCAAGGCGAAAGAAGCGGCGGCGGCGGCCGAGCGCGACAAGGCGAAGGCCAAGGAAAACGAGGCGGCCCTCAGGGCGCGGGAAGCGGCTGACAGACTCGCAGCGGAAAAACTCAAAAGCGAGAAGATTATTGCCGAGGCGAAGATGGCGGAGCTTGTGAAAATCGATTTTCAGACTTGGGAGCGAGATCTTCTCGAATTTAAGCAGGAACTCGACGAGCGCGCGCGCGCGCTCAAGCCCGAGAAAACGATAGCCGATCTCTCGTGGGTCGGAGGCGGCGAAGACAAGGTGTTCGACGAAAAGGGCGGAATAACCGCGAAAAAAAAGGATGAAGAGTCTCGCCGTCCCGAAGACGATCCGCAGCTTCCGGCAGAGACACGCGCTCTCGCCAAAGAGCAGCGGCTTGTTGCCGAAGACGAGAGCGCGCAGATCGTCAAGATCCGCACGGCGGTCATCAAGGCGCTTGAGGGCCTTTATGTCGAAGCGTTGAAGGACGGCCGCGTCGTCGACGCGAAATACTACAAAGACAATCTCAGGAGCTTTTATCCTGATTGGAAATTCGAAGGGGAGAAGAAATGAGTCTTTCCGTAGGTATCGTCGGTCTGCCCAATGTCGGCAAGTCGACTCTTTTCAACGCGCTCACCAAGCGCCAGCAGGCGGCGGCCGAGAATTATCCGTTCTGCACCATCGAGCCGAATTCCGCCGTCGTCGAAGTCGCCGACGCGCGTCTCGACGAGCTCGCGAAGATAGTCTCGCCGCAGCAGATCGTCCGCGCGACGGTAGACTTTACCGATATCGCCGGGCTCGTCAAGGGCGCTTCGAAGGGCGAAGGTCTCGGTAACAAGTTTCTCGCCAACATCCGCGAATGCGACGCGATTCTCCATGTCGTCAGATGTTTCGAGAACGATGACATCATCCATGTGCAGGAAGGCGGCAACAAGTCGGCTCCCATCGATCCTGTGGGCGATGCGCAGGTCATAGAGACGGAGCTCGTGCTCGCCGACATGGAGCAGCTTCAGCGACGCTACGAACGCGTGAAGAAGGAGGCTCAGGCCAAGCCTCCGCTCAGACCCGAGGCGGAGGCATGCGCCGCGCTTCTCAAGCATCTCGAAGAAGGCGGGAGCGTGCGCTCGTTCCCGAGGAGCGAGGGCGATGCGATTCTCCAGGTCATCAAGGAGCTCCACTTCCTGACAGAAAAGCCCGTCATCTACTGCGCCAACGTGGCGGACGACGACGTGACGGGCGAGGGCAACTCCCACGTCGCGGCATTGAGGCAATACGCCGCTTCGCAGGGCGCGGAGCTCGTGACGGTATGCGCGCAGATCGAAGCCGATCTCGCGGGGCTTTCCGAGGATGAAGCGAAGGAATTTCTTGAGAGCTACGGTCTTTCCGAATCGAGTCTCGAGAAGACGATACGCCTCGCTTACCATACGTTGGGGCTCGCGAGCTATTTCACGGCAGGGCCGAAGGAAGCGCGCGCGTGGACGTTCAGGCGCGGCTGGAAGGCGCCGAAATGCGCGGGCGTCATCCACACCGATTTCGAAAAAGGTTTCATCCGCGCCGAAGTCATCGCCTACGACGATTACGTCGCGGCGGGCGGCGTGGCGGGCGCCCGTGCGGCGGGCAAGCTGAGGCCGGAAGGCAAGGAATACGAAATGAAAGACGGCGACGTCGTCGAATTCCTGTTCAACTGACGCGCCGACGGAGAAATGAAGATGAAGACGCCCGATGAAAAGAAGATCGCCCGGCTCGTAAAGGAGCTGCTCGTGGAGCTCGGAGAAGATCCTTCGCGCGAAGGTCTCGTCAAGACGCCGATGCGTGTCGCCAAGGCGTTTTCATTCCTGACGCGCGGCTACCGCCAGAAAGTGAAGAAGGTCGTTAACGGCGCGTATTTCGCCAGCGGCACGAACCACATGGTGATTCTCAAAGACATCGAGCTTTATTCGCTCTGCGAGCATCACATGCTGCCGTTTTACGGAAAGTGCGCCATCGGATACATTTCGAAGGGTAAGGTTCTGGGGGTTTCGAAGCTCGCGCGCATCGTCGACATGTATTCTCGCCGTCTCCAGATACAGGAGCGTCTTACCGAGGAGATCGCCGACGCCATCATGAAGGAGACGTCGGCCGAAGGCGTTGGCGTCGTCATCAACGCGAAACATCTCTGCATGATGATGCGCGGCGTGGAGAAACAGAACAGTTCCATGACTACGAGCGCCGTTCTCGGGTCTTTCAGAACCGACGAAAAAGTGCGGCAGGAATTCCTCTCGCTCATAAAATGAAGAAAGCGCCTCCGGACGGAGGCGCTTTCTTTTCTTGCCGCTGCGCAAATGATCAGAAGTTGTCGGCTTCGAGCTGGAAGTACGCTCTCGGATGTGCGCACACGGGGCACTTCTCGGGGGCGGATTCTCCTTCGATGATCGCGCCGCAGTTGCGGCACTGCCAACGGTTTTCGCCGACGCGCGTCCAGACTTCGCCCTTTTCGATGTTCTCGACGAGCTTGCGGTAGCGCGCCTCGTGGTTCGCTTCGACTTCTGCGACTTTCGCGAAGAGGAAAGCAAGTTCGTCGAAACCTTCTTCCTTCGCCTCTTCGGAGAAGCGCTTGTACATGTCGGTCCACTCTTCGTGCTCGCCGGCTGCCGCCGCGAGGAGATTTTCGCGCGTGTCGCCGATGCCGTTTAATGCCTTAAACCAGAGCTTGGCGTGCTCTTTTTCATTGAGAGCCGTTTCCTGGAAGATGGCGGCTATCTGTTCAAAGCCTTCCTTCTTCGCCTTGGACGCGAAGTAGTCGTACTTGTTGCGGGCTTGGGATTCTCCGGCGAATGCATACCAGAGGTTCTTTTCGGTTTTGCTGCCTTTGAGTTCCATGGTGTTTTCCTTTCTAATCGTTTGTTTGTTCGGGGTATATTTGTTCAGGGTATATTATTCTTTTTTTCTGAAATGGTCAACCCTCCTGTCAAAAAAATGGGATTGTGCGGAAAATAGGGATAAATTCCAAAATCGGCAAATACAAGCCGCTGATCAAACTCTTTTCAGGGGTACACCCCAATTATTCTTTCCCGCGCAGAAACCATTTTATCAGCTTTCCTGTAAAATTCAGAGGTCTGCCCTCTCATTTCACTCAACACCACGCCCTAAACTCTTTGATCCTTAGGTTTTTGGTTCAGTCATTTTACCATCTCCCCGTTAAACGACGTCATTATATCACAGTTTGCCGACTGATCCGATCTGACGCAAACAGGGCCGGTGAAAATTCACGGAAATTTCCGCCGAAATTCATTATCTCTCTATTCCAAGCGAGGCAAAGCGGGCAAGAACGGCACGCTCCTGCGCACGGGTGAGCGGGGCGTATGGCGCACGGCAATAGCCGCAATCGATGCCGACAGCCTTCATCAGCACCTTGAACGCGCTCCAGTTGTCCGAAAAGGAATCCACCACAATATCCACCAGGCGATTCGCCTCCGCCTGTCACTTCGCCGCCGAGCGGAAATCGTTCTTGACGCACAGTTCGCAGATTCTGGAGAAATGGCGAGGGATGATGTTGTAGTTGAGTCCTATTCCGCCGGAGAACGTGTCGCCAAGCGCAAGGGCGGAGAGAAGAAGCTCGTCGCAACCGGCGAACCACACCGTCTCCTTGTTCAGCATTCTCCTGATACGCTGGCAGACATAGAAATTCCGCCCTGTATACTTGATGCCCTTTACGTTCTTGAGATCGAAAAGTCTGGCGTCACGGTCCGGAACAAGTTCACTGTTGAAAGCGTATATGAGAAATGGCAGATCCGTAGCCTCGCTTATCGCCTTGTAATGCCGCATCGCAGAGGGAAAGTTCTGTCCGAAATACACAGGAGCCACGGAGGACACCCAATCCACCCCGGCGTCAGCCGCCGCCTTCGCCAATTCGATTGAATCGTCGGTACGCACACATCCGACCTGCGCTATCAGCCTGCAGCGCCCTCTCGCCGCCGTTACCGCGCGTTTGTATATCTCCTTGCGCTCCTCAAGCGTCAACAGCATCCCTTCTCCGGTCGAGCCGGTAAGATAGAAGCCCTTCAACCCACCCTTAAGACCGTACTCGACAAGCGCATCGACCGCCTCCAGATTCAAGCGTCCTTTCCCGGCAAAAACGGGTATTCCATTCCAAACGACTCAAACATGAGATTTCCGCGAAGACACAGCGATATCTCCACACATCCGGGATGGATATGCTCCTGCGTCCCTGCGCGCACCGACTGAAAGTTGCTCAATCCGAGGAGCGGAATGCATGCGATTCCGTCCTGACGCAAATCGAGAGAACGTCTCTCCGCGCCGTCCTCATAGACTATTGGATCGACAATCACCTTCATCCTCTCCATCCCGACCTCCGACGAAAAAACGAAATATGCTTTTGAGAAAGCAAAACGGAATAGTACCCGGCGCATTTCGTCGCTGCCAGTCGCATAATCCGTTTCACATACTGCCTTTGCATTTTCAGAAACCTTTCAGACACCGCATTCGAGATTGCCGGAAGATGCGTACCTTGCATCAGACAACTCTGCAAACGCCCGTAATTATACCACTTTTCGCCATTGCTATCCAATAGTAAGAGGATAAGGCAAAAATTACAAATGAGCCACGGGGCGCGACTTCAGGCGCGACGCGCAGGCTCATTTGTAATTTTTGCGGTTCGCGCGTGACGTTTGACCGACGCTGCCGGTTTTTGATATAATCTGTCAAAAATTGCCGTAATTGCGCAATAAGGGCCTGTAGCTCATCTGGACAGAGCAACTGCCTTCTAAGCAGTGGGTAGTGGGTTCGAGTCCCGCCAGGCCCGCCATCTTTAAGGAAACAAGAGAACGGAAAATGGATAAACATTACGACGCCAAGGCCGCGGAGGCCAAATGGTATCCTCTCTGGGAAAAGAACGGTTATTTTCACGACGAGCCCGGCAAGGGCGAACCCTACAGCGTAGTAATTCCGCCGCCGAACGTCACCGGCATTCTCCACATGGGTCACGCGCTCAACCAGACGATCCAGGACATCCTCGTCAGATGGCGCAGAATGCAGGGGAAGAACACTCTCTGGCTGCCAGGCACCGACCACGCCGGCATCGCGACGCAGAACGTCGTCGAGAAGGCCCTCAAAAAAGAAGGCAAGCGCCGTCAGGATCTCGGGCGCGAAGCGTTTCTCGAGCGCGTGTGGGACTGGAAGAAAAAGTACGGCGGAACGATCGTACATCAGCAGCGCATGCTCGGAAACTCGACCGACTGGGCGCGTGAGCGTTTCACGTTCGACGAAGGCTGCTCGAAGGCGGTCACGAAAGTTTTTAAGCAGCTCTTCGACGAGGGGCTTGTATACAAGGGCAATTATATCGTCAACTGGTGCCCCAGATGCGGCACGGCGCTCGCGAACGACGAAGTGGAGCATGAGCCCAACCACGGCCATTTCTGGTACGTTCGCTATCCCGTCGTCGGTTCCGAGAAGGGCGTCAGGGGCGAACCCTACGCCGACTACGTCATGGTCGCGACGACACGTCCCGAAACGTTGCCCGGCGATACCGCCGTCGCGGTCAACCCGAAGGACGAGCGCTACGCGCATCTCCTCGGCAAGACGGTCGTTCTCCCGCTCACGGGCCGCGAGATTCCCGTCATAGCCGACGATTACGTCGACCGCGAATTCGGCACTGGCATCGTCAAGATCACTCCCGCGCACGATCCGAACGACTTCCTCGTCGGCAAGCGCCACGGTCTCGAAGAGATCAACATCATGAACGGCGACGGCACTATGAACGATCTCGCCGGGGCGAAGTACGCCGGGATGGACCGCTTCAAATGCCGCGAGGCTCTCGTCGCTGATCTTGAAGAGGGCGGGTATCTCGACCATGTCGAAGATCTCGACAACCAGGTCGGCCACTGCTATCGTTGCCACGAAGTCGTCGAATCGCGTCTTTCGAAGCAGTGGTTCGTGAAGATGAAACCTCTCGCCGCTCCCGCCATCGAAGCCGTGAAATCGGGCGAGGTTAGGTTCGTGCCCGAGCGCTGGAGCAAAATCTATTTCAACTGGATGGAGAACATTCAGGACTGGTGCATTTCGCGCCAGCTCTGGTGGGGGCACCGCATTCCCGCGTATTATGTCCGCGGGAACGAGGGCGCCGAGAACGGAGAGGTTTTTGTCGCGGAGACGAAGGAGGCGGCGCTCGAAGAGGCGAAGATCAAGACCGGCAACGCCGCTTTGACTCTGGATGACCTCGTGCAGGATGAAGACGTTCTCGACACGTGGTTCAGTTCGTGGCTCTGGCCGTTTTCGACTCTCGGCTGGCCGGAAAAGACGGCAGATCTCGATTACTATTATCCGACGAGCGATCTCGTCACCGCCCAGGACATCATTTTCTTCTGGGTCGCGCGCATGATGATGGCCGGCATCCACTTCATGAAGAAGCCGCCGTTCAAGAACATCGTCATCCACGGCATCGTCCGCGCCGCCGACGGCTCGAAAATGTCGAAGTCGAAGGGTAATTCGCTCGACCCGCTGGAACTCATCGACATGTACTCCGCGGACGCGCTGCGCTTTTCCATCGCCCTCATAACTTCGCTCGACTGCGACACGAAGGTGAACAAGGAGAAATTCGAGATCGGGCGCAACTTCACGACGAAGATATGGAACGCCGCGCGCTTCCTCGAGATGAACACCCCGCCGGAAGGCTTCGGGGAAATCAAAGGCGAACTCACGGCCGACGAAAAGCATATCCTTCTCGCGACCGACAAGGCGTGCAGAAGACTCGCCGAAATCCTCGAGAACTACCGCATCCAGGACGGCGCGCTGGCCTTGTACGATTTCTTCTGGACGCAGATATGCGACTGGTACGTCGAATACGCGAAGGACGCCCCCGACAAGACGCGCGCGTTCGCGATTCTGCGCGATGTCTTCTGCAAGGCCCTCAAACTTCTTCATCCGTACATGCCTTTCGTCACCGAAGAGGTCGCCCACCAGCTCGGGTATCTCAAGGACGGCGAGACGATCATGCGCGAGAAGTATCCCGAAGGGTATTCCGATGCCGAGAAGGCGGCATGGGGGCTCACGGAAGAGGTCTACGATTTTGTCGAAAAGAAGCGCGAGGCCATCACGGCTCTGCGTGCGCTGCGCGCAGAGTACAAAGTCACGCCCGCGACGTTCGTGAAGGTCACGATAGCGACGGACGACGAACGCGCCGCCGGCGAGACGGAATCTCTCAAGAAGGCGATGCGCGCTGAATCGGTCGAATTCACTGCAGCCGGCAGCGATCTCGCGATGCCCTCCAGACTGACGGCTTTCGGCACGGTCTATCTAAGTCTCGAAGGTCTTGTCGACAAGGCGGCAGAGGCGAAGCGCATCGAGGGGGAGCTTTCGAGACTCGCCGGCTTCATCAAGGCCTCCGAAGCGAAGCTCGCCAACAAGGCGTTCGTCGATCATGCTCCCGCGGCCATCGTCGAAGAAGCGAAACGCAAGCTTGAAGACAACAGGGCAAAGGTCGCGCAGCTCGAGAAGCTCGCGAAGCTTTTTGCGTGAGGACGCGTTGCCCGTGGAGGGTTGCGCGCGCGTCGTGATTAGTGTATAATCAACGCCGGAAGGAGAACATAGGATGACAGATGAAACATTGCTGGATCAGGCCGCCGGACATGACGCGTCCGGAGCGCAGGTCGCGGATGATTCGGAAATCCGCGATACCGACATCGTTTTCGATTGTCCGCATTGCGGAAAGAATCTCGTCATCGACTATCGCGGCGCGGGGCTTCAGATCAACTGCAGCCAGTGCGGCGAAGAGGTGCTCGTGCCCATTCCCGACGGAATGCAGCTCACCGATCTCGATCTCGATCCCGGCGAAATTCTCAAGCAGCTTTTCGCCACGCGCCGCAATTACCAGAAGTCGGAACTCATGGTGCGCGCGCTCAAGGCGCGTCTCGTGCAGCTTCAGGAGGCGCTCGGCGTCATGCAGGAAGTCGTTGCGGAGGGTTTGAGCGAGTCGTGAGTTCAAAGTCCGCGATAGTCAACGCTCTCACCTTTCTGCGCGTGCCGCTCGTTTTCGCGTGGCTCGGCTTCGCCGTCGCGCAGGAGTATCTCGGCGGTTTCTGGCTCGGCTTCTGGGCCTTGTTTTCGATGTTCCTTTCCGGCATAAGCGATCTTTTCGACGGGATGCTCGCGAGGAGATGGAAAGTCGTTTCGACTCTCGGGAAGATGGCCGATCCGCTCATGGACAAGATATTCTACGTCGTGGCGTTTCCCGCGCTTGTATGGCAGATCGCGCGGCAGGGAGAGTGCGAGGCGCACGCGCTTTTGATGCTTGCCTTCACGATTCTTTATCTCGGGCGTGACATGTGGGTCACGTTCATGCGCAGCGTCGGCACCATGTACGGCGCGGACGTCGGCGCGATGCGTTTGGGCAAGATCCGAACGGCGCTCTCTTTCCCCTGCGCCGGGTGGACGTACATGTATCTCGCGTTCCACCCGATGCTGCCCGTTTCGTGGGGCGCTCCGTGGCTCGCTACCTGCTTCGCGTTTGAAAGCTTCATGATCGCGGTTACTCTTGTGTCGCTGCATACGTATACCAAAGCGTACGCTCCGTATCTCAAGATGGCACTTGCGTGCAAATGAAAATTATGCGATAATACACCCAAAACGAAAAGGAAAAAAGGATATGAAAATGAAAAAGGCAAACAAAGGTTTCACCCTCGTCGAACTTCTCGTGGTTATCGGCATTCTCGGCATCCTGATGGGCGCTCTCTTTCCCGCAATCTCGTCGGCGATGCTTTCGGCGAACACCTCGGCGATGTCGATGCGCGGGCGTAATCTCTTTGTCGCCATAACCCAGACGAACACCGACCGCGAAGGCGCGGGACTCCAGGCGGTCTGGCCTCAGCAGGATACCGACGGCCTTGACGACGATGACAAGCAGGTTATCGGCGCTTCAAGCTCCACCGACTTCTTCAAGTATCTTTTCGATCTCGAGACCGACGCCAAGTCGCGCAAGCCGTTCGTCGACTGCGATATCAGCCTTCTTTCCGGCGGCGGCGTTCCCGGCATGACCGGCAACACGCTCGACAAGAAGAACGTCGCTTGGCTCGTCACGCAGAACGTCCAGAGCGAGATTTCGGACGTCGTCCCCGTTCTCGTCACGCGCAACGTCGATTTCAATTCGCTCAACTCCGAACTCGCGAGCTACGACGGCACCAAGTCGACCGAAATCGAATGCGGCAAGGCGGGCGGTCAGTACACTTCGACTCCCTTCGGCAACAAGGCCTGGATTCTTATCCGCAAGGGCGGCGCCGCGCAGGTGATCAAGGCGAAGTACTCGCGTCTCAACGTGATTTTCAACAAGCAGAGCTTCGACAACTCGGCGCTCGAAAACCAGCTCAAGATTCTCGATCTCTGATTTGACGGTATCCGTCGCCATAGATCTGGCGCTCGACAAGCTCTTCACTTACGAGGTTCCGGGCGCCATGGAAAAGAAGCTGACCGTCGGTCAGCTTCTTTGCGTTCCGTTCGGTCATCGCGAGGCGAGAGGTTTCGCGATGGCGCTTTCAAGCCGGCAGAAGCAGGACGTGTCTTACTCGCTAAAGAGCGTGACATCCATAGTCGATGAGGTTCCTTTTTTTTCTCCCCGTCTGCTCGATCTCGTGAAGAAGGTGGCCGCATACACGGCCTCGCCGATAGAGAGTGTTCTCAGGACGGCCCTGCCCGCGGCGGTCGTCAAAAAGAACGCCCGTGCGCGCGAACTTCTTTTTGTCGAGCCTTCGCTCCCGTGCGATACATCCGCTCTCACGAAGCGCCAGAAATGGATATGCGAGCAGGTTGTCCGTCTCGGCGGCGGGTGGCTCAATCAGCTGGCGAACGAACTGAAGACGACGCCTGCGACATTGAAGATTCTCGCGGGAAAAGGCGCTCTTTCGATAGCGCCCAGAGCGAAGCGGCGCGACCCGCTTCTTGCGCGCCGGATTCTTCCGTCGAAGCCGTTGCCGCTCAACGACGTCCAGAGCGCGGCGCTCGAGGGGATTCTCTCGCAGACGAAGCCCGTTCTTTTGCACGGCATCACCGGTTCCGGCAAGACCGAGGTTTATCTTCAGGCGATCGCATCCGAACTCGAGGCGGGGCGCGGCGCGATCGTGATGGTTCCCGAAATCTCGCTCACCCCGCAGACTGTGCAGCGTTTCGCTTCGCGCTTCGGCGAGAAGGTGGCGGTTCTCCATTCTGCATTGTCGGAGGGCGAACGCTACGACGAATGGCACCGCATCCGAAGCGGCGAGGCGAGCGTCGTCATCGGTCCGAGGAGCGCGGTCTGGGCGCCTCTCTCCAATCTCGGGCTCATAGTCGTGGACGAAGAGCACGACCCGAGTTACAAGCAGGATACGATGCCGAGGTACAACGCCCGCGACGTCGCGGTTCTGCGCGCTTCGCTCGAAGGCGCCAAGGTCGTTCTCGGTTCGGCGACTCCCGGGCTCGAGAGCTGGCTTAACGCTCAAAGAGGCAAGTATTCTCTTTTCTCGATGAAGAAGCGCGCCGGCGCGGGAACTCTCCCGCTCGTACATCTCGTCGATATGTCGTGCGGCGAAAAGGGGATTTTTTCGAAGGATCTTCTGTCCGCGATAAAGACGAGGCTCGAACTCGGCGAGCAGACGATTCTTTTTCTGAACAGGCGAGGATATTCGCCGAACGTGGTCTGCGACGGATGCGGCACGGCGCTGGAATGTCCCGAATGTTCCGTCGCATATACGTATCATCAGGCGGACAGGTGCCTCAGGTGCCATATCTGCGGCGGCTGGATCGAGATGCCGGCAAAGTGCCCCGGGTGCGGCGACAAATCGTTCACGTACAAGGGGATAGGTACGCAACGCGCCGAGGCCGCTCTTAAAACGTGTTTCCCGCGCTCTCGGATATTGCGCATGGACGCCGATTCGACGAGCAGAAAGCGCTCGCACGACGATATTCTCGGAGCGTTCAGAATGCGCGAGGCCGATATTCTGATAGGCACGCAGATGATCGCCAAGGGGCTTGATTTTCCGAACGTGACGCTTGTCGGGGTTCTGAACGCCGACAGGTCTCTTCACATGCCGGACTTCCGCGCGGCGGAGAGGACGTTCCAGCTTCTTCAGCAGGTGGCGGGGCGTGCGGGTCGCGCCGAGCTCCCGGGGGAGGTTTTCATACAGACGTACAATCCTTCATCGGAAGTCATAAGGGCTGCGGCTCGCGGCGATTACGCGGCTTTTGCCGCATCGGAACTGGCGGCGCGGCGCGAAGGGTGGTATCCGCCGTATTGCCGTCTGGCGCTCGTCAGCATGAGCGCAGCCGACATGTCTCTTGTCGCCGAATGGGCGGCGATGTATTCGAAATCGCTGGGAAAGATAAAAGGGATAACGGCGGGCGAGGCCGTTCCTGCCGCTCTTGAAAAGGCCGACGGGCGTTATCGCTGGCAGATAGTCGTCAGGGCCGCGAGCGCTCTTTCGATCGTGAAAGCGTGGAAGTGGCTTCTTTCGGAGCGCCGTCCGCCCGCGGCGCTCGCCGTTTCTATCGACATCGACGCGGTAAGCATGATGTAGAAAACGAATTTCCCGACGGCGGTTCGCGTCGCGCGATGCTGACGCGCGATGGAAGTTATGGTATAATCAGCGGTCGTTATGCTGAAAGTGCTGATAGCGATCGATTCGATGAAAGGCAGCCTCGGCTCCGTTGAAGGAGGCGAGGCGATAGCCGCGGGCGTCAGACGCGTTTTCCCGGACGCCATCTGTACGGTGAGGCCTCTGTCCGACGGAGGAGAAGGCACGGTCGTGTCGCTTGTCGAAGGTCTCGGCGGAGAATACCGCACCATCAATGTGACCGGGCCTCTCGGCGATCCGGTGCGCGCGACGTACGGCATCGTGGGCGGTGATACGGCCGTCATGGAGATGGCCGAGGCCGCCGGCATAACCCTTATCGCCCCCGAGCGCCGCGATGCGCGCTTGACGACGACGTACGGAGTCGGCGAGATGATACTTTCCGCCGTGCGCGACGGCTGCAGGCGCTTTATCGTCGGCATAGGCGGCAGCGCCACCAACGACGCCGGCGCGGGGATGCTCCAGGCGCTCGGCTACCGGCTTCTCGACTCGGACGGGGCGGAAATACCGCGGGGCGGAGCCGCGCTCGCGAAGATCGCTTCCATCGACGCCTCGGCCGCGGAGCCCGCTTTGCGCGAATGCGTTTTCAAGATAGCCTGCGATGTCGAAAACCCTCTGTGCGGGCCATCGGGCGCGAGCGCCGTGTTCGGGCCGCAGAAGGGCGCCGCCGGCGAAATCGTCACCGAACTCGATGCGGCGCTTTCGCGCTTCGCCGATGTCGCAGGGGGCGATCGCGACGCACCCGGTGCGGGCGCGGCGGGTGGTCTCGGGTTCGCGTTCATGCGCTTTCTTTCCGGGGCGCTTCAAAGCGGCGTAAAGCTCGTTCTCGATGAAACTCGCTTCGATTCTTATGTCGAAAACGCGGATATCGTCGTTACCGGCGAAGGCCGACTCGATGCGCAGACGGCGATGGGCAAGGCTCCCGCGGGAGTTGCCGCCGCCGCGAAACGCCGCGGCAAAAACGTGATTGCTTTCGCCGGTGTCGTCTCGGACGACGCTTCGGCGCTGAACGACAAAGGAATAGACGCCTTCTTCCCGATCATCCGTTCGGTGGTCACGCTCGAAGAGGCTCTCGACAAAAAGAACGCGGCCGCGAATCTCGCGGCTACGGCGGAGCAGGTATTCAGATGTTTACGACTTACGGTGCATTGATCGGTCTCGCCATTGCGATATTTCTCATCGTGCGCAAGATGTCCCCGGCGTACGCGCTTGCGCTCGGGGCTCTCGCGGGCGGCGTTTGCGGCGGCGGTTCTCTCGCCGATACGGTGGAAGCCATGATTTCGGGCACCCAATCGATGATGCCCAGCGTTCTCAGGATTCTTACTTCGGGCGTTCTCGCCGGCGCTCTCGTGAAGACGCTCAGCGCCGAGAAAATCGCCGATTCGATCATCTCTTCGTTCGGCAGGCGTTTCGCCCTGCCCGCCGTCGCGCTCGCGACGATGATAGTGACGGCCGTCGGAGTTTTCGTCGATATCGCCGTCATCACCGTCGCGCCTGTCGCGCTTTCGGTGGGCAGGCGCGCCGGAATCAACGTCGGCGCGCTTCTCGTGGCGATGGTCGGCGGCGGCAAGGCCGGCAACATCATCTCCCCCAACCCGAACACGATCGCTGCGGCCGACGCGTTCAAGGTTGATCTCACTTCCCTCATGGCCGCGAACCTGATACCCGCGTTCGCCGCGCTCGCGGCGACAATCGTTGTGGCCGGGTTTCTCGCGCGCCGCAAAAAGAATCTGTTCGAATCGTCTCTCGACCGCGCTCAGGAAAAAGAGACTTGCGCGCTGCCGTCTCTGCCCGCCGCGCTCGCCGGTCCTTTCGCCGTCATCGCGCTTCTCGCCTTGAGGCCGCTTTTTTCCATCTCCGTGGATCCTCTCGTCGCGCTTCCGGCGGGCGGCATCGTCTCCGCGTTCGCCTGCGGCAGATGGCGCGAGACGGTGTCGTTTTCCGAATACGGGCTTTCTCGCGTGACCGGCGTGGCGATTCTCCTCATCGGCACCGGGTGCGTCGCGGGGATAATCAAAGGCTCGTCGCTCGGCGCGGATATGGTCGCCGTCCTCAAGGCGTGCAATCTGCCCGCGTTCGCTCTCGCGCCGCTTTCGGGGTTTCTGCTCGCGGGCGCGAGCGCTTCGACGACGGCGGGCGTGACGATCGCCTCGCAGACGTTCGCCTCCACGCTCACCGCGTCGGGCGTGCCGGCGATTTCCGCCGCGGCTATGATCCACGCCGGCGGCACCGTCATCGACGCGCTCCCGCACGGGTCGTTTTTCCACGCGACGGCGGGCGCCGTTGGCATCAGCGTCAAGGAACGCCTGCGGCTCTTCCCGTACGGCAGTCTGCCCGGTCTCGTCTCGACGCTCGTTTCGACGGCCTTGTACCTCGTTTCACGCTGACAAGTTTCGGATACTTGCGTGGCGGCGAAAAATAGTGTACAATATCGTCAAATTTCAACTCATGTAAGGAGAAAAGCAAAATGAAGATGCATAAGTACGTTCTCGCGGCGCTTGCGCTCGCGGTTGCCGTTCCCGCCATGGCGGAGACCGAAAAAGAAGAGGTCTATGATGGCGCTGTAGGTTGGACTCCCATCGCTGTCGGTATCGCTTCTCCGTTGCAGCTTCCCTGGGGGCGTGCGGTATGGGACGTTTTCGGTCTTGACATGAATCTCTTCTACAGCGATGCTCCCAAGATGTACGGTATCGGCGTCGGCGGTATCGCGATGGCTACGCGCGACGATCTTGCCGGTCTTCAGGCTTCGCTCCTTTGCAACTGGGCGAGTGCCGATGTTTACGGTATCCGCGCTACCCTCGGCGCCAATGTCGCTTATGGTGAATCGTACGGTCTCGAAGCCGGTGTCGCCGCTTATCGTCCCAACGCGATGTGGGGTGTCGACGTCAACCTCCTCGGCGCCTACCAGCATGAGTTCAACGGCGTGCAGGTTTCCGGCCTTGCCAACGTTGCGCGCGATCAGTCCTACGGCATGACCGCAGCGCTCTTCGGCAACTATGCCGCGACCGCTTACGGTCTTCAGCTCGCGTTTATCATCAACTACACCGCTGAACTTCACGGTTGCCAGATTTCGTTCGTCAACATCGCGAGCACCTGTCCTTGGGGCTTCCAGATCGGTCTTGTCAACATCATTCTCGACAACGCGATCAAGGTTCTGCCTTTCGTCAACTGCTACTTCTGATAGAGGGGCGAGGTGGCGAAGTCTAATCCATTCCTCAAGAAGGCTACCGGCGGCATGAAGAGCGTCGGCGCCGGAGGGAAGAAGCATGGTCTCGGGCGCGGGTTGGACTCGTTGATGCCCGTAGGCGCGGCGAAAGAAACGAAAGCGGCGATTCCCGCCGCTTCTTCGCGTTTTCAGCCGCCCGCCCAGTTTGTCGCCGCAGTAGAGCCCGGGGCTCCGCTCGAAATAAAAATCAACGATATCGAGCGCTCTCCGTATCAGCCTCGCCGTGATTTTCGCGAAGAAGAACTGAAAGAACTCGCCGAATCGATCAGAAACAACGGGCTTGTTCAGCCGCCCACGGTGCGCAAGAACGCCAAGGGCCGCTACGAACTCATCGCAGGCGAACGCCGCATCCGCGCGGCGCAGTCGCTCGGGTGGGAGAAGATTCGCGTGACTCTCGTCGATGCCGACGATCTAACGGCGGCGACGATGACGACGACGGAGAACCTTCAGCGCGAAGACCTAAACCCCATCGAAGAGGCCGTTTCGTACAAGACGCTTCAAGACACCTTTTCGCTGACGCAGCAGCAGGTCGCGGAGCGTGTCGGCAAAGGCCGTGCCACGGTCGCGAATTCGGTGCGGCTTCTCGAGTTGCCCGACGAGGTGCGCGCGCTCGTTTCATCTTCGCTCATTTCCGTCGGGCATGCGAAAGTGCTTCTTTCGCTTGAAGACGAAAAAGACCGCATTCTCCTCGCGCGCGATTGCGTGAACGATCAGCTGACGGTGCGCGCGTTGGAGCGCAAGATCGCCCGGATTATCGCCCCGGTGGCGGCGAAACCGCGCGGCACTCCTGATCTTCCCGACGGATACGTGAGGAGCCTTGCCGAAAAGATGAAGCGTCATCTGGGTTGTGCGGTGCGCATCACGAGCGGCGTTACCCATCCCAACGGCAAGCACACCAAGGGCGTCGTCGAGATAGATTTTTTCGACAATGACGATCTTGATCGCGTGCTCAAAATGCTCGGCGTCGTCGTAGAGTAGTAGTCGGTGCAACGTCGCGGCTGTCGTCGCCGTATTCTGATTTCCGGTTTTCGGATTGCCGGGTCGGTAGGGCGCTCCGACCGGTTTGCGGTGCCGATATTACTTGAAGTTGCGCCGCAGAATGGGCAACAGGCAACATCGGCAAGCGTCAACACTGTCACATCGGCAACATTCCCGCCGTCGGCATTATCAAAAGGCGGAATTTACAGGATTATCAGGATTATGAAATCTCTGAAAACACTTGCACACTGCAAGAATCTTGTAAATCCTGTTAATCCTGTCTAAAAAGACACACCTTGGGAAGAGGGTTGCAATCGGCTTATTCGTGGATATTCGTGTGCCGTGAAGACGGCATTCGTGCCGCGATTCGTGGTCGCGCGCCAGCGTAAATCGAATCTGTCGGAACAATGGAACAGTATATGTGGAATTGCGGCGATGCTTACAAACCGTGCTTTTGCCCATAAAAATCTCGGCACATCCTTTTGCGGAGTTTCTGACGGGGTTATTGCGCTTTTGCGTACAAAATGATACAATTGCGAGCGTGAAAAAAACAGGGAAAAGGCTGAAGTTCAAAAGAATCCTTTTGAAACTGTCGGGCGAGGTGCTCGCGAATCGTGAAACGGGCGAGTGCATCGATCCGAAAAATCTCTCTTTTATGGCTCAGCGCGTGAAGAAAATACATGCGATGGGGTGCGAAGTGGGCATAGTTCTCGGCGGCGGCAATATCTTCCGCGGTCTTACAGGGGCGGGTAAAGGCGTGAACCGCGTGACGGGCGACTCGATGGGGATGCTCGCGACAATCATCAACGCGCTCGCGATGATGAACGCTCTCGAATCGATAGGCGTACCTACGCGCGTGATGACGTCAATCGAGATGCCCAAACTCGCAGAGCCGTTCATCCAGCGCAAGGCATTGAGGCACTTCGAAAAAGGGCGCGTCGTCATTTTCGCGGGCGGTACCGGCAATCCGTATTTCTCGACCGATTCCGCCGCGGCGCTCAGAGCGAGCGAAATAGGCGCCGACGCGGTTCTCAAGGCGACGAAGGTCGACGGCATCTACACGGCCGATCCGAAGAAGGATCCCAAGGCGAAGAAGTTTGACGCTCTCAAATACGAAGTCGCGCTCGAGAAGCGTCTCAAGGTCATGGATTCGGCGGCTTTCGCGCTTTGCATGGACAACGCCATTCCGATAGTTGTGTTTGATTTCTTCGACAAAAACGCCCTTGAGAGAGTTGTCAAGGGAGAAGCAGTAGGAACGATAGTGAGGTAAATAAAATGGAAACCGTAGCAGAAGTACTCGGCGACGCGTCGTCGAAAATCGAAAAAAGTTTCGAAACCCTCAAGTCGCAGTTCGCCGGCTTGCGGACAGGAAAGGCGACGCCCGCCATGGTCGATCAGATCAAGGTCGATTATTACGGCGCTCCGACGCCCATCAAGAATCTCGGCACCATTTCGACGCCCGAGCCTCGTCAGATCAAGATCACGCCTTTCGATCCGACGGTGCTCGACGCGATGAACAAGGCGATTCTCGCCGCCAACATCGGCGTCACGCCCCAGACCGACGGCAAGGTCCTGCGCATCACGGTGCCGGAACTCAACGAAGAGCGCCGCAAGGAGATCGTAAAGGTCGCCAAGACGCAGGCGGAGGCCCAGAAGGTCGCCATGCGTAACGTCCGCCGCGACGCGAACGACGCCGTCAAGAAACTCGAGAAAGACAAGAAGATTTCCGAAGACGACATGAAGCTCGGGCTCGACAGGATTCAGAAGGCGACCGACGAGGGCATCGCCAAGATCGACGTCGAGCTCAAGGCGAAAGAAGCCGAAGTGATGGCGGTCTGAGAGAGATATAGATCCGATAAATTTCCCGCGGGAGAAAAAAGATGGCAGAAGAAAACCAGGCAAGTCCCATCAGCGAGGCGCAGCCTCCGAAGGCAGATCCGACGGCAAAGCCGGTTGCCGAAGGGGTGAAGACGCTGAAGCTGAATCCTGTCGTGCGCAAGCCGGTAGCGGGCGCTACGCAGTCGGCGCTCCGACCGGGGCTCAAGCTCCCGACGAAGCCCGGCCTCCCTTCGGGGTTGAAGCTTCCGCCCAAGACGGGGGCGACGGTGTCGGCTCTCAGGCCTGGGCTCAAACTCCCGCCGAAACCCGGCGCGGCGCCTGCGGCCGGCGCTACGCAGTCGGCGCTCAGACCGGGGCTCAAACTCCCGCCGAAACCCGTCATCCGCAAGCCGGGAGAAACGGTTTCTTCCGTGCCGGTGCCGAAACCGGTGGCGGTCGACGCGCAAGGCGTGGGCAAGCTCCCCACGGTCGATGCCAAGGCGGTGCCGCGTGACGATACCGCGCCCGTCGTGACCGAAATGCCAAAGCCGATGGAAGCTCTCAAATCCGTCACTCAGAAGCTCAAAGGCATCACCCAGCAGATCCCCGCGCAGGCGATTCTCCATAAAACGGGCATAATTTCCGACGCGGCGATGAGCGATTCGCAGAAGCAGGCCGCGAAATCGAAGACCGCGCGCATCTCGCTTTCCGACGCGATGGGCGTCGCTCCCGTCAAGAACGAGAGCGCCCCGATGAAGACGATCCGCATCAAGCGTCCCATCGATATCCCAGGCGCGACGAAACCGCTCGCTCCGCAGCCGCCGTCCGGCGCCGCTGCCGCTCCGGCCGCCGTGCCGGCGCCCGTCGATGCGCCAGTGCCGCCCATGCCCACGGAGAAAAGCGATGCGAAGAGCGTCCTTTCTTCTGAGGCTCCCGCCGCCGCGCCAGCGGCCGCGCCTACCGCCGCTTCGCCGACGATCACGCAGCGCAAGACTCTTAAAATCACACGCCCCGGCGCGGCCGGCGTAAGACCCGCCGGCAAGTTCGGCGTTAAACGTCCCGGTCCAAAAACATCGGGCGCGCAGACCTCGACACAGGTTGAGGAAAAACCTGCGGCGTCCGCCGCCGGCGCCGACATAGCGGATATTCCCGATATTCCCGATATTCCTGTCGCGCCGCTCCCGCCCGTCGATACGGCGCAGAACAGCGATGTCCCCGGCTGGGCTTCGGCGCTCGGTGTAATCGTTGAAATCGCCGCATCTGTCGCGATCGCGGCGCTCGCCTGGTTCCTTTATCAGGACTTCCAGTTGCCGCTTTACTGCGGCGGTTGCATGTGAGGCGGCGTTTTTCCATCGTCAAAGCGACGGCGCTTGAGATTCTTTCCGAGCCGCTGTCGCTTTTGATTTTAATGGCTGCCCTCGCGCTTTCGATTTTCGCGAGCGCGTTCCATTACCATCAGTTCGGAGATCCCACGCGCATGTCTCGCGACGCCGGGATTTCCGTGATGCTTCTCGGAGGCCTGCCTTTTGTGGTCTTCGGCGCCGTGAGGTCGATGCGCCGCGAGATCGAAAGTTCCACGGTGCAGATGGCGCTGGTGAGGCCCGTTACCCGGGGAGGCTTTTTCGTCGCCAAATGCTGCGGAGTCGCCGCCGCGTATTTTCTTTTCGCGGCGACTGTCGCGCTCAACACTCTCGCCGTTGTGCGAGGCGCCGAAATAGGCGGCGAACTTGTCGCGGGGACGGGCGCCATCGCCAAAATATGGGGTTTCTCGCTCGCGTTTTCAACGGCGAGCGTGGTCATGCCTCTGGCCTTGGCGGCGCTGCTCAACCGTTTCGCGTCGTTCAGATTCGTTTTGACGGCGGTGACGCTGATGCCGCTTTTCGCCTTTGCGGCGTCGCTCTACCGTTTCAACCCCGCGCTTGCCGCGAGGTATCTGCCCGTCGCGTTTCTCGCGGCCGTCCCCGCGGCGGTGTTTCTTGTGGTCGCGTCTGCCGCAGCCGTCAGACTTAAAGCCAATCAGGCGGTTTCGGTGTGCGGTTTTCTTATCATGCTGTCGTTGCCGGCTCTCGGCAATTATTATTTAAGCGAGACGCTGTCCAAGGGCGGTTCCATGGACGCCGCGTATGGTCTGCGGGCGCTGCTGGCGGCAATTCCGGCGCTGGCGGCCGCGCTTCTCGCGGGTGTTTATCTCATGAACTCGAAGGATGTCGCATGAACGAGAACGTGATAGAACTCGAGGGCGTCTCGAAGACGTTCCGTGATTTTTGGCTGAGACCCACCGTTTCCGCCGTCAAAGACGTTTCGCTGAACGTCAGGCGAGGGGAGGTGTTCGGGCTTCTCGGTCCTAACGGTTCGGGCAAATCGACGACGGTTAAGATGATTCTCGGGCTGCTCAAACCCGATTCCGGCAAGGTTTCGCTCTTCGGCCGCCCGCCGCGCTCTCTCGAGGCGCGCGCCAAGCTCGGATATCTGCCGGAGCTCAGTTATCTACATCCCTTTCTCACCGCGAAAGAAACGCTCGGCTATTATGCGGGGCTTTCGGGCCTCGGCCGCGCCGAGGCGAAGGAGCGCACCCGCCAGCTTCTCGAGATGGTTTCTCTCGCCGATGCGGCCAATCGTCCCGTCGGCGGATTTTCAAAGGGTATGGCCAGACGTGTCGCGCTCGCGTCGGCGCTTATCGGAAAGCCCGAACTTCTGATTCTCGACGAACCGACGAGCGGGTTGGATCCCGTGTCCACGAAAGAGGTCAAGACGCTCGTGAAGAAACTCGCCGAAGGGGGTATGAGCGTTCTCACGACGAGCCATCTTCTCGCCGACGCTCAGGATATCTGCGACAGGGTCATGATTCTCGACAAGGGCCGCACTGCGGCCGAGGGCGACGTCGCGTCGCTCGGAGAGAGTCTCGAAGAGTTCTTCCTCGCGAAAGTGGGTAACGTCAATGAATTCGTTCTTGCGGATTTTCTTTCTTGAGCTGATATCTCTCGTCAGGTCGAAGACTTTCGCGCTTCTCGCGCTCGCGAGCGCCGCGTGGATGCTTGTCTTTCCGCATATTGTGAAAGGCGACGGCACCGCCGAAGGCGAGCTCGAGCTTTACATCCGCTTTTCCCTCGGCGGAGTTTTCACGCTGCTTGCCGTTTCTCTTCTCGCTTCAGCCACGGGGTCGATAGCGGCCGAGCGATCGGCGAAGAGGCTCGATCTCACGATGGTGAGGCCCGTGCGGTTCTTTTCCGTCGCTCTCGGGAAGATCCTCGCGCACGTCGTCATCGGAGCGGCCGTTCTCGCCCTCGCTTCGGTGATACTCCTTTTCAAAACCGGGCTCGAGCGTCCGTGCAGCCATCTCTATTCGCCGCTTCTTCCGACGCCGCAGGAAGAAGCCCGGACGATGTATAACGTATTCATGAATTCTCCCGATACGCCCGAGCCGGTGAAAAGAGCGAAAAAGGCGACGGTCATGCGCATTCTCTCGCAGCGCGCCAAAGACAGGTATCAGACGATCGCCACGAACTCGATCGCCGAATGGAAGTTCGACGCTGCGCTTTATGCCGCGTGCGCGGACGGCGCGGCGAAGGTGCGCTTCAAACTCACCAATGCGACCGACATGCGGCAGGATGTCAAGGGTCATGTCAGATGGGGCTCCCGTTCGGGCCGCTTTTCGTCGATGACGCGCACGTTTATCGAAGTTCCCCTTACGAACGCCGTCGCGTCCGCCGGAGAGCGCGACAATGCCGTGATGGTCTTCAAAAACGAAAGCGCGCTCGCGATAATGCTTCGTCCCCGGCAGGACATCCACCTTATGATTCCTGCGGACGCGTTCGTTTTCAATCTCCTCAGAGCGTACGCCGTGATGCTTTCGCTTCTGGCGCTTCTCGTTTCGTTCGGCGTTTTCCTTTCGGCGTCCCTCAGCCGGCCGGTCGCGCTTTTCACGGCCGTCGTGCTGCTTGTGGTCGCCGAAATAAGCCCGAGCGTAGTGGAGCAGTATCCCGACCGCCTCGAGACTGATGTCGCCGACCGCATAGGTCTTTACATAACCCGTTTTTCTGCCTCTCTGACGAGCTCATTGTCGTCTTCCTCCCCGCTTGAAGCGCTCTCGCGCGACGAATGTGTCGAGACGGCGCAGACGCTGCGTCTTGTGCTGGTCGACTTCGTTTTTCTCGGAGCGCTTTTTTCTCTTGCCGCCGCGTTCGTGATGCGCAGGCGGGAGAATTGATCCGCCCGGTTTGAAATATGGTATAATCTCAACAAAGGGCGAAGGCGGTGCGTTCTCGCTCCACGTACGCGAAAGCGAAAGGAAATCATGAAAAAGAACAAAGTGGTCACGTTCGGTGAATTGATGATGAGGCTCAACCCCGAAGGGTATCTGCGCTTCGTTCAGGCGCAGAAGCTCGTAATGTCGTTCGGCGGCGGCGAGGCGAACGTCGCCGTGAGTCTCGCTAACTACGGTATGCATGCCGCTTTCGCGACGAAACTTCCCGACAATCCGTTCGGAGTTTCGGGCCGCAATGAGCTGCGCAAATACGGCGTCGACACCTCGCAGATCGTCTTCGGCGGGCCGCGCATGGGCATTTATTTCGTGGAGAAGGGCGCCTCGCAGCGCGCGTCCAAGGTCGTTTACGACCGCGCCGGCAGTTCGATAGCTCTGGCGAAACGTTCCGATTTCGACTGGAAGAAAATCCTTTCGGGCGCGACGTGGTTCCACTTTACCGGCATCACCCCCGCGCTCGGCGGCGAACTGCCGGCGATCTGTCTCGACGCGCTCAAGTACTGCAAGGCGCACAAGATCACCGTTTCTTGCGATCTCAACTATCGCGCGAAACTCTGGACCAGGGCCGAAGCGTGCGAATGCATGTCGAAGCTCGTGAAATACGTCGATGTTCTCATCGCCAACGAAGCGGACGCGGCGGACGTGTTCGGTATTGTCGGTGAAGGCTCGGATGTTGAAAGCGGCAAGCTCGACAAGGCCGGCTACATCTCCGTAGCGCGGCAGCTCGTGAAACGTTTCGGCTGCAAGAATGTCGCCATCACCCTGAGGACGTCGCTCTCGGCGTTCGACAACAAGTGGGCGGGGATGCTTTACGACGGCAGGAAAGCGTATTTTTCGAAGGAATACGACGTGCATATCGTCGATCGCGTCGGCGGGGGCGACAGCTTCGGCGGCGGTCTCATCTATTCGCTCGCGAACGGCGCGAAGGCGCAGAAGGCCATCGACTTCGCCGTGGCGGCTTCGTGCCTAAAACATTCGGTCGAACTCGATTTCAACCACATGAGCGTCGCCGAAGTTGAAACGCTCGCCGGAGGCAACGGCACAGGCCGCGTCCAGCGCTGAATGATGCGGCGCGATGTCCGCGCAACGGAAGTTGAGAGATGAAGATACTTTTGCTCGCCGGAGAAGAAAGCGGCATGATCTACGCCGGCATGATCCGCGGCCGGCTGACCGGTCACGAGGTGCGCGGATATTCCGATTACGGGTTCGAAACGTCGGATCTCGCCGTCATGGGTTTCGGTGCCGTCCTCAGACGCATATTCTTTTTCATGCGCGTGAAAAAGACGATGGAGCGGGCGATCGATTCGTGGCGGCCCGATGTCGTCTGCACGATAGATTATCCGGGCATGAATCTCAAGCTCGCCGCGTACGCCAGATCGAAAGGCGTCAGAGCCGTTCACGTCGTCTGTCCGCAGGTTTGGGCGTGGAAGCCCGGGCGCATACCGAAAATCGAAGCGTCCATAGACAGGCTGTGCTGTTTCTTCCCGTTCGAGCCGGGGTTGTTCAAGGCGGGGTTCGCGCGGTTCACGGGGCATCCTCTGGCGGGAGAAAAATTCGAAGCCGACACGACGATCCGCGTTCCCGGAAGAAAAACGCTCGCGATTCTTCCCGGTAGCCGCATCGGCGAGATCGGAAAAATCCTGCCTGTTCTTCTTGATGCGTTTCGCATGCTCGGCGGGGACGTCGACGCCGTCATTCCCGCCGCTAACGGGCAGGCGAAGAGACTGATCGGGGAAATCGTCGCCGCCTCGGGGCTTGAAGGCCGCGTTAAGGTGCGCGACGGCGGCGCCCGAGGCATCCTCGCGGCGGCGGATTGCGCGGCGGTAGCCAGCGGAACCGCGACGCTCGAAGCCGCGCTTGCGGGGTGTCCGAGCGTGCTCGTATACAAGGTAAGCGCGCTGTTGGCATGGTTCGCGCGCCGCGTCGTAAAGGGCGTCAAGCATGTGGGGCTTGTCAACATAATCGCCGAAAAATCCTCTCTCGCGTGCCCAATGCCGGAACTGCTTCAGGAAGATTTTACCGCCGAAGCGGTGGCGGCGAAACTTTCTCTGTGGCTGACTGACGACGAGGCGCGCGCGCGCGCGGTTGCCGATCTGGAGCGCACCGTGCGGCTTTTGCGCGCCGAAGGAGACTGCGTTGGCAACATTGTAGCCAATCTGCTATAATGTTCCGCACTCTAATCACGGAGACTTGATAAATGAGAGATTTGTTCATCATCGGTGCCGGCGGCTTCGGTCGCGAGGCGGTTTGGACGGTGGAGCGCATAAACTCCGCCCAGCAGCAGCCGTTGTGGAGAGTCGTAGGTTTCGCCGACGACGATCCGGCGAAAGCGCAAGGCAATTTCGAGGGATATCCGCTTCTCGGATCGGTTGAAAAAGCCGCGAAGGATCATCCGGGCGCCTCCGTGCTCATAGCCATCGGCGACAATGCCGTGCGGCGCAGGATATACGCCAAGCTCAGAGGTTTCGATTTTCCCGCATTCATCGATCCGTCGGCTCAGGTTTCACCGACGACGGAGTTCAAGCACGGTACGTTCATCGCGCCCGAGGTCGTCGTTTCGGTAGGGACGGAGATCGGCAAATTCGTCATACTCAGTGCGCGTGCGGGAGTAGGGCACGATTCCGTCGTGGGCGATTTTTCGAACATCGGTCCGGGAGTTTCGCTTTCCGGCCATACGACGACGGGATGTGACGTGACAATCGAAGCCAACGGTTCCACCGCCTCCGGCGTTCATGTGGGAGACGGCGCGAGCATCGCGTGCGGAACGCCGGTTCTCGCGGATGTGGCGCCCGGCACGACGTATTCGCTTTCCGACATTCTCAAGAGCAGGCCGGTTTGAAGTGGCTTTTGTACAGAGTGGGATTTCTGGCGGCATATCCGTTTTTGCTGCCGGGTTTTCTCGTCAGGATGTTCAGGCGCGGCGGATACGCCGCGCGCATGGGCGACAGGTTCGCCCTTTATCCCGATGAAGTCCTTGACGCGTTCAGACGCGCGAACTCTTCGGGCAAGGGCCTCGTGTGGATTCATGCCGTTTCCGTCGGAGAGGTGCAGGTGGCGGGGCAGCTTATGCGCGAATGGCGCAGGGCCGATCCGGAGACCGCGTTCTGCTTTTCCACGACATCCTCCACGGGATGGCAGTGCGCGCTGAAGGAGATCTGCGCGCGCGACGTCCTGATATACAATCCGCTCGATTTCCCGAATTTCGTGAAATCCGCCTTCGCCGCCGTGAAACCCCGCGCGGTCGTCCTGACGGAATCCGAAATATGGCCCGAATTCATACTGCGCGCGAAGAAACTGGGCGTGCCCCTCTATCTCGTCAACGCCCGTGTCTCCGATCGGAGCGCGCCGCGCTATCGGCTCGCCAGATACTGGTTTGCGGACGTGTTTTCTTCGTTCACCCGAATTTTCGCCCAATCCGATCTCGACAAGGAGCGTCTTGTCGCGGCGGGCGCGCCCGCTTCGAAGGTGGAGGTTTCCGGCAGTTTCAAGTTCGACGTCGCGCGCCGGAACGAAGCGAAGGAGCGCGAAATGCGCGAATGGATCGGCGAAGGGCGCGTTCTTCTCGGAGGTTCGACTTGGCCGGGCGAGGACACAGTGCTTCTCTCGGCCTACAGGCATCTTGCGCGCGAACATGAGGATCTTAAACTTGTCATCGCTCCGCGGCATTTCGAAAAAGCCGATGCGGTGGAGGCGAACATCCTGAAGGCCGGCTACAGATGCATCCGGCGTTCGCGTGCGGACGCGCCCGCGCCCGGGGGCGTTTATCTCGCGGACACGACCGGCGAGCTGATGGGGCTTTACGCGGCGGCCGACGTCGTTTTTGTCGGCAAATCTCTGACGGCGCACGGTTCCCAGAACATGATAGAGCCGTGTCTTTGCGCAAAACCTGTCGTCGTAGGCCCTAATACGGAGAATTTCCGTCCGGTGATGAGCGATCTTCTCGCGGCCGACGCGATCGTGCAGGTCTCCGACGGGGAGGAGCTGCAGCGGTGTCTCGGCGCGCTTCTCGATGACGACGGGGGGCTCGGCCGCCGTGCCGCCGCCGCCGTTGAAAATCGCAAGGGCGTGGTCGTGAAATGCCTTGCCGCCGTGAGGAGAGGAATGGAATGAGACGTCTCTCGGCGGTGTTTCTCGTGGCGGTTCTGGCGCTTTTCGGCTGTTCCAGAAAGGAGGATGAAGCATCTTCGCCGCAGGATACGTACGTTTTCCCTCCGGTGGACATTCAGCGTGCGTTCATCGCCATGGCGGAAAATCCTTCCGCCGCGAATGCGCTGCTGATCGGGGAGAGCGCGAAAAAAACGGCGGAGTTTTTCGACGGCGCCGGAATAAAAAGCCATTTGATGCCCACGGGCAGGTATGGAATCGTTCTGGTATCGTGCAGCGGAATGTCGAGGGAATCCTGCGCGAAGGTGGCGGGTTTTCTCGACGATGGTGGAGTTCTCGCGTGGATGATTGACGTGCGAGGCGTCACGTCGTCGCGGTTCAGGGAGATTCTCGAGGATTTCGACCTTCCGCACGTGCGGGTGTGGATGACGGGAGAGAAGCAGTGGCTCATTACGGGCTCGAAGGCGAAGCGCACAACGCCGCTCGACGATCTTTTCGGGCTTTTTTCGGGAGAAGGGGTGTTTGACGCTCTCGCGACCGCGAGATGCCCGGCCGCGCATCACCTTTTCGCCTCATACGCCGGAACTCGCGAGGATGTCATGCCGGCGTTTTCGCAAGGCGATCAGAACGCCGAAGTCCGTCCGGAGTATTTCGTCACCAAGGAGATACCTTCTCTGGATTGGATCGACGTTGGAGATGTCGACGAAGATATATCGCGCAGGTTTTTCGCCGAGGCGCGCTCCATGCAGGTCGTCAGACGTCTGGCTATTGAAGGCTCGATGCTCGCCGAAGCGGGGCGTGAAAAGGAGGCGATCGACGCGTGGAGCCGAGCGTCGAAGCGCAATGCGCGGGATCTTTTCGTCCTCGAGCGCCTCGACCGTCTCGACAGAAATGCCAAAGGGTTTTTCGAGGTGCGCAAAATTCTGATGGCGATGAAGTGTTACGAGACGATGGTTCTTATAAACCCCGACAATCCGGCGCCGCTGAATAATTTCGGAGTGTGTCTTAAAAAGATCGGCCGCCTCGACATCGCCGAGCGGGTTTTCAAGAGAGTCAGAGAGCTCGAAAACGGCCGGTCCCGTTGAGCGTTGTCGCCCGATGCCTGTCCTTCAGTCCGCGACTTCGGCGCGGAACGTGAAAGCGTCGGGGGCGGCGGAAGTCCGGGCGATGACGTGGTCCTTTCCGTCGGCGGAGAACACGCGGTGATATGTCCGGCCTGCGTCCGTACAGAGCGCGACTTTCACTTCATCGCCGATGAGGGTTTCGCCCTTGAACACGATATCCGCCTCGCAGGGCCGCAGCGAGGCGCAAGGCTCCAGCATCCATTCGATGTAATGGACGTTGTTGACGTGGCCGTTGAGATCTATGTGGAATTTTGCCGCTCTGAACGAAGCGTCCGCCGAGCCGGCGGGCGCGGGGTAGCGGAACTTTGCGAACGGCTCGTCTCCCAGCACGGGGATATTAGCCGGATCGGCGAAGGAGAGCACGTCCTGTGGCACGGGTTTGACTCGGCGGGTCTGCAGATCGATGAGCATCCATTCGCTCGATGCCGCTCCTATCGTCTTGCCTGAGGCGTCCTTGATTTCGAAATCGCGCCAAGCGACGATTTTTCGGCCTCCCCGCGGGAATGTCTCCACCGTCACTTCGTCTTCCCAGCGCGGGTAGGATTTCATCCTTACGCACAGTCTGGTGAGCACCCAGGAGATATTCTCTCCCGCGGCATCGAAATCGGTTTTCGAGAAGCCGAGTTCTCCGGCGTTTACGCTGGCCGCCTCCTGAAGATAATTGCATATCGTGGCCAGCGTCGCGTATCCGTCGGCGCTGCACTCGTAGGTGCGCACTTTGAAAGAATAAATTCCTTTGTTCATGGCGTTTGTCTTTGTGGTTCTCGGTCGGATCATCATTATACCATAAGAGCCGTTGCGAACATAGCCGTTGATTATTTGGGCAAAGCATGATATCATAATGCTCGCAAAGCCGGAGACGCGGTCGTTTTTGATCCGGGTTTCAGGCTGACGGCAAGACAGCGGCTTGAGCCGCGGAAAGGAAACTGAAAATGAGAAAAACAATGATGACGGCAGTTCTTTCGGCTTTCGCTCTCTCGGCCTTGGCCGGCACATCCACTCCCGCGGGATTCACGGATGATTTAGACGCGGCGCTCGCCGCCGCCAAAAAATCGGGCAAAACGGTGTATGTCGTGTTTTCCGGCAGCGATTGGTGTTATTGGTGCAAGGTGCTCGAGAAGGATTATCTGTCCAAGAAGGAGTTTACGCAAGAGGCGTCTAAATATTTCGAACTCGTGTATATCGATTCGCCGCGCGATAAGTCGAAGCTTTCCGAGAAGGCGGCCAAGCGCAATCCTGAACTGACGCGGAAATACGGCATCAGGGGTTTTCCGACCGTTAAGTTCATTTCTGCCGACGGCAAGGCGTCAAAAGCGTCTCGTCCGGGCAATGGCGCCACGCCCAAGGCTTATGCTCAATCGCTCGCGAAAGAGTTGAAGCTGCGTCCGCTGATCGACAAGCACATAACGCCGCTTTCTGACGAGTTGAATGAATTGATGAAGCCTTACTACGGGAAACTCGTGGCTATCGGCAATCCATTCTCCCAGAAGGGTGAAGATAAGCAGCGTGCGGCATACGAAAAGAGCGTCGCCGTGCTGAAGGAAATTCTGGAAAGCATGAAGGTGCTCAGCGCCAAAATAGAAAAAACGAAAGTCCCCGCGGAGATCGAGCACGAGAAAAAGCAGCTTCTCTCGACGCTCCGTTCCAACATAGACGGAATGTCGCGCGCGTGCGGCATGTCGTTCAGCGAAGCTAAAAAAGCGCACGCGAAGTGATCGCCTGTTATTTTCGGTAGACATGGGACCGCTCTTGGTGATATAATTCGCGCGTTCAATCAGAAAAGAAAGGAATTACTAAGAATGAAGAAACTGATAATCGCTGTTCTCGTCGCATCATGCTCTGCTTTCGCGGATGCTCAGCAACCCGCTGAAGACAAGACAGCGACCGCCGCCGTTACGGCTGATGAGGAAGAAACCGAAGAATCGGAAGACGCGCTTTTTGAGGCTGGTTTCGATCTGGGCTTCTACTCGGCATATATCTTTCGCAATCAGGTGTACAACGATCGTCCTGTAGCACAGCCTTGCGTGTGGGCCGATTTCACGGCGTTTGATCCCTTCTATCTCGGTTTTTACGTATGGCAGAATTACGATCTCACGAACCGCCGTCGCGAAGAGATGCGCGGCGAGTGGAACGAGACCGACTACAACGTCCATCTCGGCGCGAGC
This sequence comes from Kiritimatiellia bacterium, assembly GCA_045537795.1. Lineage (GTDB taxonomy): Bacteria > Verrucomicrobiota > Kiritimatiellia > RFP12 > UBA1067 > UBA1067. The sequence continues at coordinate 50,352 of JAZSQE010000033.1, read as the reverse complement.
GTCTGGTCGAACGATGACGAGACGATGACTCTCACGCTCGAGGTCGGACACGAATGGTTCGTCAACGATGTCAAGAGCGAATATGACAAGGACTACGCCTCTTCGTGCGAGATCTACGTCAAGGCGGAATTCGAAAATCCTTTCGTCACTCCTTACGGCATGATAAGCCACATGTATCGCAATATGGACGGGACGCATTACGAATTGGGGCTTAAGCGCGATTTCGTTCTTCTCGAAGAAATGTCGATCGGCGATTCTCTCACGCTCGGCCTTGACTGGAACGTCAACTTCGGCAGCGGCAAGTATCTTGATTATCTCTACGGCGTCGGTCGCGTCTTTGACGAGAACGTCGGCGACGAAGGCGAATTCACCCGCGGCAACAAGGACGGCATCGGCGGCACGACCATAAAGGCTACGCTCACCTGGCAGATCTGCGACAACTTCTCCGTCGGCGGCGTTATCGCGTTCACCTCGCTGCTCAACGAGTCCATCCGCGAAAACTATCGCGACAGCGGAGAATATTGGGGCTCTCACTACGACGACGATTGCGTCTGGGGCGGCTTTCAGGCCAACTTAAGCTTCTGACGCCTTCGGGTCGGCGCCCGCGCTTTTCGCTCGCCGGCTCCTTCCGTCGCGGCGGTTTCAGCCTTTGAGAAGCTGCTTGCGAAGGGCGATGGAGACGGCTTTGGTGCGGTTGTCGGCGGGCTTTTCACCGGCGCACGGAAGCGAAAATGATTTTTAGACCTTTTCTCAGTTGAGCGGGCGTCGAGGCCGACGAGACAGAAACGCGAAGGAAGGAATCGCCGCGCCCGGGCTTGACGCTGAAGCGGTCGGAATGGCAGACCGATACGCCTGCCGCGCGCAACCGCGCCTCGATCGTCTGGCCGTGCCCCGAAGTGCCCGGGAGCGGGAGCGTGCGGAAAAGGGATGTGTCCGGGCGCCGCGGAGCGTCCGGACACATCTTGTTGAAAATCGCGTTTGCCTCGCGTGCCTTTTTCGCCTTGGCGGCAAGTATCTTTTCGGCGCGGCCGGAAAGGATGAGTTCAGAGAGTATTTCGGTGTCGAGAGCGCTCGCTTTGATCGTCAGATGATGAAGAGCCGCGCGGATGCGTTCCGAGCGGCATTCGGGGAAAGCCATGAACGTCGCGCGGATGCCCGGCGCGATTATGCGCGTCGATCCCGCGATGTATACCGTCTGTCCGGGAATCCGGGAAAAGAGCGTCTTTTCCGGCTTTCCGTCGAGCAGGAGTTTTGCGTCGTCTTCGATAAGCAGAAGATTCTTCGCGCGGATGATTCCGGCAAGATCGCGCTTTCGCGTTTCTGAAAGCGAAAGTCCGGTAGGGTTCGCGTTGCGCGGCATAAGGAATATGCCTTTCAGATTTTGCGAGACGGCCGCTTCCTCAAGCCCGTCCGGACGCATGCCGCATTTGTCCGCCGCGACAGGAACGAGTCTCAGGTGCGCGAGACGCGCGAGCGATATGAAGTTCGCATACGTGAATTCATCGGTCGCTATGCCGTCTCCCGGACGGAAGAGCGCGAGAAGCGCGGCCGAGATCGCGCCTTGCGCCCCAGGGAACGCGGCCGTTTGGTTTTCGCCGATGTCGACACCGTTGAGGGCCATCCATTTTTTTGCGGCCGCCATGGCCGAAGGCGAGCCGTCGCGGTTCTTGTATGAGAATATGGTCGCGGCTGAAGATCGGGCGAGGACATCGCGCGCGGCAGACGTGATTTCGGCCGTGCCTGATTCGGGAAAGCCGTGAACGACTCCGCAATCGACGATGCCGGAGGCGGCGTCGGAGGAGTCGCGAGGCGTGACGAACGTTCCTCGCCCCGTAACGCCGGTTATGAGACCTTTGTCGCGGCAGATGCCGTATGCGCGCGTGACGGTCGTGAAGTCGATATCGAGAAAATCGGCGAGTTCGCGTTGCGGCGGCAGTCTGACGCCTTCGGGGAGCGTGCCGGAGAGAATGTCGTCTTCGAGTTGGGCGGCGAGCGAGAGATAGACGGGTCGTTTCGCCCTCGCACCGGCGGACGGAGTCCAGGAAAGCGGACGGTCGCTATATGAGTTGACGGGCATTTTTATTGTCTTCCATACAAGTTTATGATTGTATGTATTATACCATGATGCTAAACTATATGCCAACGGAAAAGGAGAAAAAGGAATGAAAAACTGTTTCGAAAGGAAAATCGGAATAATCCGCTCTCTGAAGGGCGGGGTCATCATGGACGTGACTACGCCCGAACAGGCCGAGATAGCCGAGGCGGCGGGTGCGTCGGCGGTTATGGCTTTAGAGCGCGTTCCGGCGGATATCCGCGCGGCGGGTGGCGTGAGCAGAATGAGCGACCCGGCGATGATAAGGTCGATCCAGAAAGCGGTGTCGATTCCCGTGATGGCCAAGTGCCGTCTCGGTCACACGGTCGAAGCGCGCATTCTCGAAGCCATGAAAATCGACTGCATTGACGAGAGCGAAGTCCTTTCGCCCGCCGACGATCTTTACCATGTCGACAAGAACGCGTTTTCGACGCCATTCGTCTGCGGAGCGCGCGATCTGGGCGAGGCGTTGAGGCGTATCGGAGAAGGCGCGGCGATGCTCCGCACCAAGGGAGAGGCCGGGACGGGCGATATCGTGCAGGCGGTGCGCCACATGCGACGCATGCAAAGCGATATTCGCAGAGTCGTTTCGATGCGCGAGGACGAACTTTATGAAGCCGCGAAGGAATTCGCCGCACCGCTGGAGCTTGTGAAGCACGTTCATGAGAACGGGTCGCTCCCCGTCGTCAATTTCGCGGCGGGCGGAGTGGCGACGCCCGCAGACGCGGCGCTCATGATGGAACTCGGCGCCGACGGCGTGTTCGTGGGGTCTGGCATTTTCAAAAGCGGCGATCCTGTCAAGCGCGCCTCGGCGATCGTGCGTGCGGTCGCGAACTGGCGCGACGCCTCGCTTCTCGCGGAACTCTCGGCCGATCTTGGCGAAGCGATGGTCGGAATCAACGCCGACGAAATCAAGACGATTATGGAAGCGCGCGGAGTGTAGATCTTCGGACATCGGTCAGCGGACATTTCCGAGGCTGTTTCGAAAATGTCCGCTCTATCTGGAATCAGCGCAGGAAATATCCGAAGGCGTACGATATGAGCGCGACGAGAGTGGAGATTCCCGCCATCACGGAAAACCCTCGGAAGAAGGACGTCCCGCGCGCTACGCTCAGATAAAAATTGAAAAACGCGATGATGCCTAACGCGGAAAGGAGCATTGCCGCGAGCGCTGACGTCGCGTTCGGGACAAGCGCGTACGGTGCGACCAGAACAAGTACCGTGAGGATATACGCGATGCCGGTGTAGGCGGCCGTTTTCAGTGCGCCGCTGTTCGGGGCGTTTTTCTCGCCGCTACCGCTTTCGCCGGCCTTGGCCGAAAGAAACGCGGACGCCGCCATCGACATAGCCGCTGCGAATCCGGTTATAAGGCCGAGTTTCGCGATTTTCAGGGGCTCACCAAGCGCGAACGTGAATCCGGCGAGCGCGCCGGTAAGTTCGACGAGAGCGTCATTGAGACCGAGAACGATGGCTCCCATGTGGTTCAGTCTTTCGTCGTTGAGCATTTCGATGAGTTCCGCCTCGTGACGGTCTTCGTCTTCTGCGATTACCTCGAGTTGCGGATAATTCTTCAGGATTTTGCGGTATGTTATGCTTGCGGTGTTTTCGCCGCGCTCCATCGATTTGAGGGTGAATGTCACGCCGAAAACGCGGGCGCAGAAAACGATCCATGTCGTCTTGAAGTTCAAGGGGCGGGCCTCGCGGCCGAGAATGTCCTCTATGATGCGCGCGTGGGACTCTTCATCGGCGCTGATGCGCTCGAGGATTTCCTTGTTTTTCGGATTTTTCTCGAGTTTTGCGAGCCGGGCGTAGACCGCCGCTTCCGTACATTCATTGCGTAGCTGTGAAATGAGGACAGCTTCTTCTTTTGTATCGTTTTTCATATGTGCGTGTATTATACCACGCCAACCGATCATAGTCATCCTCTGTAGTCGTCCGTTGTAGTCATCTTCTGTAGTCGTCCGTCGTAGTCGTTCGCCATAGTCGTCCGTCATAGTCGTTCGTTGTAGTCATCAGCAGTAGTCGCCCTTAGGGCGTTCTTATCTCGTCTTTTTTGATTGCGGCATCACCTGAAGTATATGCACGGTTTTCTCGCATTTGCTTCCGAATACGACGTATATGATTATTCCGCACTGTAATCTCATTTTTGGGTTGCCTTTCATCGCCCTATTTGTTATCATGTTGCCGAAAACACGAGGGATTGATATGCAAACAAATAAATTCTCCCGCAATAAAGCGTCTTGCGTTGAAATGACAGATGTTGAATATCATCGCTGGATGGCTCGTTATCTGCTTGCCGAGCGTGAAATTATGGCTGAGCGAGATAGGCGTGAGGAGCATCGTTGGCAGCGGCGCCAGAATCGCAACCGTGCTCTCGCACGGGCATTCGGTGATTTGTGCGAGGCCACCGAGGGTCGGGCGATTTCTTGGCGCGAAAACGGGTTTTCCTCAATGGAAATGGCGTTTGAAATGGCGACAGATGTCTGGGTTCGTAAAACGGCGCAGCGGTATTTTAAGCTTTCAGGCCAAAACGCTCCAAGATTGCCGCGTTTCACCGACATCGTCTCGGCGCTTATACTGATGCATTTTATATTGACGCTCAACGTCGGCGCAGTGGCAAGTTGCTGCACACTTGAATTGATAACGACACTTGCCGGTATGGCACTCGCCAATTTGAAGCATCGCGCGATTCGGCCGCTTTATTACGAGCGCGAAACTGCGCGTCGACGGGCGCTGGCCGCAGATCGGCGTCGCATTGTCAAGCGTACGACGGTCAATGTCTGTCCGACGAAAGAGGCCGTTCTCGAGGCGTATATTCATCGTAAGGATTCAAAAGAAGCCGCGATACGGTTCGGGAGCATGATACACGACCTTGAATGTTATGTTGATAATTCTCTTCGCTTCGCGGAAGGGCGGATAATCGGCCGCAACCAAGGCGTGAAAGGATGGCTCGCCGACAATATCCCTGTTTTGGTCTGCAAGTATACGACCATTATGCGCTATAAAGCGGCCGCAAAGAAGTTGAAGCAGTTGACGGAGCTTCAAGATCCGCAACCTGCGGAAGCGGTGCTCGTCGGGGAAGATTCTCCCGATGGAAACAAGAATGTCTCCGATTCGAAAAGCAGGGTTCCGGACGAGAAGGTCTTGAGGGCGATTGCGATTTATCGCGAACTTGCAGAAGGCGTGCGCGGCGCGACGCAGATGATGGAGAGGATCGACGCCTTTCTCGATCCTGCGCGGGTGGAGGAGGCGACTACTCTTGCTGTCTGGCGGGAACGGTACAAAAATGAGATTACAGTGCGGAATAAATCAAAGTGGTGGAGGCGATTCATGAAGATTGGATATCGAAAGCAGGGCGGAGAGAATCTTTCGCGTGACGGGAGGGGGATTTTGCGCGATAGCGCGGTGAATTTATCGTGATGGAGGGTAGTCGCGTGACGGGAGCGGTGAATTTATCGCGACGGGAATTTATGATATAATGATCGCCAGTATCGGGGTGCTGCCGGACATGGGGTCCGGGTGCTGAGAAAATACCCGTAAAACCTGATCAGGGTAATACCTGCGGAGGAAATGAAATGACGCAGATGGAGTCTGCCCGCAAGGGCATCGTAACCGAAGCGATGCGAATCGTCGCTTCGGAAGAAAACGTCCCGGTCGATGCCGTCGCAGCGGCCGTCGCCGAAGGAACGGCGGTAATTCCGCTCAATATCAATCATAAAAATGCGCGGCCCGTCGGCGTAGGACGTATGTTTGCGACCAAAATCAACGCCAACCTCGGACGCAGCGTGACACATTCGGGAAAAGGCGACGAACTCGAAAAACTCGATATCGCCCTCAAGGCGGGCGCCGACTTCGTGATGGACCTCTCCGTCGGCGACGACGTGAAGGCGATTCGCAAAGGGATGCTCGACGCCAGTCCCAAGCCCTTGGGAACAGTCCCCGTATACGAGACGATTTCGCGCCTCAAAGGCGACATGCCCCGCATGAATCCCGTTCTCCTTCTTGACGTCATCCGCGAGCAGGCCGAGCAGGGGGTCGATTTCATGACGCTTCACGCAGGGCTTCTGCTGAAGGACATCCCCGCGGCGATGAACCGCAAGATGGGTATCGTAAGCCGGGGCGGGGCGATTATGGCCGAATGGATGATGGAAAATCGCCTCGAGAACCCTCTTTATACGCGCTGGGACGAGGTTCTCGAGATTCTGGCCAGATACGATGTTACAGTTTCGCTCGGCGACGGAATGCGCCCCGGATGTCTCGCCGACGCTTCGGATGCGGCGCAGTTCGGCGAACTCGACGTTCTCGGCGAACTTGTCGAGCGCTGCCGCGCGCGCGGCGTGCAGGTCATGGTCGAAGGGCCGGGGCACGTGCCGTTCAATCAGATACGCGAGAACATGGAGCGCGAACAGACGGTCTGCAAGGGAGCTCCGTTCTACGTGCTGGGCCCCGTGGTGACCGACATCGCCCCCGGCTCCGACCACATTACGAGCGCCATCGGCGCGACGGCCGCCGCGGTGTATGGAGCGTCGCTTCTGTGCTACGTGACGCCCGCCGAGCATTTGGGACTCCCGGACGGCGACGAAGTGCATCGCGGATGTATCGCCTACAAAATAGCGGCGCACGCGGGCGATGTCGCGCGCGCTCTTCCCGGCGCGCGCGAACGCGACGATGCAATGTCCGACGCACGCGCGGCGTTTGACTGGGAGAGACAGTTCGCTCTTTCGCTCGACCCCGAGCGGGCGCGCGAGCGGTGGCTCAGAACGAGAGCATTCGCCGGCGAGAAGCATTGCGACGACCATTGCTCGATGTGCGGCAAGGAGTTTTGCGCCGTACGCACCTCGCAGCGCATACGCAATCTCGCGGGCAGGTGAAATGCTGCTGATAAGATGAAACAAAAGTTTCAGGGGGCTTGACGATAGGGGGAGGGGTAGAGTATAATGGCGAAAGTCGAAATAGGGCTTAGCCTGAACAAAAGGAGAAAAACCCATGACGAGGAAACAGTTTATCAAGAATAGCACAGCCGCCTGCTTCATCGCTTCTTCTGGCAAGGCCGTCGGCGCGGGCGCGCCGTCCAACCGCGTGAGACTCGCCATCATGGGTTGCCGTCCGCAGTGCCGCGGCGTGTGGCTCATGCGCGCGGGCATGGCTATGAAGGATGCCGAAATCGCCGCCGTGTGCGAAACGGATCTGCGCGGGCTTGACGCCGCTGCCGCCGAGGTTAAGGAAAAGACGGGCAAGATGCCCAAGAAGACGACGGACATGCGCAAGCTTCTCGAAGATCCCGAAATCGACGCGATCCTCTGCGAAGTGCCCGACCATTGGCACGCTCCCGCCGCGTGGATGACGATGAACGCCGGCAAGCACATCTATGTCGAGAAGCCCTGCACGTTCAACGGCGAAGAGGCCCAGATCCTCATGGCCACGCAGAAGAAGACGGGCAAGGTCTTTCAGATGGGCAGCCAACGCCGCTCATCCGCCACGTATCAGAAGTGGATAAAAACGTTTCCGTCGCTTATCGGCGAGGCGAAATTTGCGCGCTGCTGGTATACGAGCCGCCGCGGCAGAGGCCCGGAGCGCATTCAGCAGGCGGTTCCCGAGTGGCTCGACTGGGACGTCTGGCAGGGGCCTGCGCCGCGTCAGGCCTACGAGACCGGGCTCGTCCACTACGGCTGGCACTGGACGCGCAAGTGGGGAACAGGGGAGATGGGCAACAACTCGCCGCACTTCCTCGATATCGCGCGTTGGGCGCTCGACGTCGGCTTCGCCACTGAGACGGTTTCTATCGGCTCGAAACTTTATCACGACGGGGATAAGAACTGGGAATGGGCCGATACGCAGAGCGCCATATACAAGTTCGCCAACGGCAAGACCGTAACGTTCGACTGCTACTGCAACGCCAACTGGAAGAACCCCGAGAACATCGGCACCGGCGCGGTCGTGTACTGCGAGGCGGGAGCGATTTTCTTCCATCCGAAAGACGCCGTCTACGTCTACGACAACAAGGGCCGCAAGATCGCCGAGGAGGCCGATCCGAGCTGCGACGAGTGGATCCAGTCAACGACCGGCGCGAGCTATCTTGATACGAACCATCTCGCCAATTTCTGCGAAGCGATCCGCCGCAACAATCCCGATCGCTGCTATTCGCCGGTCGTTACCGGCTGCGCTTCGACGATGATGGCGCACACCGCCAACATGGCGGCCGACACGGGAGAGAAGATTCTTCTCGACAGCGAGACGGGCAAGCTTCTCAATACGCAGGCCGAAGTCAAAAAGCTCTGGTCGCGCGAATACGAGAAGGGCTGGGAACCGAAGATTTGAAGCACAATTCGAAACAAAAGAAAGGCGGATCAAGATGACGAAAGTCATTGTTGCCGTCATGGCAATGGTGTGCGGCGCCGTCGCGTCGGCGCTCGATATGAGGGAAATCGCGTTTTTCACGGCGACGCCGGTCAAGGATGCACCGAAGATCGACGGTGTTCTCGATGAGGCGATATGGAAGGAGATCGTGCCCAACACGAACTACTACCAGTATGTGCATATCGAGCCGAACAACCCGAAACTCGTGGACTGTCCGACAGAACTTCGCATAGCCTACAACGAAAAGGGGTTCTATGTCGGCGTACGCAATTACGAAGATCTCCCTCAGAAACTTGCGCGCTCGGCGACAAAGAACTACGACGGGGCCGTATACTGGAACGACTGCGCCGAACTTATCACGAAGGATCTCCGCGCGAAGTCCGTGTACAGATTCGAAGTGATCGCCCCCGACGGAAAGGTTATATCCTGCCGCGAGGAAGTCTTCGCCGCTGACGGTAAAGCGCGCTCCTATCAGGTTCCGTTCAACGATGCTCCGGGCCGGTACGAACTGCGTCTGACCGACATCGCGACAGGCCTTGCGGGGCGTATGACGCTGAACGTGGTGAAGTGAGAGAGAAAGGAGCGATCCGATGATCGGCATCAAGTACAAAAAAGCCATTTTCGCTCAGATTGTTCTCGCCGCATTTGCATCTTTCGCGGATCTGGGAGATGTCAAGCTCAAGGGGTATCTCGGGGACAGACTTGACAGGATGATTGAAAACCACGTCGCCGCTCGCGATGTCGACTACATCACGGCGCCGTTTTTCGAAAAGACCGAAAGACAGTGGCGCTGGCAGACCGAGTTCTGGGGCAAATGGATGCATTCGGCGATGCCGTATCTCGAATATGCCGAAAGCGGAAAACTCAAGACTTCCGTCGAGCGCGGCATAAGACGCATTCTTTCGACGCAGGAGCCTTCAGGGTACATAGGCAATTATCCCGAAGAGCTCCGCTGCGGCGAAGGGTGGGACGTCTGGGGCATGAAATACACGATGATGGGGCTTTTGCATTATTATGACGCGAAGCGCGGTTCAGAGAGCGCTCAGCGAGCTCTGGAGGCGTGCAAAAGGCTTTGTGATTATGTGATCGCCGAGCTCGGTCCCGGCGGGAGGCGCCGCCGCGAAGTCTGGCAGACCGGCAACTGGTCGGGTTACGCGAGTTCGTCGATTCTCGAACCTGTCATGTGGCTTTACGGACGCACGAAAGAAAAGCGCTATCTCGATTTTGCGCATTGTCTCGTCAAAGGCATGACGGAGCCTCCGGCGGGTCCGCGGCTTTTGGATCTTGCGCTCAAGGGCGTTTCGGTCGCCGACCGCAACGGTCATGGCAACAAGGTCGACAGGCACAAGGGGTACGTGATGAAGCACAACCGCTGGAAGGCCTACGAAATGATGAGCTGCTATCAGGGGCTTCTCGAATACGGCGAAGTCGCCGGCCACAAGGATCTCATCGAGGCCGCGATAAAGACGGGCGAGGATATCATCCGCGAGGAGGTGAATCTCGCCGGAGGCTGCGCGTCGAGCGAAGCATGGTTTCACGGGGCGAGGAAACAGCATATCGCGTATACGCGGCTTCAGGAGACGTGCGTGACGACGACGTGGATGCGCTTGTGCGAAAAACTTCTGAACGTGACGGGCGATCCGAAATGGGCCGATCAGCTCGAGCGCACGTTCTACAACGCGTATCTCGGCGCGCTCAGGGCGGACGGCGGGGAGTTTGCGGCGTACACGCCGCTTTCCGGGAACCGCTGGCACGGCATGCACCACTGCTACATGCACACCGACTGCTGCACGGCGAACGGGTCGCGCGGTTATCTCTGCTTTCTCAAGGAGTTCTTCAAGATGAAGGACGCCGCGGCGGTTTTCAATTTTTATTCGTCGGCTCTCGTCAAAGGAACCTTGCCTGACGGCAAGAGCGTCGCGTTCGATATGTATTCGCTGTATCCCCGCGGCAACTTCGCGCGCATAGTCAGCCACACAGAAGGGGCGGGTACCGTTGCCGTGAAGCTGCGCATTCCCGCGTGGAGCGACCGCACGAGCGTCAGGCTCAACGGCAAGAACCTTCCGGGGGTGAAGCCGGGTGAATATTTCACGCTTTCGCACGAATGGAAATACGGGGATGTCGTTGAAATACATTTCGACATGCCAGTCGTGGCGCACAGGCTCGACAGATATGTCGCGTTCACCCGCGGGCCCGTTCTTATGGCGCGAGACAGCCGTTTCGGCGACGGAGATCTCACGGAGCCTTTGCGCAGGGGAATCCGCGACGGACAGCGGATGGGCGGCTTCTGTGCGGTGCGCACGCCCTGCGATGCGATGTGGATGGCTTTTTCGGCGACGCTTGACATGGGTTCGCACCACGAAAATCCGGAAGGGAGCCTGCCTACGACCGTATTCTTCTGCGATTACGCGTCGGCCGGCAACACGTGGATGCGCGACAACTATTACCGTACATGGTTCCCCGTAGAACTCGAACCGTACGAATAAACCGGCGCGCCGCTGCTGTTATGTTATGATACAATAAGTGACATTCAAAGAAAGGGTTCTATTCCGCCTATGGGATAGCAATGTTATGAAAAAATTATGTATTGTATTGGCGTTCGGTTTTGCGATACCGGCTTTTGCCGCTGACATTTACGTCGATGCTTCGTCGACGGCAGAAACGCCTAACGGCAAGCAGGAGTCTGCGTATAAAACGATAGCAGCGGCGGTGAATGCGGCGAACTTGTTGACGGAAGAGACAAGTACCGTTTTTGTAAAGGGCAATCATTTGATTGACGGCGAAGATGATTTAGTAACTGTCACCGCTACCGGCATGACAATTCGCGCATGGGGTGATGTAAAACCGCTTGTGGAAATTTCAAGTGCTTTAAGTGCAAATTTGAATGTCGATGATCCTAAGGTGTTTGCGATAACGGAAGGAGCGGATGATTGCACGATAAGAAATCTCTCGTTTAAGTATTATTCAGTGAATACGCAGCAAAGAGAAGGCAATTCACTTGGCAAGTCGGGGCGGGTTGTTTCCGTTAATGGACACAGATGTACCGTGACGGGATGCGAGTTTCGTCATGAAGGGGATGGAAGCGGACGAAACAGCAGTTATGTTTCCGGCGGCGGTGTCATTTATAATGAGACGCCGGAAGGAGGGAAAAAGGCAACAAGCATGACGGTTTCCGATTGCTGGTTTGAGGGAGTCGGTTTTGAGGATGAAAAAATCGTGAGAATCGGATCTGATTCTGAAGTTATCAGAAATGTGTTTAAGAATTGTGCCGGTGATTATATGAACGCCATGAAGCAAACGTCAGGCGGATCTTTTATTTCCAATCGCGTCGTGAATTGCAGCAATCCTATAAACACCAGAGGCGGAAATTACAATGAAATCGGCAGTGCAGAAGTAGCGTACAACATCTTTATCGGTTCGACGACTGCGTTTATCTGCAACAACGGCGGCGGTATGAATAAGGTGCCGAAGATTCATCATAATACAGTTGTCGGATGTGAAAGTTTTATTTATGTAGAGGATATGTCTCAAAAAAAATGGACGCCGTGGGCGTTCGATAATCTGATCGTTCTTAAGGAGGGCGGTGTTGTCTTAAAGGAGATGGAGAATGATTCCTTAGGTTCATTTTCGACGTCGTTTGTGACGCAAAAATTAGATAAAGTTGTCTACAAGCCGCTGATGACGGGCAATGCGTATTTCGCGCAGGCATTTTCTGGCGGCTCGGCGAGCCTTTTAGATGGATACGATCTTCAAGGAGAGGGCCTGATCTGCGAGGACAATCTTCAATTAGCAGTTGTGCCCGAGTTCCTTAATACAACAGATATAACGAGTGAAGATTTTTACCGCATCAATTCGACTAAATATCCGTGGATTTTTCAAGCGACCGGAGCCGAGGGCTATCAAGGAGAGTACATAGGAGCCGTTCCGCCTAAGGCGATTGAAGCGGAAGCGGGGGCGTATTTTCAGATTGATAATTTTGCTGTTGAATATGATTCGCTTTTCGCGCCTGTAAGCGCTACATTTACAGTAGGTTACTCGCAAAATGCAGGGGAAGTTGAGGTTCAGTGGGACTTTGACGGTGATGGGCAATACGATCAAACGGGCGTCGAGAGATCAGTGTCTTATGTTTATGCGAAGCCAGGTGTTTATTTCCCAAGTGTTCGCGTGAAAGATAATGGTACAGGTAAAATACTTACAATGCCGTTGGTTTCTGATGCTATAGTTGTAAGCCTTGAAAATGTTTATGTCGATGCTCTTGCAGATAATGGCGGAGACGGGTCAAAGGAAAAACCTTTAAGAACGATTCGTGAGGGAGTAGCGGTTTGCGGCGAAAACGGCGTAGTGCACGTGAAGGGCGGTGACGATCGCGTGTATAATATTGTTACGGTGGACGATTTGGTGCAGTTTAATTTCAGCAATGTTCTTTTAACTCAGGAGGAAGGTTTTGGTCGCGTCAAAGTCGACATTGATCCGTCGCTTAACGCAAACACCAACAATCCCTCGGTCATTACGATTGCGGAAGATGTAAATCATGTAACAATTACCGGATTTGATTTTACTTATTACGGGAATAATAACGGGAAATATGCTGATCAGTCTCTTGGTGATAAGGGTCGGGTCATTGATGTTTACGGGGACTATGCCATTGTTTCTAACTGTGTATTTGTTCAGGAAGGGGAAATGAAAAATCCTTCGCGAGGCGAGGTTGGACATTGTGCAGTGGCGACGAGAGCAACCAAGGATGTAGTCGATGCACGTGAAAAATATGGACTATATCTTAAAGTTGTTAACTGTCGCTTTGAGGGTCGGACACCCGGTTATGATATGATGACTATTAAGTGCGGCAAGGATACTGAAATTATAAAGAATGTGTTTACCAATTGCTATTGGATGTATTATCCGGTCAAGCAGTTGACCTGTGATTTTACGTTTATATCGAACAGGATGGTAAATTGTCGTTCCATGTATTCAAATTCTGGAGGATATAATGAATTGCCTCATGCGGAGATTGCATATAACACATTCATTACGGAATATGGAGAGCCGTTTCTTACGAAAGAGCATGACGGATTGCATGAGAATGTTTTTATTCACCACAATACCGTTGTAGGATCTACGAATTTTGTCCGCGTCGCCAGAGATGTTCGGTCTCCTTGGCGGCCGAAAATTTATGATAATCTTGTTCTGTTGGCTCCAGGAGGCTCTTTGTTCCAGGAGGATGAACCCAAATTCAACACAGATACTTTTTCGTCATTTAAAACCGACGGAGGAGCCGCATTTACAAACAACGTTTATATGGCTGATAATTTTGTCGCGGGCATTGCTTTGTCGCTTGAAGGATATGATCTTTCCAAGGGCCTGAAAGTTGAGAACAATACCGTAATTACAGAAGCGACGCGCTTTATGTCGTCGGATGTAAATTCGCCTGATTTTATGAGGCCGAGAGCCCGAAAGGGTGATTATCCGTTTTCGGCGGCCGTTGGCGGTTATCCGAATTATGTCGGAGCCCAGGAGCCTAAGTTGCACCCCGAGGGTCTGCTCGTTATCATTCGTTAAGAAAGGCTATGGATATGAAAAAACTTTTAGTCATTGTTGCGGCTTTTTCCTTAGCGCCTTTCGTTCACGGCGAAGTGAAATGGAAGATCACCGCGCTTACGCCGGAATATATTCTCGTTCAGGCTGACGGCTCCGATGATGAAAGGGTAGCATTTTACGCCGACAGCCGGCAGGAGGATATCAAACCTACATGGCAGGATTGGCAGAAAGCCAGAAAGCGCAACGAAATCCAGCGCGATGTCGAAAAGAACGTCAGGCAGGCACTTGTCGAAAAGATGAAAACGATAAAAGGTTTTATCTCCTATTGGCAGGAAGCGAACGGCGTTAAACGCTATGTCGAGAAGGATGGCAGACGGATTGTGGTTTGGGGGGCGGATGTCATCCATAACGCTTTCGTCAAAGTGCCGAAAATGAAGAGAGGTACGGTTGTAGATTTGGGCGTCGCGGGTAAGTTCACCTACGATCCCGCCATCCCCACGCCCGTCATCAAGGTCAATCAGGTTGGCTATGCGCCGAAAGCCCGCAAGTATGCGTATGTCGGAATGTGGCTCGGTCTTTCGGGCGCGTTGCCGCTCAAAAGTTTCGACGCAGTGAAGTTCCGCGTCGTGGATAACGCGGGCGGCAGCGTCAGACTTGAAGGCTCTCTCGCTCTTCGGCGCGAAGATCCGAAAACAAAGGATACGCCATTTACGGGCGAGGAGGTTCTCGAGGCCGATCTAACGAAGCTCTCCGACGAAGGCGAATACCGCATCGTGATCGACGGCATCGGCTCCAGCATGCCGTTTAAGGTTTCGGACGAGGCGATAGTTGAGGCGTGGGGTATTCACATGCAGGGCCTTTTCAATAAGCGCTGCGGCATCGAGAAGCGTCCTCCGTGGACGCAGTGGACGGCGGATGCCTGTCACATGAACGTTTATCGCGGCGTTCATCCTCCGGACGAGTGGACTTACGGTTCAATGATGTTTCCCGCCGACGGCAAGCCGATCGTCGATAAGAACAGAAAGCCTCACAAGTTCAAGCATTTTCCGACGATCAAAGCCAGCATGGGGATGTGCGACACGAATAATGTGCTTCATCTGCCTGGCGGCTATCATGACGCGGCGGACTACGACCGTCGTCCCATGCACCTGATAATCCCGCGCGCTCTGTCGCTCGTTTATCTCATGAATCCCGCCAAGTTTTTTGACGGCCAGCTTTCGATTCCCGAGTCCGGCAACGGTATTCCTGATATTCTCGACGAAGCGCTATGGGGTGTCCGTCATCTGATAAAGGCTCAGCAAGCAGACGGCGGCGTTGGAACGTGGATCGAGACTACCGGCCATCCCGGCGGCGAATATGACGGCCCCGAGCGCGACAGCACAAACCATATTTATTTTATCGCTATACCGACACACAACTCGTGCTATGATTTTGCGGGCACCGTCGCTCTTGTCGCCCGGGCGTACCGCGCGGCCGGCAAGGAGAAAATCGCCCGGAAGCTTCTTGAGCGTGCGGAACGCGCCTGGCGCTGGGCCGAGCGCAATCCGCCCGTCGAGAAGAAGATGAAGAGTTTCGCCAGCCGCAGATGGATTCCCGAAAACGCAGTCGACGTCGTTTTCAGGGAAGACGGGAATTATTCCGTAAAACTTATGCTCACGGCCGCGCTCAATCTTTCCGCGATGACCGGCAAGACCGAATATTTCGATTCTGTCGTTAAGCGCATCGATAAGCTTAATCACGAGACGAATAAATCGTCATGGGGGTGGAACGGTTACGAGCTTATGGAGTTCGCTCTCAAGGATCAGCCGCTTGTTCCCGAGATCGAGAAGTACGCGAAGAATTTCAAGCGCCGCAGAATCAACGAGGCGGAAAGTATGCTCAAGAATCTCGAAGAGGCGTATCCGTACCGCACGTCGTGGTTCCGCAGCGATCACGGATATGTCCACACGATGAGCTGGGGGAACTGCCACCCGATGCGCCGCGCTCAGACGCTCGTTTACGCTCACGCATGCACCGGAGACAGCCGTTTTCTTGAAGGCGTTTACCTTGCCAACGATTTCCATAACGGCGTCAACCCCAAAGGGGAAACTCTTACGAGCGGACTCGGAGTCGTCTATCCGGTTAAGTTTCTGGATCTCCAAAGTTACGCGGACAATATCGGAGAATATGTCGCCGGTATTACTCCGTACCGCTGGACGTTCGGTGTAAATCAGGATGCGAAGAAACTCGTTTACGGCTTCGACAACCTCGGTGCATGGCCGATCTGGAGACGTTACGCAAATATCGAGAGATACTCCGTTGCCGCCAGCGAGTATACCGTTTGGGAGACGATTCTTCCGCCGGCGGCGGTTTTAGCCTATATTTTACCCGAAGGATACAAGGTTCCGGAGCGTGTATACAACCGTAAACCCGCCGACGATATTCGCACATTGCCCGGTTATTGGGTTAAGCCATGAAAAGGATTCTGCTGATCGGTACAGCCGTTTTATTCTCGACTGCGGCTTTTGCCGAAGCGCCGTCGCCGCGCGTCGCATTCGCCGCGCATTCCCACATGTGCCGCAAAAGGAACGTGCCGTTCGAAACATCGGTTTCGAATCTCGTCCGGTGGGTTCGCAAGCACGACGTAAAGGCGTTCGGCATCGGTTCGCCGTGGACGCCGCTTCAGGCGTCGAGGATGATCCGCTGCGAGCGTCAGGATCGCCACCGTTATTACGCGGGCGAGTTTAAGGAAGAGGATTTTGTGGATAAGGCGGATTTATGCGCAATGCTCGCGACCGTTTCGAACGAATGTTCAGGGACGACGTTTTTTCTCGATAACGAAACGCCCAAAAACCGCTACGGCCACATCTGGTATCTCGGCTACAGTCCGATCGTTTCCGGATGGCACGATTACAGCCAGGATAGGCGCACCGCGTTCACGGATGACGAGTTGGACGACCCCACGTGCGATATCAATACTCTGACCGGAAAGGCTCATATCCGACGCAGCTACGGCGAGGTCGTCGCCGAACAGCGCAAGGCGGGCGCTTTGGCTATCTGGGCCCATCCGACGAGCTGGTGGACCAAAGACGGTGATCCTAAAGGGCCGTTCGTGACCAATATCGCCGCCGATATGCCCGTTCAGCTTTTTGCCGACGGCGGTTTAGACGGGCTTACGGTAATGGGCTATGACGCGTATCACCGCGATTATCAGAATCTCTGGTTTGCGATTCTCGACATGGGATATCGCGTACCGGGGCTTGCGGAACAGGATTCTTCGCCTGCCCACGGTATAATCGGAAAGAAGGATGAGCGGCTTCTCAATTACATTTTGTCGTGCGATCATGCGCCGAGCGTGGCCGAAATCAAGTCGGCTGTAAGATCGTTCAATGTCGTCATGTCGTCGGGACCCGATCTGCGGATCCTGAAGCTTGAGGAGAAGGGCGGCAAGATATCCGTAACGGTGTATGCCGCTCCTGCGGCCGGCGAGAGCGAGCTCGCGCTCGTGGAAATTCTCGGCCGCGGCGGTGAGGTGCGTGCGGTTAAGACGAATGTCAAGGAAGGGACTTATGAATTTGAATTCCCAAGTCGTGAGCGCGACAGCTGGTTTGTCGCGCGGGCATTCGGTGAAGGTGTTGCCGATCCTCACTCGGGGCCTCAGCAGGCGGTAAAAACATCCGCTCTTACCAATCCCGCATGGCTTGATCGCGCGAGCGTTCCGCCTAAACCCGTAACGACACGTCTTATTATAGAAGACCCCCGCTCGACGAACGCCCGCTGGCGCATAGAGACGGCGGCGGGAGCTGTCGTTAAATCGTTGCGCGGGGCAGCGACGCTTGAGGTTTCGCCTCTCGATATTCTGATTGTCTCGTATGATGACGGGCGGACGCGCCGCCTGCCGCTTTATATGGCGAACGCAAGGGTGAGAGAACTGATGGATTACATCGCCGAGGGTAAATTCCGGTTTGATTCACCTCGAACGCTTTACCAGGGCGAAGTTCCTGTGCGCTTTTTTAGGTTTGACGAGTTCAAGAACGCCCTGCGCAATCAGACGATATCGTTGTAACGTGCAGATTCTTTCCGCGCGATAGTATAGAGTGAAGCTGTTATGAAAAAGTTATTCTTTCTTATGTTCGGATCTATGGCGGCATTCGAAATGTCTGCCGCCCGTGCCGTCGAATACGTAGTCCCTTTTATAGGTACGAGCGGCAACGGCCACACGACACCCGCCGCCGAAGACCCTGCCTCGCGCAAGGACTATTATTTTGGCACTTATGCTCGCGACGCGAGAGTGAAAGAAAATACGTTTATCTCAGAGTGCGTCGACAATCGTCCATTGCCGTCCGCCAATTTATGGCGCAGCGCCGTGCCGAGAGCGATATGGGACGGCCATCCAAATGAGGTCGCCGCGTTTTCGAATTCGTGGGAGATGGTTGGCGCCAAACTGCACAAGCCGGAGGCGAATACGAATTTCAAACGGAATTTCGTTTATACCCCGTTCGGTAAAAGCGTCTTCGTCTGGGGCAGCTCGTTCATTACGATGTTCGGGCAATACGCTTCGAACGTGTTTCCGTTCATCGAGCAGCTTGATAACTTCTACGCTGCTCAGACTCCCGACGGATTCATACCGAGGCAACTGGGGATCTACGATGGGCGAAGCCAGTTTGAACGCAACGACCTATCTTCGGTCGGCGGCAATATTTTCGCGTGGGCCGAACTTGAGTGGTATCGATTCAGCGGTGACAAGGAGCGTTTAAAGCGCGTCTATCCCGTACTTATGGCCTATCATGATTGGATGCGCAAAAACCGCACATGGAAGGACGGCACTTATTTTTCGTCGGGCTGGGGATGTGGGATGGATAATATCCCCCGCATGGACACGACTAAGTATTCCGCCGAATTCCATCACGGATTCATTTCGTTCGTCGACGTGACGATGCAGCAGATTTTCAATGCGAAAAACCTGCTCGCGATCGCCGACTTGTCCGGGATCAAGCGGGATAAAAGTCTTGAAGACGAAATCACCGCGCTTGAGAAAACCGTCAATGAAAAAATGTGGGACGAAGCGACCGGCCTTTATCACGATTTGGACCGCGAAGGCAATCGCGTTCCTGTGCGTCATATCGGCGGCTTTTGGGCGCTTCTCGCCCGCGTCGCTCCGCCGGAAAGGGCGCGCCGTCTCGCTCTCTCGCTCGCTGACGGCGCGACGTTCGCCGCACCTTGCGGTACGCGCTCGCTCGTTAAGGGTGAGGATGGCTATGAACGCGACGGCGGCAATTACTGGCGCGGCGGAGTCTGGTGCATCACCGACTGGGCGATCGTGCGCGGGCTCGCTGAATGCGGTTTATATGAAGAGGCCCACAATCTTGCGATGCGCCATGTTTGCGCTGTTGCCAAGGTGTATGCCGATACGGGGACTGTCTGGGAGAGCTACGACCCGGAGAAGGTTACTCACGGCAAGCTTTACGGACAGAGCGTCCGCCGCGATTTTGTCGGCTTTTCCGGTGTGACGCCGATTGCGATGCTCGTGCGCGACGTGTTCGGCATGGAGTTTACTCCGGGGAAGGTCGTCTGGCGCGTGAGACTCCTTGAGCGGCACGGAATCGAGAATCTGACTCTTCCAGACGGGAATGTCGTTTCGCTTATATGCGAGAAGCGCTCTTCGCCGTCTGAAAAGTCCGTCATTAAAGTTTTGTCTGATAAACCGTTTAAGGTGGAAGTAAAATGAAATTATCGTATTCGTCAATGGTTGGAGTTTTCACGTTCGGCGTTTTTCTGTCGGGCGTGGCATTCGCCCGTGATTTTACGGATGTTCCCGATATCAAACGCGATGTTATGCGCGTGTACGGTGTACGAAGCGCGCGCGCGCTGGACGAGAAGACTGTCCGAATTGTGATCGGAAGCTCGGTTACCCATGTTCGCTCGCAGCCTAAATCGTATCGCATAATCGGCGACGGCGACGCGAATTACGCATACCATAAGTTCGTCACTCCTACGAAGGTTCTGCTCGCGAAACCGTCCAAGAATGAATTCGACATTCCTGGAGGCGTGAGAACGAAGGGCGCCGCGACGTCGCTCACCCGTTCCGAGGTTACCCTTGAGCTGCCTTATCCGCTTAAAAAGGGCGTGCGTTATCATGTCATCGCGCAGGGTGAGGGCGGAACCATGGTTACGGCGGGACTTTGCGCCGCGTCGTTCGTTTATGGAGAAAAGCCGGACGCGGGCGATGACGGCGACAGGATTGCCGCGAGAATGACGGGGTTAAGGCGGATTTCGTCCGTCGGCGACGGCAAGGTGCTCTGCGAATTCGGTCACGGTTATTCCCCGGACGGCGGTTTGAGACTTTCGAACTGGAAGGTCTTGGTAAATGGTGAAGAGCGAAAGATTCTCGCGCTCGGCCGCCGTACTCGGCTTGAGTGCTACCAACCTACGGGATGGCCGTTCAAGGGCTATCTGGAGCATTCGATCTTTCTTGATCTCGGCGGGGAATTCAAAAAGGGCGATGACGTCGTCGTTGAAGTTTCGCCCGGCGTGTGCGCAGGAGCCCGTTCAGCCTCGATGCGGTTCGATCCCGCAAAGTCGCTTTCGCAGTCGATTAAGGTCAATCAGGTGGGATATCTGCCCGACGCGCTGAAAGTCGCCTACGTGGGGCGCTGGCTCGGGTCAATGCCTGACTCTGGTGTAGTGTCCTCTGAATCGAAGGGAGATGACGCGACGAATTTTTCAAAAGAGGCCTACTACGCCGAAGCGGGAAAGGGCACTCAGGAGGAGCGCGAAAACGCGAGAATAGCGGCGGAGAAGGCGGCGGAGGCCGAGAAAGAGAAGATTGCGACGGCAGCGGCTCCAACGTCGCGTGAAAACGATTACGATTCGCTCGCGCCTTACGCTCTCAGACTTCGCGGCGATCACACGTTCGCGCTTTTGGAAGCAGCGAGCGGGAGGAGGGTTTTTGAAGGTGCGCTTAAGCTCGTGCATAACGGTTTAGATATGGACGGGAAAGCCAATCATTCGGCGGAGAATGTTTACGAGGCAGATTTTACGGAGTTTAAAAACCCCGGTGTTTATGTTCTTTCAGTTGACGGCGTCGGCAGATCCCTGCCGTTTGAGATTTCATCTGATGTCTATAAAAAGGCGTTTCTCGCCCAGGCGCGCGGTATTTACCTACAGCGCTGCGGCTGCGAGATCGATCCCAAACTTTCGGGCGGCTGGAAGCGAATAGCCTGCCATAATAAAGGTGTAATAACAACGACTGTCCAGCGTCACTCGGCGGGTGAGTGGGGAGATTTTACCGATAATATGGAGATGGATCCGAATCCGGATTATCCTTTGGTCAGGCGGCGCCGCGAGGCGGTCGAAAACGATTCGTCGCGCCTAAAGCCGGAGTTTAAAATCGTCGGCAAAACGAAACGTGTTTCCGACGCGGCGTTCAAAGAGGTTTTTGCCTGCGGTGATGATCAGATAAACAACGGCGTTGAAACATCTCCGATCGCGTTCGATCCTGATAAGGGTCTGACGTTTTCGTTCATGGTGCGCCGCGACGATTCTCTCGCAGGGAACAATTGGGGCGGACGGCTCTTCGGCATCGGGGAAGGCAGGAATCTTTTCGCGATTTGGGTGAACTGGGGCGTTGTTAAATTTCATCCGAAGTTTTCTCGGCGGATTAACGACAAGAAATGGCATCGCGTCGTCGTGCGGATTTCTCCCGCCGACGCCGGCAAAAAACATCCCGTCGACGTGTTTTACGACGGACAGCGCTGGGGCGGCATGACCGCGAGCGTCGATCTGACGAAGCCCCAGAAGATTGAATTCGCCAAGGCTTCGGGCGCGGCCGAGGGATTATACACGGCGGACCCTATGCTATTTAACCGAGCGCTCGATATGAGCGAGCTTAAAGACCTCGCATCGTCCGTGCCAGAGAAGATTCCTCATCGTCTTCATATTACGGGCGGCCATCACGACGCGGGCGACTACAATCCGCGCTCGCATATCGATGTTGCCCAGGCGCTTTTGAACGCGTATGAGCTCTCGCCCGAAAATTTCACAGATTCTCAGCTTTCCGTTCCGGAGCGAGGCAACGGAATTCCCGATATAGTCGATGAGGCGATTTGGGCCGTAAGGCTCTGGGAGGGCCTTCAGGATTCGGACGGGGGCGTCAGAAACGGAACGGAATCTCAGGGAGATCCCAACTTTATCCAGACGGTCGAGCTTGACGATAAGGGCGACTACGCCTGGGCCAAGGACGTGAAGGGGTCGTATCTTGCATCTGGTGTTTTCGCGCAGTTGTCGCGTATTTTGGAAAAGTGTGGAAAGACGAAGCGCTCGAAGGAGCTTCTTCTTCGCTCGCGCCGCGCTTACGAGTGGGCCGTGAAGAACCCAGTCAAAGGCATGAAGGATCTTTCTGATTGGGGTGAATATCATCTTGCGCTCAGAGCGTACGCGGCTGCGCAGCTCTACCATACGACATGGGAAAAAAGGTACCACGACGATTTTATCGCTTCAACGCCGTGGCGCGAGAAGCCGGAAACCGAACTTATGAGCCACGGTTACTTCAACCTGCAGCTCGCCGCATACGCGTACGTGATGATTCCGCGCGAGAAGGCCGATGCCGCGGTATGGGACGCGGTTCTCGGTTCGATACGCAAGGAGGGCGAAATGTACGTGCGCGGCTCCGAGCAGATGGCCTACAAGTTTCTGCGTCATCCCTACGCGCCGATCACATGGGGTACGGGCGCGTACGAGAATTACGCCGTGCCTGCGGCGTATCTCTGGAAACTTACTGGTGAGAACAGGTGGCGCGACTGGCTCGTTCGCACCTGCGACAATACGCTCGGCGCAAATCCGATGGGTTTGAGCTGGATTACCGCTCTTGGATCGCGCACGGTGCGCTGCCCGCTGCACAATAGCCGCTACCGCCCCGAAGGTCTTCCCGCCGAAGGAATCCAGGAGCAGGGGCCCAACAAGAACTTCGCCGGATATTCCTATCGCGATACGGCGTATCCGAGGTGCGCCGAGCGCTTCGCTCTTTTATATCAGCATTCCGATGTCCATTTTGCCATAGCGATGGACGAGCCTACCGTAAACAATATGGCCAATACCATGTTTATATTCGGTTTGCTTTCCTCTGAGAATCCCGAAAAGTGAAAGGCGGTAAAATAATGCGTTTTAGTTTAGGTTTGTTTCTGGCGGGCGTTGTAGGAATGGGCGTCTTGGCGGCTTCGGCTTCGCCGAGTCTTGAGATTCTTCAGCCTGAAGGCGGAGAAGAGAAGGTGAAACTCCTTTCGAAGCGTCAGCTTGAATATCTTAAGCTGCCCCGTGAAGAGAGGGTTGAGAAGTTCGTCGACGCGGGTGAGCGCGCTCAGCTGGCGCTCGACAAAAACGAGCCGCAGCCGGTTCTCGTTTCCTGGCGGTGGACAGGCGAGAAGGGCGGCATTGCGCCTGTCTTTTCAGTCGAACTTCGCCATGTCGGAGTCGGGGAAGATCGCGCCGTGCGCGTTGTCGACGCCCGCGAGCCTTACGCGTTCTTCGATAATCTCATGATCGGCGAGAAATATCGCGTCATCGTTTCTGCCGTCGTAGGCGGTAGGACGGTCGCGAGAGCCGTGCGCGATTTTGAAACCGACGCGACAGCCCCTCGTCTAATTCGCGTTCCCGGCGTCCCTAACGTCCGCGATATCGGAGGCCGCGTCGCGATGAACTCCCGGCGCATTCGTCAGGGGCTCGTATACCGTTCGGCGGGTCTCAATAACAATCCCGAAGACATCGATTTTCTCACATGGGCGGAATGCAGGGCTGAATTCGCCGCAGGAACGCTGACCAACCGCGCTCCTTGGCAGGCGAAGCACATGGCCAAGATATATTCAGGCTCATGGCCGTCGAACGACTGGCATCGCGTACCGATTGCAAATGCGCGAGGCAGGGAGCGCCTGAGCGACGAGTCCCGCGCGATTATGCTCGACACTCTCGGTATCCGAACCGATCTCGATCTGCGCAATGACGGTGAGATCGCCGGTATGAGCCAGTCGCCCCTCGGGGACCGCGTGAAGTGGATCCATTCGCCATCGTCCGCATATTCCGGCTTCGGCAGGCCTCGCGGAATGAAGATGACAAAGGCATGTCTCGATGTTTTTCTCGATGAGTCCAATTATCCGATCGTGTTTCATTGCATCGGCGGCCAGGATCGCACTGGCTCTCTCGCGTTTATCATCGAAGCGGTATTGGGTGTCGACGACGAGGAGCTTTACCGCGATTGGGAATGTTCCGGGTTTACAAATCCCGGGAACTGGTTCTGCCACAAGGATCTTTTTCTCCAGCTTTACAACGATGTTCTTGGGCGCTATCCCGGTGAAACGACGCGCGAGAAGGCTGAGGCTTATTTTCGCGACTGCGGCTTTACCGACGCGGATATCGAAAAACTCCGCCGGATTCTCCTGGAACCGTAGCGGCTGACCGGATCGAAAAAGGAAGATTCAGATGGATTTCGGCAGAAGGGATTTTTCTGCGGCGCTCCGCTCTAAACTTGTCGCCTCGGGCGTTAAGCTCGACGACGACCTTTTGATCCCGGATTCGGCGTGGAAGAGCGGCGATGTCAAGGAACGCGAAGAAGGCGTGTTCTAAGATTTCGTTCTCCTTCTCAATCTTACTTAAAATTGCACTACCTCCATCCGTACACCAGAGGGTGAAGAAGCTGACGGTGCAAATGACGACAAACTTGTGCAAGGGCGTCAGGCCAAAGAACCACTTTAGCTCCTTTGCAAACGGCTTGGCCTTGTAGCAGAGCATGATAAGCCACAGGACAAACAATCCTGCAGCCGTGCCGACAAGCCACGGCGTCGCCGCTTCAATGGCCCTATTGACACACTGAACAATTAAGGAGAGATTCTCTTAGTACCGTTTGAAGATGGTCGGGGCGGCGACATCTGAACCGTAGAGAATCTGCTGCTTTTCTACGACCATACGATACCGACCCTAAACTCAACACAAAGGGATTTTATCATCTCGCTCTTGCCGAGTCAATGCGCCCGAAAAACGTAATCACAGTTTTTCAAAGAGCTGGAGAATTTTGGCGCGGGTCTCGTCCGTCTTCTGCTCGGCGTTTTTGGCCGTGACGACGCCCGTATCCTCGACACCCCAGTAGTTGAGGATGCCGCGATACTCGCCGATTGCGCCGTCGTATACGTCGGGCGAATAGGAGGACGCGAGAAGCGCCATCTTCTTCAGCTTGCCCGGCTTGCTCATGCAATAGATGCGCTGGATCGGTGCCTGAATCTGCGCGGACATGGTGAAGTAGTAGATTGGCGACGCTAGGACGAGAACCTCCGCCTCGTCCAGGAGTGGGTAGAGTTCCTGCATGTCATCCTTCTGGACGCAGGTTCCGTTCCCCTTGCCGTGGCAGTATTCGCAGGCCATGCAGCCCGCGATCTTCTTGTGCGCCACGTCGACGAGCGTCACCTTGTGCCCAGCAGCCGCTGCCGCCTTGCGGTACTCCTCGGCCATCCATGCCGTGTTACCGTTCGCACGGGGCGAGCCCTGCAGAATTAGGATGTTCATCGGTTTTCTCCTTTCGATGCTATCGCATTCCTTGTGACATTGACATCAGAACGGCCAAAGTGACTTGCGCTTCTTTTTGTAGGGGAGTGCCTCACGCTGGCGTTGACGCTGAAGCGAACTCTCAGCGGTTTTGGCATCTTCGAGATTGGGATCGTTGGGTGTTGGATTAAAGAAAAAGGCCTCGGCCCGCATCCCACCATAAAAACCCCATTTTCCATATATCTTTCCGTAATGAGCAGAAAGCAGATTGCCCTCTTTGTCAACTTCGGTTCTTGTTCTAAATACCAAATATGAGTCTTCAGACAACTCGTTTGCATTACGCCTCCCTTTGCTGTCCACACTTAACGAGTACAGGAACTTCGTCTGATATGTAGCATTGGTGTCAGCATGATAGACACTCTTCATTTCGGAATAAGCATCCTTTTTCAGGACATATGCCCCTGCAAATGGATTATTGGTAAAACACAACTCAAGCGAGGCTGAAAACGCCGTGTCCCCGTTACCTTCTTCATGGAGCCTAATCAACACATCTGAGTGGAGACCGCTACCATACGGCTTCACCCAAGAATAACATCCAAGATCAAATCCCAGCCATTCGTCAAACACCGGGCACTTAATAAGGGTGTATTCAAGGCTGGGCAAATCCACAGGAGAAACGATTTGTTTAAGTGCTATTTCTCTCGTCGCACCATATGGTTGCCATTTACCATCCACGACTTTCGGATCGGACTGTGTTTCGGACAAAGACCACTCGGCATGAGAACGATAGTAGCCCGGCTTTGTGACATTCCATACACACGAACCATTGCAACGGCCAGTCACAACGCACTCTCCATTTGTACCAGAGCGCAATATGGAATTCTTGAATCCGCCTTGAGAATAGTTGTTCCAGAAGCCGAACTCCACTTCAGCATCAGGAATGGGAACTCCGTCCGCATTGACTATGCGAAGTATCATCTTTGCATTCGCACCTGCATTCAACGCCCTTGCGAATTCAGTCGATTCATCGCAAATGGCGCACGACGTGATGAATACCACCACGACCGACATAATAATTTCCATCCTCTTCATTGCGCACCTCCTTGGATTTGAGGATTCCTTGAATGTGGAATCTGCAACGATTCACCCCCGTTATCCGATTGGAAATTGCACGTGATATCATACGGCAAGAGAACTGTATCAACAACGGGGCTTGTCACAAACCAATCAGCCAATGCAAGCGGGACACCGACAAACACTCCCACAACTAGCTGCATAGGCGTTATCCCCCATTGTCCGTTGCCGCCCGGCATCAAAGCCTCAAGAGGCTGTCGGAAGAAACAGACCTGACGGCCATTGCCATCGACAAAATCACGCGTATAACAGAAGAGACGGCCATCGCGTTTGTCCACAGGGCGGTAGCGTGGCAAGATTGGGACATCGCTTATACAGCCGCATACTAACGACACGGCAACAAGTGCAATGCAAAAAACAATAAAGCGACGGCGTTTCATAATATTCCCTCTAACAGACATTAGAACGGCCAAATTGTTTTCCGTTTCTTCTTAGGCGATGGTGGCGGCGGTTCGCACTGGCGGATGAAGTGACGCGAGCGCTTAGCCGTCTCAATGTCTTCAAGGTTCGTGTCGTTGGGCGTGGGGTTGAACGCACCTACGAAGCCAAAGCCAGCCTTCAATTCTCGGCTGCCCGACATTCCAAGAAGTCGAACAACAGCATAATTTGCCGAAATCAACCGTCCGTGTTCATCGATTTTGCATCTACTGCGGATCACCCAGCATTTCGATTTGTCAAATGTGTTCCTCACCCGCTCACCCTCATATCTATCATAGAACTCTGCATATTGCAGAAATGTAGTATTCGTTACTGCATTATATGGCGTCGGGAATTCGCTCTCAGGATCTATCTGCATCAAACAATAACCAGACCACGGCTCTGAGAATCTAATTTTATACCCTGCCTGTTTGCAATCCATGATGGAATATACTCTGTCCCAATCCAAATAAACCTCAAAATCCGACACAGTTCCTACCCCATAAGGTTTTACAAAATCGTTTTTCTCAAGATCGTATCCAATCCATTTACAAATTGCATCTGTAAACTTATAATCCTTGACAGTCACAGCACACAATTCCAATGGATTTTTTATCGGCTTAAGGAGAATGGACATCTTCTCTCCATATGGTTGCCACTTGCCGTCCTTCACATCATGTTCCGCCCCCATTTTCGCAAATATAATTTTCTTGCGCGATCCGTAATATCCGTCTTTTCCTACAAGGAAATCAAGGTAGAAGCCGTTTGTTTTTCCGATAATAGTACACACGCCGTTCGTGTCGGTTCTACCATATACGGAGTGTTCGCCTGTTGGCATGTCCATGGCAACGCGGACACTTGCGTTCGCAACCGGCTCGTCCATGTCATCGTGAACCCTCAAGATAATCTTTGCCTCTGCGCCATTTTCAATTGCTTCACGTACTTCAGGATTAAGCTTTCGCGCAAACACAGCGCATGGCAGCAACACCACGATCAAGAGTACTATAATAGTTGACTTTTTCATTTGAGGTTTCCTTTCTCAATCGCTTTTTCGTAGAACTTGAACACGTAGAAATACGCGACATCTTTCAAGTCGGAATGACACCAACGTCCTGTCTATTTCTTTCTGTCTGGCCACGCATTGGGGCGCTCGATCTTCAAGGTGTCATTAAGGTTGATCATTTTGTCGTCGTAGAACTCGTTGCCAAATGCAGTTGCACCCGTTGGCGGCGTCAACGCCGGGATTCCTTGCGCAAGAAGCGCTCCTCTGACAAGAAGCGGAATTGTCGGTTGGTTCATGCTTGGCGGATAGCAATAGAAAACGGTGTTGGTTCTGAAGTCGGCTTCCGTCATTGTATGAGCCTCCGCAACGGAAATCTTGTTCACGCCAAAGATGTTCTCGTCAATGTTCCATGTTAGTGAACCAGCACGAATTGCCAAGTCTCGTGTAATCGCCAACATATCCAAGTCGTTCGGCTTTGGCTTTGTCTGCGGGCGAAACTTGCGTTCCCTTGGGCACGGCGAACACCATATCTGTTGCGAAACCAGTTGCACCAAGCCAAATTGTATTTCCCTGAATGTGCGGAAACACCTCTGTGTACGAAACAGCGTTCATGTTCCCAATTATCAAAAACTCCTTTGCGTCCTTTGCGTTCTTTGTGGCTAAACCATTCCCATCACGGTCACGCGGGACGCATGACCCTACCTCTGCGCCTCTGCGTCTCTGCACGAGATCAACATTCCCGCTCCCCAATATCCATGCCAGAAACTCCCTGAACAGCGAGAACGGCGGATTGGTGACGATGACATCTGCCTCGTCGCGCAGTCTGCACACCTCATCACTCATGAAGTCGCCATCGCCGTCAAGATACTTCCATCCCAGATCGTCCAGGTCGATGCGCCCATTGGCGTTCGTGTCGTGGTCGAGGACGAATATCTTGCCACGCACTTCGGTCTTAGTGGCATCAAACTGCGGCGACCCTGACTCAAAAAGCGATAGTTGATATGGCGCCTTGAACTTCTTGCTCGCGGCGGCATAGCTTGTGGAAATGAGTTTCTTCAACCCAAGCCGCTCAAAGTTCTCGGCGAAGAAGCGGGTAAACTTGCTCCATTCCGGATCGTCGCACGGCAAGAGAACGGTCTTGCCCCGAAAGGTATCGGGATTGTAGTCCAGGTAGGCGTTTACTTCCTTTTGTATGTCGGCGTACTGTGTATAGAACTCGTCGTTCTTCGCGCTCTTCGCGGCTGACAGTGTCTTGTTCTTTGACATTTCGTTATCCTTCTCGATCGTACTTAAAATGGCCAAAGGGACTTGCGTTTCTTTTTCCTTGGCGGTGGCGGAGGCTCACACTGGCGGATAAAATGACGCGCCCTCTCGGCTGTCACGATGTCCTCAAGATTCGTATCGTTGGGAGTTGGGTTGAACGCGCCAGTAACGCAGATACACACGACGCCGCCTTTGTCATAACAAAATTCTATATTATTTACAATGGAATAATGTGCTGACACAAGATTGCCCTCGGCATCAACTTTGCACCGACTGCGGACAATCCAGCACTTGTTCTCGTCAAAGAACCTTCTGTCATACCGTCGCCCATAGGCATTTGGGTCAATTATCACACGCTCATAGAAATCGGCATCTTGCTGATATGTGGCATCAGGCAATGCAAAATATGGCCCTTTGAATTCACTAACTGTCTTGCCCACACATTGATAATAACCGGAAAATTTCTCAGTAAACCTAGTTTTCATAGCTATTCCTCTGTAGTCCGCAAAAGTTTTCCCATCCCAGTCAAAAAGAACTTCGAGGTCTGCAATCTCACCCTTCCCGTATGGTTGAACGAAGTCGCGTTTCTCCAGATCGAACCCTATCCAAGCGTTAATTACCTTCGTGTTATTGAATTCGCGCGAGTATGAGACTGTCAAATGCGCAGGGTTGCGTATTTTGCGCAATTCAATACTTTCCACAGCACCATATGGCTGCCACTTGCCGTCCTTCACATCATGTTCCTTCCACATAGGAACATACGATATTTCCTTCCGAGAACCATAATATCCGTCCTTGCCTACAAGGAAAACAACCTTGTTTCCGTTTGTTTTCCCCTTGACGACACATACGCCATTCGTATCGGTCTTTCCATAAACTGAATGCGGTCTGGGCAGCATGTCAAATCCGGCGCACACACTTGCATTTGACACTGGTGCGCCAGTATCGTCGCAGACCTTTAGGCGGATTTTCGCCTCGGCCCCATGCCCCATAGCGTGTTCAACTTCTGGCGGAAGCTTCCGTGCGAACACGGCGCACGGCAGAGCCAATAGCAGAAGTACAAAAGCTATCTTTGTATTCATTTTCATTTCAGGTTTCCTTTCTCGATTATTTTATCGTAAAACTTGTACACGTAGAAGTACGCGACATCCTTCATGTCGGAATGGCACCATTGCCCTTGGTAGTCTGATCGCTCTGGCCAACCATTAGGACGAGGAATTTGTAGGGTTGTGTTACAATCAAATGAATCGTTGCGTAATCTCGTATCTCCGAATCTTATCTGTCCCGCCGCCGACGTAAGTGCCGGAATCCCCTGCGCAAGATGCGCGCCTCTGACGAGCAGGGCGATGTTGGTCGAGTTCATGCTCGGCGGATAGCAGTAGAAAACGGTATTTGTCCTGAAGTCGGCCTCCGTCATAGACTGAGCCTCAGTGACCGAAATCTTGTTGATGCCAAGCCTGTTTTCCTCGATGTTCCAGCCCGCCCAGTCGGTGCCGCCAACGCCGCCTCTGCCCTTGAACAACTCCTGCTTGTGCCACGCATAATGGCCCCATGAATCGGAAACGCCTGTCCAAGAATGGACATTGTTGTTGTTTGCGAGTTCCAGCACCTCGTCTCCTGTCGAATAGAAATTGAACGCATACTGCGCGACATTGGAGAAACGCCCCGGCCATCCAAGGAGTCTGCGATCATCGTTCGGTTCGTTCCTGAACAGCCAGTGCCAGCACGACGCCCACGAGTTCGTCGGGTATTCCACCCATTCGGGATGTACGAGCTGCGGAACGCGAAGGGACGAGTCTGAGTCATACGCCTCTGCTGGAACAGCGGAATTACACATAAGATAGCAATCAGGCACAAGTTCGTAGTCCTGTATCACAGATGAGCAAACCATGTTACCGAGCGAGTGCGCCATGAGGACTTTGGCCCCCGGCAGATCTTTTATCTGCTGCGCGATGGCGCTTGCCGTAAAAAAGGCGTTCGAGACATTCTCCTGATAGTTCGCGTCCGAACCTATGTCACTTCTCCATGTCACGGCCGTGAACTTCGCCGTCATCCCCGACTGCCACATGCGCTTGAAAATCTCTGCCGCCCATCCCCGTGCACCGTCTTGCGTGACATTGGCACCATGAACAAACACAAGGTGGCGATCGGAAGTCTCACTGTCTGGACGATTGGGTGGTTCGCCAAGCCTTGACGGGAAATCCACGCCCTCACCAGACAGCCCACGTGAATTAAGCCAACGATACATCTCCTCGACAGAGGAAATATCCATAGGCAACTCGCCAGTCACAACCTTCTGACCGTTGTAGTAGATGTCAAGTTTCAGCGGAGCAGAAGTCGCTTCGCGCCCCTCTATGAACACGACTCCCTTGTTTGAGGAAGAGGACTTCATCTGCGCCACAAGCGCATCAGGAACGGCGATGCCGTCGGCTCCGACCCGCTCGGTCTCCGCTTCGTAGGAGTCCTCGTTCAGATTCCGTCCACACACGCCAACATTACCTCTCTGAAACAAGCCAACGGATGACTTCGGCAGGTCAGACCACACAACGTTTACAGCCCCTGCAGCGTGACTGAGCTTGAACGTTAGACTGTTGCGAATCCTCTCCGGGAGCATCTGGATCGTCGAGACATCCATGAACACCGGGGTAAAGTCGATGAGATCGCGGTAGCCGTTCACTTTGCTGTCGTTCCAGTCGGGATCACGTCCATCAAACTCGAACCACCAGCCCGTCAGAGCGCCGGGGATGTCAACACTGGGCGATTCGGCGTACTTGCCATCGGTGGAATCGTCGTCTTCGTCATCGTTTATCCAGAAGCGGAGTTTCTTCTTCTGCATGACTTTATTCACGTCATCATCCGTGATTGCCCTGTCGCGGTTGTAATCTGGCACAAGCTTTGGCGGCGCAAGCGCGTAAACGTATGCGACCTTGCCTTCTCCCGCAAAGGAATCACTCGTATAGTCGGTTCCGAACAAACCATCAGGATCGTCTTTTATGACGCCGTCGGTCGTATCGTTTCCTGCAAAATCAAGCTCGTAGTCATAGTCGGGATAGCCATCGCCGGAGCCGTTCGTCCCCGAGTGGTACAGTCTGACTTCATACTTCCATCCCGGCTTAAGCATTGCAATCTTGGTCTCGCATTGTCCATAATTCTCGTTGAGCCAAGAGAACGATGACGGGGTCTCGCCATCCCCTGAAACCGGCGTGACCTCAAGAGTATATTTCTCGGAATGACTGCCACTTGGATCGCCGAATGTGAACGGAGCAGGTACACGGCTATTTGGCTGCCCGCCGTCGGCAGAATCAGTTGGATCGCTGTTCTGCCCAACTTCTGCACCGTCGCTCACACCATCGCCGTCCGTATCGGAATCGAGCGGGTCTGTGCCAAAGTTGCACTCCTGCCCGTTCGTCAGTCCATCGCCGTCGGGATCAGCCCCTATGTCGTTGTCAGGGTCGTTGTCAGAGGCGTTGTTGACTGTCGGATCGAATCCATACCGATACTCCCAACCGTCATTCATGCCGTCAGAGTCCGAATCTGGCTGAAGCGGATTCGTGTCGATGGAGTCCTCCAGCCCGTCAGATAGACCGTCGTGATCTGTATCGGCAAGCGCAGGGTTCGTCCCAGCCTCTACCTCGTCCGAATCGGAAAGGCCATCGTTGTCCGTGTCCGCATTCCTTGGATTGCTTCCGGCCTCCTGCTCCTGGATGTTCGTGAGCGTGTCATTGTCAATGTCTCCGTCCGCACCGTCGTTCCCCACGGCAGAAAGCGGATTCAGACTGTTGGAAACCTCCCATCCATCCAGAAGGCCGTCCCCGTCAGAGTCGGGATTGTTCAGTGAAGTCCCGAGCGCCGCCTCCTGCGCATCCGGCAATCCATCCGCATCGGTGTCGGTCGCTGTTGGGTCGCTTCCGTAGGTGTTCACCTCCGCGCTATCTGATATTCCATCGCCGTCAGTATCGGCAACGAGCGGATTGGAGCCGTAGCCGACCATGAACGCTATACTCATTCCGCCATAGATTTTGCCCTGTTCATAGCGGCAGTAGGACACACGGTCATCAGCCCCGAAAGACTGGCAACCGACCGACGCACTTCTTCCATCCGTGTCATTCCCTATCCTGTTCGCATAACTCACACTAATCCTTTCCACTCTCCCTGTTGGTATCGCGACTTGGAAAGATATGGCGTTTGTCGAGGAATAGGGCTCGTAGTGATGCATATTGTCATATTCAACGACTATGTAGCCTCGGCCGGCATGTTCAGCCGTGCCTATCTTAATTGCGGACGGTTCCTCTATGCCATAGAAATAAAGGCTTCGGCCGTATGGGACAACAGTAAAGCAGTTGGTATCTACTGCGTAGTTTTCAAGGTCAGATACATTATGCCACAATTCTGGATCGGCATATCCAGATCGATTGAGCAAGACTATTCCCTTCTTGTCGATGGTAATATTGGTAACGGTCTCGCACTGTACGTAGATCGGGGCGGGCAGATTCCAGCAGACGGCTTCGTTCCACCCATTCGTTATCTCGACAGTTACATTCGTCAATGTTGAGATTTCTAACCACGGCAGCGAGCCGGCAAAAGACACGCATACAACTTCCTTGCCGTCAGAAAGGCCGTCGTTGTCCGTGTCAGCAAGATTCGGATTTGTACCGAGTTCGTATTCAGCATAATTGTCCACTCCATCTCCGTCTGGATCGCCGGAGGCTCCGTCATCATCAATGGCCGAAAGAGGATCGAGGCTGTTCAGAACCTCCCAATTGTCCGGCAATTCGTCTCCGTCCGTGTCGGTCTTCGCCGGCGATGTTCCGACGTTCACCTCTATCCCATCGGACAGCCCGTCTTCATCGGTGTCGGACATGAGAGGATTGGAATTGGCTCCAAATAGGAATTCGAGACACAGATTCTCCCAGATTTTCCCTGCATCATCATCACAGTACGAATGTAACCAACGGCTGTCGAAAGTCTGCATTCCTATGCTGGCATAATCGCCAGTCATATACTGCCCAGACAATTTTTTGTAGCGGACATACGCGCAAGTCGGATGGTTGGTAGGAACCGAAATCTGGAAGGAAACGGCATTCGTCTGCCAAGTTGACGTGTTGCGGAATGCATTGTCAAATTCCACGAGGAGGTATCCTTCCCCGTTGTATGTTGACGTGCCAACCTTAACGGCAGTCTCGTATCCCGAAATGTCGGAGCGGAAATATGTGTATTCAAGGTATGGCGCGATCACAAGCGCATCGTCGTCAACCTCGTATCGGAAGCTTTCACCCGAAGTCGAATCGCCCTGGTTCACATACCCCGCGCGATTGAAGAACAGAAGCCCGTTCGCAGAAATGGTCACGTTCGTCACAGTCTCTCCCTGCATCGCCATTGCAATCGGCGCAGGCCAATTCACACACCGCCGATTCGCCGACGAAATGGCCGCCGTGATGTCTTCGCTCTCATTGAATGTCATCCAAGGAACTGCATTGGTCACGAATATGCAACCCGTCTCGTCGGAGTCCAGCAAACCATCCGAATCTGTGTCAGGAGAGGATGGATCAGTCCCGTATGCGAGTTCCTTTGCGTTCGTGAGGTGGTCGCCGTCCGGATCGCCGTCAGCGCCATTGCCACCGGAGGGGGACAATGGGTCAAGGCCATTCTGATACTCCCAGTAATCCGAGAGCCCGTCGTTGTCCGTATCCGCCGCCGCAGGTATTGTCCCAATCGCGACCTCGTCGCCATCTTCCAGCCCGTCTCCGTCCGTGTCTGCCATCAATGGGTTGGAACCCGTGCCGAAATGATAGGCAATCACCATGCCGTTCGAGACGGAACCCGACTCATTGTATGCAACGGGGAAGTTGCAACCCTTCTTCGGGGATTGCGCTCCGATTGTCGCGCCGGAGCCGTTGAACCCCGAAGCGAGGCTGTCGTATGCGACATACACCGTGTTGGTTTCATTCGCCGGAATGACGACGCGGAACGTACCCATGTTTGATTCATCGTTTCTTATGCTGATGTTCTGGTACTTGATTACGCAGTACCTTTGCCCGTTTGCGTGGGCATCAGAGACTGACAGCTGCGCATTACGTCCTGAATATGCGTAAAGGTCGTCCCAATACGCCGCGATGAATCCGTGGTACTGGCTACGTGCATTGGTTGAAAGATCCTGGTTGCTGTAGTCTGAAGATGTCGGTATCTCGCCTATGTCTGTAATGAGCCATACAAAGCCATTCACGCTCACCTTCGCTTTCGTCGCCCTGTATCCCGCAAACCGCACCTCAAAGGGAAGAGTAACAAGGAACATGTCATCGTCATAGCCTATGGACGAAGAAATGAGGTTGGTGACACTTGAGCAAGAAAAAGCCGGAAGCGTTGACGAATGCTCCCACCAGCCAAGCTCGTCCCTGTCCCCAATGCCGTCCTCGTCAGTATCCTCTTCGGCGGGGTTTGTTCCGGCAGCATATTCCGAATAATTGGACAGGCCGTCATTGTCGAGATCAAGTGCCGAATCGTCAACAAGAGGATTTAGTTCGTAGTACACTTCCCATCCATCAGGCATCCCATCCTCGTCCGTATCGACAGAATTCGGATCGGTGCCTATGGACACTTCAATGCCGTCTGGAATCCCGTCGCCGTCCGTGTCGGCAACGCGCGGATTTGTATTGTACAGCAAAGTCTCGTCCGAATCCGAAAGTCCATCGTCATCAGTATCTGTCTTGGTTGGGTCTGTGCATGTGCCTATTGAATACTTGATTGTCAAGCCATCTTGGGGGAAATCTCCGACAATCGGCCAGGAGAGGTTATAAAACCTTTCGCCCGACTTGTTCGATGGTATCCATCCGCATTGGATTCCTGCCGCGAAACTGACATCGCGGAAGGTGTTTGAAGCACAAAGGTAGCTGACGTAGATTGTGTTTGTCTCGTCATGAGGCAACATCAACTGGCAGGTAATGAGTTCGTTCGTATCGTTATGGTCATATAGCCCCATGTTACGGTATTCCACAACATCAAAAGACCTGCCTTCCGAGACGAGGCTTCCATAAAGTATCTTACTGCCCCAATCAGAGGTACGAGCATAAAGGTTTGCGCCGCACAATGCCACCGTAAGGTGCGACGCCGACCATTGGATATTGCTCAAATTGCTGTAGTAATAGTACCCGCCTGCCAGATTCGTCGGGCAAAGAAGGTACACCGTCCCGTCAAGACACACGCGGGCGTTGGTGTAGCATACATCGTTGACTACTGTTTCCGACGCAAGGGGAATCTCCTTTGAATAGCTGTTTAACGTCGAATAGCCTGAAAGCAGATCCGTACCGCCAGACATATCAAACCACATAAAGTCATTTTCAACGAGCGCAGTCATCGTGCCGAGTTCCTGCGCATCGGTAAGCTCATCCAAATCTGAGTTATCCCTACGAGGGTTAGATCCTGACGCGACCTCATCGCCATCGCCAACGCCGTCTCCATCTGTGTCGTAGGCAAGCGGGTTTGTGTTCACTTGGTACGAAAGTTCCTGACCATCTGATAAACCGTCACCGTCTGTGTCGAACTTGTCAGGATCGGTAAATGTCCATAATCTCTCGATGTCATCGGCGACACCATCTCCGTCTGAGTCAAAATCCGCTCCGAACCGATAAAAACCTACGCCTCCAAACGAATCGAGAAACCAATGCCTCATGGACGGCATGACATCGCTTTGCGCAACCACGAATGAATGGACATTCGTGTTGGCTGGCATTTGAATCATGCAAAGCGGCGTCCAGCGCCGCTCCAAAAGATTCGTGGACGAAAACAAGTAAAGGTTGCGCGAGGCCGTGTGGTCAAAGAGATTCGTCGCACAGCGAGTCTCGAAGTAGGCCGTCTGGTTGGTCTGGTTAATCGAGAACGCTGTTATCCTGAGCGCGTTTGTGGAAATCTCTTCTGGCAGGGAACGAGGCTGGACGGTCTCGACTACGCGCGACGGGGTTGGCGAGACATCGTCATTTGCGATAGGAGAGGAAGCGCCGCGCTCTTTGGCACCGCCCCACCAAGTAAAGAATCCCAACATCAGCATCACAGCGGATTTGCCGAAAGGCGTCAGCGCCGCGAACCACTTCAGCTCTCTCTCAAACGGCTTCTTTTCCCTTATGAGCAAGGCAAGCCACAGGAGAAAGAACCCTGCCGCCGTGCCGACAAGCCACGGCGTTGCCGCATTGATCCCTTTCTGGATACCATGAAGTATTGTTTCGATCGTATTCTCTCCTCTAGAAACACCTGTTTGCTATGTCCGTCGCCGTGCTCTGTGCGCCACGGCGGTCGGACGGGGTTTTCGAGATCGGAATGCGGACGTTGGCGTAGTCGAGCTTCCAATGCTTGTTGCCCGAGACGCACTTGAAGCCCAACTTCTCCAGCGCGGCTATCGTTCGGGCATCGACGAACGAGCCGGTGTCCTTGATTATCTGCTTCAGCTCCCTGCGGCGGCGTTCGAGTTCGGAACCAGGCATGTTCACCGCAAGCACATCTTCCAGAACAGCCGCCCGCCGCTCGCGCTCTGAACTCTGCGCCGCCTCCAGCCCCTCCGACAGCACGGCAAGTATGTGTTTCCGCACTTCGCCGGGAAACGTCTCCGCCGTCGCCGGCGGCTTCAGCAGGCCAGCGACCCGCACTTCTCGGGTTGGCTCGGATTCGACAGGCTGCGTGTGCGGCGCAGTGAGGGCATCCTCTAGCTCGTTCTTAAGGCGCAGAACCTCGCCGCGTAGCCGGTCGCGCTCGGCCTCCGCAGAAGCCCGCGCCTGCCGTTCTGCGGCCAACTGCTGCTCAAGATCGGCCGATTTGCGCTCTGCCTCCGCCTTTGCCGCGGCCAAAGCCGCAGATTCGGCGCGCAGAGCCGCCACGTTCGCTTCGAGCGACTGGATGCGCCCATTGTCCACCCCGTCCCTGGGAGCCCCAGAAACGCCCGCTGCCCCCGCTCTCGCCGTTCCCTGCCCCCCCGTTCCCCGTTCCCCCAATACCGAAATAGGCAAGAGCATCGTCCCCCGCCGCCTTCTTTGGCGGCAGCGGCTTAACCTCCACCACGGGGTCGCTCTTCCTGAACATCCCCTTGGTCAGCTGCGAGAAATCAGTGTACGTCCTGCCCATTTCATATCTGGCTTTATGCCGCCAGCTCCGCTACGCGCTTCGAGGCGTCGACCTTGACGAGGAACGTCACGTGGTATAGTGCGCGGGTGTTGGGTATCTTCTCGTCGAACCGCTCGACCGTCGCCGAGGTTCCGAACTCCGTCTTGGCGAAGGCGACCGCGCTATCGAGCGCCGCCTGTGCGTCCTCGCCTGCGACAGGCTCCTCGCCGAACTTCTCGATGTGCAGCGTCGTCCTCTCCGGTGGCATCATCGCCACCGAGACCACCCAGCCGTCCTTCTCGCAGGCGGCTTCCATCCGCTTCTCGATCTCGCGCTCTATCCGCGCCATCGTGTCAATGTTATCGCTCATGACTTTTTGTCCTTTCGTGTCACAGTTTTCAAGTTGTTCTTCAGCACCGGCGGCTTCATTCCCACCTTTGCCCGTTGCTGCTTCTGCATCGCAGCCAGCCGTCTCGTTTTCACAAGTCCCATTCTACACCTCCACCCATGTCGGTTCGTAGGCTATCTCGTAGCGTTCGTCGAGACGCGAGACATTGTAGATTCTGCTGTCCTCAAAGTCAACTCCGCCGTGCAGCCCCGTGTGTATATGTCCGCAGAAGACAAAACGGGGCCGTTTCTCACTAATTGCCCCGGTCAGCTCCGGCGAGCCGAAATGCTCGGAATTTGTCTGGAGCGAGCGGTCAACGTCGCTGCCGGGAATGCGCGGCGGCGAATGTGTGATGAGAACGTCTATCCCCGTAGGAATCTTCGAGAACCAGCTGACGAGCGTGTCGTGTTCGCCCTCGAACGCCCACGAATAGGAGATGATTGGAACCCAAGGCGTCCCATAGAACTTCACGCCATTGATTTCCGTCCCCCTGTCGCCGAGGAAATGGACATTGGGCGAGAAGTCGAACTTCCAGTCGATGTCCCTGTCCTTGAAAAGTATGTGTGCAATCGGGAAGAAGTCGTGGTTGCCGGGAATCACCACGAACTGGATGTCTGGGTATGACGCCGTCCATTCCCTGAAGCGTTTGTTGATCCACTTCTTCTGGTCGTTGATGTGCCACGGCCCGCGACCACGCAGCGGCGCGATGTCGCCAGCGAGGACGACGACATCCGCCCCCTTGGGGTCGAGTCCCTCAAGGTTGCCGTGCAAATCAGACGTCGCCATTATACGCATTGCCTTATGCCCTATCGCTACGGGATTCAAGGCTCGCAAGGCACTCGCGGCCTTTTGCCGTGAGACGGTATTTCTGAAGCTTGGATCGTTTCGCGTTAGGCAACGTGAATTCGATATATCCATTTCGTGAAAGTGGTCGCAAATAGCGCTCTCGGAAGTCCGGTGCGTTCCGCAATTTCATCGCCTTGCGCAGATCCGCCGCGCCGAGATCCCCGCGAGACGACAGCATCTGCAAAAGCTTGATTTCATTCGGCTTAAGCGGAACTTCATCATGGTGGGTATCATGGTGGGTGTCATGGTGGGTATCATGGTGGGGCTTGGCTGTGTGGGTCACGTCCTTCGCCACGCCATATTCCGAATTATCTACTGCGGCCACAAGCTGCTCGTCCGTGAATCCGTAGAGGAGATTGGGGAGTGTCACGCGGAAGTAGTCGCTCTCGGACTCAAGCGACGGCATCCGCTTCCCAAGATTGACCGACAGTTTCTCGTAGTCCTCATAGAGCTTCTTGAAGCCGCTGCCCTTGCGCTCCATGAGGTCGAGCCGCTCGAATACATCTGCAAGGCACTTGTTGCGCCTGCGGGACGGGATGCGGCAGATGTTCGCATACTCCTGTACCTTGCGTTCTCCCGGCATCCCACCCGGCGAGGTGATTTCGATACGGTCATCGAAGATATCGACATGGACCTCACTCCCGGTTTCGAGATAGTCACGATGGACGAGTCCGTTGATCAGCATCTCCTGAATGGAGCGTTCCGGGTATTCACGGAAGTTCACCCGATCGGTCGGGCGCTTGTGCCACGCCCGACGGGAATGGAGGCGAACAAAGTCTTCTGCATACTTGAGCAACTGAAGAAGTCCGCCGCTGTACTCCCGGTCGTCGGCGGCATCCATAACGCCCGCCGTCATGTCGAGTCCGTTCCATCGCGTACAGAATACGCGAGAATGGCTGATCGGCGACTCGTCGGCCATCAACGCGCCCGTGTTGGTCATGATACCAGTCTCGGTGACAAGGCCGAAAGAGAGGAGATCGTCTTTCGTCAGCTTCTCGCCGCTTGCCGTCTGATAGCGGTTCTTGAGCGCGATGAACGTGAAGTCGGATGCGCGATGTCCGCCGAAGCACGGAACGCTGTCCCATTGCTGGCCGGACTTCTCCATGAGGAACTGCGTCAAGGCCGGGCCGGTCAGCATCATCTTCACGGCTCCCGTGCGGTAGTGGAATCGTCCCTGATAGCTCACGGGGAATGAACTCGCATGAACCTTGATGCGGATTACGTCCTTACCCTGCTTCTTGAGAAGCGAGACATCGGCGACGATGCCCATCGTGTTGCGGATGGAATTCGGGATGTCCTCCATCAGCTTGTTGGGGTTCTTCACGCCGACCGGCTTCTTTGTGCCATCCTCGATTCCAATGTACAGAGTCCCGCCCTTGGCGTTCGCGTAGCCGCACACCCATTCGAGGTACTTGTCGTGCCACGATTCCTTGTACTCGACGTTCTGTGACTCTTCTCGTTTCATTTCAAGCCTTTCAAGGAGATTATATCACCTTACACCATCGAGAGTGTCATCGGAAAGCTCGTAAGGCGTCTCCGATATCTTCTCCCAGCATTCTTCGCGCTTGCAATACTCCCTAACATCGGTATGGGCGGCGTTGGGGTCGTAGAAGTCATCGAAGACAAGCTTTGCGATGTTCAGAATGTCACCATCAAAGCACGACGGAACTTCCTGCGCACTCCAAATCGCCATGAGGTTGATGTCAAAACCTGCTTCTTTTATCTCATGGATGAATTTCGAGAATGCGTATGCCACAATCTGCGCAAGATTGCCTTTCTTCTCCTGATACCATGCGGCATCCATGACGAGCTTCTTTATCTTCGCATACAGCAACGACAGAGCGACCACTCGTTTGAAATAGCCCTCGTCGCAGAAACTTGAATCCGCATCCCATCGTTCTTCAATGCGCTCGTGGAACCGCCTTGCGTTGAGTTCTCCGCCCCACGCAACGTCGAAAGGTCGCAACTCGAAAAGCTGCACATTTCTCGCCAGCTCCTGAACATTAATCTTCTGCTTCTTTGGGTATTTCGACATGTACTGCTTCTGCTCCGCCTTGGTCATCTGGAACATCGGCTGTTCATACTGCTTCTTCGTCCTCTCAAAGAACCACTTGGTTGGCTTCACAGCCCCCGCCGCGACCGGCGCGAATATCCGCCGAGACAGGGTTTCGAGCGTCACATAGTATTCGTGGCTCGAATTGAGATCGGTGGTCGTGACCTTGGTCTGGCTGTTGGCGAACTTTGCGATATTGCGAATGAAGGTCTTGTCGTCGCCCTTGACAATCGTAAGCTTCATCTGGACAAATATATTGTCGAGGCTCAACTTCTCCTTCACGCTGACAAGGGCGAGAGAAGCCGTGGTCTGCCCACCATTTATGATTTGAAGTCCGGTAAACGACTTCATGGCAAGCCCGTTCTCCGTTTGGACGAACTCCACTTCCTTCGCAGTGGTGGCTATGCCGTTGTTGTAGGCAAAGAACCGCTGAGGTTCGTTGCGGATGGTGTCGCGTATGCCCTTGTTTACGCTTCCTGTCATGTTCAGGAATGACCGCACGTTCGCCTTGAGAAGCTTGCCGCCGTATTCCTTGTAGATTTCAGCAAGGAACGTCGCAGGAACGATGGCAAGGTATGTCTCGTAGGCGTCAGTGGCAATGTCTGCGCGGACACAGGGAATCGGAGGGCAGTTGAAGTCCTCAGTTGATATCGAGAACACTTCCGGCCCTTGGATGTTGCTGTAAAGCCTCTCGATATCTATTATTTCGAGCTTGATCTTCAGTTCATTCCCCTCGACGGTGAAAGCCGGCAGATTAAACTCCTTTATACGGTTGCTCAACTGATCGGTCGTCAGAATGAAGAGACGCAGCCTGTTCAAGGCGCTGCGGTTACGCTTCAGCTTGTTTGCAAGCTCCGCCTCCGGGCTTGACGCCTGCGGGGGGAAGAACCCGTTACAGGCATTGACATAGAAGTTTACAAGCGCCTTGACCTTGTCGAGAATGTCATCCTTGCCTATGGTCCGCGTCTCCTCCTCGTTGAAATCAGCGAGGTAGAGAACGCCCTCGAATGTCGTGGGGTCGTATGCGCCTGCGTCAAGTCGCATCCGCTTGAACTTCCCCTGACGTTGCCTGTCAACATAGCAGAAGTCTATGTCGGTCGGCATTCCCAACTCGTCGCCGAACCTCCTCACGACCATGTTTATGAAAGACTCGGTCGGATGCGATTCGCTCTGCTCCGCGATATCCCTTACGTCCCGGATGAAGTCTTCCCGGAATGCATCGATTTCCATCGCCATCTTATAACCTCCCGTCAAATCTGTTGCCATCGATTCCGTTCAGCAAAAGGCTGTACGTCACCTTGTCTATAGCACGATGACGTATATCCTTCTCGTGAATTCTCGGAAATGTATCGTCAACCTTGTAAAACACCATTTCCGCCACACGATATCGGTTGCCTTCCGTCTCTTGCACGACATCAAAGCCGTAAGTCACAAGTTTGGTCAAGAAATCGGAGCGAACCGCATCATCCTCAATGGCAGCCATTATGCGTTTGAATATCCTGAATGCCGTGCAGTTTGGATCATCATACCCTTGGGACATGGTCTCGTACCTAATTACTGCAAGTACGCCAGGAGCTTCCGACGAAAGCTGGGCAAGTGAATTTATCTTCACGGAGTTTGCGCCGAGCGAAGCCGCCTTAACCTCATACCATCTGTCGCCATCAGAGAAGTCCTTGCTTGTTCCGTCGATCCCGCTCCACGCCCGTACCGCACGCGCCGTACCAATTGTCGGCATGAGAAAATTCTCCATGAAGTACAACTCTCCGAGAAGGCCGACCACCTGCTCCTCGGACAGTGCCCCTCGCTCCTGTCTGAACATCTTACGCCATGCCATAAACCGATTCTTGAGGCACATGACGGCGGATGCTGAATCTTTTGTCGAAGAGGACTCTAACGCGCAGACAAGATCGTCGCAAAGCGTAAAATAAACCGCGCTCGCAGACTGATCAAGCAGGTCGAAGAACATCCAGTGCTCATCAGCCTCCTGCACGACTGACACCCTGATGGCCTTCGTGGATGCGATTTCGGGCGGTTTAGAGTCGGAAAGAAACGCAAGACGCGGATAGCGCTGCGCGCTCAGACCATAGTAGATGCGAAGCGGTGACTTCGCAGAAAGCAGAGTCAGTCCCTCAGCCCTTGATGCCGTCGCATCCTGCCTGAATGCGGCAAACAATTTCTCAAAGTTTCTCATGACTCTTCTCCGTTCTCCTCGTCTTCGTCAATAGAATCCATTGTCTCCATCATTTCGCGGAGTTTCACCTCGTTGGCCTGATATGCGGCTCGTTCCGAGCGTCCCCTCGACGGGAAGCCAACGGCAAAACCGATATAGGGGCTTGTATTGATGCTTTCGTCTCCGCTTTTCAGTGAAAGCGGATAGAACACAAGTAGCGGGTTACGACCCTCCACTTCCATATAATCAGAATAGGTAATGTCTTTCCGCTTACGTGCCTTTATCGTCTCAAGTTGCTCTTCCGTGAGCCCGGCCGAAAAGATGCCCGGCTCGATCAGTCGGTTGTTCCCCATG
Organism: Kiritimatiellia bacterium; assembly: GCA_045537795.1. Classification (GTDB taxonomy): domain Bacteria; phylum Verrucomicrobiota; class Kiritimatiellia; order RFP12; family UBA1067; genus UBA1067. The sequence continues at coordinate 6,151 of JAZSQE010000033.1, read as the reverse complement.
CCGACGCGAATGAAATCTTCTTCTCTGCGGATTTCGCACTTACGGATCGCGGCAGGGAATTCATGCCCGCACACATTCCATTTCATTACCGCATCAGAACCGGTCGCAATGGTCACGTCCCATCTGGGGAAAACCTTGCTGTCGGCTATGTACACGGAGAGAGTGTCGGTGTCAAACTTCCTGTTCTCGAAATGGATGTCAAGCGAAGATATGAATTTTGCGATATACTTTTTGGGCACGTCCCGAACCACCTGCCTGGACCCCATGCCGACGAAACTCATGCCGTCGTCGGCAAGTTCCTTGAAGAACGAAAGACACTTTCCCTCGTTTGCGGCGTTCTTCGCCGAGTCTTTGTAGAGCTTGGAAGTGTCGGCCACGGTTCCCCCGTAGGACAGCCAATATTCAACACGCTGCGAATGGTGCATCTTGTTGCGGCTTGTCACAAGAAGAGCGGTTTCGAGCGTGTCGGGAGAACATTTGACCATAAGTCCGAAATCGCCAGGAGACTTGCCCATCGCCCGCATTTCGGCAAATTGCTCCTTAAGGTCGTCGACGGCGGAAATCACCGCCCTGAAATTCGCTACATTGATGCGCGATATGTAGAGGAGACACAAGTCTTCATAGCCGAATCTATATCCGAACCATCGCCCCATCTGGAGCAAGGAGTCGTATGTTGCGGTGTTCCTGCTGTAGTAGCTGACCATGAGCCCCTCAAGCGTCAGCCCACGCGACAAAAGAAAGCCTCCGATTGCAATGACGCGCGCTCCGTTCGGGCAGTTCTTGTACGAAAAGCGAGAATCCTGCTTTATCTTGTTGTTGAGGACTACGACCTTGAGAAGTCCGGATTCAATACGAATCGACTGGCGCAGGGAGTCAAAAGCGAACTCGTCCCTCGCCTTTGCGAACACAGGCATATTAGCGTACAGATCGGCCATGCGTCTAAGCACAGGATGGCGCAAATACGCTTCGAGGTCTTTGTATGTTTCTTGTTCTATGATGTCCTGGATTTCTTCCACGAATGCGGACACCTTGTTCCCAATCTCCCACTGAAGATCGTTGAAGCGGGATATGTTCACAAGCATCGAGCGATGCTTGCCCTCCTGTCCGCGCATCGTCCTGACAGCACATCCAAGGAGAAAGACGAGAATCGACTCCTTCATGCTCTCGGGTACGCCGGAGAACGTCGCGTCTTTCTTGTGTATGGCTGGCAGGAAATGTTCCTCGGTTTCATCAAGCAGCCTTATCCTTGCACCCTCTTGCCCGGCATCGAAGAACCAGTGGGCTCCGCAATAATTCGATGGCGTCTTGAGCTGCACTATGAAGTCGGACGGGAAGAGTGACTTCAGGGCTTCGTCGTCAGTCGGATTGATGAAGATATTTGCGAACGGTGTTGCCGTGAAGCCGACATAGGTGGCGACATTGAAACTCGTAAAGAGTTCTCTGATCTTGCGGTTGATTTGGGTCGGGTCGTTGTCGTCGCGCTTGGAGTTAATTGACGCATTGTCGGCCTCGTCGTCGATTATAAGGATGTTCTGGTTCCTTATCTGCTTCGACATCAACCAGTTGTGGACATGCCCAAGCACGCCTTTATTCTTCTTCACGACCAGCACCAGTGGCTTTGTGTACTCAGATGGGGTCGCGTTTATGTTCTGCTTGATCCACTTGACAAAATCCTGCCGGGTATTGGTCAGCGGAACGGCGTAATGCTCCATCTTGTCGAGACCAACGCCAATGTATTCTACGCCGCCGCCTATGCTATCGCTCATCGCTCCGATGAAGCCAAGATCAACTCTGTCCTGTGTCTGTTCTCTAAGAGAGTCGGTCATCCCGGCAAGGAGAACAATGATCTTATATCCGAAGTCGCAGGCAAGATTGATCAGCGCAAGGTAGTTCGCCGTTTTCCCCGACTGGACGTCTCCCACGACAAGTCCTCGCTTGCTGTCCTTCTGCGCGAGGGGGTTTGCCGATAGCGCCAGCACCCGTCGGGTGTCGCTCTCCATCTGCGAAATCACCGGCTCCGGGAATCCCTGCGTCCTTAAATATCTAACGTAGCGTCCAAAATAGTTGGTCTCGGTCAAAGGTTCGGCAATTCGGAACCAATTCGACTGGTTGGCAGCATCAACAAGTATGTCCGGTTCCTGCGTCTTGATGCGGATGTTGTACTCGATTTCCGTCACGATGCGTGACAGCTCTTCCTGCGTATAGTCCGGCACTGAGTCCTCAAGGCACGACCTAACTTTGGCCACAACATCGGAATGAGTCGGCTGCTTGCGCTTAAGCAGTATGATGGCAATTTCCTTGGCATCATCAAGGAAGTGTTTTCTCTCGTCATCAGTCATGTCGAGCCTCCTCAAGTATTGTAGCCTTATGCGGTTTCAGGCATCTGTAGTTCTCGAAAGCAAGATACCGGTCAAGTATATGCTGCCGGTCGGACTCGTCTTCGATGGTCTTCAGTTTCCTGATCAGGTCGGCCATCTTAGCCCCCATGTTCGCCTCCAGCGTCTCGCCGTTCGTTATGCTTAAGTCTCCGGCCTGGTCTATGTGTATCTGGTGCTTCGGCAGATAGTCTTGCAAGTCGTTGACAAACTGCTCGAAAAGTGCCAGATCGCCGCCGACAAGCGCAGTCCGCAACGCCTTGTACGCTGGATTCTCACGATTTATTGTGTACTCTACGGAATTGTCACTCCGCAACTCCCGTATCCACACCTTGTGTTCAGCCATCGCCTCGCGCTCACTTGGCTTGCTTACTGCTCCCCGGCTTCTTGACACTGAATCTCCCACGGCGATGCGTATGCGGTCCCTTATCTTGTCTGGAATTTTAGCGGACGACTTCTTCACGTCCAGCATCCAGATTTCGTCGAGCGAAGACGGAATGTCGACTTTGACCCTTGCGAGTTTGTTCAGCTCGCTCCTGACTTCGGTTCGGAACCAGCTGCCCCATGCGATAAGACGTCTGTTCCTGTACAGATACAGCCCCTGTTCGTCGTAGATGCTCTTCGGGTTCCCCAGAAGTCTGCGCTCTTCCGGCGAAAGCGCGTTGGCATACGGGAGCGAATATGGTGTGATCTTAATCTTGTGCCCATCGACCTCGACCGAAACGCCGCGCCCCTCCTGCTGCATCCCGTAGGAATCCAACAGGAAAGGATCGCGCTTTTCGACGCGCTCCTCGTTGAAGCGAATGACGACATCGTCGTAGAATCTGTGGAATACGTACTCAACATGGCTTTTAGCCATCTTGACGATGCGTCGGAACGATGTCTCGAAATTGGCGGTGTTCACTCTCAGCCGGTCGAAATCGCGCCAAACGACAAGCGTTCCGTGTTCATACTGCATCAGCCGTTCGACCTCTGGCACGGATTTCCATTCAGCGCTGTCAAGAACAGCCGTGCGCCATTTCCCAGACCGCTCGACATCATCCAGGCAAAACGACATCGCGTTCACCATCGCTCCCTGCTTTGTTACCACATAGAAGCATCTGCACTGCGAGAAAGAAGCTGATTTGAGACCAAGGCCAAACCGACCAAGTTCCATCGGTGCGTCGACCTTCCCGGATCTGTCGGAACCGAGCAGCAGGGCGTTTCGCAGTTCACCTTGCGTCATGCCTGTTCCATCGTCAAGAAATGCGAAGTACGGCTCACCAGATGGTTCTGAGAAGATGCGTATATTCTTCGCCATAGCCGATATGCTGTTGTCGATTATGTCGGCAACAGCAGTCTCAAAACTGTAGCCTATCGCCCTTATCGCCGCAAGAAGGACGGCGGGCTTCGGAGCCTGTTCACAGTACTTCATGGCTTGCCGCCTCCTCCCTCCGCAGCTACGTCTGGCAGATACTTTGAGCCTTGAAGCATCGCCCTGAACACTTCTCGCAGAACTGGAACTACAATGGCGTTGCCGATGAGCTTGTTGTTCTGACGATAGGAGAATCCGAGTTTTGCCACTTTCTCGTAATCGGCCTCCGAGAAACCCATAAGCAGATACGCCTCTCGGATGGTCAACCGCCGTATGCTATCTTCATACCAGAAAAGCGCAGCCGTCTGCGTTCTGTCCATGTTGCAGGTAATCGTGTGTATGAGTTCCTCATACGGCGGCTCTCGCTTGTTGATCCGCCACATCTCCTGCCGCGATGGTGTATATTTAAGGCTGGCCTCGTCCGCTTCTGCCTTTAGCCTTGGGTTTGAATAATCCAACCGCAAAAAGTCGGCAATGTTCCCATCCCAATCATGCTGCTGGATTCGCCTGCCAATGTTCAATCTATCCTTGAGATGGCTGGCCATGAACAACCGTACCCTATCCTGCGGCACTCCGAATTTCGAGGCGTCAAGGACAACTGGCCTGTCGTTCTTGTATCCAAGGCTGCTCAACAGCAACTTCCACTTGTTGAAATCGGTCTTGTATCTGTCTGCCTGTATTGCAGGGACATTCTCCATGAGCAGATATTCCGGCAACTTGCCCAGCTTCTTCAATGTCCGCAGTATCTTCCCGATGTGCCATATCGTGCTTGAACGAGTGCCAGAGCCTTTCCCCATGCCATTGCCGTTGCCGCCCGTTGACAGGTCTTGGCACGGAAAACTGTATATCAGCAAGTCGATGTCCGGAAGTCCTTCCGGCTTGATGTCGGTGATGGAGCCGCAATTGTGGGTTCGTTTCTGAGCAATGTATAGCCGCTTTATCGTTTCACGACCCAGCCCCTCAAGGTGCTTTATTTCCCTTTGCGACTCCGCACTGAAGGTAAACTGCTTAAGATATTTCAGCTGTTCTTCATACGCCGGAACGTCAACCTTTTCGGACTGGTCAGAGTGCAATGCGTCGTAGGCTATGACTGCATTCACAAACCAGTCACTCGTCCCGACAACCCTGTAAGGGACGCCAAGCGACTTCAATGCCGAGTTCTGAGCGCCAATTCCTGAAAAAGCCTCGAAGACCTTGAGTACAGGCTGCTCCGCTGGCGTTTGGCGAATGTTTGTCGACTGCGATGGCTTCCGCTTTGTCATTTCCGTTCTACACCCCCGTTCGGCACATAGTCCGCAATGTCGCCGATGTTGCACTGCATCGACTCGCAAATGCGCTCAAGGATGCTGGTGCCGACCGGCTCGCCTTTCGACATCTTGGCGATGGTGGCGGGCGAGATGCCCGTCTCCTTGCGCAGATCGGCACGTGTCATATCACGGTCAATCAGCAGTTTCCAGAGTTTCTTATAGCACATTGACATAGAGGAACAATCCCTTTCCTTAACGGAACGGGCATATTATATCATTTCTGACCCCAAAAAGCAATAGTCTATGAACTTTGATTTCACAGATATGAATAATTTATATAAACTCATTAATACGAAGACATCAAACAAATCGAGGCGGCTTATTGCGCCGCCCAGCTTGCTCACATCGCCCTCGCGGGGTGCTGTGCCTTGTACCTCTGGTTGTTGGCGAGGAGTTCGGCAAACGTAACCGGCTCGTAGTTGTTTACCTCGACAGATGCGTTCAGGATGATGACGTAAAAGTGTGCAAGGAAGCACACCGTTCTCTATGATAAACATGACAACCCGCGCCGAAAATCGCGCCGGAAACGAGCGCGACACGCATTTCACTCCTGTAAACATTGGGCGAAGCGTAGAATGAACCTATGACAATCCGCGCAGAGAAAGTCGGGGCTGTTTTGCCGGGAGAGGGGAGAAATCGCCGTCTGAAAAGAGGCGAGGAGAGAAAAACGAAAAGGGAGAAAAACGAAAAATCCCCAAATTACTGGGGATTTTCTTGTTTCCTCATACACGCAGAATGAACCATTCTCCGTTTCAGCGAGATTTTAGATGGTCGGGGCGGAGGGATTTGAACCCCCGACAGCCTGCTCCCAAAGCAGGTGCGCTACCAGACTGCGCTACGCCCCGGACATTTCGTCGGGCAAACATTATATCAAAACTTTACGCTGCTCACAATCTGCCCTGACATGCGCGGGCAGTTTATGATATAATCAGTTCAACCGACGATTTTTTGCCGGCAACGGAAAGGAAAACAAAATGGTGCGCCAAGCAAAGCTCGGCAGAGCTAACAGAATGAAAGGAGTCTGTACGGCAAAGAAAACGAAGTGCCGTTAGGAAGATTGGCTGCGCAGAGGGCGACCGACGCGCAGAAGCCCAATCCTACAAAGGAATGAGCCA
>JAZSQE010000003.1:0-16623 GCA_045537795.1 Kiritimatiellia bacterium | reverse complement strand
CCGAGGAGGAGCGCGGCCTCGCATTCGCTCGGCTTGCTCGCGTCCCTATGGGTTGCGAGCCCGCTTGCGCGGCGGATACCCGGACACCTCCTTAAGCGACACCATATTTAAAAATGACTCAACGAAATAAAATCGCACCCTGTCCACTTGCGTGCGATGGATGGAAGTGGTATAATTCTCTCATGAAAAATCATTCGAGGAAGGGGCAGGCCATGCTCGAATACGTAGTGGCGTTTGCCTCGCTTCTCGCGGTGGTCGGAATTTTGTGGGGGCTCGTCGGTGTGGCGGTCAGATACGCCGAGCGGACGGAAAACCTCGTAACTAGTGAATATCCCTGAAAAAGGAGGGCGCATGAACATGAAGAAATCGTTGAAAAAAGGTCAGACGATGGTTGAATACATCATCATCGTCGGTTTGATCGCGGTCTCGCTGATTGCGGTGTTTTCGTATCTTTCACGGGCGATCGGCAAGAAGGCCGCAGGTGCCACCGAAGCCCTCTCCAGCCAGGAAGGCTCGAGCGCGAAGAGCGCCGCCGAAGGCATAGGCGAAGATTCGATCAAGAAACTCGGGGAGTAATATGCCTCGATCCCGCGCAGAATCACCGCGGGCCGATACCGTCAAAGCCGCACCCGGTCAGGCAATGATCGAGACGGTTTTGGCGGTGCTTCTTGTCACATTTCTGTTTCTCGTTCTTTTCAGGCTCTCGCACATGCTTACGGGCAAGATAATGCTCGAGCACGCGGCGATGCGCTCGGCGCGGGCGCGGGCTGTCGGGTTCAACGATTTCATGTGCCAGAAGGCCGCGCGCGTGGCGATGATTCCGGTCGCGGGAAAGCGTCTCTGGCCCGAGGGCGGAGAATTCGATTATCCTATGGAGCTGGCGCGCGTTCCGATATACATGGGCACGCCCAACGGCGCCGTCGCCAACGGCGTTCTCGAATACGAAGGTTGGCACCTCCTTACGGTAGAGCCGGGCGGCGGTTTCGATTCGCGCGTAAGGCTCAAGAACGACTGGTTCGATCTCGAAGGCAAGGCTTCGATCGAGAAGAATTATCAGCTTTATCTCGAGGATCAGGGCCGATGAAAGCGAGAAGCGGACAGATCGTTCTTTATCTGGCGCTCGTCCTCGTCGCCATAACCTTTCTCGCAGTGATGAACGTGGGGGCATATCTCGCCGTGTCGGCCAAGAACAAGACGATGAACGCGGGCGACGCGGCGGCGCTCGCCGTCGCCAAATATCAGGGAGAGCTTCTCAACCGCATCGGCGCACTCAATATAGAGCACCTGAAAGCTGCGCTTGCCAACGACGAAGAAAGATGCGAAGAACTGATGAAGGAGAAGCGCGAAACGTGCTTTCTCGCGCCTCTTGAAGGTATCCGCATCGGCAGCGAAGCCGCCCGGGCCAACGGCATCGAGGCCGATGACGAGATGGGGGCGATTCTCAGGCAGCATGCCAACGACATAAGAATGCATTACGTCGTGACTCCCGAACTCTATCCTCCGCCTTGGGAAGGCGCATGGGAGGAATACGCTCTGCGGCTTGAACTCGCCGTGGGAGAAGGCGTGTATGCGGGGCCGGACAATGTCGATTTCGTGGATGCTCTCGGCGGACATCTTCTTTTGACGAAGCAGTTCTACAACGCCATCGCCGGGCGCAACTGGTGCTGGTTTCATTTCAACGCGCCGGGAGCGCTCGCCGCGTATTCCGGTTATGGCGGCTGGGGGCCGCTTCCGCGCGCCGGCGATCACGTCCGCAGGCAGCGGTGCGCAAACAGCGAAGTATATTCGCTTCATCTGAACCCAAGGACCGGCAGCGCCGTGGAACTGCTCGGCACCAATCTGATCGCGAGGCTTGCCGAAGCGACGCTCGAAGATATCGAAAAATCACACATTATCACGAATCAGAGCCAGACGTGGTATTTCTACGGCGACATGTGGCGCAAATGGTGGGAGATGGATCCCGACGGAATCTGGAGTTTCCCCGTGGTCGGGCCTCCGAAAAAAGAGCATGACGTCAGGGGCGCCGCGGCGATATGCAGGGTTACGAAGAAAATTCCTGACGTCGTCACGGATTCCGGCGGCAGAGACGGCGTCTGGTCCGCAGCGGCAAAACCCTTCGGCACGGTGGAGAATCTGGACGAAGAGACCGATGTGGTGACGGCGCTCAAGAATTTCGTCGTGCCGTCTTTCTCCGACGCAAAACTCGTTCCTCTCGATTCCGTCGGCGGGAAAGATCTTTCAACCGCCGATCCCGGGTGGATGTGCCACGTGCGCGCGCATCTCCCCGAGTATCTGGAAAACGGCCCTTCGCGGCTTCCGGCATGTTATTACTGCAGTCAGCTCAGGCTCTGGGAGCGCGATTCCTTCAGAGCGTCCGGCAGAAGATGGCTTAAATACAATTCCGACAGCTGTGTGAGGTCTACGGGCCCCGGGTCGGCGTCTGGAGGGACCCCTCATGGCCACTAAGCGCGGGCAGGCTCTTATGGAACTTGCCGTCGGGATGTTCGTCATCGCGCTAGTCGTGAGCGTGCTTTGCGTCTACGCCATCTACATCTCGAAGAGTCTTAAGGCGCAAAATTCGTTGCGCGGGGGCTCGACGGCGACGTCGAATTCAAAAAGCGACACGGTCGATGTCGGAAAATTCGCCTCCGAGCATCTTTTCGGCAAGGGAAAACTCGAAATACGAGAAAAGGTCGTCATGCCGCAGACGACGATATTGAAATGAGACTCGAGAAATTCAAGAAAATCCTCCGTCGCCGCCGTCTCGACGCGGCGCTCGTTTCCGATGAGCCGAATGTGCTGGCGCTTACCGGCGTCAAGTGCGACAGCGCGTGCGTCGCCGTCAAGGGCGATGACGTCGTCTTTTTCACCGATTTCAGGTATTTCGCCGAAGTGCGCCGTCTTCGACCAGACCTCGCTCTTGCCGACATGAAACGTCTCGGCGCGTTTCTCGCGTCCGCCGGCCGCATCGGGTACGAATCGTCAATCTCCCACGCAAGGTATCTTCGGCTCGCCGATACCTTCAGAAAGGCGAAGTTCGTCGATATACTCGATGACATACTCTCTTTGAGGTCCGTCAAGACGCCGCAGGAAGTGCAGAAACTGCGGCGCGCCGAAGCCCTGAGCGTCGCTATCTGGAAAGACGCGTCCGCCGTGTTCCGCCCGGGGATGAGCGAGAGAGAAATGGCGCGCATAATAAAACGCATGATGCTCGATCGCGGCGAAGGCGAGGCATTCGAGACGATTGTCTGCGTCGGGGCGAACGCGGCCGAATGTCATCATGTTCCCGACGATACGGTATGGAGCGGCCGCGAAGCCGTGCTTGTCGACATGGGTGTCAGACTCGATGGGGTATGCAGCGATCTTACGAGGAACATCGTCCCGAAACGCGCGTCCCGTCTTTATCGCCGCGTTTACGGCATTGTCGAAAGGGCGAACCGCGCGGCGATCGCCGCGGTGAAACCGGGGATGAAGATCAAGGCGCTCGACAGGGTCGCGCGCTCGCTTATCGCGAAGGAAGGTTTCGGCAGGTGTTTCGGGCATTCGCTCGGTCACGGCGTCGGATATGAAATCCACGAATCGCCGACCGTTTCCAGGCGTTCAGACGCGCTTCTCGAGCCGGGTATGGTCGTCACGATCGAACCAGGGATATATCTTGAAGGGAATCTCGGCGTGAGAATCGAAGACCTCGTTCTCGTCACCGGAGAGGGCTGCGAAGTTCTCTCTGCCGATCGCTGATCAGCGCACCTCGCCGTGTTCGGCGCTCATGTTCTCGCCGAGAAGCGCGAGTGACGGATCGGCCGCGGCGAAATCCTGTATCCAGCCGTTTTCAAAACCCAAGTCGGCGGCGGCCTGCGTCACTTCTTCGTATTCATCGTCACTCACGCCTCTGTCGAAGGGCGGCGTTTCGCGCGCTTTGTAGGCCGGCGTGTACTGGCTCATCACGGATACGGGCACTTCGCTTGAGACTTCGGTCGCGAGCCATGTGAGATTTTCGATAGCTTCGTCGGCATGGCCAGGGAGAACGAGTATGCGCACGATGAGCGGGAGCGGCCCCGACGGAACGCGGTTCCACGCCCATTTGACGGCTTCGCGCGCGGCGGCGACGTAGCCGGGGGCGGAGGAGACGGCGAGAGCCGTTTCGTCCCGTGAATATCTCAGGTCGAAAAGGGCCGTGTCGCAGAGGTCGCGGTATTCCTCGAGAGTCCGCGTCTTTTCGTAGCCGGAAGAATTCCAGATGACCGGCAGGGATATCCCTTCGCGTCTGAGGGGCGCGATCGCCTCGCGGATGAACGGCAGATAAGGCGTCGGAGAGACGAGGTTCCAGTTTTCGACGCGGTCTTCAACGGCGAGGGAGCGGAATATTTCCGTCAGTTCCCGCGTCGTTTTGTCGACGCCTTCGCCGCGCCAGCTCCATGGAGAGTTCTGGCAGTAGAGGCATTTCATGGTGCAACGGGAGAAAAACACGCATCCGCTGCCGCGCTCGAGCGTGATAGGCGGCTCTTCGCCGAAATGCGCGCCCCACCGGAAAACTCTAGCCGAGGCGCCCGCGCGGCAGAAGCCCGTTCCGCCGCCCGCCTTGAAGCGGTCGGCACGGCAGTTTCTCGGGCAGAGCGAACAGAAATCCATTGCCGCGTATTATATCAAAATGCTATAATCGACGCAGTCGAACAACGCAAAGAAAGTTTAGTTAAGATGCATGCGAGCATAGCGGACGTCATCGCCGATACGGCGCAGAACTCGATCGAGGCGGGAGCAACCCGCGTCGAGGTGACGCTGTCCGAAAAGGGCGGGCGCATTTCGGTCGTGATCCGCGACAACGGCAAGGGCATGGATGAGGCGACGGCGGCGAAGGCGTTCGATCCTTTTTACACCGAAGACGGCAAGCACGACAAGCGCAAGGTCGGGCTCGGGCTGCCGATTCTCAAGCAGATATGCGAAGCGACGGGGGGCGATGTGGCGCTTTCGTCTAAAAAGGGGGAGGGCACTCTTCTCGAATACGGCTTCGACGCTTCGCACATCGATCTGCCGCCGATGGGCGACATAGCCGCCATGATGACGACGCTGTTCAACTATCCCGGCGATTTCGAGCTCGTTTTCACTCGCGCGAAGGGCGAAGAGGAGTATTCGGTCGCGAGAAGCGAACTTTCCGAAGCGGTAGGGGGGCTCGACAACGTCGAAGGACTCTCTCTCGCGCGTGAGTTCATCGCCTGTCAGGAAGAGTCATTGCTTTCGGTCTGAAACAAGCGTGAAAGCCGACGCCGTTTTTGGTATAATACACGGGTATGAGCGAAGAAGAAATCAACCCTTCGGGGACGGGCGGTTTTCTCGATGACGTGAACATCGAAGAGGAGATGTCGAGAGATTACATCGACTACTCTATGAGTGTCATCGTCGGGCGGGCGCTTCCCGATGTCAGAGACGGTCTGAAGCCCGTTCACCGGCGCTGCCTTTTCGCGATGCATGAGCTGCGCAACACGTGGAATTCCAAGCACGTGAAGTCGGCGCGCGTCGTCGGTGAAGTCATCGGTAAATACCATCCGCACGGCGACTCGTCGGTCTACGACACGATCGTCAGAATGGCGCAGCCTTTCTCGCTCAGGGTGCCGCTCGTCGACGGTCACGGCAACTTCGGCTCGATCGACGGCGACGGCGCGGCCGCGATGCGTTATACCGAAGTGAGGATGCAGCGTGTCACGGAGGAGCTTCTCGGCGATCTCGAGAAGGACACCGTCGACATGGTGCCCAACTACGACGAAACGCTCGAAGAGCCCACCGTCCTGCCCGCCAAACTCCCCAATCTTCTTCTGAACGGCTCGAGCGGCATCGCCGTGGGCATGGCGACGAACATTCCGCCGCACAATCTCGGAGAACTTTGCGACGGCATTGACTATTATGTGCAGCACCGCGAAGAGTGCACCGTCGATGATCTCATGCAGTTTGTGAAGGGGCCCGACTTCCCCACCGGCGCCGAGGTGTGCGGGCATAACGGCATCAACGCGATGTACAAACTCGGTCGCGGGCAGATGACCGTCAGAGGCAAGGCCGACATCGTCGCCGAGAAGAACGGCCGAGAAAGAATCATCATCACCGAGATTCCGTACACCGTCAACAAGACGGAGATGATCAAGCACATGGCCAACCTCGTGAAGGAAAAGGTCATCGTCGGCATCTCCGACATCCGCGACGAATCCAAGGACGACATCCGCATAGTCGTCGAGGTCAAGCGCGACGCGATGGCCGAGGTGGTTCTCAATCATCTCTACAAGCACACGCAGCTTCAGACGACGTTCGGCGCGATCATGCTCGCAATCGTCGGCGGACGCCCGAAGATCCTCAATCTCAAGGAGTTTTTCAAGTGCTACGTCGATCACCGTTTCGAGGTGATCACGAGGCGTACGAGGTTCGAGCTCAAAAAGGCCGAGGCGAGAAAACACATCATCGACGGGCTTCTTCTGGCGATCGACAATCTCGATGAGGTAGTTTCCATCATCCGCGGTTCGAAAAACCGCGACGAGGCCAAGGCGAGGCTTCAGGAGCGTTTCGGTTTCACGGATCAGCAGGTGAACGCCATTCTTGAAATGCGCCTTTACCAGCTTACCGGCCTCGAACGCGACCGTCTCACCGAAGAACTCGCCAAACTCCTCGCGGCTATCGCGGAATTCAAGGCGATTCTTTCCGATCCCGAAAAGGTCTACGCCATCATCCGTGAAGACCTCGCCGACATCAAGACGCGCTACTGTTCGAAGGAGGGTTCCGCGCGCCGCACGGCGATCGTCGCCGACGTCAACGAGGTATCGATCAAAGATCTCATTCCCGACGAACCATGCGTCATAACGCTTTCGAACCGCGGGTATGTCAAGCGCGTCGCGCTGAGCGAGTACCGCGAGCAGCGCCGCGGCGGGCACGGCGTCAAGGGCGCGCAGGTGAAGGAGGAGGATTTCATACGCCTCGTTTTCGTCGCCGAGACTCACGACGAACTCATGTTCTTCACCAATACGGGCAGACTTTTCCTCAAGGGCGCCTACGAGATACCCGAAGCGCAGAAGACGAGTTTCGGGCGCCCGCTCATCAACCTTCTCAACCTTCAGGAGGGCGAGCAGGTTCTTCAGCTTCTGCCGATACGCAGCTTCGAAGGCGACATCGACGTTTTCTTCGCGACGAAGAACGGCACGGTCAAGAAAACGCTTCTGGGCGACTTCCAGAACGTCAACAGGTCGGGTCTGAGAGCGATCAACATCGAAGAGGGCGACGAACTCGTGGAGGTTAGACTCGTCAAGCCCGACGACGAGGTCGTCATGCTCACGGCCGACGGCATAGGCATCAAGTTCAATGCCGCGGAAGTGCGCCGCATGGGCCGCACGGCGACTGGCGTGAGAGGCGTGAAGCTGCGCGGAGAAGACAAGGTCGTCTCTCTCGATGTTTGCGACGACGCGAAAACGCTTCTCGTCGCGACCGAAAACGGTTATGGCAAGCGCACGGAATTTTCGGAATACCGCAGTTGCCACCGCGGCGGCATGGGAGTTACCGCCATCAAGGGCGCTGAGCGCAACGGCAAAGTTGTCGCGGCTCACGCCGTTGCGGACGACGAGTCGATAATCTCGATAACGTCGGATGCGCAGATGGTGAGGAGCCCCGTCGACCAGATCGGCGTCGTAGGGCGCTCCGCGCAGGGCGTAAGACTCGTGAGGCTTTCGGCGGGCGCCAAGCTCGTGAGCGTAAGCGTCTGCGAAGGCGCCGGAGAAGACGCCGCGCCGGCGGACGCTCATGGCGGAGCCGAGGCGGGGGAGACGCCGTCCGAAACGATTGACCAACAATAAAACCCAAGGAATACAACAATGAAAAAACTTATATTGACTTCTTTGGCGGCCGTTGTCGCCTCGGGTATTTTCGCCGATGACGCTTCGGCGACAGACGAGCAGATCGATTCCTGCATCGGCATAGGCATCGCCGCGCCGATCCAGTATCCGTCGATGAACGATAACGTTCACGGGTTCAGATTCGGTCTTTTCACGGCGTACAACAATGAGGTGATCGGTTTGGATCTCACGCCCGTAGGCATAACCGACAGCAACGTCAAGGGCGTTCAGTTCGGGCTTTTCAGCTGGTCGAACGACAGCATTTACGGTTTGCAGCTGACGGCGCTCGCAAATGTGGCGATCGAGAATTCGCTCGCCTGCCAGTTCAGCGGCGCCAATATCGTTAAAGGTGATGCCGGCGGTTTTCAGGTCGCTTTAGTCAACTACGCGAATTCTTTCACGGGCGTGCAGTTCGGCGGTCTCTTCAACTGGAACCGCGCGGCTTCGGCGGGCGCGCAGTTCGGCATCGTGAACGCCAATCTCGAGGAGTTCACCGGAGCCTCGTTCGGTGCGATCAACAACTGCGGCAATCTCACGGGCTTCCAGCTCGGCGCGCTTAATTTCGCTGACAAGGCCACCGGCGTGCAACTCGGCATCATCAATGCCGCAGGTGACATGAAGGGCGTGCAGATCGGCGTTCTCAACATGATCTGCGACCATCGCGTCCCCGTTCTTCCCGTGGCCAACGGGAGTTTCTGATACGGTGATGTAATTTCTTCGGAGATGGTCTTCGCGATGGACCAGGACGGGTGCATCGCGTACGATGTGTTCACCTCCGCGACGCGTCCGGATATACTTCTTTTTTGTGAAACATGGCGCGACGAGGCTGCGCTCGCCGATCATTCGGCATCCGAGCCTTTCGTCAGAAATGTTGCCGTAATCAACAGCTGCGGCGAAATGAAGATTGAGAAGTTTGAATTAAGGCAGGACACTTAAAGTTGCTGATGTTCTATGTCTCCCGCAGAGGTAGCGGAGAACGCAGAGGTTAGAACCGGAAAATCCAACTGCAGGGTTTAAAGAAAAGCGCCGCGGATTTCCGCGGCGCTTTTCTTGGTCTTTCATCCAAGCCGGGCTCAGTCGGCGCTGACGCGGACTTTGCCTTCTTTGACGCGCTTGGCGATGACTTCTTCGGAGATGGCCTTGGGAACAGGCTCGTACTGCTTGAAGATCATCGTAAACGTGCCGCGGCCCTGCGTTACCGTGCGGATCGCGTTCGAATAGCCGAACATTTCACCGAGCGGAACCGTCGCCTTGATGAGCTTGACGCCGGCGCGGTCTTCCATGCCTTCGACACGGCCGCGGCGCTGGTTGATCGAGCCGTTCGCCGCGCCCATGTATTGGTCGGGAACCGCCACCTCGACGTCCATCATCGGCTCGAGGAGCTGCGGCTTCGCCTTAAGGAACGCCTGCTTGAAGCATTGGCGCGCGCACTCGATGAACGCGAATTCGTTCGAGTCGACTTCGTGATACGAACCGAAGAACACGGTCGCCTTGACGTTGACGACGGGGAAGCCGCCCAAAGGCCCCTGCTCGAGAGCTCTCTTGACACCTTTTTCGACCGCCGGGATGTATTCCGTCGGAATGACACCGCCCTTGATTTCGTTGACGAATTCGAATTCCTTGCCGGGCTCCTGAGGCTCGACGCGGAGGCAGACGTGCGCGTACTGGCCGCGGCCACCGGACTGCTTGACGTGCTTGTACTCGTTTTCGACAGAAGCGGTGATCGTTTCGCGGTAGGCGACCTGCGGAGCGCCGACGTCGCAGTCGACGTTGAATTCGCGTTTCAGACGGTCGACGATGACTTCGAGATAGAGCTCGCCCATGCCGGCGATGATCGTCTCGCTCGTCTCCTGGTCGTACGTGACGACGAAGGTCGGGTCTTCCATCGCGAGCGCATGGAGCGCGGCGCCGAGCTTTTCGTTGTCGGCGCGCGATTTGGGCTTGACCGCGACCGAGATAACGGGCGCGGGGAAGTCGATCGATTCAAGGGTGATCGGGTGCTCGGGATCGCAGAGCGTGTCGCCCGTGCGCGTCTGGGTGAGACCCACGCACGCGACGATGTCGCCGGCGCGCGCTTCTTCGAGAGGCTCTTGCTTGTTCGCGTGCATGCGGAAGAGACGCGAGATGCGCTGCTCCTGATCGATCGTCGAGTCGAGGAGTTCGCCGCCAAGCTTGAGCGTGCCCGAGTAAACGCGCACGAACGTGATCTTGCCCATGTTCTTGTCGGACATGATCTTGAACGCGAGGCCGCAGAAAGGCTCGTTGTCGGAAACTTCACGCTTCTGGCTCGGATCGTCTGCAGAGACGGCCGCGCCCGTGTCGAGAGGCGAGGGGAGATAATCGCAGACCGCGTCGAGAAGCGGCTGGACGCCCTTGTCCTTGAACGCGCTGCCGCAGAAAGCGGGCGTGATGGTGCGCGCGAGGCAGCCTTTGCGGATGGCTTTTTTGATTTCGTCGATGGTGAGCTCTTCGCCGCCGAAGAACTTCTCCATGAGAGCGTCATCCTGTTCGGCGGCCGATTCGACGAGCTTCTGGCGGTATTCCTGCGCCTTTTCAAGCATATCTTCGGGAATGTCCTTCTCGATGACGTTCTTGCCGAGGCTCTTCATATCGAAGTAGAGAGCCTTCATCTTGATAAGGTCAATGATTCCGTCGAACGTTTCGGCCGCGCCGATGGGGAGAACCATCGGAACGGGGTTCGCGCCGAGCTGGTTCTTCATCTGCTCCATGACGTTGTAGAAGTTAGCGCCGACGCGGTCCATCTTGTTGACGAACGCGATCTTCGGAACTTTATACTTCTCGCTCTGGCGCCACACCTGTTCGGACTGGGGCTGAACGCCGCCGACCGCGCAATAAAGGGCGACCGCGCCGTCGAGAACGCGAAGAGAGCGTTCTACTTCAGCCGTGAAGTCCACGTGTCCGGGAGTATCGATGAGCGAAAGGCGGTAGTCACCCCACGAAACACACGTGGCCGCCGACTGAATCGTGATGCCGCGCTCCTGTTCCTGGACCATGAAGTCCATCGTCGCCGCGCCGTCATGCACTTCGCCGATCTTGTAGTTCTTTCCCGAATAATAGAGGATACGCTCCGACGTCGTCGTCTTGCCCCCGTCGATGTGGGCCATGATGCCGAAGTTACGAACCCGCTCGAGCGGAATGTCACGCTTTGCCATTTTGTTTAGTCTTTCTCTTTTGGTTGCGAAAAATTTCGTATATTATCTCAAATAAGGCCGATAAAATCAAGTGGGAGCGATATGCGCCGGCCGTGCCGTCAGGGTTGCGCTTCGGACGATAAAATTGTATAATTTACGGACAAATCCATTCTCAGGAGCAATAATAATGAAGAAACTCATCGTCGCAGCAGTCATGGTCGCACTCACGGTTCCCGCAATCGCGCAGGAGAAGGCAGATGGAGCGCCCCAGAACAGGGTCGTGCAGGGAGAAAAGAAAAGCGACATCGCCGTCTGGCCCGCTTTTCTCGCGGTTTGTGAATATCCTGCATCGACCGACATCATCGGTCTTCGCGTCACGATTCCTTTCTCTACGGTACAGGACAACATCACCGGGTTCGACATCGGCCTTTGGGGGCGCTCTACGTATTTCGAAGGTGTTCAGGTCAACATCCTTCGCAATGACGTGAAGGACGCCGGCTGCGGAATCCAGGTCGGCATTTACAACTCCATCGGCAACGGCCAGATGAACGGCATCCAGTGCGGTCTCTGGAACGAAGCGGGCTCTCTTCAGGGGCTTCAGGGCGGTCTCGTGAACGTCGCGGGCGATGTCGAAGGTTTTCAGGTCGGGCTCATCAACCGCTGCGAAGCGATGCACGGTTTTCAGGTCGGCGTCATCAACGTCATCCGCTCTGCCGAGATGAAGTTCTGCCCCGTCGTCAACATCGGCTTCTGAGAAGCGCCTGTACGCGGCATATTCGTTACACAATAAACAAACAGCGGAGATTTCATGAAGATTCACGCATTCGCGGCCGTCAGACCCAATACGGACGATGCTGCGCTTGTCGCAGCCGTCCCCTACGACGTAGTCGACACGAAGGAGGCGAAAGCGCTCGCTTCCGGCAATCCAAAGAGCTTCCTTCACGTCTCGCGTCCGGAAATCGATCTCCCGGACGGCACAGACTGCTCGTCCGACGAAGCTTACGCGCAGGCGAAGAAGGCTCTCGACAAGCTCGTCTCTGACGGAACTCTCGTCAAGGACGCGGAGCCCAGATTCTACGCCTATCGCCAGACGATGGGAGAGCATTCGCAGACGGGCATCGTCGCCACTTTCGATACCCAGGACTATCTTGCCGGCATCCTCAAACAGCACGAAAAGACGCGTAAAGACAAAGAGGACGACCGCACGCGCCACATCGAGACGTTGAAGGCCCACACGGGGCCCGCGTTTCTCACGTACCGCGACGACAAGGCAATTGACGCCATCGTCGAGGCCGCATGCGCGAAGGCGCCTCTCTACGATTTCACGGCCGATGACGGCATCGGACATACCGTGTGGGAGATCGCCTGCGCGACCGACGCGGCGGCGCAGGAGCTCGTCGCGCTTTTTGAGCGCGTTCCGGTCGCCTACATAGCCGACGGCCATCACCGCAGCGCCGCCGCTTCGCGTTACGCGAAGGATCACGGCTTCGAGGGCGAAAGCCGTTGGTTCATGGCGGTCATATTTCCCGCCAGTCAACTTAAGATTCTCGCATACAACCGTCTCGTCAAGGACCTGAACGGCCTTTCGACGTACGAATTCATGTCGCGTGTCAGCGAGAATTTCACGATCGGCTCGAAGGGTTCGCGCAATTGCCGCATGTATTTCAACGGTCAGTGGACGGATCTTTCGTGGGACATCCCCGCCGATGCGGACGTCGTCTCCGCGCTTGACGTGAGTTATCTGCAGGACAGACTCCTCTCGCCCGTTCTCGGAGTGAAGGATCCGCGCACGGACGAGCGCATTTCGTTCATGGGCGGCATCCGGGGCGACAAGGAGCTCGCGGCGAAAGTCGATTCGGGCGAGGCCGCCGTCGCATTCGCGATGGAGCCGGTCACGGTCGAAGAGATGATGTCCATCGCCGACGCGGGCGCGATTATGCCGCCCAAGTCGACCTGGTTCGAGCCGAAACTGCGCAGCGGGCTTTTCGTTCACGACGTGGTATGACGAAAATCGGCGAATACCTGAGAGAGCTTCGCGAGCGGATGGTCAAGGAGCCGCTTCCGCCCGAAGACGTGGCCGCAGGCTGGGCGCTCGGGATGTTCGTCGGTTGCGCGATACCGTTCGGATTGCAGCTGATCGTTTCGGTGCCGTTGGCGCTGATGATGCGCGTGTCGAAGATCGGCGCGACGCTCGGTACGTTCATCACGAATCCCGTGACGATATTTTTCATATATCCCGCGCAGACGTTCGTCGTCAACAAACTTCTCTTCGGAGGCTCTCTGACCTACGACAGGCTTCAGCACGTCGAGTGGACGTGGCAGGCCGTGCGCCGTCTTGGAGCCGAGGCCATGGCGAGTTTCTTTCTCGGGGGGATTTTTCTCGCGCTCGTGATGACGCCGATCACGTATTTCGCGGTCAAGCGTTTCGTCACGATGCATCGCCGCCGCGCCGCCGGAAACGGAAAAGCATGATCGCGTACGTAAAAGGCGTTCTCGTCGAAAAGACTCCTTCGCGTGTCATCATCGAGGCGTGCGGGGTCGGGTACGAATTTCTGATACCGCTTTCCACGCATGACGCGCTCGCGCGCGAAGGCGCGGAGCAGAAACTTTTCGCCTATCACTCGGTGCGCGAAGACGACGAGACGCTTTTCGGCTTCGCGACGAAGGCCGAGCGCGAATTTTTCGCGAAGCTCGTCTCCGTCGGCGGAGTGGGCCCGAAGATGGCCGTTGCCATTCTGTCGGGCGGCTCGATAAGCGAACTTTCTCTCGCGATAGCCGCAGGCAACGCCAAGCGCATCGCTTCCGTTAAAGGCGTCGGCAAGAAGACGGCCGAGAAAATCTGCATTGAACTCAAAGACAAGGTGTGCGCGATCGAAGCTCTCGCCGCGGAGGCTCGGTCGGGGCGGCGCGCCGCCCCGACGGGGCTTCACGACGCGGTTTTGGCGCTTACGGCGCTGGGATTTTCCGACGAGACGGCGAACAAGATGGTCGCCGACGCGCTCGAGGCGAATCCCGGCGCTTCGGGGAGCGACGAACTGGTCAGGCTGGCGCTCAAGGGTAAAAAGCGCTGAAGCGAGGAGGATTGAAAAGATGAGAAACGATCTCAAGAATCTGAAAACTCTCGGTTCGACCGTGAAGGCTCCGTGCGATTACGATCCCTCCGTGCTAGAGGCGTTCGGCAACAACCACACGGGGCGCGATTATTGGGTCACTTTCACGGCGCCGGAGTTCACGACGCTCTGCCCGAAGACGGGGCAGCCGGATTTCGCGACGCTTACGGTGAGATACGTTCCCGGCGCAAAGCTCGTCGAATCGAAGTCGCTGAAACTTTATCTTTTCGGCTTCCGCAACCACGGGGATTTTCACGAAGACGTCGTCAACGTCATATTCAACGATCTTTTCAAACTTCTCAGACCCAGATATATGGAGGTCTATGGCAAGTTCGCCGCCCGCGGCGGCATCTCGATCGATCCCTACGTCAACGGCGCGACAGGCCGGAAGTGGAAGGCTTTCGCCGAAAAACGCTTTCTCGCCTGGAACGGTGTGCGCGGCTGACCGGCGCCCGTTCCGATTTTGGTATAATAAAAGACAATGAACACAATAGAACAAAAGGGTATGTACAGGTCCTTTCCGCGCAGCGGCAAGGACGTGAGTTTCACCCATTACTGCCCCGGGTGCGGGCATGGCATAATCAACAAGCTGATAGCCGAGGCCTGCGCTGAAGCGGGGCTTCAGGACGAGACGATCTTCGTCGATCCTGTGGGGTGCGGCGTTTTCACATACTACTACTGGGACGCCGCGCACATTTCGGCCGCCCACGGAAGGGCGAGCGCGGTCGCCACCGGCGCGTGCCGGGCACGTCCCGGCGCCGTGACGATCGCCTACCAAGGCGACGGCGATCTTGGCGCGATCGGGTTCAACAACGCCTTTCAGGCGGCGAGCCGCGGCGAGAAATTCGGCTGCATCTTCGTCAACAATTCGCTTTACGGCATGACGGGCGGCCAGATGGCCCCGACGACGCTCGAGGGAGAAAAGACGACGACGACCCCGTTCGGCCGCGACAGCGCGCTCACGGGGCACCCGCTCCACGTGTGCGAAGTCTTCAACCAGCTCAAGGCCCCCGTCTACATCGCGCGCGTCTCCGTTGCGGACACGAAGCGCATCATGCAGGCCAAGGCCGCGATCAGAAAAGTTTTCGAAATCCAGAAATCAGGCCGCGGGTACGCGCTTCTCGAAATCCTCGCGCCCTGTCCTACGAACCTCAAGATGAGCCCCAAGGCCGCGTGTGAATTCTGCGCCGGCGAAATGGAGAAGGAGTTTCCTCTCGGGGTGTTCCGCGACGAGACCGGGGGAGAGGCGCCGGCGGCAAAGGCGGTCCCTTCGGCCGCGTCGTGCGCCGAACTTTTCGCCGATGGAGAAGAGGTCGAGAGCGCCGTCGAAGACAAGTCGTTTGCCGAGCGCCGGTTCAAGTTCGCGGGATACGGCGGGCAGGGCATTCTTTCCCTCGGGCTCGTCATAGCCGAGGCCGCGCGCTACGCGCGTCGGCACACGCTCTGGTTTCCGAGTTACGGTCCCGAGCAGCGCGGCGGTAGCGCCAACTGTTCCGTTGTCGTTTCCGGTACCCCCATCGGCTCGCCGACTGTCGAGCATCCCGACGTTCTCGTGTGCATGAACCGCCCGGCCTGCGAGAGGTTCGCCGGCGACGTCAAGAAGGGCGGCACGATCATCGTGGACGAGACGGCGGGCGCGGACATGGTCGCTCCCGAAGGCGTTAATCTCATCCGCTGGCCGGCGATACGCATGGCAGAAGAGCTCGGTGTTCCCAAAGCGGCCAACACCATGATGCTCGCGGCGCTCGCGAAGTACGGTCTTTGCGGCATCGATCTTGCTGTTCTGGAAAAGGCTCTCGTCGCTTCGTTCGCGAAAAAGCCGCAGCTCGGCGAGAAAAACAGAGAACTTTTCAAAAAAGCGATGTCCTGAAGACGTCGCGGACAAAAGGTAACATAAACGAAAGGAGTGTTGGAATGAACAAATTCGGATTAGGTCTGCTGACGGTCTCCGCGCTTACCGCTTCGTCGGTTTTCTGCGCTGAGCCCGCCGCGAAAGCGCTTGTCACCGTCGATGTCGGCGCCGAGAAGGGGCCCATCAGGCTCATGCACGCCGTCAACAACGGTCCGAGCGTCAACGCGCCGGGCGGCGACCAGAAGCGCGGCAACTTCGACGAATACAAGGCCCTGCGTCTGCCGTACGCCCGCACCCACGATTCGATCAACTGCGTTCCGGGTGGTGCGCACTGCGTCGACGTGAACGCGATTTTTCCCGATTTCGATGCGGACGAAACCGATCCCGGGAACTATGATTTCGTTTTCACCGACCACTATCTCGACTCGATTCGCCGCGCGGGAACTCAAGTGTTCTTCCGTCTGGGGCAGACGATCGAGCACGGCCCGAAGAAATACGGCGCTCTCCCGCCGAAGGACTTCGCCAAGTGGGCGCGCATCTGCGAACATATCGTGCGCCATTACAACGAAGGTTGGGGCTGGGGCAGCGACAAGTCCCGCTGGGTAAAGGATGTCGTCTGGTCCAATCAGTTCAATATAAGTCGGATCGTA
>JAZSQE010000012.1:0-56487 GCA_045537795.1 Kiritimatiellia bacterium | reverse complement strand
GTACGCAGCTGGAGAAGAACTCCGAATGCCGCGCCCAGAATCCAGCCACCTGCAGAACGCACGGTACGCCAGTTAAGGCTTCACCAAGTCGGAGGCCAAGCGGTCTTAGGAAGACAAAGGGCTATGACAACTCCTTGGCTCACAGAACGACATGGCTACGATCCGACTTGTACGCAGCTGGAGAAGAACTCCGAATGCCGCGCCCAGAATCCAGCCACCTGCAGAACGCACGGTACGCCAGTTAAGGCTTCACCTGAAACTGTGAAGAATTTTTTAGCCAATCCCCCCGACAGAATGACTGAAGGTGAGGTAGATTCTATTTTGACAACAGGCTTTGATGATACTGATGCGGATGGTAATAAAGTGAAATACGGTGAACTTCTCCGCGATCATATCAACCGTGATGCACACTCGGAAAAAGACCGGATAGCCCGAAAGAAACGCTTTGGCATTGCGGTTAAAGTTGTCCGAGCTGCAAAACCGCAACCATCCAAGAATCCGCTTAAACCGAACGAGCGGGTCTATATGGGATTGTACAACGGAAAGGCTTATATTGCAGTAGCCGACGAACACAATGAAATCGAGGCAATGGAAATGGTCTCATACAGGAGAGACAGCCGAAAGGATCAAAAATAGACTTTGCGCAAGGTCGGTCGCGCCGTCCGCTCTCCAGGGCGAGTCCCGACCGACACCTGAAGAACGCACGAAAATTATAGCAAAACTCTTTTCTGAAAGGCAACCATGAAGCTTGAACATCTGACAAACCGCGAACCGATCGCCGTCAAGACGGTGAAGCCGGGCGAGACAATCGAGAATGTGCAGATCTGCCCCGTCGGCGATTTCCCGAACGGCGATCGCAATCAGCACTGCACGCTTGAAGCGTTGAAGAACGTCGTCACCAAATGGAAGGAAGACGGCGAAAAGGAAGTTCTCGTAGACTTCGAGCACCAGAGCGAAGCGGGCGACACTTCCGACACTTCCGCTGCGGCGTGGGTTACGAATCTTCGCGCCGATAAGGAGCGCGGGCTTGTCGGCGACTTTAAGCTTACCGATTTGGGCGCCGAGGCAATCTCCAACCGTCGCCTTCGCTTTCTCTCGGTCGCCTGGCTCGTCAACAAGGAAACGCGCGAGCCGATGGTGATCCGTTCGATCGCGTTAACAAACAAACCCAATATTCCGGTCGCTCCCGTCCTCAACCGGGAGACGAACGGCGGTATCAACGTTGAGGAAGAAAAGAAAGGTCCCACAATGGACAAACTCAAAGTTGCCCTTGGGCTTTCCGCCGACGCGACCGAAGATCAGATCCTCGCCGCCGTCCAGGAAGCCTTGAAGGCCAAGGAAGAAGTCGCCGAGCTGAAGGCGAACGCCGAAAAGGCGAAGCTCGAAGCCGAGGCGGAGGAATTCGCCGAGAAAAACAAGGCCAAGTGCGACAAGGCCGTTCTCAAGGCGCAGTTCATCGCCAACAAGGAGGTCGCCCAGGCTCTCGTCGCGGGTATTCCGGCGGCGAAGGTCGAAACCGTCGTCAACAAGGCCGATGCTAAAAAGCCGACGAGCTTTGAGACGAACAAGAACGCCGAATCCGACGAGGCGATTTTAAATAAGTACGAGTCGCTTTCGGGTAAGGCCAAGGCTGAATATCTCGAAGATCACGCGCTTGAAATCAACCGCGCCAGGAACGCGAAGTAAGTCAAAGAAAGGAAAAAGCAATGCCTACAACCACTACCGGTCAGGAGATCTACTCCAACCAGCTCTTCAAGGAGCTTACTCCCCAGCTCGCGCCTTTGAAGGCGTTCTCGACCGACTTCAGCCAGGAAGCGAAGCAGCCCGGCGAAGGCATCTCGGTGCAGCTCGTCAGCGCCGATTCGGTCGCCAAGTTCAACGCTTCAACCAACAACTTCGCCCGCAGCTCGAGCGAAAACAAGAAAGTGACCGTCAAGTTTGGCGAAGCCTACATCGCCGGCTTCAATGTGACGCCCTATCAGCTCAACAACTTCAACCCCGGCTGGTGGAAGGAGAAAGCAAAGCTGAACGCCGGCACTCTCGCCGACACGATTCTCACCGAGATCTGCTCCAAGATCACGGCGGGAAACTACGCCAAGGCGCAGACCATCGCTTCGGCAGAAGAAATCACGCTGGCGGAACTCAAGAAGATCAAAGCGTATGCCGGCAAGCAGAAGCTCAATGTCAAGCGCTGCGCTCTCGGTCTCGACCTGGAACTGATGGCCGCCGTCGAAGCGCTCTACAACCAGACGAAGTCGGGCTTGACGCACGCGCAGGCGATGAGCGAGCTTGCCGCCGCCATTGGCGTCAAGCAGGTCTTCGGCGTGCCGCAGCTTCCCAATGGACTCTTGGGCTTCATCTGCGAGCCTTCCGCTCTCGCTGTCGCCGGTCGCTCTTTCCGCCCGGTTTCCGACAAGCCGTACGAGTCGGTTAAGGAGATTGTTGATCCGGAATCCGGCATCGGTATGACGATGGTCGAGTTCTGCGAAGGCTCGACCGGCAATCTCCATGAATCCGTCACGGGGCTCGTCGCTTCCGAGGTCGGCGTCAAGGAGGCCCTTGTGCGCATCACGCTCAAGGCGTAAAAATCTCCCTCGAGAGGCGGTTTTAAGGTCCGGTTAACGCCTTAAAGCCGCCTCAAGGGGCGTCTTAAGGCGTCCACCCTCTTGCAAAACGACGAAAACCGCTTGCAAAACGCTTTGAGAAGCCCGGACGGACAACGAGCCCCTTTTTCGAGACCCCCTCTCAAATCGCAAAAAAACGGCCTTACAAACAATTGAAAAACCATGAGCTGGAGAAAGCCGGATATTGACGACATCTATGCGACCTTAACGAAGGATGAGGTCGAGATCTACCGCACTTCCGCCAACTGGACGGAAGATCCCATTAAGCGGCTTTTGACGCGCTCGGTTTCGGTCGCTCGCGGATATCTCAAGGCGAACGGCCGCGTCAAAATGAGCCCGAATGCCGAAGCGCTACCCGAAAGCTGCATATCTCCGGCGATGGATTATCTCGCCTTCGACATCCTAAAACGCCTCGGCGTCAAGATTTCAGATGACCGCAGAGACGCCAGACGTCAGGCAATCGCATTTTTTGAAAAGATCGCCGCCGGCGAAATGTCGGTTGAGGATTATGGCGAAAGCGCCGAGACAAACAAACCGAGAATTTCCATCGGCGTAAAACCGCCGATACTGTAAACCATGAAATCCTCCGACATAGCGAGAATAAAAGAACTGCTGCCGACTTCGCTCGGGAGCGAGGAGATCCGGGGGAAGATCGCTGCGGATATCCTGCGGCGCAGTATATTCTCCGCTCGGATGACGTCGGCAAATTATCTCGCCAAATTAAGAGAGATCATTGCCCGAATGCTTGAGGGTAAGATCTCGCAGTCGACGGCGCGGGATATGTTGGAAGGAATTTTGGAAGCGATGGGTCACTCGATGCGGGACGGAGACAGCCTTAAGAACCCGGCATCAATCCGCCGCTTGAATTTGATTGTCGAGACTCAAACGCAGATGGCAGCATCGGTCGCCAAGAGCCACGAGCAGACGGCGAGCGTCGTCAACGCTTATCCCGCCTGGGCTTTGATGCGCCTTGAATCGCGCCATGCGCCGCGTGAGGATTGGCTCGCACGGTGGAGCCATGCCGGGCGGCAGGTCAACTGGGAGGGCGCGAAGGAATCGCCCTGGCGCGGAGACGGCACAAGCTTTGCGTTTGTTGCGCTTAAATCTTCTCCCATCTGGGCGGCGCTCGGCTCCGGCGCGGGCGGCTTTAAGGATACGCTCGGCAACCCTTACCCGCCCTTCGCGTATTCGTCCGGGATGGGATGGGAGGAAGTCGACCGTGAGACGGCTGAAGCGCTGGGACTTGTAAAGCCGAATGAGGAACTTGCCGCCTTAAACGGCGAGAGCTTAAGCCCTTCGTCGGATGAAATAGCCGAAGTCGCCAGGCGTCACGGCTTTGATTTTAACGACTTTGCAAGGGAGCTGCAGCATGGTTGAACTCTCGATTAGAGCGAAGATCCACCCGAAGCTCCTGCCAATTCTGCGGGACTTGGGTCCTTTAGCCAGGCGTGAACTTTTTTCCGTCGGCGGCGCGGCGCTTGCGATGACGGTCCGGTCGCATCTTCGGCGCACGGGAGCTGCGCGGCACAATACCGCCTCGCGTTTAGGGGCAACGCCGACGGGGCACATTCTCAAGGGTGCGGCGAGAGTGACGAGCTTTTCCACCGCCGACTCGGCTATCGTCTCGGTGCCGATCGCAGGCATCTCGAGAGCGTTTCAGAATCTCGTCGTCAGGGCCCAGAGGGCGAAGGCGCTCACGCTGCCGGTCGCCGCCGCATCCTACGGCCACCGCGTCCGGGAAATGGCGCGGCTCGGCTGGACGGTTTTTCGCCCGCGTGGCAAAGATTTCCTCATGGGAACGCGCGAGGGAGACAAAGACGCAAAGCTACTTTATGTTCTTCGCAAGCAGGTGACGATCCGCCAGGACCGCTCGCTCCTCCCGAGCAATGCGGAAGTGACGCGGAGCATCAATATGGCTATTGGCTATTCGATTGAACAACATCTAAGGAGAGGTTGAGTGAGCTACCAACGAAAATTCTGCGAAGCTGTTGCCGCCGAACTTAAGGCGGACGAGATCTTGAATGCCGCCGGGAATGTGACCGTCTGCGTTGAAGACGAGGTAAGCGCTGCCGATGAGGTTGAACGGCAGTTAGGTAAGCGCGGCGTCTTGGCGCTCATTGCGACAACCGGCCACGCCAGGAAGACCGGCACGGGAGAGTCGACTGCAGGCGATATCGGTCTTGAGGTGACGGTATTCGAAAACCCGAAGCTCAACCGGGCCACGAACAAGGAAGCTTTCACCTTGACGCAAGCAGCAGAGGCGATCGCCGAAGCGCTGCACTGGAAGAAGCTCGCGGGATTTACCAACCGAATCCGCTATATCTCGATGCAACGCGCCGACGCCGACGAGGAAGACGCCAGGATGATCGTCACGTTTGCCGTATTGCAGGCGCTCGATGAAGCTGAAGCGGTCAAATGGGGAATCGGCGAAAAGACAATCTGGGGAGCGGTCACGACGAAAGAGCGCTCACGCGGCGGAACGGCTCAATTTGAGCCGGGGCGCGACGGGAAAGCGAAATTTGTCGGCGTTCTTGATCCGCACTGGGAAATCCAGCTCACATGCACGGTCGAGACCGCCGCGCCGGAGATTCCCGCCCTGGGCGATAGCTTCATTTTTGAGGACGTGACGTACGTCTGCAGCGGCGCTAAGTCGAGCGAAAACGGCGAGGACGGCGCGACGGTCACGCTCTCGGGGAGGACGATTTGAGAAATGTTTGAATGTTCGAATGTTTGAATGTTCGAATTAAAGAAAGGAAAACAACAATGAACGAAAGAGTCAACTTCTTTGCTCCGGAGTGCCCGGAAGAAATTCTTGCTGCTTTGGGCGACAGCTGGGAATTCCAGAATCAGAACCCCGAGCAGCGCTCCTTGGATTACATCAACGAGCTCGGCAAGCGCGGCGACGAGATTCTTCACGTGCTTGTCAACGGCAAGACTTCGACGGGCTGGCAGTTCGTTTCGACGGCGGAGACCGGCACGATCAACGTTCCGAAAGCCGGGCAGATTCTCGGGGGCTACCACATCGATTCAGTGGATGTCTCCTGGGGCAACAATCAGATCAAGCCGAAGATGACGATCGTCGGTCACGCGCACGATGGCGTCGAGGGCGGACACAATGCGTGCCGCACGTATTCGCCGACGGTAGAGTTCGAAGCTGTGGCTTTCGGGATTCCGGCGAACCTCGGCGGCGTAAGCTTAAGCGAATCGGCGGAGGTTGATTTCCGCTCGGCCAGGTATTCGCTTTCGTGCTCTCACATCGATGAGCCGGGCCGGGCGGGCAATCAGCTCAAGGGCGAGAACCACGACGGCGTTGAATCCATTTCGGTGGAGTTTACGGGCGACGCCGCGCCGGGCGATTATGCGATCGAGGAGGGCTGGTCGAAGCCGTCAAGCTCAAGGACGCCGAGCAATACGGGAGTTACGACTTCGAGCATCGAACTTGTTCACCATATCAAGGCTGATGAGTGAGAAGTTAGGAGTTAGGAGTGATGGAGTTAGGAGTTAACTCACCCACTCCCTCACTCACCCACTCCCTCACTAACGACTAAAAATGAAACACCTCGTCCTCGCCCAAGCTCTTGAGCGGCTGAAAAGTCAGCGCGGCATTTCGATCGCGGATTTTACCGCCGATGAATTAGTTGACTTTGTACGCGCTGCCGAAAAGGTGGAGAACCCCTTCGCCGACGTCAACGCCGACACGGTGGGGCTCCCGGTCAAGGTGTGCGAGGGCGTCTATTTCTGGCGGCTGACCGTCGGCGCGAGCGTCTGGCTCGACACTTACGCCGAAAAGTGGTGGCCGACGACGAGCGAGAGATACCGCCTCGCTCTCGTCTACGCGCTCATCCACGCCCGGGAGAAGGAAGCGTTTATCGAACTCGATACCGAGAAGAAAGCCGCCAAGGCGATCCGCCGGGCGATGGCTAAAGTGATGGCGACGCCGGAGGAAGTGGCTTTCGCGATGGACATCATTCTCGGGCTTAAAGCAGACACCCGGGACAAGAAAAGCGAGATCGCCGCGGCGGCAAAGGATTGGGCGGCGATGATCCGGGGGTTGGAAACGCAAAGCGGCATCAAGGCCGAGGAGTGGCTTTGGGGGAAATCGGCTGATTATGCGGTCAAGGCGTATCTTGATCTCAACTACTTTGCCGACGTCTATTCCGGCGGTAAGCCCGAGCGCATGCGCGACGAGCTCGACAAGGCGCAGGAAGCCTTGAACCGGATCGCGGTCAAAGTCATGCGCCGGGTAAAGGCGGAGAGGAGCGACAATGGCTGAGATTAAACAAGGCTTAAATTACGAGATCACCGCAGACGACAAGGCGAGCGCCGTCGCCGACAAGGCATCGAAGAATGTCCAGAAGTCGTCGAAGGAAGCCGGCGAGGCTTTCAAGGGTGAGTTTAACCCGATGTCGGCCGTTTTGGCCGGAATCTCCGGAAATACTCAAGCACTCGCGCAGCAGATGCTTGGGCTTGTCTCGCGCATGAAATCCGTACACATGACGATGATGAAATTCTCGCTTTACGCCGGTTTCGTCATGGTGGTTGTACAGGGAGTTAAAGCACTCGTTGACCATCTTCGTCAGGCAAGAGTAGCTGCGGATAGCATAAGGCTTGAAAAGGCTCAAGCGTCTCTTGAGAATTTGCGCGCCGAACAGGAAAGACTTAACAAGGAATTTGATATCGGCAGAGCCAAAACGGAAGCGATAAGAGACTCACTTCTTACCGAACTCAGCGTCACCGAAAAACTTACCGCCGCAAGGCGGGAGTACAATAAAGCGCTCGAACTTTCGCTCGCGAAGACTGATGAGGAGAAGTCTGCGGTCGAGCGCAAATATTCTCTACAAGCCTCCGAGGACGCGGCGGCGAACGAGAAGATCCGAATCAAGGCCGACCGAGATAAAACGATCAAGGATATCGCCAGCTGGCGCAAGCAGATTAAGGAATACGAAGAGTCGATCAAAGGAGCGAGAGATGATGCATCATGGGCGTCCAAAACTCAGGCTTCTACGGCGAAAAGAATTAGATCGGCGAAATTCTTCTGGCATTTCGGTGTCGGCGAAGATGCTGCAATAAACGAAAATGCCAGCAATGTCTTCACGCAGGCACTCGCCGACATCGAATCCTATACGGCAGCCATAAACGAGCTTAAAGTGAAAATAACACAAGGCGAAGAGGCTTTGAGAAATCTCGACACGGCGGAAGAGACGGTTGAGATGGGCCGCGAAACCGAAAGAATCAAGACCGAGACCGCCGCTCGCGATGCCGCGAAAGCAGCTGCAGAAGCGAAGAGTCAAGCCGAGGCCGAAGCCAAGGCAAAGGAAAACGCTCATCTCGCCGCAGAAAAGCGGCTCGCCGATCAAAAGAGAACGGAAATGGAAAAGGTCGCGCAGAAAGCGGCCGATGACGAGGCTAAGGCGATCAAGGCCGCTCAGCTCAAGGCCCACAAGGAAGTAATGGATCAGCGGCGAAAGGATCTGGCCGCCATCACCGAGCAGGAATCACAGGCCGCCGCCCGCGTTGCCGCCGCGCAGTCGAAAGTGGCCGAAGCCTGGGGCTGGTATCGCGACAAAGACAAGATGGCTGCGCAGCTTAAAGAAGAGAAAGCCGAAGAAGCGGCACAGAAACAGTTCGAAAAAGATTTCAAAGATCTCAAATGGCGGCGCGACTGGCGCACGGCTAAGGATCTATCGGTCGATCAGGAAGCGGTCAGGCGCGTCGCGCTCGCAAAGGAAGAGGAAACCGCCGCACAAAAGGCGCTCGCCGAGACGGCGAAGTCCACCGCCCAGGCGGCGGCGAGCCTCGCCGAGATTGAAAAGGTAATCACGCAGGAGGGTTAATTTATGGCGATTGAAGTTTTCAAAGTCAAGATATCTTCTCCGGAGCCTGAAACGCATTTTATCAAGAATGTGCCCTCCCTTATTGTCACCGATAAAGATGGCAACAAAAGCGTTATGGGCTGGCGCACTTACGTCGGCAAGCTCCACACTAAGATCATGACGGTCGAAGCGCGCGGCTATGAATCAAATGAGGCGGTACCCAATTTTACCGGCTCCAGCAAAACTCTAACGGCCACCGAGACTGACGGGAACGGCAATATCGTCTCTACCGATTCGTTTGATGAAAAGACCGTCACTTTCGATTCCCAAAGAATTAACGAGGCCGACTTCTGGCGAATAACCAAGACGGTCACCATTCGGGCATTGTACTCTAACGGCGTTTACATCGCCGGGAAAACGAGTTTCGACGCCGAGGACGATTCGCTATGAAAAAAGATGTAGCAGTACCGGTTAAAAACATTTTTTCGAAAGCGGCACTGAGAATGCTCAACGCCTGCGCAAAATTCGTTTATCATTTTTCGCAAGGCTTCGGCATTAAGTTTACCGACGCCTCGGGATCGGTCGCAGTGGGAATCGATGCCGACAACCAGCTTTTTAAGGATTGGCTTAAATCTGTCACCCGGGAAAGCGTCAGCTCGCTCGCTTCTACCGACTTAACAGGTCAGATGGCCGATGACTTCGACGCCGAGTATGATACGCCGCCGATTACGCCCGAGAGCGAAGATGGCGAATATCTCTGGCAGCCGATGACCAAGGACGAGGAGAATTCTACCGACACCCAGACCTATTATAGGGGCTATAAAGAGAACGCCGTCATCGCTATCGAAGATACTGACGGCTCTCATAAGCTCTGGTGGGTCGAAAAGGAGTACACTCCCGACGGCAGGCTTAAAAGCGTAAGTAAACTTAAAGGCGTGACAATCATAGGAGCATAAAAAATGAACATTTATTTATCAAGCGACAATCGGGCTAAAGTTCTCGAGACGCTCGAGATGGCTCAGTACTCCCCTGCCCGGCATCATGTCTGGAATGTTCCGGATCACTTCGATGAGATTCGCGTCTACATTCATCGGCCAACGGCTAAAAAGAGCTTCTTTAAAGTTAGTGGCAGATTACTGCCGAGCGGCGTGTGGAAGTTCGAAGTCGCCCCGGGGATGCTCCCCGACGTCGGCGAGGCGACTTACGAGATATTCGGCATCGAGAACCCCGGCGAGAGCGAGTGGCGCGAATTCCTCGGGGGCGGCGCGATCCGCGTCAGCGAGCGCAACGCCGAGGCGACGCCTGCCGCCGTCATGGAAGTGCCCGAGCGCGTCGTGATCTTCGACGAAGCGGGGGCCGCGCATTACTTAACCGCCGTTCCGGACGGAATGGGTAACTACACTTCCATCGTCGATTAAGGAGGAATAAAGCTATGTTTAAAATCGTTTTAACCGCACTTGCAACCGCCGTTTCAACCGTCTCTTTCGCCCGCTCGAAGGCTGCGACCGAGGCATGGGTCATGAATTACGTGTCGAATCAGGTCGCGACCGTAAAAGCCACGATGACCGAGACCCACACGAACGGCGTGACGACGATCTCGATCTCTGAAAACAACACCAATCTCATCGTTACCGTTGAAGATCCGATCATGCCGGCGCTCGTGCTGCGCGATTGTGCTGAGGTCTTGGCGGCCTGCGGGATAACCAACTCGATGATCTTCGCCCACACGGGCAGCGGCGTCTACTTGAACGGCGCGAACGTCATCCGCTCGACGGCGACGAACCTCGTCTTGAACGCCACATACCAAAGCCGTGAATTTGGCGGCTCTGCCTGGTTCGTGGACGCCGCCACGAACCGCCTCGCGCGCGTCTCGATGACGCTCGTTCAACCTTCCGTCGCATCGCGCTTGACGGGCAACTGAGGATAAAAGAAAATGAAAAAAGCGATATTGCTCTGCGTAGTTGTTTTAGCGCTCCTTGTTAAGGCTCAATCAACCGATCCTAACCCGGCTGCGTGGTACACACCTCTCGACTACAAGCCGCCGGAGAAAATGGACGGCTACACGACCATCACTGACTCGCGCGGCAACACTCAGGAAGTCTCCTTCGAATTGGAATTCGACGACGACGGTAACGTAACATCCTCCACCTTGCAAAACGCCCTCGCCGACATAAAGGTCAACGTCAACACGGCGATACAGCTTATTGACAAGGCGCTTTGCGATCTTGCTACAACTGCGTACGACATAGACTACATAAAAGCCCAGATTAAGACTCTCGGCGAGAATCTCACGAAGGTTTTCCAGGTAGATGGTATGAAATTCAAAATAGGCGGCAAAACCTATAATCTTAAAATTGCCGAAGGCGCACTCAAGGCTGCCATAACGACCAGCACCACGGTTGAATACAAAGACGAAGACGGCCTCTTTATGGTTCCGGATGACAAGACGCTCGAGTCTGTCAAGGGTTCCGACGGTCTCTATTATCTTCAACTCAAAAACAAGCCAGGCAACGTCGTCGCAGGGCAGGGGCAAATACCGTATCTCACAAGCGCTCTCGGACTCGATTGGTTCTCACTTAAAGACAAACTCGACAACTTAAGCCTCGGCATTAAAAAAGGCTATAGCAAATATGGCGAGATCGAAGATGGGGGCATCCAGATCAAAGGCTGGGAGGACGCCTCGCCCGATACCGCATACACTCTAGGCGAGGTGTTGGCGGGTTACAGCGAATATGCAGGATCCCTTTCTTCCTGTCAAGACGACCACATCATTATCCGCTCGTCTGACGGAACGCTGAACTACGCGGAAATCGGGTCACTGAAAGCTGGCGGCGCGCCTGTTGACGGCACGAGCATAACGACCAACGAGACCGAGGGCGCTACAGATCAAGGCGTCGCCTCGGTGTACGGTTGGTTAACCGCGCCGACGCTTGGCATTCCGTATAAAACATCCAATGAAGTTCTTGGTTGGTTCAAGCAGGAGGATGTAATTGACAACCAAAGCATCGGCATCGTCGACGGCTTAATTCCCGGAGATACTCTTGGCAAGTTCGAAGTCAAAGGAGCCTCTAAACAGACCGCAAATAACCGCTACTTTGGCACGCCTGCCAAAGGCGCGGTCTCGCTCGGCTGGTACGATCTCCCGAATGTAACGACGAACGCCGTCGAAGGTGATGAAAAAACAATTACAACTATCTCAAGCGTCGATAATATAAAGAGGCTCGGTTGGAAGTGTTTACCGCCGATGGCAGAATATCCTTCGGGCGCCAGAACCCTCGCCGACGGCACAATCGAATGGCTTCCTATCTCGGAAGTCCCAACGAACCTCTTTACCGCCATCGACGGCGTGACGATTGTAACGAACAGAGAGGGCGCACTGCAGCTGAAGGGTTGGGATAAATTCAGTAACGGGGTCTTGGGTAAAAGTCTTGACGGGGACCTCACATGCAAGGACTTTTTTGCTACGAACGGGCTCGCGCATTCAGAAGATGCCAAAAGCCTCTATTTCGGACTTGATGGTTTTGCGGATGCCAATAATTGTACAGAAAATCTCGCCGACCTCCTAAGCGAGGGCGATTCCACCCACAAAGTCTTAGCTCGCTTTGCACTTACACCGCAGGACAAGCCAACCCTCCACTATCTCTCTCTTGGGTCGCTCTCCTTCGCCACAAGATATGTCGGCACGGACGGCGAGGACGTCGTCCTTGGCTCCGGCTCGAGGACTAACACGGTGACATTCGCAAGCGCTGAGGACAGCAACGTTAAGGTTGGCGTCACACAAGACGGCGTGAGCGGCGTCAAAATCACCATCGGCGTGTATTATAAGTAACGGAGACAGACAATGGCGAGCGCGAGCGATTATGATTTTGTAGATTTCTCCGAAGCGGCTCCGGCTGACCTGAATCATTATCTATGCAATAGCGGCAATTTTTCCAAACTATATCTCACCGGCAAGGATTATGCGTGGAGTCTTGAGGCCGTGAAGGAGCGGCTCGCCGTTTCGCATAGCAAATCGTCCCTACCAAAGACGCCTTACTCCCCCACTATTTCATCCGCCAACTGGAACGAGATCGTCACTGATTTTAACAGCGTCTTGTCGTCCCGGATTTTTTTACGATCGCTTACACATCTGGTCGACGCTACTAGACAACCCGACCAAGAACTATCACCTTTTCTCGACGGTCTTGATTATCATACCGAATCAACAGCCTACGTGGGCGATCGGCTCGCTTTTTCTTCGGGCGAAAATCTCAGTTGGAAGAAAATCGCTGATTTGGAAAATTCCCTTCTAAAACTACACACCTACGTTATCAACGAGGGCACTTTTACGGCCGAGGTGGCTCAATACAAAGTGACTGATATTTTCCCCGGGGTACCCTTTACCTATCCTGGCGGCGGCGTAGTATACCGACATAGCGCCGATGTCTCCCCATCATCAATAGCATCTGCTGAAGTGCCGGGGCGTCCGGTTAAATATTCTGTCGGCCACCTGGGGGAGCGGAAGGCCATACTGAGAAACGGTTTTATTTTTAAGGTGAGGGATTGGTATCGCGAAGACTCCTCAGAGATGTGGGGGATTTTCCGAATATACAAGAAGAAGCATATAGACTGGTTTACATCTGATGAGTGTGTAATCGAGAGCCAATACTGGCTTATAAATTTAGGCTCGTCTGGGGGTTATATCAGGCTGGCTTACCCTCAACAGATAGTTGACCGCCTCGTAAATCTATCAGGTATCGCCGATGACATTTCGCACCCATTACAGACAGAGGATGATGTTAAAAAGGCTGAAAGCTTGCGAGGTTATTACAACAATATGATGGATAGCGCCGATGTTTTTCATATAATCCTTACAGGGGTCTTCTCCGTGTGCAATCTGAAGGATCACATCATCTCACTCGCATAACAAACTATTGACCGACAACCCACCATTGAGGAGATAATGACGATGATAAAAATACTAAAAGGTGATGACGCGACTCGAGCTGTCGAAATAGATCTTCCCGAGGCGGCTTATGCCGACGGGGTTTTAATTGAATTTACCCTCGGCGATTTAAGGTTGCTTATGCCGTCCGCTCCACGGGTGACGCTCAAGTTCCCGGCATCTTGGACAGCCCTCCAGCCTTGCGGCCGCCAGTTGGGAAGCTTCACCTTGATTTCGCCGGCCGGCGAGCGAGCCGCGATCACGAAGACCTATCCCGTATACATAACCAACGATACCTCGGCGGTTGGTACCACCGACTCTATCTCCGGCGATGTCGTCCCCGCAATAGATTTCAGCGATATCGCCGCGCTCGATGCCGCATCAACGCCAGGTGACACCAAGGACTTGATAAACGAGATTCTTCGCCGATTGAAAGCGTTTTACATGACACTTGCAGTCATGTTTACAACCTGTCTCTCCACATTCGCGGCCGACGTCATGACATCGCCGCTTGATAATATTCATGGCGGCGCGCCGGTTGTTACGAACGTCACATTTGAGGGGCTTGCGACAACCAACGACCTTGCAACATGCCTCAATAACGCCAAAGACACTGCCCTCCTCGCCGTCTACTACCCAGAAGGAAATGTCACGTCCGTCTCGCAAATCACAACTGAAGGTATAGAGTATGCCATTGGCGAAGATGCAGATGGAAAATATGCCTACATCGCAAGCGGCACCTCCGCGACGGGTAATATTGTCATCCCCTGGAAGATTGAAAAGAATGGCGAAGAGTTTGTGGTTGCGCACATCGCCGAGAAAGCGTTTGAGGGCAACACGAACATCACAAGTGTAATAGCCGCGACGACTCTGGTAGGGCGGCCAAAAGCGGCGGATAAGTATGATAGACAATACGCTGTCGGCTGGAGGGCTTTTTATAAGTGCTCGGCACTTGAGACGATATCTTTTCCTGGCGTGATAGCTGGAGGTTTCTGCTACGAGGATGCGTTTGCTTATTGCAAGTCATTAACATCAATATCTCTCCCGCGGTGTGCGGGTGGATTCGGGGGTTATGTTTTCTCAAACTGCACAGCGCTTGAGACCGTAGAGTTTCCCTTGGTCGAGCATATCGGATATGGAACTTTCGAAGAATGTAAAGCCTTAAAAAACGTATCGTTCCCCAAAGCGGAGCGTTCGGGCAGTGGTATTTTTCTGAATTGTACTAATTTGGCAAGTATAACATTCCCTTCGTCATTTACACTGTTTGAAGACTCCACCGACATCTTCGTAGGATGTAAATCCTTATCAATAGTTGATTTTTCTCGCTGTACACAAATTGTCCAATACCGCGGCGGCGTACACGCCTTCGCTGGAGTCCCTACTACCTGCAAGATTATTGTACCGCTCGGCATGTACGACGAGTGGATCGCGGCGCCGGGGTGGTGCGACCTCTTCGCCGCCGGTTATAATTTCGTCGGTTCAGTTAACGCGGCTGACCTCGCGGCGGTTACGGCCACGATTCCCAAGATGGTAACGAACGTCGTGCGAGATGTGCAAGGCATGGTCTATGACGAAAAACTTGGCATCACGTGGAAGCAGACGATGTATGACGGAAACCTCTACTACATCGCCGTCACCAACGCCAATATCACGGAGGTTAAATGATGAAACTGTTTTCATTAAACACACTTAAGGTACTAAAAATGTTTTTACTTGCCACGTTTTTAGTATATTCGCCTATAATTGGTATATTGTGTGCGTTGTGGTGGCATTGTGGTTTTGAAGCAGTAATGGAGATTTTCAAATGACACTATCAGTTCTCATTCTCGCGGCAACTGTCGTATCAAGCAAAGTCGTATTCATCGACCAGGACGGCAAGATCAACGCGCCGGAAGTGGTTGCGTCCGTCGGCGATTTGGCGGCGAACAAGACCGAAATCGCCATTGCGCAAGCGGCGGCAACGTCGGCCGAAAAGGCGGCGCGTGAAGGCACTAACCTTGTATCTTCATCCGTGCAGGCGATTACTGAAAATGAATTTGTCGTTTATCGGCGCGGCTTTACCGATTCTCTCGGCGTGATGGTGGCTCTCCCTCCTGATACGAAATGCTTCGTTACCTCATACACGCCGAATATCGCGGTAGACGGCAAGGGCAGCGCGCAGTACGAAATCGTCTATGCGACAACGGCTGATGCGTCTGCCGTGCCGCCGGGAATTAAACACGCAACCACCATCGAGGGTGGCAGGGGCGCGATGAAGGCTCTCGATACTTCCATTGAGAAAACAACGCTCTCAACAACTTACGAAGACGGCGACGGCACTGTTTATAATTACATGTACTCGGTCAAGTTTTGGATGCCGGTTGCCTCTCAAGGCTTTTTTATCATCTATCTCGATGCAGATGCCGCAGATGGCGAAGGTATGACGTTTGACATCAAAGGCGGTATAACCGGCGGCTATACAGGTGATATCGTTGCTGGCCTAGATACGCTTGGTTTTAAGGGCGGCTTACTGATGGAGATTAAACGCAATGATTAAATGGCTTAAAAAGAATTGGGGTCTTATCCCTCTGGCGGTCGTAATGACAATCTTCGCCGGCAGTAAGCCACCATCGCCGCCTACGGTCGTTGAAAAAGGCATTAAGCTAACTACCTTTTCCGCTCCGATAACAGGCGGAATGACAATCGGCTGG
Source organism: Kiritimatiellia bacterium (assembly GCA_045537795.1). Taxonomy (GTDB): domain Bacteria; phylum Verrucomicrobiota; class Kiritimatiellia; order RFP12; family UBA1067; genus UBA1067. Next base: position 40,436 of record JAZSQE010000012.1, on the reverse strand, counting down.
GGAACGGAAGATGACCGCATTGTCTTGGGCGAAGATGAATTTATAATCGAATATCAAGAGCGACAAATCCCTGCTCGTACAGGATGGTCTCAATGGAAAGAACTCGGTCGCACGAAAGAGACGAAGTTTTCGGCGAAAGGCTTTTGGCGCAATCGTGATGTGAGACTTCGCATCCGCGTAAATAAGGGGGCAATTACGAAATGATAACATTACTTGCTATTATCTTTGCGACAGTCGCGCCGATTGCTGAAGACGAAAAGTCTGTCACAAACCTTGTCATTACATCCGACGAAGTCATGGAGTTAGGCCTATCGCGCCAAGCCCTTCTCGATGGCGGCAACGGCAAAGTAATTGACCGCTCGGGAACTGTCGTGTCTCATGCAGACGCGGCGGCGCAAATGGCTCTTGCAACCAATCTGCAAGAGATTGCCAGAGCGACTGCAGGCGGCGTCACCAACGCCCTTCAATCGCTTTGGGATGTCACAAATCAAATACCCTCTCACGCCGAGCATATCGCGCTTTATCTGCCGCGTCAGCGTACACCCTTAAACCTTACTGGCGAGGTTATTTCTGAAGGCACAGACGGCGTTACCGATTGGCAGATTGTTGAGTATTCGCAACTTCTCACAATCGCGCCTAATCGCCATGTAGAATACACCTACCTCAATGTCACGGCGACAGTTGCATGTGTTTGGGATAAGTGGGAACAAGACTCTTACACTCACCGTTGCACTTTCACGCGGCCAACGGCGTTAAGGGGTAAACTTATCAACAGTAGATGGCATGAAACCATCGGCGGCGCCAAAGGCTTTGATTTCGGCTCTGCGCTCGTTACAGTCGACGGTGAGCCGACATTTACAGGAGCGTGGACAAACGCGCTCACGGGCGAAATCCACAATTTCCGCAATGGCGTAATTCTTAAACAAACCAAGGAAGCAAACAATGAAGAATAAAGAATCAATCACCCTGGGGCTTTTGCTCCTTGTTGTTATGACCGTAACGATGGCGATTGCCGCCACCAAGGATATCACGACTCGATATCTCACCGAGCGGACGCGCATTGTCGCTCAAGATGCCGTCACAATCCCCAGCAAAGTCATTACGCATTATCGCAAGGGCAAAAAATCCTGGGCGACAACTAATGCCATAGCCGTTATCAACAGAGTTGTCGACCGCCCTGTTAAGTATTCAAAATTGAAACTCATCAACGCGGCGAAAGCGGCGGGAAAATGGAACGATGTTAAGGCGGCGATTAAGGCGATGGACCTTGAAGACGAATGGCTGGCGTGTCAGTTTATCACAAGCGATTACCCCGCTTATGTTGCGGCGACGAATGCCGTTATTACGCGCGGCATCGCAACCGAGGCAGAGGTAAAGGCGTTCATGCGCCAGGCGGAGGATTAGTCTCTTATCGCCCTTTTACAAAAACATTTAAAGGCGGCTGCAAACATCTTGCAACCGCCTTTTCATTTGATTAAACGCTATTATCTATTCTCAACAATTTGTTTATTTGTCACAAATCGCCTCGCGCAATACAGCAGTGATATGAAATATCCTCATTTTCATCTTTCACAATGTCTGCGCGGCGTCCATTTTCGCCGCGGCCCACGCCGCGCGGACTTCCTTCGCCGAAAGATCTGTTTCGATGTATCTCAAAGACGAAAGAGGCAGCGAAACGGCCTTGCCGAGCTTCACTTCCAAACGGCCGCTCCCGGAAATATGCCAGCAGGCGATCACGCGCTTTCCGTGACGCTCGAACATGAAGGCGCGTGCCAGAGGCGCCATCGCCGGCACATCGAGCATTTCCATTTCATAAAGTTCGTATTCACCTTTTTCGTTCAGATAAAGGTGATGCTCCTGCACAGGCGATTTAAGAGCCTCTTTTTGTTCCTGCGTGAGCCAGTTACGACGGCGCACATCCTCCCAGCGGCGAATGACCTCAAGAAGATCGTCCATACGCGGATGAGATTCTATGCCCTCGGCCTGAATCGTGATGGGGCAATCCCACGACGCCGCGCGCGACGTGCCGAATTCCCACATGTCATACTGCGTTCCCACAGACTCGACTTTGCAATACGGAGCCTTGTCACGCATCTTCACCTTCGGCTTGAAAACGCCCCACCAGCCGAAGTTGATTCTCGTGAAATCATTGCGCATTATCGGCGCTTCATAAAGCGGCCAGCGCACCAGCATCTTCTTGAACAGCTCCGGGCAGAAGACATCGAACGCATTGGCGCCGCTTTGCAGATGCCAGCCGAAATGCCCCTTCGCCGCGCCCTCCATAAACCGCGGTTTCCTGACGAGTCTCTTCCAGACTCGATATTGCGAATTAGGCACATGTATGCCCTGGGGCACATTGACGCCTTCGGACCCGTCGTTGTACATGAATTCTAAACCGCAGTTGTAAAGGCGCGCGATTTTTTCGGCGATCTCATCCTGCAGATCGGAATTCTGATCGATGTAGCAGCTCTTCGCGCCGAACTCGCATATATCGAGAACACCGCCTATCTGCCCGCGGGGATGCGGAACTTTATTCGTGCCGAGATAACCGCGCTTCACGCCGGTGAACTTATACGGACGCTGCGTCGTAAACCCTTCATACGACATAAGCTCGCCGCCGAAGGCGAGCACACGGCTTTTGACGTTTGTCGGGCAGTTGGCGGGATTCTCCTGAACGAAAAGATCTCCTCCCTCCGGCTCTGCCGGAAGCGCAAGCGTGAAGCGGCGCTTAAGATTGAGTCTCGGATCCGCTACGGGCGTCACGTAGTGAGTTTTAAGCCCGATGAATGTCTGCATGACATGAAACCCGGGTATAATGCCTGCCGCCTTAATCTTGTCTAGCATCTCCTTCAGGGAATCCGTGCCGTCAACGAATTCCTCTCGAAGGTCGTAATCGGCGATCCCGGCATACCCCCTGTCTCCGTTCACGCCCTTGCAAAGGCACGTATAATAAAGGAGCATCATCCTAAAACCGCCCTTTCCGGCCAGAGCGATATGGTGATCGACGTTTTTCGGCGTCAGATCCGTTACCCAGTAGATAGACGAGTTGAGATCGCCCGAACGGCGGCTCTGAACGCCGAGAGGCAAATCAAGTTCACGCTCCATGGAATCTACGGCGTCGAGAAATTCATCGCCCGAAGCGGCGATCACCGCCGCTCGCGCACCGCGCAGTTTGAGATCGTCATGCGCATCGGCGTAAAGGTGACGCGCGCCGCCGCGCCGCTCATTGCCAATCCACGTAAACGGTTCCCCCGCGAGGACGGCCGCGGCCGCTTTATCATCCCACATGACATTGAGCCATTGACCGAAACGCGAACGCTCTCTGACCGGCAGCTCCATCAGGCGCAGACAGCTGACGGGCGGATAAGTCATATCAAGACCGGACGAGCCTTTCGGACCGAGAATGAAATCTTCGAGCTCGAAAAGAAACCAGTCGGCGGCCTCTTTCACACGGATTTTCGCCTGATATGCAACGTGCTCGAAACCGACAACAAGAAAATCGCCTTCACGGCGCACCCTCTTCGCGTTATAGGTTGTGCGGCAGTTCGGAAAGACAAGTTTAATCTCATTGTTGAACGGACGGTCTTGCGTGACGGAAAAGACGGGTCTCTCTTCGGACGGATTAAGAAGCTCAACCCCCGTCTTCTTGACGACGAGCGACCGGGCGATACCGTCCGCGCCGATCACGAATCGTGCCTTCGCGTTCTCGAGAACTATGTCGCCCTCCTTCACCTCGTAAAGACCGCGACACCCGGATAGCGCAAAAGCGAACACGACCGTCGCACAAGTTTTTGCAATCACTTTCATCATGCCCGACTCCTTATATTCCGACCGATCCCGCTGTTTCTCAAGCAGCATGCGGTACGCAGGAATACCGCCGGCCGTATTATTCTCACACCATGCGCCGTGAGACGAAAAACCGGGCGACGGTTGCCCGCGGCCCAGCTTTGCTTAGTCACCCGAAGGGATTACTCGACGAAGACGAACTTGCCGAACGCGCCCGGATCTTTGTTCCAGAAATTATGGCGAGTGTTGAGTCGGCTCATTTCGTTGTGACTGCCTTTCATGCGCTCGGCGGCGGGCCTTTTCATATCGCCCACGCGCCAGCGTATCATGTTTCCGATCCAGACAATGCCGTTGGCGGACGTGGTCGGAATCTGCGCGTTCTCGAATCCCCTGAGGTCGGAGAACGGCACGTACACCTCCATAGTCCATTCACCCTTACCGGGGAATATCTTGACTTTCACGCCTTTGGGCTCCCACGTCGGGCCGTCGGTGAACGGGCTCCAGCGTTCGTTGATATCGATGAGAAGCTGATACCAGTGACCATCACCCGTTCCGGAGCAGTCCATGAAAATTTCGAACGAATCCTGCCCCCACGGATCCTGCTGCGCGGCGCCGAGATTCATCTTGTCGACGGCCGGCTCCGTGCACCTTACGCCGAAGGTTATGCCTCTGTCGTCCCAGACAGCCTTGACTTCCGTCGGATATGCCGAAGCGGAATTCGTCTTATTGTGCGCGTGCACGAACCTGCGGCCCTCGGCCTGCGTCCAGCAGTGGTCGTCAAGCTTGCCGTCAAGGCGCGGCGGGATGTCCGCCTTCTTCATCATGAAAGGCGCGAAGGCCGTGCCGGCCGCGTTCTCCTCGCTCTCCTTGAAGAACGTCTTGAAACCGCTCGCGTACCATTCGACGCGCGCGGACGCCTTCTCGTCGCCCTCGGTCTCCTTCGCGGCTTTGGCGAGAAGCGCCTGCATCTCAAGAACCTCCTTGCGCGGATAACTAATTTCGAAGACGTTCTTGATCGAGCACATGTTGGAGCCCCACTGGCGGTTCCAGCCCGTCTCCTGCATATCGAGAAGTTTTCTCATCGTCGATGAAGCCTTGCCGAACATACGGCGGCAGAATTCGTCATAAACCGCCTGCACGTCGATGTCGGGATTCCAGAGGCAACGCATCCAGACGTAGCCCGAAAGCTGCATTCTCGGCGTATCGTAGTGACCGTTGATGAACGTGCCGGAAACGAGCCCCTTCATATCGGTGTAATGCTTCTTGATCGTCTCGCCGTAAAGATAGGGAGCCGAAGTGAATTCCGCCGGCCAGCAGCTGTAGTGCCAGTTGAGAACAGGCTTGCCCGTGACTTTGACCCAGCTGCGGATAAGATCTTCTTCATGCTTTTTGCACTTCTCGTTCTTCAGCATCGCAAGCCCTGGCATCGTGCAGAGCATCGCCTCGACGTTTCCGTATTTCGAGACGTCGAAGCCGGGCGCGATCCCGCACGTATTCTTGTAGGGAAGAGTCGAAATCACATAATCGGGATGTTTTTCCTTCAGCCATTTCGCGAGTTCTGTCGTGAAGAAATTCCAGAGAATCGGCGAAGCGGATGTCGCGTTGCCGAGATTCTGGTCGAAAAGCTTCATGCAGTGTTCGCAGGAACAGAAGACCGCGAGATCCCACTGCGAAACGGTGATGACGCGCTTGTCCGTATTGACGATGCCGCCCGAATCGCGCTTGCCGGCGATATGCTCGTCGATGCGCTGCTTGTAGTATTCAAGCGTTTTCGGATTGCCGTAGCAGAGCATGGGCGAGACGGCGCGCTGTCCGTCGACGGTGCGCGCGAAGATGTCGGGATGCTTGGCGACGAGCTCTTTATCCTTGTTCCAGGAAGCGGGCGCGTGGACATTGACGCCGCCACGGTGGCTGTCGCCGCCCTTGGCACAGCGATTCCACGGAGTGCTTCCGTACGGCCAGTTGTTGCGGCAGGCGTAAACGGGCTGATCTTCGTAATCGACAGGTCTGGCGGCAAGGCCCTTCGTCGCCGTAGTGCAAAGACCGTAGACTCTGTTCGTGCCCTTGACGCGATACATCTGATTGGGCACTTCTGGCCAGTAATATCTGATGTCGAGCTGACGCTCGCACCAGTCGTAGACGCCGTAATCGCCGCGGCCCACGAAGAAGAACGAGCCGTCCTTCGCGACGACGCGGAAGCGCTCCGCGTCGACGCCGCCCCACCTCCACGTCGTTTTTCTGAACGGCAGAAGTCCGGCCGCCTTGGCGGCGGATGTTTCACCGATGAAAAACGCTTTTTGGATTTTCACCGGCTTATCCGCTTTTTCGCGGATGACCTTCGGCTTGACGCCGGTCATTCTGAAAATCACGTCGGCGAGAAACTTCGCGGACGTATCGAGGCCGCCATCCCCTGCCCACACGATCGGCAAGCGCGCCACGCCGTCCTTTACGATGACGATCGGGTCGCCCTTCGCCTCTCTCACGCACTCGAGCCTTGTGAGATCTTTGGCGTGAAGATCTCCGGGAGCTATGTCAACTCCATCGAAAACGGCGGCGCCGGCAAAAGAGGTCAACTGCACCGTAACGAACAGCGCCATTGCCGGGACATGTTTTTGAATCATGTTTTTCATCACGTTTTCTCCTTTTTTCTCTTCTGCGCGGCTGAAGGCCATACTCTGCCCAAAGCCGAAATCCGCCGCCCGCGCTCAGCGCATGTTGCGAAAGAACTTCTTCATTTCTTCCGGAGTCTTGCAGGCCGCGAGATTCTGATACCCCTTCTCGGCCCTGAGCGCGCGCGAAATAAAACTCATCAGCTGCAGATAAGGCGTCTGCGCCTCGTTGTTGGCGAGAGTCAGAACGATTATGCTCAAGGGGCTGTTGTCGATCGTCTCGTAATCGGGAATGCAGCCGTTGGCCGTACCTTCGTTGTCGAGAATGGCGACCGCGCCGGCTATGCCGCTGACCGCCGGCGTGCGCCCGTGCGGAACGGCGATACCGTGATCGAGACCCGTCGGCATCGACGCCTCGCGCCGCATCACCGCGGCCGTAGCCTCCTTGACGTCATGCACATGATTGGGACACGCGGCCGCGATTTCGGCGACCATCTTCTCGATCGCCTCGGCTTTTGAGGACGCGCGGAATTTCGGAAGCATGACAAAGCCCTGCAGATAGCGACCGACCCCGCTGCGGCCCGTTTTGACGGCGACGGAATCCTTGAGAAGTTTGTCGACATCTTCGCGGCGGATGGGCTTGGCGATGGAGCGCGCGAGATCGTTGATCTGGCTTACGACCTCCATCCACACCGTCATCACTATCGCCTCTTCGGCGGGCGTGCACTCGAAACTGATCCTGTTCTCGTCGCGGCGGATGGAAATTTCAATCGCGTCCATCGCGATATCCCAGATCTGATCAGCCTGCGAAAGACACGTGACGATGAAGCCCTCGTTGCGGAATTCGCGCAGAAGCTTGCTCATCATGATTTCGGCGACGCTCTCGTCTGTCAGTTCGAACTCGACCGCGCGCGAGCCGTCGTTTGACGGTTTCGGGCGTTTCACGCCTTTCTTCTTCGGCTTGAATAGACCGACGAGGGCGGGCGGCGCCACAATTGTCGTCACGAGCGTCATCATGATGCCGATACCGAAAATCTCCTGCGAGAGATAACCGGCCGAAAGTCCGAGACCCGCGATGATGAGCGCGACCTCGCCGCGCGGCACCATGCCCGCGCCGATCCGGAGCGAGCCGAGCAGATTAAACCCGCAGCAGAGCGAAGGAAGCATGCAGCCCACCACCTTCGCGACGACGGCGAGAATGGTGTAAATCACGCCGAAGGCGAGAACCGGCTTCGAGCAGAGAGCCGTCATATCCACCATCATGCCCATCACGCAGAAGAAGATCGGCACGAGAAACGTATAAACGGGAGAGAGCGTCTCCTGAACCATGTGTTTGATGTCCGTGCGCGAGAGCGCGAGACCCATCACGTACGCGCCGATGATCATCGCCAGCCCCATGCTTTCGAAGAAACCGGCGAGAATGAGCGACAGACCGAACGCCATCGTCGCGATGACCGTCGGGGAACGGAACGTGAATTTGAGGAACTGCGATATCCTGCGAGCCGCGAGAATACCGATTATCGTCGCGCCGAGCCAGACGCCGAACGACTTCGCGGCGACGAAACCGATGTGCCCCCAATCCATCTCGGCAGCCGCGGCGCCGGTATCCGCCGAAGTCAGATTGGCCGCAATGATGCCGTTGCCGATGGCGAGGACGACAAGACCGAGAACATCGTCGATGACGGCTCCCGCCATGATGGTCGTACCTTCCTCCGAATCGAGCTTCTTGCGTTCGGAGAGGATGCGCGCCGTAATGCCGACCGATGTCGCCGTCGACATAATCCCCATGTACAGCGCGGAAGGCGAAGTCATCGCCTGCGAGAGCGGCATCTCTCCGAGGACCTTGAAACTTTCGAAAAACAAAGGCAGAAAATACACTGCGCAAAGATCACCGAGAAGGAAGGAGAACACGACGCCGCCGACGCCTACGAGAGTGCCGACGAACGAATACTTGAGAAACATCTTGAGATTCGTCTCAAGACCGGAAAGGAAAAGAAGTATTATCGAGGCGAGCGTCGCGATGCCGTACAATGCGGGATTGGTCGCGTCGAAAACGACGTGCTTGCCGTGCACGACGCCGGCGAGCGTGCCGAACATCTCCTTGGCGGGCCCGACGAACGTGTTCATCTCCTTCAGCGCAGCGCCGTGGAAGAGCCCGTACTGGAACATCCCGTCGCCGAAACCGATCCCGCCCAGAGCCCATGGCCCGATGACGATACCCGCCGCGAGCTCTCCGAGGATGGAAGGCATCTTAAGCATCGAGGCAATGGCGCCGCCGAGACGCGCGGCGAAAAGTATGACGCCGATCTGAAGGACGAGAAACATCATCTCTTCCACGCGGGGAAGACCGAAATTCGGATACGAGGGGGCTGCGCCGTGGGCCGCGAAAAGAGAAGTCGCGGCCAAAATGCACGCAACAGACAGAATCATTTTTTTCATTTTCATCGTTTTTTTGTTTTCTTGAAAAAGATAGCGCCGTCTATTTCATCACTCCCAATGATTTGATTCCGCCGCCTCCGCCCGAAGGAGCCGTGATGTCGGCATCTATGACTTCAACCTGTTCGGAATTGATCCAGAACTTTATCTTGCTGCCCCTGACAATCTGATCGCCGTCCTTTTTGACTTCGCGCACCTCGGCGGGCTTGTCTTTGTCGGAATAAAGAACGACCATCCCCGTATCCCGGTAATAGCTCGCCTTGCCGCCGTACGCGCGGCGCATCTCATTCGTTATGGCGACGTTGCCTATAGCCACAATGCGCTTCAATTCATTGGTTCCTTCCATGAAGACAAACGCCTTGTCGGCATGAAGCTGGTATTCTTCGTCGTCCACATGGATATGGCCCTGGAATATCCCGACGCCTTCCTTGCGGTCGAAATACGTCGACGCGCTCGTTATGCGCGCGGGGCGCTTAACCTTTTTTTTCACGCTCTTGGCGGCGCTTTTCCCGACTCCGGTCGTTTCGACCGTGTTCGTGCCCGCATACGACGCGCAGATGACGGCGCACGCGGCGAGCACCGTGAGGAATGCGTTCTTTTTCACGAAGAATACCTTCTTACGATCGCCTCGTATTCGTCGGCCTGCGCCTCCATCGATTCGATCATCTTGAACTGGGTGCGGCATCTGACGAGATTGTGGTCATCATACGCCGTGCGGAAATAGACGTCTCCCGCCAGATAGTCCGTCAGGAAGCGCACCCCTATCGTGAACGTGATAAGACGGCCGGAAAACGCAAGAAGCGATTTCTCCGCGGGCGTGAGAAACTTCGCCTCCGCGAGATAGCCCTTGACGAGCGCCTCGAAATACTCCTTCTTCGAATATACGAGCGAGAGATCCTTCTCGTCTTCGGCGGCGGCGGCGGTGGAAGTGCGCACCATGTCGCCGAAATCGTAAAGCGCCGAACCGGGCATGGTGGTATCGAGATCGATCACGACCGTGGTGCCGTCTTCGGCGATCATCACGTTGTTGATCTTCGTGTCGTTGTGGGTGATGCGCTCGGGGATTTCGCCCGATGCCATCATCGAAACGATCTTCGAAGCCTCGGCGCGGCGCGCGTCGACGAACGCGAGCTCGGCCGAGACGAGGGCCTTGCGGCCCTTGACGTCGGCCGCCGCCGCTTCGTCGAGCTGACGCAGACGGTCCACCGTGTCGTGGAATTTCGGTATGATGTCGCCGAGTCTCGGCGCGGGCAGATCGGCGAGGTCGTTCTGGAATTTCGCGAACGCCCCCGCCGCGAGCTCCGCCTCGGCGGGATTCGTGACGACGTCGACAGATCTGTAGCCGGAGAGAAACTCGTAGAGCCTCCAGGGGTTTTCATATCCGGCGACCTCGAGGGATTTGACGCCTTTCGACTTCAGATGCCCCGTGACGCGCAATATGTTCGCTTTGAGCGTGTCCGGCGGGAATATGTCGGTGTTGACGCGCTGGAGAATGAACGTCGCGCCGCGCGCGGTCTCGACTTTGAAGGTGTCGTTGATGTGCCCCGAACCGTAACGCGAAACTTCGGTCTGATCGGTAACGCCCATCGACGCGAGGGCGGCGGCGAGTTCTTCCTGCGAATAATTGCGGTTGCTCATGGAATTACTTCTTTTTGCCCTTCGCCTTGATGACGGGAATCTGCGCCGCGGCGACGGACTGCCCGAGACGGCGGGCCTTTTCGTCGGGCATGAAGATGTCGATCTTCTCGGCCCACTCGGGATAGACGTCCTTGAGCATCGCCTTGGCGGTTTCGAGGATGACGCTGCCGCCGAGACCGGAGGTGACGCGCCCGAGAATCATCATGTTCTCGTAGTCGTAGAATTCGTTGTACCACGGAATGGCGTGCGCGAGGAAGCGGCCGATCTGGATGTAGACCTTGAGCGCCTTCTCGTCGCCTTCGGCCATCGCGGCCTGAACGACCTTGAGACGCTCGGGAAGAGCCATCTTCTTCGGGAACTTGAAGCCGTGCTTCTCGGCGAGCCAGTTGACGGCCTGCTGCGAAAACGCCATCGCGCCGACGCCGGCGTCACCCGACCATTCGCACTTCGGAGCGTTGGGGTTGAAGTCGACCGGGGCGAAAGCGAGCTCGGAGATGCGCCCTGTCATGCGGCCCTTCGGATCGACGTAGCCGACCGCCTCGGAAGAACCCATGGCCACGCCGAGGATACCCTTGCGGTTCATCGTGATCATGCCCGCGAGAGCCGTGACGTCGCCGTCGTTGTAGACCGCGAACGGAACGCCCCAGTCCTTCTCGATGCGGAAGAACATGTTCTGCGCCGTCTCGAACTTCGAGGGATTCTTCTCCTTGACCGCACGGAAAAGGCTCGCGAGCCCGAGCTTCTGACCGACGAGAACGCCCGCCGTGGAGCCGCCGATGGCGTCGACGCGCGGAAGCGCCGCCGCGGCAGCCTTGAGACCTGCGGTGAGCTTCTGGTAGTGGTACTCGGGGTCGGCGTTGTTGCGCGGATCCCACGGGAATTCCTCAGAGAAGACGACCTTGCCCTTGTTGAGGGCGGAAATCTTGAAGTCGCTGGCGCCGAGGTCGAAGCCGATGCGACAGCCGTCGGCGACGGTCTTGACGAGAGCGGGAGACTCGTTCATTTCGGGCATCTTCTTCGCCGGAACGATCTCGACCTCGACGGGACGGCCGTAGATGGACGTGAAGAAATCGTAATCGAACGAGCGCGCGCCCTTCTTCGTGTACGCCTTGGCGACGGGCTTGACGACGGCGTCGGGACCCGAAAGATAGAGCTTCCAGCCGCCGGCGGCCCAGACGATGAACTTGGCGATGCGCTCGACGACATGGCTGACGAATTTCGCCGCGTCGGAATCGAGGCGCTGCGGCACGGGCAGATCGTAGCGGAAGACCTTGCCGCCTTCGCGCTCCCACGCGATCGAAACGATGTCGGCCTTGGCGCCGATGCCGTCGTAAACGCGCCACAAAGCGCTCATGGGGGCTATGAATTCGCAGCCGCAGCTGCACTTTTTGCATTTACACGCCATGTTTTCTTCTCCTTCGTTTTTATGTCCTGCCGGCGTCAGCGCCGACTCTTAAAATCTGAAAGCCAATTGTATCACTTTTCGCCTTGCAGCGCAAGCGCGCGAAATGCCTTCCCGGGGTTTGCGCATTTGAGATCATGCGCATCGGGCGGCATAAGTTCGAATGCGTAGACGCCGGCGTCTTCACGGGCGTCTGCGCTCGCGGAAGAACGCCTGAAGAACCCCCTTGGATTCTTCTTCGAGAACTCCGCTCACAATCTTCGGATGATGGTTTATGCCGGGGTGGTCGAATATTCCGAAGACGCTCGAGCCGCCGCGCTTGGGATCGCCGACTCCCCAGATTAGCGTCCCGACGCGCGCGAGGACTATCGCGCCGGCGCACATGGGGCAGGGCTCCTTCGTGACGTACAGGCGCGAGTTCACCAGCCGCCAGTTCCCCTTGGCCGCGAACGCCGCGCTTAACGCAAGCATCTCGGCGTGCGCCGTCGCGTCGGTAAGCCCCTCGCTCCGGTTGTGCGATCTCGCGAGAATGCGCGAGGTCGAAGGATTGAAGTCGTCTTCGCCGCGTTCGTCCTTCGCGCACTCCACGATAACGCAGCCCGCGGGCACTTCTCCGTCGGCCGCCGCCTTTTCGGCTTCGCGCAAAGCGAACCTCATCCAGTATTCGTCGTACTCCTTCTCGCTCATCGGCCTCGCCCCCGGATTTTCACCTGCTCCACGTCTTGTTACGCGACGTCCAGCCTGACGAAGAGCCAGAAGAGCCTCCGAACCCGCCGCGCGGAGAATACCCGCCGTACCCCCCGCCGTATCCGCCGCGCGCAGCGTAACCGCCGCCGTAAACGGGATTGTCCATCACGCGCTTGACGTCTATGAGATCTCTCGGAATCTCTCGAAGGAACGACGACGCCTCCACGGGAAAGGATCCTCCGTCGGACATTTTGCGCATCGAGGGCGCAAACATGTAAAGCTCATCCTTGGCGCGTGTAACGGCAACGTAGAAAAGCCGTCTTTCTTCGTCGGAGCGGTTCTCCTCCGCGGCCTTGGCGCTCGGGAACATCCCTTCGGAAAGCCACGGTATGACCACCACGGGCCACTCCATGCCCTTGGCCTGATGGACCGTAGAGAGCGTCACCTTGTCCTGATCGGGATCGTTGCGCTTCACGTCGAGATTCGTGAGAAGCGCAACGTCGGCGAGAAACGCCTCCAGCCCGCCCTCGTTGCCGGCGATCTGCGCGGCGAGTTCCTTCACGTCGGCGAGACGCTCCTCGGCGTCGGACTCCTCCCATTCGCGGCGCAGATGATCTTCGTAGAACAGATCGCAGAAATCCTCAACCGTTTCGCCCAGCTCGTTTTCGGCGAGATGGCCGTAAGCATCTTCGAACGCCTTCGCGAGCGAAGGCCAAACCGCCTTCGCCTTCGCTCCGAGAATCGCCCCGATCTCCGCGCGCGATTCCTTCGTGCGGGTGTCGAAGCGGCGCGATAGTTTCTTCCAGTACGATTGCGCCGTTTTCTCGCCGACGCCCGGCAAAAGCCGGATGAACCGCATGAACGAAAGTTCGTCGCAGGGATTGACAAGAAGCCTGAGGTACGAGAGAACGTCTTTTGTGTGTATCTGTTCGAAGACTCCGACGCCGCTGGTTATCCTGAACGGCACGCGCATCCTCGCCAGCGTCATCTGCACATCGATCGACTGGTAGTGGCTGCGGTAAAGAACGGCGATATCGCTGTAACGCCAGCCCAGTTCGCGCGAGCGGCAGACGAGTTTGTAGATTTCGTTCGCCTGCGTTTTGGAATCGTAGACGCGGTAGACGCACGGCTTGTCGCCGCGCGCGCCGCGCGTGGGTCTGAGCTTTTTCTCGAACTGGCCGGGAGAGTCCTTCATCACCGTGTTGGCGACGTCGAGCACCCCAGGCACCGAGCGGTAATTGCGCTCGAGTTTCACGATCCTGCACCCCGGCCAGCGCGACGGAAACCGCATGATGTTTTCGATCTGCGCGCCGCGCCACGTGTAGATGCACTGAAAATCGTCCCCCACGGCCATCACGTTGCGGTGTTTCGCCGCTATGATGTCGACGAACTTAGCCTGAATGCCGTTAGTATCCTGATATTCGTCCACGAGAACGTGGAGAAAGTGATCCTGCAGAAGCGTGCGCACATGCTCCTGCGTCTCCAGCAGCTTGAGCGCGTTGACGAGAAGATCGTCGAAATCCATCGCGCCGATTTCGAGTTTCTTCCCGACGTACTTCTTCGCGATCGCCTCCACGGCTTCGGGATCGACGCCGGACGTCTTCGTCATGTAGCGGGCGGCTACGAAGGCTACGGGCTTCTCTTCGTTCGCCGCCTCGCTTATCATCTTCGCGACGAGCTCTTTTTTGACGAACTCCTTCGGATCGGCGACAGTAGACTTGATTATGTCGCCTATGAGTTTCTTCTGGTCGTCCTCGTCGATGATCTGGAACCCGGGCTGATACCCGAGAAGCTGCCCCCAGCGGCGAAGCAGTTTCGCGGCCACGTGGTGGAACGTCCCGGACCAGATGCCCGAGACTTCGGGCCCGACGACTTTCTGCGCGCGCTCGAGCATTTCGCGCGCCGCGCGGTTGGTGAACGTGAGAAGAAGTATGCGCCCCGCGTCCACCCCGTTCTCGACGAGATAAGCGACGCGGTGCACGAGAGTACGCGTCTTGCCGGTGCCGGCGGCGGCGAGAACGAGAAGCGGCCCTTCGCCCGCCGTGGCGGCGGCGCACTGTTCGGGATTCAGAAGTTTCGAAAAATCGGTCATGACCTGCACGAGCCTTTGTGGACGGGCTCGAGAATCCATCGTTTGTTGTACCAGAACCAATCGCCCGGGCTTTCCATCACCGAGCGGCTTAAAATCGCCATCGCCTCGCGCGTGAGCCTGCGGGCTTCTTCCTTTGCGTCTTTCGCCCCGGGATCGGGACGCAGCGTCGCCAGATGGTTGAAGACGTGACGGCCGTCTCTGCGCGTCATCATGGCGACGACTATCGGAGAAGAGCACTTCACGGCGAACATCGCGCCCGCGTGGCTCACGTTCGCGCGCGAACCGAAAAACTCCGCCTCGACATCCTTCTGCGGCACCCTCAAATCCGGCAGTATCGCGAACGCGCGGCCGTTTTTGAGACGATCCTTGATCTTCACGAGCGTAGCCTTCTCTCCGCGGTCGAGAACCTCGATGTCGCCGTACTGACGCTTCATCCACGCATCGAGCTTGGGATTGCGCTGTCTGGCGGCGAGCGCGAAAAGCCTGAGGCCGTATTTCGCCATCGACCACGCCGCCATGTACCAGTTGCCGGAATGAGGCACCATGATGACGACGCCGTTTCCCTCGTCGACGTAAGACTGGAGCTTGTCCTTGTAGAGCGCGCCGTCGACGACGTATCTGTCCATCCATTCGCGATCGAGCTTCGGCGCGCGTATCATCTCCACGCCGCTTTGAAGGACGTTCGAGAGAGAGTCCACCGCTATGCGCAGAGCCTCAGCGTCGGAAATTCCGGGAAACACCGACCTTATTCTCGCGAGAGTCCGCCCGCGCTTGAAGCCGAACCATCTCACCGCGATTTTCGCGAACCCTCTCGCGAGCGCGAGCGCGAGAGGGTACGGCACGACATTGACAAGCGCGCAGAAAAACCTGAGCGAGAAGTATTCGATATTGACGGTGAACGTCGATTTCTTAGCCATGGCAGCCGCCGGCGCTCACTTGGCGCCGAGTTTGGCGATCTTCGCGGCCGCGGCGGCAACGGCGCGGCATACGGCGCGGCTCGTTATCGTCGCGGAAGTTATCGCTTCGATCTCACCGCCGTCCTTCGTGACGCCGAGAGGCTTCGTCGCGTCCTTGCCGGCGAACTGGGAGTAGAACTCCGGCGAGGCGAGTTTCGTTCCGAGCCCGGGAGTCTCGGTAGACTGAAGAGCCTTGTAGGTGACGACCTTTCCGTCGGGAGTGAAACCGACCATGAGCTCGATATCACCGCCGTAGCCCCCCGAGTCGCGCCCCCTGAACGCGAGCCCTATCGTCTTGCCAGAAGCGTCTTTGCCGATGTACGCGGACTCGTCGCCCGCCTTCACCGCCTCCACCTTGACGACGCCTTCGGGCATGACGGACGAGGCGGCGGCCTCGGCCTGCCTGACCTTCATTTCGGCGATCGGTGTTTTAGTGATTTCGTTGATGTACGCGAGCGTCGCCGCACACACGCCGGCTATGATCGTGAGAGATGAGACAAGCCAAAGTATTTTTTTCATTTCTTAGCTCCGAAAGGTCTGGGCTGCGTCCAGCGGTTGATCAGCGGACAGATGGAGTTCATTATCAGAATCGCGAAACTGCATCCTTCGGGATATCCGCCGAACTGCCGGATGAGCATGCATATAAGACCGCAGCCGAAACCGAACACGATCTTGCCTTTTGCGGTCGTCGGGCTCGTGACGTAATCGGTCGCCATGAAGATGGCGCCGAGCAATATGCCGCCCGTCAGAATCTGCACGTGCGCGGGGGCGCCGCCGGAGACGAGCGAATACGCCCAGGCCGTGACGATGAACGAAACGGGTATGTGCCAGGTGATGACCTTTCTCGCGATAAGATATATTCCGCCGAGAACAAGCGCAAGCGCGGAGACTTCGCCTATGCACCCGGGCATATTGCCCAAGAGGAGATCCCAGAGCGCGGGAATGCCGCTCTGTCCGGCCTGAGGCGTCGCGGAAGCGCTCGCCGCAGCCGCGAACATCGGCTTCATCGACGCGAGGGGAGTCGCGCAGGTGACCGCTTCGCAGGCGCCGCCGAAGCGACCGGGGAGCATGGGCTCAAGCCACGTCGTCATGGGCCCCGTGAACGATACGAGCATGAACGCCCGTGCCGCAAGCGCTGGGTTGAAAGGATTCATCCCGAGCCCGCCGAACACCTGCTTGCACACGGTGATCGCGAATACGGAACCGACGGCCGCCATCCAAAGCGGCAGGCCGGCCGGCAGGTTGAGGGCCAGAAGAAGGCCCGTCAAAACGGCCGAAAAGTCTCCGACGGAAGACTCGCGCTTCATCATGAGGCGGCAGAGCGCTTCGGTGGCGATGCACGTCGAGACGCACACGGCGATCGTCCACACCGCGCTCATCCCGAAGAACCAAATGCCCGCGGCGGTCGTCGGAACAAGCGCGATGATGACATCGAGCATGATGCGCGAAACCCCGACCGGCGCATGCGCATGCGGACTTGAACTCAAAATAAAATGTTCATTTGTCTCTTTAGGTTTCATTTGTTTTGTTTCCTCTTCTTCTCTACACCGCCCCGAGCGCCGGCAGATACCGACCAGGCGCCCGTCACTTACCCTTAGCCGCTTCGGCCTTCGCCTTCTCCGCCGCGATGCGCGCGCGAACCGACGCCTTGGCGCGGCGGCAGAGCTGGACTATGGGACGGCGCGCCGGACAGACGAACGCGCATGCGCCGCACTCGATGCAGCTCATCACGTGAACGGACTCGGCGGTGACGATATCGTCGGATTCGACCGCCTTCGAAATCTCCGCGGGATTGAGCCGCATAGGGCAGGCTCTCACGCAGCGCCCGCAGTTGATGCAGGCCCCCGAGATGTACTGAAAGACGCTCCTCTTCGAAAGAAGCAATATTCCCGACGTCGTCTTCGTCGTCGCCACGTCGAGCGACGCCACGGCAAATCCCATCATCGTGCCGCCCGAGATGACCTTGGCGGCAGGCTCCTTCACACCGCCGCAGAACGCTACGAGGTCGCAGTACTTCGTACCGGTCGGAGCGAGAATGTTCTTCGGTTCTGCGACATCGTCGCCCGAAACCGTCGTCACGCGCTCGGTAAGGGCGAGCCCCTTCTCCACCGCGTCGGCGATGGCCGCGACGGTGCCCACGTTCTCAACGACGCAGCCGACGTCGATCGGGAGCGCGGGAAGCTCCGGGACGATTCGCCCGACGGTGGCGTATATCTGATGCTTTTCGCTGCCTTGCGGATAAAGAACGGGCAGAACGACGATTTCGACGTTGCCTTCGATGTCGGCGAAGGCCTTTTCGAGCGCCTCGATCGCCTCAGGCTTGTTGGCCTCGACGGCGATACGCACGGCGCACCCGCCGAGAATCTTGCGCATTATCTCGACGCCGGCGCGAATCCTGTCGGCTCGCTCGAGCATCACGCGGAAGTCCGCCGTCAGATATGGCTCGCACTCCGCTCCGTTGAGAATGAGATACTCGCAGCGTTTGCCGGGCGGCGGGCTGAGTTTGACCGACGTCGGAAAGCCCGCGCCGCCCATGCCGCATATACCGGCGTCTTCAACCCGCTTGAGAAGTTCTTCTTTCGTGGCGCTCTTCCAGTCGAGCGGCGCAAAAGTCTCTTCGCCCATCTGCACCTCGTCGGGCGCTATAATCACGGCGTCGGCCATCGATCCTGCGGGTCCCTGGCGCTTTTCGACGGCCTTCACGGTGCCTGAAGCGCCTGCACGAACACATACGGAGATGAAACCGTTCCTCTCGCCGATGAGCTGACCTTTGACGACATGGTCGCCCGCCTTGACGATGCATTTCGCTGGGGCGCCGAGGTGCTGCGACATGGAGATGACGAGCTCGGAAGGCATCGGCAGGCGCTCGATCGCCCTGTCGCGCGCGAGCTCCTTGTTGTAAGGCGGATGCACGCCGCCGGAGAATTTGAATTTCGATTTGGTAGTCTTCATCGCCGTTCTTATTTGAATTTACGGCGATATTTTACCATTTCCCCGCGGACGGGGTCAACTTTAGGCATTATCGATCGGGTAACGCGAAGCGAAATGCTGCACAGCCCGACTCGTGAGAAGGCGCAAGCCGCGAAAGCGCGCAAAATGGTATAATGGAGAAAACATGACAATACGCAAATGACGACAAAAAACGACATACGCAAAGAAATGCGGTTGAAGCGCAGGGCTCTCGCTC
This sequence comes from Kiritimatiellia bacterium, assembly GCA_045537795.1. GTDB lineage: Bacteria > Verrucomicrobiota > Kiritimatiellia > RFP12 > UBA1067 > UBA1067. The sequence goes on along the minus strand of JAZSQE010000012.1, from coordinate 21,643 downwards.
CCTCGGAGCGCATGGCGGCCTCCGCGATTATATGCCGAAAACTGGCGGACGAGATTTTCGCGGCCGCCGCCGCGGGCAACACTGCCGCGAGAAAACCCGTCATCGCCGTATATCTCGCTTCCCGCGAAGAAATCGACCTCGACACGTTCATATCCCGCATGCTCAAACGAAAGGCGACGCTCGTATCGCCCAGATGGAACGGCGCAACGTACGAACTGGCGAAAATCAGAAGCCTTTCGCAACGCGACATACGCACCGGCCCGATGGGCATCCGGGAACCGTCCGGCTCATTCGCCGTGCCGCCGTGCGAAGTTGACGCGTGGATAGTGCCGGGGCTCGCTTTTACCCGTCATGGCAAGCGCCTCGGATACGGCGGCGGATGGTATGACAGGCTTCTGGCCGAGTCACGCGCCGATTCGCTCAAAATCGGCGTCGGACACGGCTTTCAGATCGTCGCCGACCTGCCGAGCGAACCCCACGACATCATACTCGGGCGTATTGTCACGGATGACGTGCGTGACGACCCGCCCGCCACGGTCTCATGAAATCACGAGACTGCCGTCGGGAGCCGAAACCCTGACGATGCCGCCCGGCAGATACGCCCCCTCGACGATCTTGTGCGCGATCGGGTTTTCGAGTTCGCGCTGGATCGCCCTTTTGACCGGTCGCGCTCCGAACGCGGGGTCGTAACCGGCCCTCGCGAGCGCGGCTATCGCGTTGTCGTCGATTTCGAGCGTGAGATCCTGATCGGCGAGGCGTTTGGCGAAATCCCTGATCTGCAGTCTCACTATCGCCTCGATCTGCTTCTCGTCGAGAGAATCGAACTCGAGTATCTCGTCGAGCCTGTTGAGGAATTCAGGCCGGAATATCTCCCCGAGAGAGTCCTTCGGCGCGTTCGACGTCATTATGACGACGGTGTTTCTGAAACTCACCGTGCGCCCGTGGCTGTCGGTGAGGCGCCCGTCATCGAGAAGCTGCAGAAGCATGTTGAAGACATCGGGGTGGGCCTTCTCGATTTCGTCGAGAAGAACGACCGAGTACGGTTTTCTGCGAACGGCCTCCGTGAGCTGCCCGCCGTCTTCGAAGCCCACGTATCCGGGAGGCGCGCCGACAAGACGCGATACGGCGAATTTCTCCATGTATTCCGACATGTCGAGGCGCACCATCGCGTTTTCGTCGTCGAAAAGCTCTTCGGCAAGAGCCTTGGCGAGTTCCGTTTTCCCCACGCCCGTAGGCCCGAGGAAGAGAAACGCCCCCACCGGCCGGGCGCGGTTCTTTATTCCGGCGCGCGAGCGTATCACGGCGTCGGAGACCGCGTCCACCGCCTTGTTCTGCCCGATGACGCGCTCGTGAAGCGTTTCCGGCAGGCGCACGAGTTTCTCGCGCTCGCCTTCCACGAGTTTCGCCACGGGAATCCCCGACCAGCGCGAAACCACTTCGGCGATTTCGTCCGCCGTCACCTCTTCTCTGAGAAGTGCGCCGGAAGCGTTCTTACGTAAATCGTCTTCATGGGTTTTGAGTTTTTTTTCAAGTTCGGGAATGACGCCGTATTTAAGTCTTGCGGCCGTCTCGTTGTCACCTCTTGTAAGGGCGTTTTCATATTTCGTCTTTTCCTCTTCAAGTCTTGTTCTGACTCTGCGCACGTCTTCAAGAGCCGATTTCTCCTCTTTCCACTGCGCCGTCATTTTGTCGGACTTCTCCTTCAGAACCGACAGTTCCCCCTGCAGTTCTTCGAGCCGTTTGCGGCTCGCGTCGTCTTTTTCCTTCTTAAGGGCGATTTCCTCGATCTCGAGACGCCTTACGTGGCGGGAAATCTCGTCGAGTTCCTGCGGGCACGAATCCATCTCCGTGCGGATGCGCGCGCACGCCTCGTCGAGAAGGTCGATCGCCTTGTCGGGAAGAAACCTGTCCTGTATGTAACGCGCCGAAAGGACGACCGAATTGACCAGCGCCTCGTCGCGGATATGCACATTGTGGTATTTTTCGAATCTCTCCTTGATGCCGCGCAGAATCGATATCGCGTCTTCTTCCGAGGGCGGCTCCACGAGAACCGGCTGGAAGCGCCTTTCGAGCGCCGCGTCCTTCTCCATGTACTTGCGGTATTCGTCGAGCGTCGTCGCCCCGACGCAATGAAGTTCGCCGCGCGAGAGCATCGGTTTGAGCATATTGCCCGCGTCGCTCGAGCCTTCCGTCTTGCCGGCGCCGACGATCGTATGTATCTCGTCGATGAAAAGGATGATCCTGCCCTGCGATTCCTTGATCTTCTTGAGAACGCTCTTGAGCCTCTCCTCGAACTGGCCGCGGTACATGGCGCCGGCCATGAGAGAGGTCATGTCGAGAGAAAACACTTTCTTTTCGCGAAGCCCTTCGGGAACGTCCCCTCTGATTATGCGCTGCGCCAGCCCTTCGACGATAGCCGTCTTGCCGACGCCGGGCTCGCCTATGAGAACGGGGTTGTTTTTAGTTTTGCGCGACAGAATACGTATCACGTCGCGGATCTCGGTATCCCGGCCGATCACCGGGTCGAGCTTGCCGTTTCTGGCCAGCTCGGTCAGGTCAGTACCGAATTTTTCGAGACAATTTTCATTGTCTTCAGGCGGTGTGTAGCTTGCATTCATTTTACATTCCTCCTTTTATAAGGTTCACCCTCACAAAAGCAAAACGCGTGCCAACGTGAAAATAGCGTAAAACAGCCGCAAAATCGCGACAAACTGTCCCGACTGCGCCAAATTGACGCAGAGAATCACACCTTTTTTATTTTGGCGACAGTTTTACGCAATTGCTTGTCGTTCGTCCAAACATCGACGCGTTCGGCAAGACCGAGATACTTCGCCATTCTCAGATAATCGCAAATGAACCTGTCGGCGCGCTGAGAGCCTTCGCCTCCCGTATACGAAACCCGCACTCCCCCGTCACAGAAAACGTTTTCCCTCTCGCCGTCGAATACGACCCACGCCTTGGCGTATTCTCCGCTCGCGAGCCTCCCGCGAGTCTTCTCGACCATTTCATTTCTCGAAGCCGCCTCGCGTCCGGCGCCGAGAATCAGATTCCAGCCGTCGACGACAAGCATTTTCGCGCCCGGCGCGAGCGCACGCAGATCCTCGGCGGCGAGAAGCGCCATGTCGAAATGCGCTTCGAGAGTCGCGAGCCTGTCCTTGAGATCGGCGTTGTCGGCCTTTAGCGCGGCGACCTCCGCTTTCAACTCGCGCACGTGATGGAGGCGCGAAGCGATCATTATATCCTGCGACCCCATATTCAAGGCAGGACGCCCGAAGCGTACCTGTCGTGCCCGCCCCAGTCCTTTTCTATCCTGATTTCATCGAAACCGTAATCGAACATGAGCGAACGCACGGCCTCTCCCTGGTTTTCGCCGATCTCGAAAAACACGGCGCCGCCGGGCTTGAGAAGATTGATCGCGTCCGAAAGATAACGATCGTAGAAATCAAGACCCGAAGCGCCCCCGTCGAGCGCGAGACGCGGCTCGTGATCTTTCACGCGCGGATCGAGCGTCGCTACGGCGGCCGATTCGATGTAAGGCGGGTTGGAAACGATGACATCGAGAACCTGCGGATCGCTGAAGTCGTCGAGCCCGTCGGCGACCGCGAATTTCACCTTGCCTTCAAGGCCGCAGAGTTTCGCGTTTTCCGCCGCGAGAGCTATCGCGTCGCCGCTGATGTCGGTAGCCAGATACACGGCGGCGGGATATTCCTTCGCGAGAGAAAGCGCGATGGCGCCGGTGCCCGTGCCGACGTCGACGACGAACGGCGGCGAACCGAAGGAGCGCGCGCGCAGAAAAGCGAGAACGCGCGTGACGAGCTCCTCCGTCTCGGGGCGCGGGATAAGCGCGCGGGCGTCGCACCTTAGAGTCAGAGAGCGGAAATCCCACTCGCCGAGAACGTACTGAAGAGGCTCGCCCGAAGCAAGCCTCTTCATGGCGCGACGCATCGCCTCAAGGTGCGCTTCGCCCGTTTCGCGGTCAAGCACCCCCGCGAGAAACCCGCGGGAGACGCCCAACAGGCGCGCGACGAGCGATTCGGCCGCGACGACGGCGTCCGGCACGCCCTTCGCTTCGAGGAACGAAACGGTCTTTTCAATCGTTTCGCGCCAAAGCATCGTCAAAACGGCATATCGTCGACAGCCTCGACGTCGAACCCCGCGTCCGGCTCGGCGGGAGCGGGCACGGGTTCGGTCGAAGAGCCGTCGGCGTTGATGACTTCGATTTTAAGAGCCGTGAGATCGACGAAATACGCCACGCCCTTCGGACCGTCCCAGCGTCTTCCGTCGATCGCGAAACGTATCTTGACGCGCTGACCTTTGGAAATGCCGTCGACGAGCGAGCAGTTGTCCTTCTTGAACGTGAACTTCACGGGGTTTGGATACTTGCTCGGCGAATCGACGTCGTTGCCGACAATCAGATCTCGCTTCGTGAAACCGTTGCTGCCGAAGCTCTGGGTCTGCCCCACTTCTTCGACGACTCCCGTATAATCGAAAAGTTGCGCCATTATGACTCCTTGTGCATTATTTCGACGCGGTGGCCTTGATGCGGTCCCACGCCTTTACGTAAAGTTCTCTGACGGAGGGATTGTCGTCGAAGTCTCTGATGACCTCGCCGCGCTTGAGCGTCTCGGGCGGAACGACGACGGTGGCCTTCGTCTCTTCGTCGAGAGCCTCGAGAGCGGGCTTGACGGGCATCGGAGCCATCACGTATTCCATGTTCTTTTTCGCGACGTCCGCATCGTAAAGATAATCGATGAACTTGTGCGCGAGAACGGGGTTCGGCGCATCGGCGCTCACGACCATCTCGTCGCAGGCGATGACGAAACCTTCCTTCGGCAGGACGAACACGGCCTGATCGCAGTCCTCGATGATCTGGATGGCGTCGGAGGAATAACCGTGGCCGACGAACCATTCCGAAGACGCGACGGCCGTCTTGTACTGCTCGTTGTCGAACTTGGCGACGTTGCGCTTCCACCTGATGACCTGATCGGCCGCGGCCGCGATCTCCGAAGCGTTCGTCGTGTTGATCGAATATCCGAGATACTTGAGCGCACCGCCGATCGTCTCGCGCATGTCGGAGAGAAGCGCCATGCGTCCCTTGAGCGCATCGGTGTCGAATATCTTCCAGCTGTTGACGGGCGCGTCGCCGACCTTGTCCTTGCGGTACACGAAACCCGTGTAAGTCACCGCATACGGAACGTTGTACTGCATGGTCCTGTCGAGGATCGCGGCGTAATACGACTCGTCGAAATTCTTGGCGACGTTGGGGATGAGACTTTTGTCGAGCTTGCGGATAAGGCCGTTCTTCGCCATCAGCGGTATCTGGTACGAGCTGGGCATGATAATGTCGTAACCGGTGGAGCCGGCCTGAAGTTTCGCGTACATCGATTCGTTCGAATCGAACGTGTCGATGGCGACCGTGCAGCCGTTGAGCTTTTCGAAGGCGGCCACAATTTCTGGGTCGATGTAATCCGACCAGGTGTAGACGTGAAGGACCGGGCCTTTGGGACCGCAGCCCGCGAGGACCCCGAGGGCGAGCGCACCGCCCGCCAGGACTTTTGAGATATGCATCAGTGCATTTCCTTTCTTTTCAGGTTTATATGACGGGCGGATAACCTTATCCTTTCCGTGGCCGGAAATTATACCATAATTACACCACGCTACGCGGGCGTTTCTTCGGCGAGTATATTTTTTACAGCAACGGCCCCGTAAGAACGCCCGCGACCACCCCGATCGCGTATATCAGCGCCATCAGGAGAAGATTGCTTTTGAAGTCTCTGCGCGCCCTGAAAAGAACGAGCAGCCCGACTCCGCAGCCGGAAAAGGAACTCGCCATCAAAGCGCCGCCGCTCATGGCGCCCGACGCATACATCTGAGCGCAGGCGACCGAAGCGGCGCAGTTGGGGACAAGCCCGACGAGAGCGCCGACAAGCTCGCCGGTGAAGGGCTTGGTCATCGACAAAGACTGTATCCACGAATCCCCGAAAAAAACCGTCGCAAGTTCTATCGCTCCCGAAACGATGAAAATGAAAACGAAAATCTCCGCCGTATGGATTAGCGCGGGCACGACGATGCCTTTGCGGCGTGAGCATCCGCAGCGGCTATGGGCGCAGAGCTCCGAGACCCTCGGCTTTGGCGCGGCGTCGCCGCGCAGAAGAGAGGTCGCGACATTGAAGGCGAATCCGACCGCGGCCGCCGCGAGAACCTTGATCGCGACGATCTTGAAAACAAGCGAGGCGGGGACACCTTTCACCCCGAGCAATACGGGCACAAGTTCATCCGACGTGGAAAGAAAAACCGAAAGAAGCGTGCCGAGAGATATGACTCCGCCGGCGTAGAGCGAAGCGGCGGCGGCCGAAAATCCGCATTGGGGGACAGCTCCCGCCCCCGCCCCGAAAAGAGGTGCTACAAAACGAACGCGCCCGAGAATTCTCGCGAGCGCGCCCCCCGCTTTCGCTTCCACCGCTTCGAGACCGAGATAGGTCACGAAAAGAAACGGCAGAAGGAGCAGGCTTTCTGCGATAAATCCTATCACTCCGCGGCGATAGCTTCAGCAGGGCACTGCGCGGCGCAGGCACCGCAATCGACGCACTTCTCGGCATCGATGACGTAGGGCGAACCTTCGGTGATGGCTTCGGTAGGGCATGCATCCTTGCAGCAGCCGCAACCGACGCACTTGTCGGCGGCAATCTTGTGGGCCATGTTTTTTTACTCCTTCTTTTTTGTGTCGTATTGACGCGCTAAATTATACCACATACCGCATATCGGCGGCAAGCCTGGTGATGACACTCGCGCATAAAAGTCCCGGCGGCGGCCCCGGTTGAAACGGTTGCGAAGAAAATGATATAATACCGCGCAAATGGCACATAGCATGTATACGTCCGACATCCTCAACAACCGCTGGTGGTGGCGCCCCGCTCGAAAAGCAAGGCGTCGGTGACGTGTCGTGTGCGGACAACGGAGAATCAACAACGCGGCCTTGCTTCCGGGAGAAGCGAGGCCGTTTCGATTTGAAAGAAGGAGACAAAAATGAACTCGATACCCTATAAAACATATCTCAGCGAAAACGATCTTCCGCAGGCGTGGTACAACGTGCGCGCCGACATGAAGAAAAAGCCTGCGCCCCTTCTCGATCCGACGACGCTCAAACCCGTCGAAGCGGCGGCGCTTGAGCGCGTTTTCTGCAAAGAGCTCGCCGCACAGGAACTCGACGAAACGTCCGCGTTCATAGAAATCCCCGAGGAGATACGCGACTTCTACAGAATGTTCCGCCCGTCCCCCCTCATCCGCGCGTACTTTCTCGAAAAGGCGCTCGGTACGCCCGCCGAAATCTACTACAAATTCGAAGGCAACAACACCTCCGGTTCGCACAAACTCAACAGCGCCGTAGCTCAGGCGTACTATGCGAAAAAGCAGGGCCTTAAGGGAGTGACGACAGAAACGGGCGCGGGCCAGTGGGGAACGGCTCTTTCGATGGCCTGCGCGTTTTTCGGCCTCGACTGCCGCGTCTACATGGTAAAATGCTCCTATGAGCAGAAACCGCACCGCCGCGAAGTCATGCGCACGTACGGCGCGGACGTGACACCTTCGCCGTCGATGACGACCGAAGTCGGCCGGCGCATAAACGCCGCCCACCCCGGAGCTACGGGCTCTCTCGGCTGCGCGATATCGGAGGCTGTTGAAGACGCGACGAGCCGCGAGGGCTACCGCTACGTTCTCGGGAGCGTTCTCAATCAGGTTCTTCTCCACCAGTCGATCATCGGGCTTGAAACAAAAGCGGCGCTCGACAAGCTCGGCGTAAAACCGGACATCGTAATCGGCTGCGCAGGCGGCGGCTCCAACCTCGGCGGTCTCATTTCGCCGTTCATGGGCGAGAAGCTGCGCGGCGAAAACGACTACCGATTCATCGCCGTCGAACCCGCAAGCTGTCCGTCGCTCACGCGCGGGCGCTACGCCTACGACTTCTGCGACACGGGCCGCGTCTGCCCGCTCATGAAGATGTACACGCTCGGCCACGACTATATGCCAAGCGCCAGCCATGCGGGAGGACTCAGATACCACGGAATGTCTTCGACACTCTCCGAACTTCTCGATCAGGGGCTCATGGAAGCGACAAGCGTGACGCAGACGCAGGTCTTTGAGGCCGCGCGCATGTTCGCGCGCACCGAAGGGCTTCTCCCCGCGCCTGAATCGGCGCACGCCATCCGCGTCGCCGTAGATGAAGCCGTGAAATGCCGCGAAAGCGGCGAGAAAAAGCGCATCGTCTTCGGACTCACCGGCACCGGTTACTTCGACATGTACGCTTACGGCAAATTCAACGACGGGAAAATGTCAGACTACATCCCTTCGGACGCCGAGCTCGAAGAAAGCTTCGCAAAGCTCCCCCGGATCGGCTGATCCGCCATTTGGGGCTCTCGCCCCGGATGACGATTCGCTGTTCACATGTCTGAAAACGAAAGCGCCGCTTGTAAGCGGCGCTTCTTGTCCTGTCTGAAAAAGCGGACCCCTGTAATTACCACGCGTAGTGCGCGAATGCCTTGTTGGCGGCGGCCATCTTGTGGACGTCGTCACGCTTCTTAATGACGTTGCCCTGACCGAGGAACGCGTCGATGATTTCGGCGGCGACGGCGGCGGGCATGCCCATGCCGTGACGCCCCGAAGCGAACTGCGTCGTCCACCTGAGAGCGAGAGAGAGCTGGCGGTTCGCCGGAATCGGCACGGGGACCGGATAGGTCGTGCCGCCGACGCGACGCGTCTTGACCTCGAGCTGAGGCTTCATGTTGTCGATGGCGGCCGAAACGATCTCGAGAGCGTCGGTGAACTGCTTCTCTTCTTTGACAAATTTTGAGGGATCCTTCTCGACGGCTTCCTTCACCTTGTCGATCGCCCCGTAGACGATCTTCTCGGCGACGGTCTTCTTGCCGTCCTTCATGATGACGCGGATCATGTGCGCGACGAGCTCCGAATTGTACTTCGGATCGAGAATGACGCGCTTGACGATTTTCTTACCTCTGCGGCTCATGGCTTACTTCCCTTCTTCCTTCTTCTGGCGCTTCATACCGTACTTCGAACGGCTGCGGTTACGACCGGCAACACCGAGCGAGTCGAGCTTGCCGCGGACGATATGATATCTGACGCCCGGAAGGTCCTTCACACGACCGCCGCGAACGAGCACGACGCTGTGTTCCTGAAGGTTGTGACCTTCGCCGGGAATGTAAGCGGTAACTTCATAGCCCGACGTAAGGCGCACACGGGCAACCTTGCGCATAGCCGAGTTAGGCTTTTTGGGTGTCTGCGTCTTCACGACGAGACAGACGCCGCGGCGCTGAGGACAACTCTTGAGCGCAGGCGACTTGGAACGTTTTGCGAGAGGCTGGCGCCCCTTTCTGACCAATTGATTTATAGTCGGCATTTAGTTGTTTCCTTACTTTTTCAGACAAGTTCCGAATATTATATCATTATTTACCCCAATCTGACAAGGGGGCACGGCAATATGCGCGCGACATCGCGATCCGATTCAGCGCGCCGACTCGGAAAAGTTCAGCGACAAGGCTTTTTCCGCCTACTTCTCCACGGGAAGAATCTTCTCGCCGTCAAGACGCCATCTCGCGCTTTTTATCACGCATTTCGCCCCGTTCTTCAAAGGCGCGTAGAAAACCGTGAAAATGCTTCCGTCGTCGAGCTGCACGCTTGACGGGTAGCCGAAATCCCACGTTTTCCACGGGAAAATCATCACCTCTTTGCCGAAAGCCTCTTCGGCCGGATTCGAGGAAATCGACGCGTAAACGCCGCCTGTTCTTGAATTTCGCTTGGAATAGGTCGCCAGCATTCTCCCGTCCTTGAGGCGCAGCAGATGAGGCGGATATCCGTTTACTCCGTTTCTGCGCAGAGGCGACCACGTTTTGCCGCCGTCGCGCGAGACCGTCTGGAGCGAATTCTGCGGTCTTGAACAGTTTCTTACAAGTCCCACGAGCATCCCGTCGGTCATTTCGGCAACGTGAGGCTCGAAAAGAAGGTTGATGTTGATGTTCGTCCCGACGGGAACCGTCGATTCGATTTTCCAGGTTTTGCCGTCATCCGATGAAGTTTCGAAAACGACCTCTTTTTTGCATGCCGAAAATTCTTTGGGCATGTACTTCCAGAAACGATCGACATTGCGCGTTCCGAGATTGGCCAAACGTCCGTCGCGCAGCTGGATGACGTTGTGCGGCGATGTCGAGGCTGTGCGGACCTTGTCGCCCCATGTCTTTCCGCCGTCGGTCGAGCGAATCGTCCAATACCCGAGTTCTTCGGCTATCCTGTTTTTATCGCGCGCATTGAACACTTTTCCGTATCCGGCGCCCGAATACGCCACCGAAGTGAAAAAGTTAAGAACTATCGTCCCGTCTTTCGTCTGCATGATGCCCGCGTCGCGGCAATCGACAACGTCCGACGAATATACCGTCTGCGGCCCGCTCCACGTGCGGCCGTTATCCGCGCTGCGGACGATCTGTATCTTGCCGTACGGGCAGACGTGCCTCTGGCGATCGCCCGAGAACGCGACGATCAGTTCGCCGTTCGAAAGTTTCGCCACGGTCGGCCAACCGTGATACTTGCCGCTTACCGCGCATACTATCCCCGTTTCGACGCCCGACGGAACGGCCGACGACGCGCTCCCGACGATACCGCACAGAAGACAGACAAACCCGATTGCGCACCTTTTGATCATACTTTCCTTCCTTTATTGGATGCGTCTTTCATTTTTTCAGCCCGTCAAGAATTGAAATGGCGGCGGCGGGAATGCGGCCGAGCGGATCGGGACCGATGTTGAGCATGTAGTTCGACCCGATGGCGGCGCATTTGGCCCTGATCGCCTTGATTTCATCGACCGTCTTGTAATTCACGTCGGTCGGCCGATAGCCCCACGAGTCGTTCATCGTGCCGACCGTTTCGCAAAGCGCGTCGTTCCTGTCGGCGATCATATTGTCGCCGGGCGTCGAATAGTCGCCTATGCCGTAACCGAGACGTCCGTTGATCAGACACCCCGGCTGATACGTGCGGACCATAGACTGGAGTTCCAGACACTGTTCCCGCGTAATGGTCGACGGCACATCGAACCATATTAGGCACAGATCGCCGTACTGCGTCAGAATCTCTTTCACCTGCGGCTTGCATTTGCTCTCGAAATATCTCCCGAAGTCGTAATCGCGGTCTTTAGGCCAGTCCCATATATTCCTGACGTCCCTGTCGCCCCAGCGCCGCGCGCCCTCTTCGTTCTTGAGCCCGCCTCCGTCGGGTTCGTCCCAATCGAGATCCTGCGAATAGTAAAGCCCGAATTTAAGTCCGGCGGCGCGGCACGCTTCGGCCAGATCCTCCACGACGTCCCGCTTGAACGGCGTGGCGTCGACGACATTGTATTTCGACACTTTCGAGCGGTACATGGCGAAACCGTCATGATGCTTGGAGGTGAAGACGAAATACTTCATGCCGGCGTCGCGCGCGCGCTTCATCCAGTCCTTCGGATCGAACAGCACCGGATTGAACGCTTTTGCGAGCGCGGCGTATTCGGCGCGGGGTATCATCGCCGAATTCATGATATGCTCCGCGTATTTGTGCTTCGTCGGCGCTCCCTTCCACTCGCCGCCGAGAAGCGTGTAGAGCCCCCAGTGCGCCATCATGCCGAACTGGGCTTTTCTGAACCATTCTTTGGACGCTTCCAGACTGAGCGAATCCGGTTTACTCTCGAACAGAACTTTTCTACCCGTGCACCCCACGCTCGCCGCGGCGGCGAAACTCCCCGCGAATTCCCTTCTTGTCATCATGATTTTCTCCTTTCGTGTCGTTTCGCCGTTCATGATACAATAAAGAAAGCCGAAAGCCAAGCGTTCCGCCGGAAATTACAAGCAAGAGATTCGCAAAAAATCAGGCAACAAAACCCGCATCGCCCGCATCCGAAGCGCGGCGCGTCCCGGAACAAACGAAGGCGTCAGAAACCGCCACCGCTCTCTACGACGGCGACTTTCGAAAAGAAAATCTTGCGCAGAATCGGCAGGCGCCTCTCCTGGCGTTCGAGCGACCACATGACAAACCGCCACTTCTTCGCGAAATCGTAAACCTTCGGCAACGGCGGGTCGAACGCTTCGAACTTGTCGCGCATCACGGCGAGCTGCCACGCCATCGCATGCGTGCGGAACTCGAACCCGCTCATGAAACGCTCCGCCAGATCGGCCATCGAAACGCCGTGATGCTTCTGGAAATCTTTCAGCGCGTGCGCGTAATGCGTCATGTAGACGGCGGCTATCGCCCGCAAATTCTCGTCTTCGAACGAAAGATCGGGCCAGCCGAAACTGCCGCGCATGGAACACGTCGACACGCGCTTGGGGGTAACACGCTGGGCGACGATGTCGTATTCGAATTCGTATATCTCCTTCCCGACGCCGTAGAGAGGCGAAGACGTGGCGGGATCATATTTTTTCATCGCCATGTTCTGCGCCGCCGCGTCCCCCATCAAAGCGGCCATCGCAAGAACGGTCTCGCGCTCTTCGACCGAAGAATCATCGGCGCTGCAGTAATAATTGGCGGGTATCGCGTCCATGGGTTCGCCTTCGCACCGCTTGCGGATGTAATACTCCATCGCGCGCCGCCCCTTGCCGCCCCTGCGCCGCAGAAGCCTGTAATCGGAAAGCGCCACGCCGAGAGCCTTGAACGCCTCGACGCGCGCGAGCATGTAACTGCCGTAGCCGTTCGCGGCCCGGGAAAGCCGCTTCTCGATGAGACTGTGTTCAAGCGGGCCGCGACTCGTTTTGTATACGATCTCGCGCGTCTTGCCCATGCCGAGCTTTTCCCCGGAGTCCTCGCCTCTGAGCTCGTAAACGTTGGCATATTCGACAACCTCGTCCTTCGACATCATCGAACGGATATTGGCCAGAAGAATCTCGGTGCGCATGTCGGCTCCGGGATGGAGATCGGCGTGCCCGTCCGTGAACGTCGCCCCGGGCAGAGCCGTGCGCCTGTCGTCGAAAGCGGGCGTGGACCCTTCGCCCATCACGGCGTATATCTCGCCCGTTATGTACATGTAAAGAGTTTCTGCGAAGACATTCGAATTCTCGTCGGCCAGTTCCGGGCGCGTCAGCAGAAAGCCGAACATATTGGCGATTTCATCGGCCCTCTGCATTATCCCGAGACTGCCCACGCGGCCAAGTTCGACGTCCTCCATGAGATTTTCGATCTCGGGAATCACGCGTTCGAGAGCGACGCCTCGCCTCAGACCGAAAAATTCGATTTCATGATGCCCGCGGTGCTTTGGCATCCTCGTGAACGAACAGCGATTCCCCTCGTAGACGCTGACAAGCTCTTTGAGACCTTTGATGAACCCGTCCATGTCAGTTCTCGCCAACTGCGTGAAACGCCTGAATTCGCTGAACGAAAGAAAGTGGACACCCTTCGCCGAATGGTAATACGAGAGTTTCGATGAAATGCGCTTTTTTGAAGCGGCGAGCGCGACCTTCATCTCGTTCTGCGTCCATGCGAGAGGCTTGACGCGCCATTCCTGGCCGAGCTTGCGGTAATATTCGAGCGTGTCGTCGTTGCGCTCCGCCATCACGATGTCGGGGAGGGAGAAGCCCGCCTTTTGGCGCAGCCACTCGTCTACGACCACAAGTTTCTTCGTCGACACCTCGCGCTGTGAAATCTCAAGCGTGTAGCCTACGATGTTGGCGCAGACGATCTTGTGCACGAGCGCGTCGCCTCGCCTTGACGACGGCAGTGTCGAGAGTCTCCAGAACCGGCCGTCGAGAAGAGGAAACGCCGCCACGGAATGATTGCCCGTAGTGACAGTCATGAGCATCCCCCGCGCGCGCGCCTTGAGATCGCGCTTTTCGGCGATCAGAACGCTCGCGCGCTCGTTCGGCGAAAACGAAAGCCCCTTTTCGAAAACGAACGTGTCATCACCTATGTCGTACGCGTTGAATTCCCGCTCGTGCCCCATCGCCGCCGTCGTCACGCTCTTCGGGCGCTTTACGCCGACAGAGCGGATTCTGCGCAGGAACTGGCGGATTGCACTCATTCGCGACCCTCGCAACGAGCGCACGCGCAGCCATCGCCGTGGTGCGCTTCGGCGCGCTTCTTCGTTTCTGCATGTATAAGCTCTTCCGCAAAAGCCCCGATCGCCTCAAGCCCCGCTTCGTCGGCCGCCGCGAGAAGGTTCTCGAGCGCCGGAAGAACGAACCTGTCGAACTCCCGCCTGCCTATCGAGGCGAGGCGGCCGTAGGCTCCGAGACACTGCACAAGACGCTGCACCGCGGCGAACGGAAGAATCTGCGCAATATCATCGCGGCGCGAAGCCTTGGCGTAAACTTCGACGAGCGCGCGGCGGCGGCGTTCATCGCGCTCGACGTAAGGATCGTAGACGAAACTCGCCAGATCGTACGCGGCGGGGCCTTTTCGCATCCCCTGAAAATCTATGAACCCGAGTCTCCCGCCGCGCCAGAGAACATTCGTCGACTGAAAATCCCTATGGACGAGCGCGGGCGGCTCCGCGTCGAGGCGCGAGGCGACGATCTCCAGTTCGGCGAGAACCTCCTCCGGCATTTCGAGCCCGAAACGGGCGCCGAGACAATACTCGCCGAAGAGCTCCCTCTCCCATCGCCACAAAGCCGCGTCCATCGCGCTCTCGAGCGTGTCTTCAATATCTGAAAAATCGAGCGAATTGAATTTCGCCAGTTCCTTCACCGCCTCAACGGATTTTTCGAAAGAGGCGTCTTCGCGGCCGATATCTTCGAGAACGAGTGTTTTCATGCCCGGGAGATCTCCGAGCACTCCCGGCACTCCGACGCCCTTACCGGCGAGCCAACGCGCATGCGCGGCGTATTTCGCGTTTTCGGCGCGTTTCGAATCGTCGTAGATGACGACGATCTTGCCGGGCGTTTTGAAAAAGACGCGGTCGCTGCCGCGCGCGCCGATGAACTCCACACAATTCGCGCCGTCGCCGAGCGCCGCCTTGATCTGCGGAATGTCGGCGAAGGCGTTGTCGTCGCCGTCGCGATTGATGTCGATGTACGACTCTATCGTGCCGGCGTCCGTCCAGAGAAAATCCTCCGACGAGACGGCTTTGACGAACCTGCCGTCGAACATCGCCTTTTCGTACGCTTCGACGATCGAAGAAAAACCCTGCCGGGGGACGTAATCGAGAACCGAAGCCCTGAGAAGAGAATACCCCGCGTAGGTATACGTACCCTCCCACCCCGCATCTGGACTGCGCCAGCACGTGACGCAGCCGGAGGTCGGCTCGACTTCGATCGTGCGCGGGCCCTCCCGCGTGACGGCGGCCACCGCGATGACTTCGCCCGACGCCGGCAATTCCAGCGCCGGCGGATTCTCGATGACGATATCTCCGTTTACGAGATAGAAATCGTCGCCGCCGATCCATTCTCTGAGCGGATTCAAAACCCCGCCCGTGCCGAGAATCTCCGGCTCGTACACGGCGCGGCAGCCGTTTTCACGGCACCACTCCTCAATCTGCCCGTGAAGATGATGAGCGTTGACGACGATATCCTCCACCCCCAGCGACCTGAGACGAGCGACGATTCGCGCAAGCATGCTTTCGCCCCACACGGGAAGAAGCGGCTTCGCGACCGCGCACGTAAACGGCCTCAGACGCGTACCGAAGCCGGCCGCGAGAACTACCGCTTTTTTTGCCATTACCTGTACACCGGGTGCTGCCGCTGGGTTTTCACTTTCGGCTCCTCAAGCATGAGGCTGTACCACTGATCGCCTATGCCCGAATTGTTGAAATGTGTGACGCGGTTGTTCATCAGATGCGCGTGATTCTGCTTGAGAGCCTCGTTGTCGCTCTTTTTCAGCGCTTCGGTAAGCGTCTTGAACGCGCCGTCGACATCGCCCTTCTTGACCTGCATCCAGCTCATGGCGGCGGCGAGAAGCACGTTCTGGTTGTATCTGAGACGGCGCACGGTCTTAAGATAGACCCTTTCGATGTCCTTCATGTCGGCGCCGAGCATGTACATGCGCGCCATCTTCACGGCGACGAGCGAAGGATCGAGAAGCATCGCCTTGGGCATAAGCTCGTCGACGCGCCTGAAGTCCTTTATCATCCAGTTGAGCTGAAGCTGCGCCGTGGCGATCTGGCGCTCCATCATCGGCACCCAGAGGCGGTACTTGCGCAGAGTCTCGGTCTTGGCGATCGCCTCGCGCACGAAAATCTTCGTATCTTCGAATATTTCGCGCTGCGCGGCCTGAACCGACCCCGGAGGGCGCATCTGCCAACGCTGCATTTTTTCCTGAATGCGTTTCTGCCCGGAAAGCAGAATCGCCTGAACGCCGTCCATATCGGCCTTCACCTTTTTCTGGAGCCTGAAACCGACAACGCCCTGAAAGACGCCGAACGAAACGAGCCCGAGAAAGACGCTCCACGGAGCGCCGATACCCGCGGCGAAATAAGCCGCGCAGAAACCGCCTGCACCGACGGCCAAAGCTGCAATCAATGTTATCATGGGCCAAATTATACCAAAATTACATCACCAATTGAATAGGAGTCTTTGAACCTGCGCGGGCGGGTTCTGCGGAGCAAAAAAAAAAATGATAAAAATAAACGGCATCATGAAAAACATAAGATCAACGATGGCCGTCACGCTCGCCCTCGCCGGCGCGTGCACGATTTTTGCGGCAGGCGACAAAATCGCCGAAACAGGCACCATGAGCGCAAGGCAGCGGGCGTTGACCGCCATGGTCGACAAACACGCCAAAGCGCAGATTCTCGTGATCGACGCGCTGCTGAAAGATTCCGCCGCGCAGGCGAAATCTATCGTCGCCAAATTCAAACCGAGATATCCGTCGATCAAGGCGTATCTCAAGGCGACCGACGAGTTCTTCCTCGACTGCGAAGCGGTCACCTACGACAAGAACGGCGAAGCGCGCGTGAAATTCAAGTGAGAAAGCGCGCTTCGCGCGGCGCTTACCTCACGATGATGGAAAATCCCTTGTCCTTGAAGACGATTTTACCTCCGTTGGGCACAATGACGGTCGACTGATTCGCCCAGCCGCCGTCTTTGTGCCTGTGCGAAAGAACGCTCAACGTGAACCCGTTCAGATACAGGCGCGATGTGTTGTCTTCAATCTCGAGCTCGCCTATCGTGCAGTCCCTCATGAGCTTCATGGCGCCGCCTCTTCTCAGCACAAACGTCGCGTTTTTGAGAGCGCTCGGCGCGTCGGCATAACGCGGCACGGGATATTCGACATGTGAGTCTCCATACGCTTTCGCGTCGCGACCTCCGCCGTCGATAAGAACGGTGCCGCATCCTTCCGCGCTCGCCGAGCCTTGGAGATAAATCGTGCCGGAAGACGCTCTGGGGAGAGTATCCGTGTTTTCAACATAACACTTTCCGCCATAGCAGCGGATGGAGCCTGTGAACGTGTCTTCATACGTATCGGCGGCGGTGAGTCTAACGGCGATACGTCCGCCGGCGCCGGTACGATAAGATGTAACTCTTCCGGCAGTTGCGGATATGTCACCCTTGCCGAAAAGCGTGCCGCATTCGATATCTATACTGCCGCCCGTCGCCGCGTAATACGTCGACCCCGTCAACAATTCGTCCGTACCGTCGGAAAGAATCGCGCCGTCGACGACAAGCATTCCCGCGACGGCCAATTTCACGACACCGCCGCCGCGCGAATCTTCGGAGTCCCACCAGCTGCCCGTCCCCGAAAGCGACGGATGCAGTATCGAGCCGTAGCTTCTGGCCTCGGTCTTCCCCTCTCCGGTGCCGCCGTGGGAAGGCCCGCATTCTGCACACCCCTCCCCTCCCGGACCTTTTTTGCGGCCGTAACCGCACCCGGAAACATCAATGGCGCCGCCTTCGTCAATTCTCAGATTCCCGCCGACGCGAAGACTCAGGAGATACCTCTCTGCCGTCAGATTGGCGGGATGATTCACCATGCCGCCGCGCTGCACAGTCATTGAACCGCCGATGGAGACGTTCGTGCCTCCCGTAAAGACACCGTTGGACGCGACGACGAACGTGCCGGATATTTCAAGAGGTGCCGTCGCCGCAAGCGACGCCACGGCATCGCCGCCGCCTATCACGAGATCGCGGACACAGACCGGCGAGCTGAGCGTTATTGCCGCCTCGCCATCGAAGAAGACGCTCGAAGTCGAATCCGGTGCAACGCCGCCCGCCCAGTTGTTCGCGTTCGTAAATTCGCTGTCCTGAGAACCGTTCCAGACGAAAAGAGCGCTCGCGAAATCCCAGTTGGCGCAACCGGAGCCCGACGAGGGCGCCTGCGTGCGGAACATGAGCCCCGACGACGCGTCGCAGTCCTTAACGGTCACGCCCGATGCGTATGCGTATTCCGAGACCTTCACGTTCCATTTCTCTCCGTCGCAAGACGAAGAAAGCGCAAGGAACGCATTGTTGCCGTCGAGACCGTCGAAACGCACTTCTCTGGCCTCGAGCGTCGAACCCGCTTCGAACGAAACGCCGACATGACCGCGCGCTTTCATTCTCACGCGCTCTGCGGCGAGCGAATCGGCAACGGTGAGAGACCCGGCGTCCTTGTCGACGAAAACGTCGTTGAACGTGACGCTCCCGCATTTAAGCGATTGGACCGCACCGCCTTCCAAAGCGAAAACGGTCAGTTTCGGGTCGAACGTACCCGATGTGAAATCGGCGTCTCCCGTCACGCGCAATCTCTCGCCGCCGTCCGCAAGAAGCGTGCCCGCGACCGTAAGATTCGAAACGGACACGTTATACCCTGAAAGATTCAGCGAAGCCCCGGCACCGACCTCAAGGCCGGCGACCGAAATGGCGGCGGACAATACGGGCATGCGCTCTGCGCCCGATCCGATGACGATAAAATCGCTCTCCGCGACAGGGCGTCGCAGATCCCAGTTCGCGGCATCGTTGAACGAATCGCTCGAAGCGCCGGTCCACGTGATGGTCGCGCCCGCGACAACCGTCGTGAAACTCCAATTTTCGTTTCTTCCGTTTTCTCCGACCGAGTCCATGGCGACGACAAGAGCCCCGTCCGAACCGTCAGAATCGGAAACATCGACGAACCCGATTTTCTGAACGGCAGCGACATCGACACCTATGCGCCAAGGCGAAGGCGAAAGAAGGGATTTTAACGAAAGAAGGCTTCCCTCGACACCGGCAAGCGTGAGCGTACCCGCCGCCTTGACCGCGAAAAGCGAAGCTTCAGGACTGAAGGCGAGAGTTTTGCCGGGAGCGACGCAGGAAAAACTGTAAAAAAGGTTGGTGCCGTGGATGTTCGCCGTTTCCTCCGGCTCGCAAACGACGAGAGAATCCGTCTCGGCGCGGAATTCGCCGTGGTTTTCCCACGCTTTCTTGAATGTCACTCTTTTGCCCGGAGCAACGGCGAGAGTGGATTTATTTGAAATGATGACCTTGCCGAAAACGAGATCGGTGACGTCTTCGTCGAAACGGCACTCGAAATTTCTGTAAGCCGCCGTCGGCCCGTTGTCGATGACTAAAGTCCCTTCATCCGCGGCTTCGCTCGCGAGTTTGTAATACACCGTCCCGGGGCCGCCGTACACCACGCCATTGGGCTTTTGGCCGCCGTGCGCCGTGACGATGCCTTTGAAATCGTCAAACGTGCTGTTTTCACCTGTAAGATAAAGTGCGATGCGCCCGCCGCCGCCAGCCGCGTTCCACTGCCCGTTCTGACCGATTATTCCGCCCGTGGCTGTTATCGAGCCGCCTCCGACGATACGCTTCGCGATAATCCAAATGCTGCCGCCAGAGCCCGTATAATGTTCACTGTAGATACTGTCGGCCGTGATTTTCCCTCTCACATCCAAAGTCCCATCTACGATAAACTTTATCGCCCCGCCGCCGGAACAGTCTACAGTGTGCATACCGCCCGATCCCATGGTTACGGGCGATGTCACCGAGCCGTAACACGGCCCGTTGCCGCCGGGCGCGTTATCTCCGGCGCTTGAACCGCCGTTGCCGCGACCGCCGTGCGAAGCGCCGCAAGATACGATTGTAGATTTGCCGGGACCGCTTCTTGCGGAATAGCCCTTGCCTGCAACATCGATCGCACCGCCTTCCTCAATCGTACAGTCACCGGGCACGGTGATCGCAACGGGACGCTCCTTCCAGTGAGAATATGACCCGCCCTTGCAGACGCGAAGCGGCCCGTGTAGCGTCATGTCGATTGCAGGGCTCACGCGCCCGCCGTCGGCGATGCGGAACTCTCCTGCGCCGTCAGCGGAAGTGAAACCGATATCCGAACCGGGCATATAAACGATGATTTCAAGGTTCGAAACGGTCGCGTCCGGCGTCAGATTCAACTTTCCGCCCATGAGAACGATTCTATTCGTCCAGGCACCGTCGTTTTCTGACAGAAAGTTCGACGCCGTGACGGTGACGTTCGAAGGAATAAGCAGCGTCGAATGTCCCGTCATTCTTATCGTCGAAAACTCTATCGGCGCGTCAGTATCGCAGATGTACGTTCCATATCTGTTCCATTTGAGCTCGAACGACGGGAGTTTTCCCGTAGCAGCATTGTACCCCTTGACCCAAAGCTCGCCCTTGCCGTTATCGGCCTTGGTTTCGCGGTAGAAGGTGCCGGTATGCGCGGCATAGCCATACAGCCCCTCTTTAGAAGAAAAATCGACCTCACCCGTGTAGGCAGAAAAATCCGCTCCTTCTCCCGTCACGTAAAACGCGACACGCCCGGGGCCGCCGCCGGCACCGTTCCTCTGAGAGCAGTCGCCGCCCGCAACGCTTACCGTCCCCGTGCCGCTAAGGCTCGCTGCCGTAAGATAGACGCTGCCGCCGGAGCCAGGATACCAATCGGTGAGAACGCCGGTCGTCGTGCCGCCTTTGGCGAGAATGTCTCCGTCAAGGGTCAGCGCTCCCGCGACTGTGAGCCTGACGGCCCCGCCACCCCTTTTCGCCTCGGACGCTGAAGAGCCGCCGGAGCCCAGCGTATCGGGCCGCTTGGCACTGCCGTATCCAGGCGCTATCGAACGTTGATTGTCGTATTGATAAGACTCGATAGCGCCGGTACCGCCGTGCGAAGCGGAGCCGGAGCCGCTCGGCCAGTTCTTAGAGGAGCCGGGGCCCTGCCCGCCGTAATATCCCATCGCCGTGACATCAATTTTCGCAGGAGAAATCAAAGTGAAATCACCGCCGACGGAGACAATAAGCTGCTTCGTGCCGCGACCGTTCATACCCTCCGGTTTATCTTTCGTGAGCGTATTTGGATTCTTCGTATGCGTCCAAACGCCTCCTGAAAGATTAACATCGCCGGACACCTCGAACGTCTCAAGTCCCGTATCGAAAGTGATGGTACCCGTGTAGCCTGCGCCCTGCGTCCAACTCGCGACCTTCATCGGCAAATCTCCGCCCCATGTCAGATCGCCCGACACGACAACTATGTCGTCGGAGTCGGATGTCGGCTTCACGTCCCACGTCCCGTCCGTATAAGTACACGTCCCACCCTTCAGCGAAGCGGTGAAAAACAAAAACGCGACAATTGCGAAACTTCTCATAAACAGGACCTTTGTCTTGTAGAGTAGAGACCCACGCCTCGGCTTTGCTGCCGGTGCGACTTCCCCCTCGTCAAACCGTACGTGCGGATTTCCCGCATACGGCTTTCCATCGAGTGCTTTTCCTGTTGCCATGGA
>JAZSQE010000050.1:0-32782 GCA_045537795.1 Kiritimatiellia bacterium | reverse complement strand
ATATTAGCCTTACTTTAGAAATTCATATTGTTATTTGAAGTTTACGTTAAACAACCTAGAAGTTTCAGCCGCAACTTTATTTTACAAACGCAATCCTTTTCCGTATGTTCGTTTAGATGCTTGGGGGGGGGGTAGAGCCGTTTTGGATCATGCCGTTCGGGGCCGAGCTGTTTGGACCATGCCGTTTGGGTCCATGCCGTTTTGGATTATTGAGAATCATTTTAAGTTATTTAGAACTATTGCGAGCTATATTGAACTATCGGAACTATTTAGAACCATTGGGAATATTTAGAACCATTGGGAACTATTTTGGATGATTGAGATTTTCAAGATGAGAACATTATAACATAAAATGAGAATTTTGTGCGGAAGAAAATTAGGAGAAAATTTCATTTCTGGGCAGGGACAAAACAAAGTAAGTACGGTTGCCCTCGAAGCGGAGAGTTGTACTTACTTTCTCTTGTCACTGACATTGGACTCTTGTCACCGACATTGGCGTCGTACTTACATTGTCACCGACATTGGACTCTTGGCACCGACGTTGGAGCTGTAGTTACATTGTCACCGACGTTGGAGTCACACTTACATTGTCTTGTTTCCGACGCTTTCGGTTTTTCGGTTGTGCGCCCATTTGACTCTCATTACGGTAAGATGGTAGAATAATAAAATACACAATTCACTCTAACGTTCGTACTAAGAAATAAGAGATAACCAACTATCATACAACCATGCGCAGGTTATGGTGCGCTCATTGAAATGATTGAATTGCACAAATTCACTCTATCATACAACATAAAACGCTACAAATGAACGATCTCATCAAACTTATCTCCGGCCTCGCCGGTCTTGCGCTTCTTTATTTCGGAGCCGAATGGCTTGTTAAAGGCGGCAGCGCCATCGCACAGCGTTGCAAGATACCGCCTCTCGTCATCGGGCTTACTCTCGTCGCATTCGGCACGAGCGCGCCCGAGTTATTCGTCAGCGCCGATGCCGCGATAAAAGGAATGGGAGATATGTCGGTGGGAAATGTCGTCGGCTCCAATATCTGCAACATCGTTCTGATTCTAGGCCTCTCGGCAATCATAACCCCGCTCAGCGTCAACCCTGCATTCTTCAAACGCGATATCCCGCTTATGGTAGGCTCGTCGATCGCCGTCGCCGTCCTGTGCGGATGCTTCGGAGGTATCGGTCGTATCGCCGGCGCCGTTCTTCTGACGGGGCTTCTCGTGAACACCTGGCTCGGAATCCGTGACGGCAGGCGCGAACGGCAGGAAGATCAGCCAAGCGCTCCAGCACTGCGAACCGCGACGGCTTGCATCGCCGTCGCCGGAGGGTTGGCCGCGCTTGTCGCAGGATCGAAACTCCTTCTCAGCTCGGCGGTCTTTCTCTCCGCACGGCTCGGCATCCCTGACGAAATCGTCGCCCTGACGGTCGTGGCGGTCGGCACGAGCCTGCCGGAACTGGCGACAAGCGTCGTGGCGGCGATCAACGGAGAGAAAGACATCGCCGTCGGAAACGTCATCGGTTCGAACGTCTTCAACGTTCTCGGAATCTTGGGCATATCGGCCCTTCTTGCGCCCGTGCGATGCCCTGGAATAGATCTCGTAGACCTGTCTATGATGGTCTTCACCGGCGTTATTCTTTGGCCCATCATGAAAACGGGCCATCGCATAAGCAGGAGAGAAGGTTGTGTCCTGCTCGCCATCTACATCGGTTATACCTGCTGGCTGGCGGTTAAGGGTTAGTTTGAAAACGAGAGAGACGAAGGAGTTTCAGTCGCGTGTTTCAGCAATCGAATCTGTGCGACGGATCCTCGGCAAGTATGTTGAAAGCCGCCGGCAGAACGTTGGCGCTCTTGAGATCGGCAAGGTCGCGCCATTCAAATTCAATCCAGTCCTCCGAGGAAACGACCTCGCCTTGCGTCGCGCCGAGACTCATTTCGTAAACGAGATTGATTTCGGCGTGCGGACGGCCGTTCTGCTCGAACGAATTCTCCACGACGCCGAGAAAGCGCCCGACCTTCACGTCGAGCGCCGCCTCTTCCTTCATCTCCCTCGCGAGCGCTTCGCGTCCGCTCTCGCCGAACTCGATATGCCCGCCGGGGAGATACGACGTGCGCGAGCCTTTGGCTCTGCAGAGCAGTATTCTGCCCGCGCGCACCGCGACCCCGCGTGCAATCGTTTCGATTCCGGCGAGTTCGTACTCCTTATACATCACTTCTTTGCCGCGCGGAAGTATTCGTAAAGCGCACGCGCTATAAGCTGCTTGCCGCGGTCGTCGTTGTGGGCGGCGTCGCGCTTGAACCAGTTGATCGGTTTGCGCGAGGCGGCGATGGCGTTCGCAGGTGCGGTCGTGACATCCCAGTACGCGACGCCCGTCTTCGCGACGGCGCGGCGCTGGTAGTCGCGGCGCATGGGCTGCCAATAACAGACCTTGCGCAGCCAAGGCGACCAGGCCGTGTAAATGAAGTCTTCATCCCAGGTGCAATCGGAGGGCTTGCGGCGCCATTCGTAACTCGGGGGCGGACTGACAATGCCGATTTCGATGCCGGCGGCCTTGGCGTTGTTGATCGTGTCGATCATGTCCTGCTCGGCCGTGACAAACGTACCGTTGGCGTTGGAGATGCCGCCTGCGAGCACGAGATCGGGCTTGTACCTGAGCACGTACTCCTCGAAGTGCTTGGGATCGCGGTAATACCAGCAGCCGGTGGAGCCGCGCACCGAAATAACAAATTCGACGTTCGGGAACTCGCGCTGGACGAGAGCGGAAAAGTTGCCGCAGTACGTGTCGTTCATTATCGAATCACCGAGAAGAACGACCTTGAGAGGCTTACCCGAGAGAAGCTTCTCCTTCGACTTCGGGAGTTTGTCCCACGACGAAGCGGGCGCGTCGAGATTGATTTTCGGCAGCTTCGAATAAAGTTTGTCGCACCACGCCCCCGCCTCGGAGACGGTTATCGCGTCGAAGCACACGTCCTTTACAGAAACGCCCTTATCGCAGACGAAAGCGATCTGACCCTGCACGGCCGATTTGGAGATGGGTACGACTACGGAATATTCGCGCCACGTCTCGGATTTGTGAAGGCGACTGTTGATGTCAGGCAGAAGCTTGCCTTCGGCGTCATAGAGATCGAGCCACCAGTACCCGTCCGCGACAGCCTTGGCGGAAAACGACATCATACCGAACTTCGCGCCCTTGAAATCGAACTTCTCCGATTCGATGCGCCCGCCCTTCGATTCGTAGTAGCCTTCAAACGGAATGTATACGACCTTACCCTTCTCGCTGCGCACGAGGTTCCAACCCTTCGAGCCGCCGACGACGCCGTCGAAGAAGTAGAGCGTCGAGTCGCGCCTCTCGGTGGATATCTCGGTAATCTCGAAAGCGTCGGCGTAATCGTCCGGGAAGATGTCCGCGGGAATCGTGAAGCATACTTCCTTGCCCTCGACGGTGAACGGCAGGACCGTGCCAGTGGCGAGGTGCTTGACGCAGCCCACGCGCTGCGGTTCGGCGAGGGGACAGCGCATCCCGCGCACTCCGTACGCCTTGTCGGTCCACATTTGAATGGCATAGATGGTGTTTTTCTTCTTCGTGAACGCCCAGCTGCCGACGCGATATGGCGCAACGGGGCGCGTACCGTAGATGGCTTCGCCGTTGTTCGAGAGCCACGCGCCCATCGCCTTCATGCGCGAGATCGCCTCACGCGGCAGGCGGCCGTCGGGGCCGGGCGCGACGTTGAGGGCGAGGTTGCCGCCCTTGGCGACGATGTCGATGAGCAGATGGATGAGCTCGCGAGACGATTTGTAGACGTCATCGAAGCGGTACGAGAAGCCGGTACCCATCGTCACGCAGCTCTCCCACGGCACGGCGAGAGGTTTCGGCGGAACGGTCTGCTCGGGCGTGATGACGTTCTCGCACGTGCCGCCTGCGGTGCGGTCGACGGAGATAAGCCCCGGGGTCGTCTTGCGCGCCTCGGCGATGATCTCCTCGATGCGGATGTCGAGACCGCATTTGCGCTGAACCTGCCCGCCGTCGAGCCAGATCGCGTCGATTGGACCGTAGTCGTTGACGAGTTCGAGAATCTGGTTCTTCGTGAACTGCACGAAGCGCTCCCAGCGCGCCGGCTCCTTCTTGACGTCGTAGCTGGGCATGCGGTCCGTCTTGTACCCGAGGCCGCGGTTCTCCCAGTAATCGGGATGGCTCCAGTCGGGCTTCGAGAAATAGGCGGCGATCCCCAAACCCTTCTCGCGGAAAGCGTCGAAAACGTGCTTGACGATATTCGCCTTCGGGTTTTTAGAGAACGGACACTCGGGCGAAGTCACCTTGAACTTCGAATATCTCGAATCGAAGAGGCAGAACCCGTCATGATGCTTCGTAGTGAAGACAAGATATCTGAAACCGTTCTGCTGGGCGAGCGAAGCCCACACATCTGGACGGAAGCGCACAGGGTTGAACGACGTAGCCAGTCTCCAGTACTGCGCCTTGAATTCCTCTGCGTCGTCGATCCAGTCGATGTACGAGCGCGACCAGGTCGCGTCACCATCGCTGAGCGGCCAGCTCTCGATGTTGCCCGTCTGCGAATAGATGCCCCAATGCATCATGAGCGCGAGCTTCTGGTCCTTGAACCATTCCAGACGTTTTAGAACCGCTTCTTCCGTCGGCTGCACGTAGTTGGCCGGCATATAGCCGTGCACGCCGTTTATGATGGAGTCTTTATCCATCTTCTTGGCGTTGTCGCCGTAAAGCGCGACCGCGGCGATCGCCGCGACGAACGAGAATGCAATGTGTTTTTTCATTTCGCTTCTTCCTTGTTGAATTCGGCGGAATAAACCCTGATTTTATTCCTGATTTCGGGAACCGTCCAGCCCTTGACGAAGCCGTTGTAATACTGCTTGCTGTTTTTCGCGCGGTGCGCGTCGCACTCCTTGCTCGCGATCTCGAGCATCTTCACGGCGTTTTCAAGGTATCTGAGGGCCGTGCGCAAGGCGTCGTCGCCAGCGCCGTTCCAGTAATCGCCGATAGCGTTGAGCCCGCGCTGGTGCTCGGCCATCGCCTGAAGATCGGTCTTTTCGAACGCGCAGCGTTTGATTTCGAGTTCGGCTATGCGCGCGCCGAAACCCTTCATCGACTTCGAGTCGCGTTTGAGCGAATCGAGAGCCCCCACGAGGATTTCGGCGCCGAGGCGCTGCTGTTCGACGAGCTTCGCGCCGCCGTTCGCGCTCGGGCGCTCCGGCATGAAGCGGTAGTCGAAATAAAGGTTCGTTGGAATGTCGCAGACACTGAACGACGAACGGTACGCCGAAGCGCGGCGATCGAGATAGCGGTACCACGACTCCCAGTCGCCGTCGCGGCCAGAGAGCATGCCGGCGAGACGGCGCGTCATCGAATCGCGCGTGTGACCGCTCTCCCAGGCGACGATCGCGTGGGTGAGCATATTCCAGTCGGGGGCGAGCAGTTCGCCGCCGACCTGCAGCGACATCCACGCTTCGATGCCCGCCTTCTCGTAGACGTCGCCGTCGCCGATGATCGTCTCCGGCAGATACGGCGTGTGGCCGCGGTAAAGAATCTTGTCGTTGTAGTATTCGAACGTATGGGAATCGTCAATGCCCCTGTAGCGGGCCGTCCACTCCTCGAGCGCCTTGAAATAATGACGGTTGAGCGCGCAGGAAGGATCGTCGAGAGCGTGCGCGTAGCAGCGCTCGCGCGGCGCGAAAAGCAGGAAGCACAGCGGATCGGGGGCGATCGTGTAAGACGGAAACATCGTGTCGTGATAGGCGATCGCGGGGACGCGAAGCGACGAACCGCTCTCGCGCACGGCCTGAGCTTCGAGATTCATCACGTACTGCGCCTGATCGGTAGCGGTGAGAGCGCGGCAACGCGAGCACATGCACCATCCGCCGGCGGGCAGATCATCGGCCCAGGCGTGGACGGCGTGATAGCCGTTCTTGATGGCCGAAGCGATCCGTTTCTTGAAATTCTCCTTCACTATGCGACGGGTCTTCGGATTAGAAGGGCAGAAGTTCGAATCCTTCATGCGCTTGCCGGCGAAGTCCTCGGGCTGGAACATTCTGAAGAGTTCAGGTTCTTTCTCGAAAAGTTCGCGCGGCAGACACGCGCTCATGCCGTGACCGCCGACTTCAAGACGCATCCCGACGAGCCTCGCGAAAGAGTCTTCGATGACCTTGGTGCCGGAAACATGCGCGCAGAGCGCGTTGAAGCGCAGCTTCGCGAGAAAGTGATACCACTGGCGGTCGGTGAAGACAGTGTTGTCGCTCGAAGCGAAAAGCCCGCGCCTTTCGAATCGGGGATTCTCCGTCCACTCGCCTTCACCGAGATTGTTGAGTTTCGCGGGGACATATTCTCCGTCGTCGCCCGGCATCACGAACGCGAAGCCGAGACGCTCGGCGAGCGCGTAAAGACCGTTGAGAACACCCTTCTCGCAGCGCGCCGCGACGCAGTAGCCGCCGGGGCCGACCGAAAGCGCGTAGCCGTCGAACTCCACCTCGGAGATCGAAGGCGCGGCAGGCGCCGCTCCCTTGGCGTCAAGCGCGATTTCGAGCGAGAGGGGTGCTCTCGCGACAGTGACGGCGCATTTCACGCCGACTCTGCCCATAAGCCGCACGGCTTCATCCTTCGCGAAGTCAAGCGTCGCTGCCGGCATATCGGCGCCCAGAGACACCCACGCGCTCAATATCGCCGCGATCATCATCGTTTTTTTCATCGGTAGTTTCCTTTCGGCTGAACATTGAAATCGATGCGTCACGCAGACGGCGTCAGGGCGTGTTGCCGCCGGAGACGGTGCGCAGGACTTCGGGATATTTGCCGGGCAGCGCTTTGATCGTGAAGACGCGCCCGTCCTTCTTCGTCTTGAGGATTTCGACGCCGTCCTTGTCCTTCACAATACCCGCGCCGCGCGTGTCGTATATGGCATCACCGTTGGCTTTCATCCATTTGCCGACTTCCGCCATCACCTCGACGGCCTTCTCAGGGAGGCGCCCCGAACCGTCGGGACCGATGTTCATGAGCAGATTGGTGTTCTTGGCCGCGGCTCGGCAGATCATCGTGCACACCTCCTGCGGAGTGCGGAAGGACTTCTCTCCTATGCGATAGCCCCATACGCCCTTCTGGATGACGTCGCACTGCTCGATCGGACGGTCGTCGGCAATCGTCTGATTCTTCGAGAACCCCGTTTTGTGTTCACCGGGAAGATCCCGTTCGAAAAGCTGGATATCCTCTTTGGGCCTGATCGGACGATGGTTGTTGTTGGCGACGAGAACCTTCTTCGAATGGATCAGATCGTAAAGCTCGTCAAAATGCCAGTCGAGATTGTCATGCCACTTCCCCTTGTTGCATACAGCATGGTCCCACTCGCCGTCAAACCAGATGTTGCCGGGAGAGTAGGAGTCGATAAGCTCGGTTATCTGCGCCTTCATGAACTTCTTGTACGAATCGTAATCGCCCTTCTGGTTGCCGAGCACGTACTTTGAGACCGTCCCCGCGGGATAATCCGTGCGATGCCAGTCCATGATCGAATAATAGAAATTGAGCTGCAGATCGGCTTCGCGGCACGCCGCCGCGAGTTCCCCGAGAATGTCGCGCCTGAACGGAGTGTTCATGATGTTGTACCCGTCATCGGCCTTGGTCGGCCAGAGGGAAAATCCGTCATGGTGACGCGAAGTCACAGTCACGTATTTCGCGCCCGCGTCCTTGAAGACCTTCACCCATTCTCTGGCATCGAATTTGGAAGGATAAAAACCGTCCTTCATGCGCGAATACGCCTTCTCGTCCAGCCGACTCTGCTGGAGATACCACTCGCCCTGCGCGTAATTAGCGTAAAGACCCCAATGGATGAAAATGCCGAAGCGCTGATCGGCGAATTTCTTTCTCGCGTCAATGTTCCACTGCTCGGGCTCGTACGCTCCGGCCGCCGCACACACCGGCAGTGCAGTCGTCATCACGGCGAGCGAGACGAAAAGCGCGCCTGCCACGCGTTTGAACGTGAAGAGTTTTTCCGCTTTCATAGTTTGTTTTCTCCTTTCCGTTATTATATCATATTTATCGCTTGAGACAGCGCGGACGGACCGCAAACGCGAGGAAACGGCACGATCGCCTTCTCACGGCACGGGCACGGTGTCGAGGATGCGGTCGATGACCGAATCGCCCGTCACGTTCTCGGCCTCCGCCTCGTACGTGAGGATGATGCGGTGCCTGAGAACATCGTGCACGACCTCCTTGACGTCCTGCGGCGTCGCGTAGGCGCGAGCGTGCATGAGGGCGTTGCCGCGGGCCGCGAGATTGAGAGCGAGCGTCGCGCGCGGACTCGCGCCGTTCTGGATGTGCTCGTTCTTTTCCCTCGTCTTGAAAACGATGTCGAGTATGTAGTCGGCGACCTTTTCGTCGCAGTAGACCTCTCCGATACTCGCCCTCAGCGTCGCTATCTCTTGCGCCGAACACACGTTGCCGGCGACGGGCGCGGCGTCGTTGCCGGCGAAGCGCTGCATGATGCGTCTTTCGTCGTCCTTCGACGGAGTCGAAACGAGGCACTTGAACATAAAGCGGTCGACCTGCGCTTCAGGCAAAGGATAGGTGCCCTCCTGCTCAAGCGGATTCTGCGTCGCGAGAACGAGGAACGGATCGTTCAGACGGTACGTCACGTCGCCGATCGTCACCTGACGCTCCTGCATGGCCTCGAGGAGAGCCGACTGCACCTTCGCGGGCGCACGGTTGATTTCGTCGGCGAGAAGAAGGTTCGTGAAGACGGGTCCTTTCTTCGGCGTGAATTCGCCCGTCTTCGGCGAATAGACCATCGTTCCGACGACATCGGCCGGCAGAAGATCGGGCGTGAACGAAATGCGGCTGAAATCAAGGCCGAGAACCTTGGCGAGCGTATTCACCGAAAGGGTCTTCGCCAGACCGGGCACGCCTTCGAGAAGGATGTGCCCCCCGGTGATAAGCGCGAGGATGAGACGATCGACGAGCTTCTCCTGCCCGACGATGACGCGCGAAGTCTCTTCGCGGATGCGTTTGACGAGTTCCGCCTGCGCGGCGATGCGGTTTGTCGCTTCTTTGAGGTCCATGTTCAGGCTCCTTCTTTGATCCATTCTCTTATGAGTTCTTTCACTGTGTGCCATTTTACCGAATTGATGCGCTTCAAGTCCATCGAAATCTTCATTCTTTCGAGATCGGCCGCGGCGTCGCCCTGCGCCGGCATCGACCCTCTCAGCCGCCTGAGCCGGTCCGCCCAGAGCGAGCGGATGAAATCCTGCATGATATCCGTCGCGGAAAGAGCGCTCTCTCCCGCCTTCGACTGGCCGAGGAGAATCGCTTCGAACCAGCCGCGCTCGCGCGGCGGAAGCTTCGCGCTCCACGGAGCCATCACGTCTTCGCCGGTGACGATCTCGGTGCGCCATGCGCCGACGAAGCGCCTCGTGAAATCGTGCGAGAACACCTCTTCAGGAAGAAACTCGCCCGCCATCGCGTCGAGCGTCGCGTCATATTCGTTGGCGAGGAGGAACTCGCAGAACGCGAACTCGCGCGGGGGCGGCGCGACGGCGCAGGCGGCATCATCTCCGGAGAAAGCGTCCTCCTTCCCGTCGCCGGAAAAGTCCTCTGCGGGGTCTTCTCCGTCGGAAAAACCTGCGGCGGGATCATCCGCGCCCTGCGGCGCCGGAGCGTGACGGCGCTGCCCTGCGGCGCGCGCCGAAAGGGCTTTTTCGAGCTCGTCGGCGAGAGCCGCCGCGGGAAGAGAAAGAAGTTTCGCCGCCTCGTTGACCATGCCCGCCCTGAGAACCGCGCTCTTCGACTCGGCGATCGTCGCGATGACGGCCTTCGAAACGCGCGCGATGGCGTCGAGCGAACCCGCATCGCGCTCCTTGGCGCGCTCCGCACGCATCTGGAACGCTATTATCGACTCGGCGTTTTCCAGCAGCGCCGAAAACTTCTCCGCCCCGTACCGGCGCAGAAACGAATCGGGGTCTTCCCCTCCGGGCAGCGTGACGACCCGGACGGGAGTCTCCGCCGCGAGAAAAAGTCTCGCCGTGCGTATAGTCGCCTTGCGCCCTGCCGCGTCGTCGTCGAAAACGAGCACGACCTGATCGGCGGCTTTCCTGAGCATCTCGACGTGGGTTTCGGTGAACGCCGTTCCCTGCGAAGCGACCGCCACGGGAAAACCGCACGCGTGAAGTCTTATCGTGTCTATCTGTCCTTCGCAGACGATCGCTTCGCGGTGGGGGCTCTTGACGATGTTGCCCGCCGCGCGGTCGAAGCCGAAAAGGACGTTCGACTTTTTGAATATCGCCGTCTCGGGGGAATTGACATACTTGCCCGATTTTTTGTCGGCCACGAGCTGACGGCCCGAAAACGCGACGACGCGCCCTCGCTTGTCCCTGACGCTAAACATGAGTCTGCCGCCGAAGCGATGATAGCCTCTGTCACCCTCCCTCTCCGGCGGCTTGACGACGCCGGCCGCCGCGAGCTCGTCGATGCCGTAGCCGTACTTCTCGGCCCATTTGAGGATATTGGCGATTCCCCTCGGCGCATACCCTATGAGAAACGCCTCCTGCACGTCTTCACCGAGATCGCGGCTTTTCAGATATTCGCGCGCCGCTTCGGCCTCTCTCGTCTTCAGAAGACAGCGGCGGTAGAACTGCGCGAGCTCCGCCATGAGCGCGTAAAGGCGTTTCCTTTTCGACGCCTCCGGATCTTCCCTCGACTCTATCGCGATGCCGCACTGATCGGCGAGTTTCTTCACGGCTTCGACGAACGTGAGGCCGTCCATCTTCTGGACGAATTTTATAGCGTCTCCCGATTCGCCGCAGCCGAAGCAGTGGTAAAACCCCTTCGAATCGTTGATTACGAAACTGGGGGTCTTTTCGTTGTGGAACGGGCAGCACGCCTTTTTGGAAGAGCCCGCCGTGCGCACCGCGACGCCGTACGACGAAATGAGGTCCGACATCTCGACCCTCGCTTTGATTTCGTCGATGACCGCCTCGGTTATCCCGCCCGCCACTGCCGGCTCTCCGTAAAACGGCCGCCTCTCAACCGCGCTTCGCCAGCGGCACGTATTCGCGCGGCCGGAAAATCGGTTTGTACGCGGGCCGGATGATGGGCCCTGCGTTTATCAGTTCTTCCATGCGGTGGGCGCACCAGCTGACACATCTGGCGACGGCGAAAAGCGGCGTGTAGAGATCTTTCGGAATACACAGCATGTCGTAGACGAGACCGGAATACAGATCGACGTTCGCGCAAACATCTTCGGCGCGCGGATGACGCGCTTTGATGACGGCGGGGCCGATTTTCTCGACAAGCTCGTAAAGCCGCATCTCGTCCTCGCGGCCTTTCTCCCGGGCGAGGCGTTCGGCCTTGGACTTGAGCATCTGCGCGCGCGGATCGCTGATCGTGTAAACGGCGTGGCCGAGACCGTAGATGAGACCCGAACGGTCGCCCGCCTTGCGGTCGGCGATCTTTTCGAGGTACGCCTTCACTTCCTTTTCGTCGGCCCAGTTCTTTATGTTCTCCTTCATCTCGCGCATCTGTCGCATCACGCGCAGATTGGCGCCTCCGTGGCGCGAACCCTTGAGCGAAAGCACCGAGGCCGCGAGGGAGGAATATATGTCGGTCAGCGACGAGGTGACGACGTGCGTCGTGAACGACGAGTTGTTGCCTCCGCCGTGCTCGGCGTGGAGAACAAGCGAAAGATCGAGCGTCTCGGCCTCGATCTTCGTGACGCGGCCGTCTTCGCGGATAAGCGCGAGAAAGTTCTCCGCCGTCGACTTCTTCGGGTCGGGATTGCGGATCATGAGCGAAGCGCCCTTGTGATAGTGGGCCTTGGCCTGATACGCGTAGGCCGCGATAGTCGGGATGGCGGCGATCATCTCGATGGACTGCGAAAGGCACCTCTCGATCGAAATGTCGTTCGGGGAGTCGCCCTCGTCGAACGCATATGCGAAGAGAATCGCCCTCGCTATGGCGTTCATTATATCCTTCGAGGGATTGAGCATTATGGCGTTTTCCTTGAATCCGTCCGACAGTCTGCGGTAATGCCCGAGCATGTTCTTCCACTCGACGAGTTCGCGCGCGTTAGGGAGATTCCCGAACAGCAGCAGATAAGCCGTCTCCTCGTACCCGAAGCGGTGCTCGCGCTTGTCGGCCGCGACAATGTCCTTTACGTTGATTCCGCGGTAGTAAAGTTCTCCCGGAATCGCGCGCCTTTCGCCTTCGTCCATGACGTAGCCGTGCACGTTTCCGATAGTGGTAAGCCCCACGAGAACGCCGGTTCCGTCCGCGTTGCGAAGCCCCCTCTTGACATTGTACTTTCTGTACAGTTCCGGATCGATCGCGTCCGCCTTGCGGACCATGTCGGCCTTCGCCTTCAACCATTTGGCGTCGAACATTATTCCCTCCTTTCCTCTTTTGCTGATTACTTCAAGGGTAATATTATACCAAAACATCGGTCCTTGCGCCTACTTTCCGCTTTTCCCCTCCATTCGGGCCTTTTCCATCCCCGTTGAATTTTCCGCATAAAATTCTCATCTTGCAAAACCGCCAGGAAACCGCCGCGCTTATCGCGATTTTCCATCACTTATCTCCTTTTGGGACAAGTATGGTATAATACCACAAATCGTTAATCAAGGATTCCGAAATGGCTAAAAACAGGATCTGGCTCGACTTCTTGAACTTGTGGGTCGACAACATTGACAACTGGGTATGGGGAGTGCCGCTTATCATCGGCATTCTTGCAACCGGTATTCTTCTTACCATACTGCTGCGCTTCAGGCACATTTTAAATCTCGGCTCGGCGTTCCGAAACATCTTTCATGTCGAAAACGGCTCGCACGGCGAAATCTCCGCGTTCGGTTCGCTGTGCACCGCTCTGTCGGCAACCATCGGAACCGGCAACATCGTAGGAGTGGCGACAGCGATCGGCACCGGCGGCCCCGGAGCTCTTTTCTGGATGGAAGTCGCCGCATTTTTCGGCATGGCGACAAAATATGCCGAAGGGCTTCTGGCGGTCAAATATCGTGAAGTGACACCTTCGGGGAAAGTGCTCGGCGGGCCGTTTCATTACATCGAAAAAGGGCTTGGCCGCAGATGGAAGCCACTCGCGGTCGCATTCGCCGCGTTTGGAATCGGAGCCGGACTGCTCGGCATAGGCACGCTTGCGCAGGTGCACGGCATAACTTCGGCGGTGAAAAACTTTCTCTCTGCCGAATGCGGCGGCGGTTTGGGATGCGTATCGGTTTTCGGGGTAGGCTACCCGCTTCCCATCGTAATCACCGGGCTTCTCGTAACGATTTCCGTCGCGTTGGTTATTCTCGGCGGCCTTCAGCGCATCGCAAAGGTTTCCTCGGTGATAGTTCCCTTCATGGCGTTGTTTTACATCTCTTCCTGCATTCTGGTCCTTCTGTTGAACATCAAAGACATCCCTCGCGCGATTTCGACGATAATCGAAGCCGCCTTCAATCCGCAGGCGGTCACCGGAGGGGCGGTGGGCACAATTTTCGTAACCATGCAAAAAGGCATCGCCCGCGGGATTTTCTCGAATGAAGCAGGGCTTGGATCCGCGCCGATAGCGGCGGCGGCGGCTAAAACGAACGAACCTGTGCGGCAGGGACTGGTCTGCATGACCGGGACGTTTATCGATACCATCATAATCTGTTTTATGACCGGTATGGTGATAGTCCTCTCGGGAGCATGGGAGCCTTCTCTCGGCCTGCAGGGAGTGGACATCACCATCGAGGCCTTCAGGCGCGGTCTGACCTTCATCGGTCCTTGCGGCAACACGATCGCGTCTCTGATGGTGACGGTTTCACTCTCCTTCTTCGCATTCACCACGATTCTCGGCTGGAATTACTATTCCGAAAAGTGCCTCGAATACTTAATCGGCACGCAACGGCGCAGAACGGTAATGGCATTCCGGCTCTGCTATGTGGCGATGGTGTTCGTCGGACCGTATCTCACCGTCTCAGCCGTATGGGGCATCGCAGACATAATGAACGGGCTGATGGCGCTGCCGAACCTGATTGCGCTCATACTCCTTTCGCCCGTCATTGCGCAGGATTCCCGGGAATATTTCAGCGGAAAAAAACAAAAAACCGTTCCGCGGCATTTATGATTCCGCGGGCAGGGTGCCGCGTTTTTCGGCCTCTGACATTCCAAGTTCGCCAAGGCTCCTGCCGTAAAGCTTCATCAGGGGGAGCCGCACGAAATCACGCTCGCGCCAGCGCGGATGCGGGAGCGTCAGCTCCGGGTCGCGCGAAACCATGCCGCCGAAATCCACGAGATCGATGTCTATCGTCCGCGGAGCGTTTCGAACGGCTCCGCGGACCCGTCCGAGATCGTCTTCTATCGCGTGCATCGCCCGCGAGAATTCATACGCCCCCAAGGCGGTTTCAAAGAGAGCCACCTGATTCAGAAACAGGAGATTTTTGAATTCCTCGGGAACGTCGACCGGTTCGGTCTCAATAACGGGACTCGCGGCCACAAGGCGCGTCCCTTCGAGCGCGCCGAGTCTCGCGAGAGCCTTTTCGAGATATTCGCGGCGCGGCTCGATGTTGGAGCCGAGCGCCACCGCCGCCATCGTCAGCCGAACTTCTTTCATATCGTCCAGCCGCCGACACCGAAGAAGCGGCATATTTCCGAGACGAGAATCGCCAAAACCAAGACCGGCGCGAAATACTTGACCATCACGACGTAAAAACACCTGAACGCGGTGCCGCCGCCATGTCGCGAACATTCCGCGAGAATGCGCTTGGGCGTCAGAACCCATCCGACGAAAACGCACGTCAGCGCCGCGACTATCGGCATCAGAACGGAATTCATCGAAAAGTCGAAGAAATCGAGCGCGTGCATCCCGAACGGCCTGAAACTCTCCCAACGTCCATACCCGAACGCGGAGACGGACCCCAAAAAGACCGCCCAGACGGTTATGACGCCCGTCGAGGTTTTGCGGCCCGTCTTGAAGAAATCGCAGACGGAGGCGACGCACGCCTCGCTCATCGATATCGAACTCGTGAGCGCGGCGAAGAGAACGAGCGTGAAGAAGACAAGCCCCACGAACGGCCCTGCCGCGCCGAGAGAGGAAAAGACCTTCGGCAGAGTCTCGAACATGAGGCCGGGCCCCGCCTCTATCGCGACCTTGCCTCCATCTCCCGAGGCGGAAGCGAAGATAACGACGACCGGAATGATCATGAAGCCCGAAAGAACGGCGACGAACGTGTCGGCCGCAACGATGCGCACCGACGAGGCCGCGATCGAATTCTGCCGGCGCATGTAGCTGCCGTACGTGATCATGATGCCCATCGCGAGCGAAAGCGAATAGAACATCTGTCCCATCGCCCCGAGAATCACCTTGCCGAAATTGTCGCACCCGGAAAAATCCGGCACGAGATAATAGCGTATGCCCGCCCCCGCCCCGGGGCGCGTCGCGACGTAAATCGCGATGCCGACGGCCATCACGAAAAGAACGGGCATCATGACGAGATTCGATTTCTCGATTCCGTTCTTGACGCCGAGAAGAATGACGAGCGAGACGAAAACAGTGAAGACCGTCATGCAGACGAAAGGCTCCCACGGAGCAGAAATGAAAGACCGGAAGAAAGCGTCGGAATCGGCGGGAAACGTCCCGAGCGAAAACGCGCATTTGACGTACGCGACGAAATATTTGACGACCCATCCGCCGATGACGTTGTAATACGGAAGTATGACAAGCGGCACGATCGTCGCGAGAAGCCCGAGGAAATTCCATCTGTCGTGCCCCAGACGCCTGAACGCCGTCAGCTGGCTCTGACGCGAATATCTGCCGAGCGCGATTTCGGTGACGAGCAGCGTGAAACCGAGCGTCAGCGAAAGAAGAAGATAAACGGCGATGAAAACGCCTCCGCCGTATTTCGCCGCCAGATAGGGAAAGCGCCAGAGGTTGCCGAGACCTATCGCCGACGCCGATGCCGCGAGCACGAACGCCAGCTGGCCCGACCAGCTCGATCTCTGCTGTCTTTCGCTCTTCATACGATGCGAGACAAGGCCTTTTCGGATTTCGCGCGCACGTCGTCGAAGAGATTCACGCCGTGCGAATCCATGGCGACGACGCCCGTCATATTTTCGACATCGAAATGCCACACAGCCTCGGCGGCGCCGAACTCTTCGAGATGCGACACGCCCGCGACGCGCTTCACCGCAGCCGCTATTACGGCCGCCGCCCCGCCAACCGCCTGTATGTAGACGGCGCCGCAGCGCCTCATGGCGTCAAGCGTCGCTTTGTCCATGCCTCCCTTGCCGATTATCACCCGAACGCCCGTCTTCTCGATGAAAGCGGGCTCGTAGGGATTTTCCCTCACGCTCGTCGTGGGGCCGGCGGCCATGACACGCCACTCTCCGTCCGCGTCTTTAACGATCACAGGCCCGCAGTGATAAAGCGCTCCGTCGCGAAAATCCACGTCGGGTTCGCCTCCGTCGGCGAAGTATTTGTGGAGTTTGTCACGCCCTGTATAGACGCGACCCGATATCGAAACGGCCTCTCCCGCCTTCAAAGAGCGCACGGCCTTTTCGGTAAATGGATAAACGAGCTTCGTCATATCGTCACCGTCCTTCTTCTCGCCGCCCAGCAAAGATACGCCACCGTCACGAAAAAACTCGCCGGCAGACGCGTGCGCGAAGCGATCTTCACTCCGAGAAGCGTCGTCTTGCCGCCGAGCCCCATCGGGCCGATGCCGAGGGAGTTGGCTTCTTTGAGAATCCTTTTTTCGAGCGCGACGAATTCGCCGCCCTTCTCGTCGAGAGTCCTGAGAAGCTGCATCTTCGCGACTTCATACCCCGTCGCCCTGTCGCCGCCGATGCACACTCCAAGAAAACCGGGAGCGCAGCCGTAGCCCTGCGTCCTGACGACAGCGTCGAGAATGCACTTTCTAACGCCCTCCATGTCGCGCCCCGCGCCGAGCGCGGCATCGGGGAGGGAGTACTGGCGCGACATGTTCTCGCTGCCGCCGCCCTTCATGAGAAGCGTGACTTCACCGCGCCCCGCGCCTTCAACGTAGTGGACGACCGGCGCGCCCTCGGCGCAGTTGTCGTCGAAACTCTTCCCCGTGACGGAATCTATCGTGTTCTTTCTGAGATATCCAAGACGCGTCGCTTCGGCGACGGCCTTCCGCAGAAGCTTCACCGTGACGCGGCGTCTGATGGAGATGTCGACGAAGAATGTGAGAGTGCCTGTATCCTGACAGAGAGGAGTGCCGCGTTTTCTGGCGAGCGCGACGTTTTCGAGAATCGTCGAGAGATTCAAGACGGCCGCGGCGTTGCCGGCCGCACGCTCCGCCCTGAGTTGGCGGCGCAATGCCTTTTCGACGTCCTCGCCGAGACTCGAGCTCGTCTCGCGGATCAGGTTCACCAGTTTTTCGAACGTCGTCATCTTGCCGCTCCTTTCAGGTTATGCCCAGAAGTTTTTTCGCTTTCGCGAATTCCGCCGAAAGATCGATCTTGCGCCTGCCGTTCAGGTACCCGCCTTCCCGCAGGTTGTCGATGAACGCCCGGAACTTGTGTCTGCCCTTCTTGAGATTGTCGAGAGCGAAAACCTCGGCCGTTCCGAACGTGCACGCCTCAGACAGCATTCCCGTCGACTCGGCGGTGACGTAAAGAGCGTCGGCGAGAGCGACGAACGCGGGGATCGGATTGAAACGGTCCCGCGAATATATGAGTTTGTAATCGAACGGGTACGAATCAACGAGAGCCTCGACCTCCGGGGGCGTTCGTCTTGACGTCGTCACCCAGAATTCGCAGCCTTCGTTTTCGGAAAAGACGGCGTCGAGTTCCCGCTTCATCCACTCCGGCGTCATCGCCGAACACCTGTTCGGCCCGCCGACGATCACGGCGACGGCGCGCTTCGAGCGCACATGGCGCGCTTCGAACGCCTTGACGCCCTCTTCATAGTGACGCGCGTCGGCGGCGACGAGATTCGCGGGCACGGGTATCACGTTTTCCCGCTTCCCGGGTCTGTCGAAAATCGGCGCCAGAATGCAGTCGAACGACGAAAGATCGTATCCGCGCGGATACAGAACGACGGCTGATCTGACTCTGGCGCGGCGCGCGACGGTTTTTACGGCGTAGAAAACGCCCGAACCGGTGCCGACGACGATCTTGAAATCTTCGGGCAGATCCGTCACCTTGAAAAGCGACGCCGAGCGGATGCCGAAAAAATCGAACGCATAGCTGAGAGCCTTATGGAACTTCGACCTGTATCCGACGCTCGCGAAAACACATTCGAGGCCAAGCGCGCGCACGAGCGCCTTCGACTGGTTTTCGTGCCCCGCCTTGCCATCGGTCAATACAAGCGCGCGTTCCATTTTCACCTTTCGAGAAGCCCCGTCGTCCACTCGCCTATCGTCTTGCGCGACACTTCCTTGAGCGAACGCGCCTCGAACGCGGCGAGCACTTCAGGATAAAGCTCCGTCAGAATCCCGGATATTATTATGCGTCTGGAGACCGAAGCGCAGATCTCGTCGGCGAAACGGATAAGAAGCGGCCCGAGTATGTTGGCGGCGACGAGATCCGCTTTCGGGAGAGCTCTTTTCACCGTCGAGCCGAGAGCGTATCTGAAGCATTCGACGCGCACGCCGTTCTTGGCGCTGTTCTCCTCCGTCGCGTCCACGGCCTCCTGATCAACGTCGAAAGCCGTCACGTTTTCATACCCGAGCTTTGCGGCGGCTATCGAAAGGATTCCGCTGCCGCAGCCCATGTCAAGAAACGAGCCGCCGTCCTTCGCGCATTCGTCGATGTACCGCAAACACGCCTTCGTCGTCTCGTGCTTGCCTGTGCCGAAGGCCATGCCGGGATCGAACCTGATGACGGCGAGATCTTCCCACTCGGGCTGGACTAGAATTCTGGGGCTTACGAGCTCCGTCTTGAAATGGCGGCGGTAGGCGAGCTTCCAGTCTTCGTCGGGGATGTTCTCGACCGACATCGGGCATCCCCCCGCGCCGACGATCGAAAGAGCCTCTTCAAGACGTCGTTTCACGTCGGCTATCGTTTCGTCGTCCGCGCTTTTGGTGAAGACACGCATTTCGGTCAGCGGCTTTTCCACATCGCGGAACGACGACAAAATGAAGTCCCCTCCGTCGAAAACCTCGAAGAGGGGATTCACGTACTGTTCGTTTATCGAACAGCTGACTTTAGTCATTTCACTTCGCCTTTTTGGCGACGAGCTTCTTGACGACCGTCGGGCGCTGCACCAAGACGCGGACGTCTTCATCGCCCATCGCCTTGACGTCCTCTTCGGCCATGCCGAACTTGACGAGACGGCGACGCTGCGCCGCACTCTTGTGCGCCTTGCCGGCGGGCGTCTTGCACGGACGGACATGCGATTCCTTGCGGAGTGTACGACCTGTACCCATTTTTCTACCTCTTCTTTCTTCTCTAAGTGAAAAAATTTGTTGCATATTATACCGAATATGCCCCGAAAATGCAACTCGCCAGAACGCCCCGAAGACAAACTCACGCCATAACCCTCGAATTCTTTGATATAATTGTCGCCGATGAGCAACGGATCAGACAATCGGCTTCTGGGTCTCAAAATCGCCGTGGTAGAAGACGACGCGACGATACGCAGACTCCTCGAAATCACTCTTTCGGCGTCGGGCGCCGCTTCCGTCGTTTCGACGGGAGACGGCGGCCGGGCTCTCGACCTGCTACGCCGAGAACGCCCCGACGTGACGTTGCTTGACTTGATGCTTCCGGGTCTTGACGGAACTTCCATCTGCCGGAAAATCAGAGCCGACCCCGACCTTTCATCCACAGGCGTCATCATGCTTACGGCGAAAAGCGAATCCGAAGACATCGTTGCGGGGTTGGATGCGGGCGCCGACGACTACGTGACGAAACCGTTCTCCCGTTCGGTGCTTCTCGCGCGGATTTCGGCCGTAAAGCGCAGAACGGAGTCCTCGGCCGGGAAAGAATTCGACGGATTGTCCGTGGACGGATCTTCCCGCTTGGCGAAACTCGATGGCCAAACGCTTTCTCTGACGCGCACCGAATGGATCATTCTTTCCAAATTCACATCGCATCCCGGGCGCGTATACACGCGAAAACAGCTCGCCGACGCGGCCGGAGGCGGCGACGGAGAGCGCACCGTCGACGTGCAGATCGCCGGCCTGAGAAAAAAACTCGGACGATGGGCGTCTCACATCGAAACGGTACGAGGCATCGGATACAGGGCGATCTAAATGAAGAAAAACATCTCATACATACCGGCCGCACTTTCGCTTCTGGCGTTTGCCGTTTTCATGATCGCATTCACGGGTCAGTTCGACGCGTTCCGCGAAGCCGTGGAAACATGGGCGAAAAGAGACCTGAAAGCGCGCGCCGAACTCGCGGCGACGACCCTCGAGGAACCCCTGAAAACGGACGACTTCAGAAAAATCCGCGAATTCGCCGACTTGTGCGGCCGCGACGGTGTGAAACTGTCCGTCTTCAGCAATCTCGGCGGCACCGTATACGATTCTCTGCCGAAAGAAGAACTTGATAAATACATTTGCGAAAGCGTCGAACGCCCATCACACCGCATCAGAGTCGGAATAACAAAAGAACGGGTCGCGCGGCCGTTCAACCGCGCCGTCGCGGGATTCGTGCTTGCGGCGCTCGCCGGAGCGGCGGCGGTCATGCTCTTCTTCGTCGTCACTTATCGTCAACGTGTCAGGATCGGCGAACTGACGCGACTTGAAAAATTCCGGCGGGATTTCATCGCCGACATCTCCCACGAACTGAAAACCCCTCTCGCGGGCATCACCGGCGCTGCGGAACTTCTCGCTTCTGACATACCGCTGCCCGAAGAAACGAAACGCGAAACGCTCGCCATGATCTGCAAGGAGGCGCTGCGCCTCGACAATCTGGCGAAGGACATCCTCTCACTTTCCGGGATGGAACGCTTTTCCGAAGACATCAAAAAGGACTTCATCACCGCAGACGTTACGGAAACGCTCCGCGACTGCTTGAAAAGCTTCACGCCGCAGGCCGTGCGGGCAGGCATGACCCTTGAGGACCGCTCCTCCCGATCCGTGACCGCGCGGTGCGACCCTGCGATGCTTTACAGAGCGATTTCAAACCTTTTGGCGAACGCGATCGCACATTCCGGAGCGCGCACCGTGTCGGCCGCCGTCAGGCGCGAAGGATCGGACATCGTGATAGAAGTGCGCGACGACGGCAAGGGAATACCCGCGGAATTCCGCGAACGCGTCTTCGAGAGATTCTTCCGAGCGGACTCCTCGCGTTCCGCCGATACGGGCGGCTCCGGGCTCGGACTTGCCATAGTCAGACAAACCGCACGCCTTCACGGAGGCGATGCCAAGTGCGATGCGGCGCGCCCGCACGGATCTGTTTTCTCAATCGAATTTCCGACATGACGAAAAAGCGGCGTGATGCGCTCACGCCCAAAGCGCGCGGATATGCGCGAGCGACGCGGCGAGCGCCTCGCGCGGGACCGAAGGCGAGGGCTCGAAGACTATGCGCCCGGCTTTTTCCGCCATCATCTTCAGCGCCGCGAAGTCAACCTTGCCGCCGCCGGGCTCGAAGTGATCGTCGTTCAAACCGGCGACGTCGTTGAGATGAAGACCGCGGTGAGGGATTTCGACGGCAAAACGGCTCCCGGGCCTCAACCATCCGCATGAACACCTGATCGCGTGATGCCCCGTATCGAACCACGACGCGAGCGGAGCGCCTTTGAACTCTTCGAGAAGAGACGCCATTTCCTCCTCGTCGGGGAAAGCCTCCAGATACGGCAGATTCTCCAGAGCAAGCGTCACCGAATTCTTTTCAAGACACGGCAGCAGCTCAAAAAAAGCCGCCTTGAAGGCTTTACGCGTCCCGGCCGCGCGCCCCGCGCGGCGTTTCTTAGCCAGCGAAAGCCTTTTCATGTACCCGCGATCGCGGATATCACCGCCGGCGGCGGTCAGAGCTGTTTTCAGCGTCGCCGAATCGAGCGGCGACAGAAAGGACGAAAACGGAACGCGCCCCGCGTGCACGACAAGCGTGTCGGCACCCGTCTGCGCCGCCGTTTCGATCGACCTCTTCGCCATCAAAACGGCGAGCGAACGCGCCTCGGCGTCGGCGGAAGCGAGAGAATAAAGTTCCGGATGCGCGTAAGGCGCCGATATGGGCACGGGGCAGAAGGCGTGGACGCTTGAAATCTTCACGCGGGAAGCGAGCGCCGCGAAATCCTTCGCCTGCGACTCGTCGGTTCTATATCCGAGCTCTATCGCGTCAAAACCGAGCTCGAGCGCTTCGTCGACGATGGCTGCGGCGTCGACGAGACGGCGGTTGCACCAGTTCGTGGAAAGAGCGAACGTCACGCGAACACCATCCTGTCAGTCATGAACGAAAGAACCGCCTCTTCGTTCATCGAGCGATCGCACTGCCTATAGGCTTCTTCGACGGCCTCGATATTGCGCAGCGCCTGATGAAGCGGCAGACGCCCGCTTATCATCAGTTGCCTCGTGAACGACATGATCGTGCGGAAGAACGCCTTTCTGACGAGTGCGGCGTCCTCGTCGTCCGCCTCCTCCTTCAGCTCCCTGAGTTTTTCCGCGAGAGCTTTCGCGTCACGACGGGCGAACGCGTCGGCGATTTCGTCGCGCGCTTGGCGATCGTCGAGCGAGCCGTCGCCGACCGGCAGATCGATGCGCTGCGAGCGCGAGGCGATCGTCGGGAGAATCGCCTCGGGAGCGTCGGTCAGAAGAAGGAACATCGTTTTCGCGGGCGGCTCTTCAAGCGTTTTCAGAAACGCGTTCGCCGCCTCCTGACGCATTCTGTCGGCGCCGTATATGACGGCGGCTTTCCATCCGCCCGAAAACGATGTCGCCGACATGGGTTCTACGACCCGCTCTCTCACGGCGTCCACGCTTATGATGCGCGCCTTCCCCTCCGGCTCGAGAAAGACGATGTCGGGATGGCTCTTTTCGTCGATCTTCGATTCTTCTCCGGGAAAGAGTTCTTTCAACACCGCCGTCGCCAGCGGCGCGCACTGCATGCGAAGATCGCCGCAGACGAGATAACCGCTCGCGGCCTTTCCGCGCGCCACGGCCGATGCGATCAAAGAATGCGCTTCAGAGATTTCCATACACGCTCCCGCACTTCATCTTCGCTGCCGCCGGCATCCACGCGCGCGAAACGCTCCGGCTCCGCATCGGCAAGTTCGATGAACCCCCGTCTCAGTCTGTCGTGAAATTCCTCGCCCGCGCATTCGATTCTGTCGGCCGACGTTCCCGTAGCGTTCTCGCGGCGACGCATTCTCAAAGCCGCCGTTTCGGGCGAAACGTCGAGCAGTACGGTCAGATCGGGCTTGAGGCCCTGAACGGCGAATTCGTTGGCGCGC
Organism: Kiritimatiellia bacterium; assembly: GCA_045537795.1. Lineage (GTDB taxonomy): Bacteria > Verrucomicrobiota > Kiritimatiellia > RFP12 > UBA1067 > UBA1067. The sequence goes on along the minus strand of JAZSQE010000050.1, from coordinate 9,435 downwards.
CTCAACACCTCGAGCGGAAGGCCTCTGCCGTAGCCCTGATAAGCGAGCGTCGAATCGGAAAATCTGTCGGATACGACCCACGCCCCTTTCTCGAGGGCGGGACGGATCGTTTCTTCGACGAGCTGCGCGCGCGCGGCTTCGAAGAGGAGAAGCTCTGCTCTGTCGCACGGAGGGTCTTCGAGCTCGTTCTTCAAAAGAGCGCGGATTTTCTCTCCGAGTTTCGTGCCGCCCGGCTCGCGGACGACAACGACCTCCAGACCGGCTTTTTCTAGCGCCTCTTTCACGAGAGCGACCTGGGTCGACTTGCCGCAACCCTCTCCGCCTTCGAAAGTTATGAATTTGCCCCTTGTCATCACATCCCGATTATACCAAAAAAAGAAGGCGAACGCGACACACGCGGATACGGGCGGCTCAAGAGCACACGACCGGCTCTATATCGGCCAAGCGCGGCTGGTTTTCGTCTTTTTCGGACAACTTGGGCTCGAATCCGCAATCAGGCCATACGATTCCGAGATCGGGGTCGTTGAAGAGCACCCCTCTGTCGGCTGCGGCATTGTACGGATTGTCGCATTTGTAACTGAAAAGCGTATCGTCTTCAAGAACGATAAAACCGTGAGCGAAGCCGCGCGGAATGAATATCTGACGCTTGTTTTCCCCCGACAGCGTGACGGCGACGTGCTTTCCGAAAGTCGGTGAGCCTTTGCGTATATCGACGGCCACATCCCAGACGGCGCCGCGGACGACGCGCACGAGTTTCGCCTGCGTATACGGCGCGGCCTGCCAATGAAGACCGCGCACGACTCCTTTCGACGAAAAACTTTCGTTATCCTGCACGAAATCGGCGTCGATACCCACCGCCTTGTAACGCTCGGCGCTGTACTGCTCGACAAACCACCCCCGGGAATCACCGAACACATCGGGCTCGATGATTTTCACGCCGGGGATTTCGGTATCGATCACGTTCATGTTCCGATCAGACGTCGAGCGCGGTCTTCGACCAGGGCTCCTTGCCGGCGAGAAGCGACGGAGTCGTCATCTCGCTCGGAACGGGGATACCGAGCATCTGCAGCGCCGTCGGCGCGACAGCCGAAAGCTTCGCCAGAGGCGTAAGCCTCACGCCCGCGGCGTCGTTGGCGACGTAGTAGCAGTCGACGAGATTGAGCGTATGTGAAGTCTTGGTGAGACCCGACTTGTAGTCGACCATCTGCTCCGCGTTGCCGTGATCGGCGAAAATAAGAACATGGGCGTCGAGCTCCATGAGGCGAGGCATGATCTTGCCGATGCACTCGTCGGTAACTTCGACGGCCTTGGTCGCGGCGGATTCGTCGCCCGTGTGACCGACCATGTCGCAGTTGGCGTAGTTGACGACGATGAAACCGTAGGGGTTGTTCTCGAGACGCTTGAGAAGTTCGTCCGTCACGTTGTACGCGTCCATCTCGGGATGCGAGGCGAACGTGGCGGGATCGAATCGGCTCTTGACCTCGACCTGATCCTCGCCCTCGGAGGGGGTCGTCGACTTGCCGTTGAAGAAGCTCGTGACGTGGCGGAACTTCTGGGTCTCGGCGATGCGAAGCTGTCTGATGCCGGCCTTGGAGACGACCTCGCCAAGGAGATTGTCCATGCCGCCGCCCGCGCCCATCGCGCCGAGGAGATAATCTTCGAACTCGTCCCAATAACGCGTGAAACCAAGGAACGTGACCTTTGGACGCGCGGCGCGCTCGCCGGCGTAGTCATCGGCGACGAACGCGAGGGTAAGCTGGATGGCGCGGTCCTGACGGTAGTTCGTGTGCATCACGACGTCACCGTCCTTGACGCCGTCGTAATCGCCGACGACGTAACAGGGAATGTACTCGTCTGTCATCTCGGTGCCGTCGGGAGTCTTGCCGTTCTCGTACTCGGCCTTGACACACTCCTCGATCGTGGCGGTTTTCCTGCCCTTGGCGGCGACGATGCAGTCGTAAGCCTCGCTCGTGAGAGCCCAGTTCTTGACTCGGTCCATGCCGTAGTAACGGCCCATGGCGGTTCCGATAACGGCGTTGCCGACGGCGGCAAGCTCGGTTTTAAGGCGGGCGATGTACTCAAGCGTCGAGCGCGGAGGCGTGTCACGGCCGTCGAGGAACGGATGGACGACGATCTTACCCTCGGGGAATTCGGCGCGCGCGCGCTTCATGAGCTTGAAAAGGTGCTCCTGGTGAGCGTGAACGCCCTCGTCCTGCAAAAGCCCGAGAAAATGGAACGTCGAGTTGTTGGCCTTCCAGTCGGCGATCATCTTCTGCCACTTCCCGGACTTGAAAAGCTCGCCCGAAGAAAGGCCGTCGTCGATGCGTTTGAGTTCTTGGACGACGATACGCCCGGCGCCCATGTTGAGATGACCGACTTCGGAAGAACCCTGATAGCCGTCGGGGAGACCCACCGCCTCGCCGCAGCAGTCGAGAAGACAATGGGGATAGCGCGCGCGGATCTGGTCGATGACGGGCGTCCTGGCACCGTAAACCGAATTGCCGTCCTTGCGCTCGTTGACGCCCCAGCCGTCACGGATGATAAATACTACAGGTCTCATTTTCTTTTATCTCCTCACTCTTCGCCGAACACGCAGTCAAGTGCATCGTCAATCATGTCGACGGCCTCTTCGAGATCGTCCTCCTTGAGAACGAGCGGCGGGAGAAACCTCACGACGTTCGCGCCAGCGGTGAGCGCGAGAAGCCCCTGATTTTTGAGAGCCTCGACGATGTCCTTCGCGTCGCCGTCGACGACAAGCCCGAGCATCATGCCCTTGCCGCGCACCTCGAGAAGCTTGTCGTACTTGTCTACGAAACTCTGCAGCGCCTCCTTGAGAAGAGTACCGATCTCGACCGCCTTGGCGAGAAGCCCTTCGGATTCGATGACGTCGATGACCGCGAGCGCGGCCGCGGCCGCGACAGGGTTACCGCCGAAAGTCGAAGCGTGCGCCGAAAGCGTGAACGTATCGGCGAGCGCGGCGTTAGAAACGAGCGCGCCCATCGGGATGCCGTCGGCGATCGCCTTGGCGAGCGTGAACATATCGGGTTTTACCCCGTAATTCTGCCACGCGAACCACGTGCCCGTGCGGCCCATGCCGGATTGAACTTCGTCGCAGATCATGAGGAGATTCTTCTCGTCGCAAAGCGCGCGCACGCCTTTCATGAATTCCTCCGTCGCGGGAGTGACGCCGCCTTCGCCCTGCACCGCCTCGAGCATAATCGCGACCGTCTTGTCGTTGACGGCCGCCTTGACCGATTCGAGATTGTTATAATCGGCATACGCGAAACCGACCGGCAGAGGGTCGTACCCCTCCTGACACCAAGCCTGCGCCGTTGCGGCAACCGTCGCGAGCGTGCGCCCGTGGAAGCCCTGACGCATCGTGACGATTTCATAGCGCCCGCCGTTGACCGCGCCCCACTTGCGCGCGAGTTTGATCGCCGCCTCGTTCACCTCGGCGCCGGAATTGGCAAAGAACACCTTGCCGCCGAGGCCGGAGAGCTCGACGAGCTTTTCGGCGAGACGCGTGGTGGGCTCGTTGGCGAAAAGGTTCGAACTGTGCGTCAGTTTCGCGGCCTGCTGCTGGATCGCCTCGACCACCTTCTTGTTCGAATAGCCGACATTGTGCACGCCGATGCCGGAAGTGAAATCGTAAAGGGTAAGCCCGTCGGCGTCGCGCACGGTCACGCCCTTTCCGGACGAAATCACCACGCACGGGGCATAGGTGGGCATCACGTTTTTCTTGTATACCTCGAGGATTTCCTGTGTTTTGTTGCTCATTCCATTATCTCCGTTCCCACGCCTTCACGCGTGAATATTTCAAGTAAAAGCGAGTGCGCCATACGCCCGTCGACGAGATGCACTTTTTTAACCCCCTGACGGATGGCGTCTTCACAGCTTTCGATCTTCGGGAGCATACCTCCCGATATGGTGCCGTCCGCCTTGAGAATGGCGATTTCGCTCAACCGCAATGTGGACAGAAGCGTAGTCGGGTCATGCGGATCGCGCAGAAGCCCCGGCACGTCGGAAACGAGCGCGAACTTGCGCGCCTTGAGTTCCTTCGCGAGCGCCGCCGCGGCGTAATCGGCATTGATGTTGTAGAGGTGCGCGTCGTCTTCGCCCGTCCCGAGAGGCGTGACCACGGGGATGATCCCCGCGTCGAGCATCTCCGTGACGGAACGCGCCGAAACGCGGGTCACTTCGCCTACGTACCCCCTGTCGGGAGAAGCGATCTTCCGGGCGGTGAAAAGCCAGTTGCCGTGCAGAGGTTTCGCGTTCGCGCCTCTGTTGCATAGCCTCGCGACAAGATCGGGGTTGACTACGTTGTTGAGAGTTTTTCTCACGATCTCCATCGTGACCTCGTCGGTGACTCTGAGACCGTCGACGAACTTCGGCTCGTGGCCCGAAGCCTTGATGGCTTTAGAGATGGCCTTACCGCCTCCGTGGACTATGACGACTTTGACGCCCACCGCGCGCATGAACGCGATGTCGTCCATCAACGAGTCGAGATTCTCATCGACTTCCATGACGCTGCCGCCGACTTTCACGAGCACGATCGACCCGTTGAAGTCCTGGATATACGGCAACGCCTCGGTCAAGACCGTAGCCTTGGCCTGTGCTGTATCCAATAAACCCATATTGGGCAATATTATACCATAAAATGCCCCAGCCTGTTAAAGCATGACGTTTTCGTGTCGTTACTTTCGTGCCGCCGAAGCCTTTACACGATGCGAGCACATCTCAAAGCGATCGGTACACCTTCCGTCCGCGGAAGCCGGACAATGCGTCAATGCTGCAGATAATGCTGCGCCTCTTGGGCGGCTTGCGCGCCCGTGCTCGCCGCGACGACGGCCTGTTTGTAGATGGGATTCGCGCAATCCCCGGCGACAAAAACGCCGGGAACGTTCGTGGCGACGCCATCCGTGCGGACATATCCTTCATCGTCAAGATCGATCGAGCCTTTGAGAAACCCCGTTTGAGGGATGTGCCCGATGGCGACAAAGGCGCCTGAGACGGGGAGCGTCTCGCCGTTGGACAGTTTGAGCGCTTCCAGTCTCTTTCCGTCTCCTTCAAACGATGTCACCTGCGTATTTTTGAGCACCCGCACATTCGTCGCGGAAAGGACCCTGTCCACAAGCACTTTTGTTCCGCGGAACGAATCCCGGCGATGTATCAGTGTGACTGAGCGACATATTTTCGAGAGATGTATTGCATCCGCAAGCGCAGTATCGCCGCCGCCGATGACGGCGACATCCTTTCCCTTGTGGAAATTGCCGTCGCACACGGCACAGGAACTTATGCCGCGATATCGATAAGTCTCTTCTCCGGGCAGACCGGTCCAACGCGGCGTGGCACCCGTCGCGATTATGACGCATCTCGCTTCATAGGAATCAGCCATGCCCGTAAGTTTGCGCGCGGAGAGCGAAAAATCGACAGCGCTTATCGCATCCATCACAAAGCGCACACCGGCCCGCTCCGCCTGCAGATGCATGGATTTCATCAGATCCAAACCTGACACCGATTCCGCAAACCCCGGAAAATTCTCGACCTCTGCCGTCTCGGTGAGTTGCCCTCCCGACTGCATTCCTTCGATTACAAGCGGCGAAAGCCCCGCCCTTGCGGCATATATCCCGGCGGTAAGTCCCGCAGGGCCACTGCCGATGATTATAAGATTCTCTGTTGTCATGGCTGAATCCTCCAGTTTTAATCAAGTCGGACAAACTCACCTAAAGATAACAAAAGAGAATCAGAAAGTCAAGGTTGCGGCCCTTTTGATTTTCGCGTCTGCCATGGATAGAATGTTGACAATGTGGAAGTGTTGCCAATGCCGATGTTGCCGTAACCGCACCCCTGATTGACATCGCCTACGGCGACTCCTCGCTACAGCTCGTCGGGGGATATCCTTGCGGGGGTCCGCGACCCATAGGGAGATGTGCCTGCGCCGAAGGCGTCAGGTTGGCCGAGACCGCAGGTCGAGCCGCGAAGCGGGCGCAAGGGCCCACGCGAACACGCCGAGCGAAGCGAGTGCCGAGTTGCCAATTTAGGTGAAGGGAAAAGGTGCAGGTGAAGAGTGGATTTTTATCACAGAGACTCAGAGACACAAAGTCTCAGCATATTACACCGCTCTGTGCCTCTCAGCCTTCGTGCCTCTGTGTTAGAAAACAAAGCGAAAATTCTATAGGGCTATACAAGTTCAAATTCAAAGTTTGGGGTAGAGAAAAGCGGTAGCGGTAGAAAGGAAAGAATCAACATCCGCTCTACACCTACACCTAAACACTACATATAAACCTCCAGCCAACCTCCAAACACTTTCCTTCAGCTCCATGTGAAATTCGCACAAACATCGAAACTAAAGGGGTAAATTTTCTACAATAAACAAATCTTACCCTCTTAACTTGCATTTTCAATCCGCCTTTGCTATACTTCAACCATGAACTACTTCAAAAGAGAAACTTATCTCAACAAGATCAGAGGTTTCTACAACGATACCGACATCATAAAAGTGATAACAGGTGTCCGTCGTTGCGGAAAATCCTGTATGATGTCTACTATTGCCGATGAACTTCGCACTAATGGCATAGACGAAGCACATATAGTCTATTTGGATCTTGATCGCAGACCCTATCGATCCATAAAAACTCCCGACAGGCTCGAACAACTCATCGACAAAAACACCCCCGAATCCGGAACAACCTATCTCTTCATTGATGAAATTCAAAACGTGACAGGATTTGAAGACGTCATCAATGCTTTTCGCGAAGAAGGACGTCATTCCATTTTCCTTACCGGCTCCAATTCCTACCTTCTCAGCGGAGAACTTACCACAAAACTGACGGGACGTTACCTTGAATTTGAAATGTTCCCTCTCACCTTCGACGAATATCTCGACATGAAGACTTTCCTCGGGAAATCTGTCGCCTCCGACATCGTGGAAGAATTCGACCGGTACCTGCGCGAAGGCGGATTTCCCAAAGCCGTTCAATATGATTCTGCCGAAGATCGCCGGACATACATAAACGGCATTGTCTCCGAGATATTTGAAAAAGACATCAAACGCCGTGTGAAAATCCGACACCGTTCCGTATTCCAAAAGGTTCAGACATATCTTATCAACAATTTCGGCGCAACGACGAGCCTTTCGAACATCCTTGAATCTCTCCATAAGGACGGCACAAAGATCAAGCGCGAAACGCTGCACCGCTACATTCAGGTTCTCAAGGACGCTAAGATTCTTTACGAATGCAACCGATTCGACCTCAAATCCCGTTCTTCCATCGGCGGCGAACAGAAATACTACCTCTCCGACCTCGGATTCTACTTCGCCACCAATACCGACACACGGATCAACTACGGTCCAGTCCTTGAAAACGCGATCTTCACGTATGCCCGCGCTCACGGATACTCGACAAGCATCGGACGTATTGGAAAACTTGAATGCGACTTCATTCTTCGACGCGGAGACTCGGAGTATTCCTATGTCCAAGCCTGCATGACGATGGCCGCGAGCCGCGAAACGGAAGACCGCGAATACGCACCGCTAAGCAAAATCCGAGACAATTACCCGAAATACATCCTTACGCGTAACGACCCGATCCAAAACCGAGACGGCATCATCCACAAAAACCTTCCGAAGTTCATGGCAGACGGCACAATGTTCTGAACATAAGACCAGCTTTCTTTTTAATGTTGCCAGTGTGGTAGTGTTGCCAGTACCAATGTTGCCCAGTTTTCAATTGTAGGTGAAGGGAAAAGGTGAAAGTGAAGAGTGGAATTTTAATATCTAATTCAGTTTTTATCACAGAGACTCAGAGGCACAAAGTGCCTGCTTTGTACACATCCCCGCCTCTGTGTCTCTCAGCCTTCGTGCCTCTGTGTTAAAAAATGAGAATTCTATAGGGCTATACAAGTTCAAATTCAAAGTTAGGTGTAGAGAAAAGCGGTAGCGGTAGAACGGAAAGAATCAACATCCGCTCTACACCTACACCTAAACACTACACCTAAACCTAAACGCTACACCTACAACTCTTCCCTATCCCCATTGGAAATTGGTACTGAAAACTCGGCACTCGCTTCGCTCGGCGTGTTCGCGTGGGCCCTTGCGTCCGCTTCCCGGCTCGACCTGCGGTCTCGGCCAACCTGACGCCTTCGGCGCAGGCACATCTCCCCAAGGATCGCAAACCCCCGCAAGGATATCCCCCGACGAGCTGTAGCGAGGAGTCGCCGTAGGCGATGTCAATCAGGGGTGCGGTTACGGCAACATTGGATATTGGCAACATTCTTCTTGTCCACAAATCATCACTCATCTCCACCAATCTGATTTGTGCGAATTTGTGAATTTCACTGTTTCAACACAGAGAAAGCAGAGACGGAGAGACGCAGAGTTTTCCTTTCGTAAGGAGATCTCAAAATTCAGGTCGCAATTTATGGAATTAAGCCCATATCAGAGAAGTACCGCCTAATTTTCTCGACTACTTCGGCAAATGTACAGTCTTGAACTGCAAGTCGATTCTTCCTCAAGAATGCCCTCCATTGCATAATTTTCTGGTTATCATTCTTTTTACTGCTCATGCGAAGAACCCTTCAATATACGGAATCACAATTCGAGACACCTTATTGACCGAAGCGCATTTCATAAACTCATCTACTGTAAAACGCTTATCCGAAAGCCCCTCTTTCAAAGCTGCGATTGCAACATCAAGACCGACTCGATTACGAAACTTGAAAAGATCTGCTACAGTCTTTGCCGCAGAATAAACAAGAATTTTCACGCCGTCAATAATATGCTCTTCGGCGCCATATCGGAGTACTTGATCATTAACTCTGACTATTTCAAGCGGAAATGCAACATGCGGCGAGCGAGCGCCTCTTTTCATAGCTATCCATACGGCATGTGGTGTTGCCGTTGTGAGATTATGAACCCTAAGCGCACTTTCAAGAGTTAGAACAAAATCCGTTCCTCGTCGAGCAAGTATCGCTATCTCCATCGAACCGGATAGAGAATCTCCCGCGGGCGCATAAATTCCCCTCTCAACCCGCTCAATCCTACCTTCTTTCACAAGCAAAGAAAGTCTTTGACGCGAAATCCCATTAGACTCCGCATCCTTCACGGTAAAAATAGTATCAAAAATATCTTTCATTGACGTAACCGAAATCAATACGAAAACAAAACGAATACACTTTATCATAAGTAATGACACTTTGTCAACACCGCGACACAACCACCCTTATCCCCGGGTGCACCGAGAAATTTATGCACGCACCCCAATATTTCCGCTTGCATTTTGCGAACACATATATTATAATATATGTATGAAAAACAAATCCTTGAAAAAGACTCGTTCCAGAGCAGAAATCCTCGCCGAGATCGCCGCCCTGCCGCCTTCGGTTCAGGGCACCATCTCATCCTACAAGAATGTACGCAAGAACGAAACCGCCGTT
>JAZSQE010000024.1:0-15688 GCA_045537795.1 Kiritimatiellia bacterium | reverse complement strand
GGCCTTGAGAGCCGCGTCGAGTTCGAGCTGCGAACGTTCGATCTTGATGCCGCGGTTGGCTTCGATGGCCGCGAGAATGTCGGTTTCGCTGATCGCGCCGTAGAGCTTGACGCCGTCGGTCGTCGGAGCGGAAACCGTAATCTCGAGCTTCTCGAGCTTTTTGGCGACTTCGAGGGCGGCCTTCTTCAGCTCGGCGGCGCGCGCGGCGCGCTCGGCTTCGAGCTTTTTCAGCCTGCGCTTCGCGGCCTCGGTCGCGAGAGCGGCAAGACCCTGGGGAAAGAGGAAGTTGCGCGCGTAACCGGGGGCGACCTTGACGATCTCGCCGGCCTTGCCGAGCTTCTTCACGTTATCCATGAGCATGACTTCGATTTGCATCGTTCGCTCCCTTCCTCAGGCCATCAGGCCCATGTTGCGGGCGCGCTTGACGCCCTGACGGATCTGACGCTGCTGCGCGGACGTGACGCCCGTAATGCGCGCGGGAAGGATCTTCCCGTAATCCGTGATGTAATACTTAAGCGTCTCGATGTCGTTGACGTCGATCTGGTCGTTGGGACCGAGCGGCGGACGCTTTCTCGCGGCGAACTCCTCGCCGGCCGAGCTGTTGGATTTCTTGAAAGCCATGGTGGTTTTCCTTTTAGAAGTTTGTTAGAAGTTAAAACGGCATGTCGTCGGAATCGTTATCCTGCGCGGCAGGAGGAATTTCCTGCCTCGGAGACGAAGCGCTCAGACGGTCTCCCTGCGGAAGAAACTTGATGGTCGAAGCGCGGACTTTGAGCTTCTGGTGCTTCACTCCGTCCTTCTCCCACGAATCCATCTGGAGACGCCCCTCGACGAGAACCGACCGCCCTTTCGAGAGGTACTGCCCGCAGAGTTCCGCCAGCTTGTCCCACGCGTCCACGTCGATGAACACGGGGAACTCCTGCATATTGCCATTGCGGTCGCGGCGACGCTCGTTTATGGCGAGCCCCAGACGCGCGACTTTCATCCCGGTAGAACCCGTCGCGCGGACATCGGGGTCGCGCGTGAGGTTGCCCATCAGTATGACTTTGTTGAATGACGCCATTGTTCCGACTCCATTCCGTTATGTTTCAAACCGTCCGGTCACTCCGCGTCGGTCTGCGCGGCAGCCGCGGCGGCTTCCTTCCTGGCCTGACGCTCGGCGCGCGCGGCGCGCTCTTCGGCGATCTTGACCTCGCGACGTTCGTCGACGGCGAGGAACTGCACGCGGAAAACCTCTTCGACGAGGTGGTAGCGGTTGACGAGTTCGTCGACCTTCTGCGGATCAAGCTCCATGCGGACCTTGACGTAAACGCCGTTTTCACGCTTTTTCATCGGACGGGCGAAGCTGCGCTTGCCGAGCGACTCGCTCGCGAGCACGTTGCCGCCGACGCGGGCCACTTCCGCCAGCGCCTTTTCGAGATGCGCTTCGAGGGCGTCGTCTTTGGTAACGCCGACGAAAATGTAGAGAGCGTCGTACTTCTTCATCACTTCTTCTCCTCCTTGCCCTTCTTGATCACTTCGGGATTGTCACCGCCGCCCGCCGCGGGGGCGTCGGCCGGAGCCTTGACGACCGCGAGCGCGAGTTCGCCGCGCGAGACGGTCGTGAACTTGTCGCCGAGCTGGAGATCGCGCACGAACATCGTCTGGTCGACGCCGAGATTCGTCACATCAATGTCGAACTTTTCGACGATGTCAGTCGGCAGGCACTCGACGTCGATCGAACGGAGCACCTGCTGGAGGATGCCGCCGCCGAGCTTGACGCCGACGCATTCGCCGACGAGATAAACGGGAACTGTCACGCGGACTTTTTCGCTCAGCGACACTTCGCTGAAGTCGACGTGGATGGGAGTGCCGGCGAGGACGTCGTTCTGCATCTCACGCATAAGGGCGTGGGTTTCCTTGCCGTTGAGATCGAGGGCGACGAGCACCTGCTTGCCGGTGCGCCCGCGCATTGCCATCATGAAGTCGTGCTGGGGGAGCTTGATGAGCTCCGTGCCGCCCTTCTTCATCTTCATCACGCTGCCGGGGATCATGCCCGTGCGGCGCAAACGGCGAACTGCCCCCGTGCCCTGTTCGGAGCGGGGTTCCGCCTTGATTTTGATAGGATCCATTTTTTACCTTGGTGTTGGTGTTTAGACCGCATACTCTCGCGCACGCGCGCTACACTCTGCGGCGTAATTCATTAAATTATATCAAATTCCCCCCGTTACGCGCAACCCTGTATCTGCCTGACCAAAATCCCAAGCGACGCACCCTTGCGTCAAGAGCGCGCCCCTTCCGCCTGACGTTATCCGCGATAGACCTCTTGCGCCCACTCGTAATTTTCGCTGTATTTCTCCCCGGTCATCGTCTCAACCATGAACTTCAGCACACGCGCGCCGTTGAAAAGCGCGTGATACTTCGCGCGTCCCGCAGAAGCGATCGCCGCGCGTTCTTCATCGTGCGTGTTGTAATAAACGATCTTCTCCGCCAGATCTTCGGCGTCGTCGAAATAAACCGTCTCCTCGTCGGTAAAAAAGCTCTGCATTCCGTTGGCGGACGACTGGAACGTGAGAATCCCGTAGCCCATCAGATGCGCGATACGGTCCGAAGAATACCACTTGTCGCCTTCTTTTCGGTTGAGATTGAGCGACATTTTCGACGAAGAAAGAACCTCTTCGTACTTCGCACCCCAGATGCCGTTTTTCCCGCCGAATATCTCGCAGCCGACTTTACCCTTTATTTTGGGCAGAACCTTATCCAGAAGCTCCCATCTCGGATCGCCCTCCCGACGGTTGCCGGCGAAGAAAAGATCGCGCGCGAAGAGCATTTTCGTTCCGTTGTCTTCGCATTCCATCGAAGTGTCGGAAGGATTGGGCATATAGGCGAGTATATTAGAACCGGTCGTCCACGTCTTCAGGATTTCGCCGGCCGTCGTGGCGAAAAGCGCGTCGCACGTCTCCATGCGCTCTGTCATCTGCTTCGCGGTCGACTCCTGCCAGAGGGGATCGACGTTGAAATGCGCGATTTTCACCGACCCGAGACGCTGCCTTATTTCACGCAGAGTATCGTTCGTGATATAATCGCAATGCCCGAGAAGAACTATGTCTGGCTTGAAATTGACGGCGCACTTGACGAGTTTGCGGTTCGCGATATGTCCGCCCCACGCGCGTATCCCGAGAGGCGCGAGAAGTCTGGCCATGTCGCGGTCGGAAAACTCGCAGATCCGCCAGTCGTTCCTCACGGCTCCGCAGTTGAGCTTTCGCCCCGGCCCCATTCTGAGATTGCCGTACCTGCGGATCATCAAATTGTCAACGAGAAGTATTCTGTGTTTCATGCGACGACCTCCTTCTCCGCTCGGATGAATTTCGGGTTCGAGCCTGCGATCACGATGGCGACTTCGCCCTTTGTTTTTGCGTCTTTGAATTCCGCCGCGAGATCGGCGAGATAGCCGCGCGAAACGCGTTCGTGAAGTTTGGTGAGCTCGATGCAGACGGCCGCCTCCCTGTCGCCCAGAACCTCAAGAGCCGCCGACAAGGTCGCGCCGACGCGGTAGGGAGATTCAAACATTACGAGCGTGTGCTCCTTGGCGGCATCTTCGGCGAACCAGTTCCTGAGCGCCCCCGGGCCGCGCGGCGGAAAACCGCGGAACGTGAAGGAACTCGTCGAAAGGCCGCTGAGAAGAAGCGCAACGTTTACGGCGCTCGCGCCGGGTATGACATCGAACGCCACGCCTTCTCTGACGGCGGCGCGTATGAGCCTGTAACCGGGGTCGGAAATGCCAGGGTATCCTCCGTCGGAGCAAAGAACGACCTCTGTCCCCGACTTCACCGCCGCGAGCACGCGCTCGGCGACGCGCTCTTCGTTGCCCTGCCTGTATGACATCATCTCGGGGCGCGGTATGCCGAAACTGGAGAGCAAGGCCCACGTGCGGCGCGTGTCTTCGCACGCGATGAGCCCCGCGCTTTTGAACGCTTCAAGCGCTCTCGGCGAAAGATCGCCTAGATTTCCGATGGGTGTCGCGGTTACATGCAGCATCGCGCAGATCCTCCTTTCATCTCGCCGCCGAGGTCAAAAGCGAAAGCGCGTACATGGCCGCCGTCTCCGCCCTCAACACGCCGGGACCAAACGTCACAGGCTCTGCGACGGCGCAGAGGCTGTCAAGCTCGTCGGGCGTGAAATCGCCTTCCGGACCGATGAAAACCGCGTATGCGCCGGACTCCGAACGAAGCGGCCGCTCATCGGCAAGAAGAGAAAAGAAATCGCGCGGCGCGGGCGTCATGAGGGCGCCGACGAACGTGCGCATCTTCGAAGCGAGCGCGAGAGCATCTTCAAAATCGAGCGCTTCTGCGACATCGGTTATGAAAGAAGCTCCGCACTGTCTCGCGGCATCGTCCGCGACGCGCTGCCAGCGTTCGCGCTTCGCGGCGCGCTCGCCGGCGGAGAGTCTGACGATCGTTCTTTTTGAAATAACGGGAACTATCTCCCCCGCGCCGAGTTCTGTCGCTTTCTCGATCGTCCAGTCCCAGCGAGAGCCTTTCGTGACGCAGGCGAAAAGAACGACCTTGTTCCGCGGCGCGATGTCGGTCACCTTCAGGTCAAGCGGTTTCAGGACGGGGCACTTCACGCCTCCTCCTTCGTAGACGTAGCGGCGACGGGAACCCATGCCGTCGAAAAGCTCAATCTCCTCGCCGACTTCGGGGCGCAGCACTTTCAGATGATGCAAAGACGCCTCGCTCAAGCGGGGGCATTCCCCGTCAAGCGAAGCGGTCTCGGCAAGAAGCCTTGTCATGGCTCTTCACCTCACGCGTCGGCGAGCGACCACTCCTGAAGTTTTTCGCGCTGCTCGACGCTCTTCGAATACGCATCGGATTCATCCGGCGGCGAAGGCTTGGGTTCGAACGCTTTCTCGAACTTAGGCAGTTCGCGCACTATCGCGTCCTCCCTGAGAACGGCGGGGGCGCCCGAACCCGTGACGGCGTTGGCAACACCCGTAAGCGCGGCCGCGGCGGCGATCTCCTCTTCGGTCACGGCCTCGCGCGCATCGACTTGCGCCTTCGCGGCGGCGTCGACTTCGCCGAGCTTCGTGCCGCGGCGCGGCAGCTCCTTCATCAGAGGATCGTCCGGTCCGATGACCGTGCACTTAAGCTGCTCATTGATGTATTCTTCGATCTCGGGTATCTGACAGCTCTCGAATTCGTCGGCGAACGAAATCGCCACGCCCGTCGAACCGGCGCGGCCCGTGCGACCGATGCGGTGGACGTAATCCTCCGCCTCGTAGGGGAAGTCGAAATTGATGACGTATTCAAGACCCTTGATGTCGATGCCGCGGCCGGCGACGTCCGTCGCGACGACGACCTTCACCTCGTTGTCGCGAAACGCGTCGAGAACCTTAAGACGCTTCGACTGGTTGACGTCACCCGAAAGCATCTCCACCGAAACGCCCCTCACCTTGAGAGACTCGTACACGTCTTCGGTCGTCGACTTGCGGTTGCAGAAGACGATTGTCCTCGCGTCGGGGTGAAGCGCGATGTGGTTGAAAAGAACGGTGAACTTGTCCTTCGCCTGAATGACGTAAACGACCTGCTTCACGGTGTCGGTGGCGTTCGTCTCACTCTCGACCTCGGCTTTGAACGGCTCCTGCATCCAGTTGAGAGCGAGCCTCATGACCGTGTCGTTGAGCGTCGCCGAATAAAGCATCGTGGCGCGCTTGTCCTTCGCGGGCAGATAGCTCATGATGCGCCTCACGTCGGGTATGAAGCCCATATCGAGCATTCTGTCGGCCTCGTCGATGACGAGCGTGTCGACATTGGAGAGGTTGATGACGCGCGACTTGACGAAATCAAGAAGACGCCCGGGGGTCGCGACGAGAAGATCGACGGGAGCGCCGAGCACTTCTTTCTTCTGACGGTCGTAATCCATGCCGCCGTAAACGGCGAGCGACCTGAGCCCCGTATACTTGCCGACAGCATCGGCGTCTTTGCATATCTGTATGACGAGCTCGCGCGTGGGTGCTATGACGAGCGCGCGCGGATTGCCGCCCGTTTTGGCGCGGTTCTCGGGACTGCGCAGATAGCGCGTGAGAATCGCGATGAGAAACGCGGCCGTTTTGCCGGAGCCCGTCTGCGCCTTGCCGGCGATGTTCTTTCCCGCGAGCGCCTGCTCAAGGCTGAGCGCCTGAATTTCGGTCGCATACTTAAACCCGAGATCCGCGATGCCGTGCATCACTTCGCCGGGGAGATCGAAATCGTGAAAACGCTTCTTTCCTTCCATCGGCTCGACGACGAACATGTCCATCGACCAGGCGGCGTGAGCCGCTTTGCGCGCGGCAAGTTCCTTCTCTGAGATTTCTCCGCCCGGACGCATCTCGCCATGACGGGTGTTGACGACGGGAGAACTGCCGCGTCCCTTGCCGCCGCGGACTTTTCCGCCGCGGTCGTTGCGCTGACGATTCTGCTGACGGTTGTCCTGAAGATTCTTCTGCTGCTGACGCTGACCTTGCTGCTGGCGCTGGCTCTGCTGGCGCGAACCTCTGTTCTTGCCGCCCTTCTGCTCCCGATTGTCGCCGCCGCGACCTTTGCGGTTCTGCTGCTGCTTGCCGCCCTTGCGGCTCTTCCTGCCGCTGTGCTGCTGCGGCTTCCTGCCGGTCAAAACGCCGACGATCTTTTTCAAAAATCCGAATGCCATAACGATATATTCCGGAATATGACGTAGAAATACGGGTATAGAAAACTGCGGCGGCGTTTTCGCCGCCGCAGCCTTCGCGAATCAGCGCTTCGAGAACTGGAAGCGCTTGCGGGCACCCGGCTGACCGGGTTTCTTGCGTTCCTTCATGCGGCTGTCGCGGGTCATGCAGCCGGCCTTCTTGAGCGCGGCGCGGGTCGTCTCGTCAGCGGCGACAATGGCTCGCGCAAGACCGTGACGGATGGCGCCGGCCTGACCGGAGATACCGCCGCCCTTGG
The DNA here is from genome assembly GCA_045537795.1 of Kiritimatiellia bacterium. Classification (GTDB taxonomy): domain Bacteria; phylum Verrucomicrobiota; class Kiritimatiellia; order RFP12; family UBA1067; genus UBA1067. Next base: position 8,747 of record JAZSQE010000024.1, on the reverse strand, counting down.
CGTAGACGACGACGTCGATCTTCTCCATATCGTAACCGGAGATGGCGACGGGCTGCTTGAGGTAGTCGCGAAGAGCCTCGGAAGGCAGATACTTCTCGAGCTCGACGCCGTTGACGGTCCAATTGCCCTTGCCTTCAAAGAGGTTCACGCGGGCGGAAGCGGTCTTGCGGCGACCGGTTCCGGCGGAAATTGCTTTCTTCGTAGCCATTTTCAAAACCTCCTTAGAGCTTGATTTCGACCGGCTTCTGCGCGGCGTGCGTGTGTTCGGCGCCGGCGAAGACTTTGAGACGGGTCATCATCTTGCGGGCGATGTTGTTCTTCGGGAGCATCCCCCAGACGGCTTCCTTGATCATGCGGTCGGGGTGGCTCGCGCGCATCTCGGCGGCGCTGAAGCGCTTGAGACCGTTGCGGTAGCCGCTGTAACGCTGATATTCTTTCTGCTCTTCCTTGTTGCCGGTGAGCTTGACTTCAGCCGCGTTCGTGACGATCACGAAAGCGCCTGCATCGACCGAAGGATCGAACGTAGGCAGATCCTTGGCGCGGAGTTTGTTGGCGACGACGACTGCGAGGCGGCCGAGAGGCTGACCCTTCGCGTCGACGAGGAACCACGTGCGGTTATCGCCCGGGTTCGGAGCACGATAGCTCTTCTGCATCTTTTTCTTCTTTCTTTTTCGCGGATTTGTGCCCTTTATCCGGGGTTTTGTCCGCAATTCCCGATCCGGCCCCGTGCCGAACCGATGTGACCGGTTAGTCCCCGACCACGAATTTGAGCACGTATTATATCATTTTATCGGCCATTATGACAAGTTGAAGATTTCCCGGCCGGCTGGGTGGGCAAACTGTCAAACTGACTCTACTTGCAAACTTTGTTCAAGTTGGGGAAGTTGTGAAGTTTTACAGTTTTACAGTTTTACAGTTGGACTCTATTCGATTGTTCAAACTTCAACTTCGACGACATTTTATTCAGTTTCCTTGACTGCTAAGACAAATATTAACTACGCGCCTTGGAGATGGGGGAAGCGCTTAATCCTTGAAACACCGCCCCCATAAATCTTCTAAAGTAAATCCACAATCCTGACCGCACCGATATTCGGCTGGGCGGGGTCGGCATAATACTTGGTTATAGTTCGAATATCGTCGCCCGAAATCGAGACCGCCATTTCCGCGCCGTACTTTTGATAGACATGGTCGATGCAGATCTTTCGAAGTTCATACGAGGCCTTCGAGCCGTGAAAGCCTAAAACACGAAGCTCACGGTTCAGAGTCTCGAATGTCTCTCGCGTCACATCCAACCCCGAGAGCCGTCCGTAGTCATTGAACTTCTCCCATATCTCATCATGAATCGGCCAATATACCCTCCTCCCCGATGAAAGCTCCGTCTTGTGCGGAGTGTATGAGAGAAAGTTCCCGTTCTCCGTCTCAACAAAATTGAGCTCCTTGAGCCGCAGAACATCCCCATTCCTCATCGCAAACTCAAGCATCATCGTCGCCGCAAACCAATATTCCCCCGTCTGCTGCATATACCAATTCTTCACCTTCGCCAGCGTCTCCGCCGATGGACGCACATATCTCGGCGGTCGCGCCCGGACGACCGGCATTTCCAATGGCGGCACTTCCCATCCAGCATCCTTGTAATATGGTAGCGTCCATTTGGCGAAAAGTCCGCGCAACTGACAGATATAACTCCAAGCAGAAAGCCGCGATACGCCTCGCCCGATAAATGTCGCGAGAGCCTTGTCGAGCGCCTTTCGCGTCAGGACATCTACCCCTTCACAGAGTTTCACCCCTGCCGCTTCGCACACATTACTCGTGCCGTGAATCACATTCAGGACGCTCTTTTCGCAAGGACGTCCCGTTTTTGCTCGTTCTATTTGCGCTATCACCCGATAGCATTTTATTGTTTGTTCTATTGTAGGTATCATCTTTTCTCCTTTATTTGGAGTGATATTTTATAGCTGTCGAGAGGTGTGAGGGAAGTGGGTGAGTTGGGAGTTTGACTCACGCAAAGTTCGCTTTAGTCCGCGAAGTTGTAGCGGCGGAGCCGCGACCACTAAAACTGTCGTGGCGGCAAATCGCTGATGCGATTATCGTGTCGGAAGCCTTTTTCGGCTTGAGACTAAAGTCTCGCCGAAAGGCCTCCTCCACCTCAGCCTACGGCTTGTGCCGCCCCGACAGACACGAAACGGCTTCGCCGTCACGAAAGATCACGAAATATGGGGAATGGGAAATGGGGAAAATCGGTATTTTTACCCCCTTCGAATACTGTGCCACAGTTTCACTCGCGGAGCTTGCTTCGGCCAACGTCGTCGGATATTCGCAGAAGACATTTGGTCGCAACTTCAACTACACTTGCAGCATGTTTGCGCCTGTTGCGGGTACGGCCAAGCTTGGTGATATTGAAGCATCTGATGATTTCTACGATTCGAAGATCGAATTCCTCACCCCCGATGGTGCTAATGACACCGTAACACATGATTCTCTCGGTACAGTTACGAAGAGTTTCCGTTTCTGGTGGGCTGAAGATGCTGCCGCTGGCGTTCGCGGTTGGTATTTGACCAGCGATACGACTGGCGCATATCCGATGAATGATATTGAGATTACTCTTGGTTCTGCTTTCTGCGTAACCCGCGTTGACACCGAACCTGACTGTTATCTTACATATGCCGGACAGGTTTTTGACGATCCTAATGGCATTACGCTTTCATTTGGTCGCAACTTCAATTATGTGGGTAATTGCACGCCTGTTGGTATCGTTCTTGGTGACATTGACGCATCAGATGACTTCTACGATTCAAAAATCGAATTCCTCACCCCTGATGGTGCTAATGATACCGTAACACATGATTCTCTCGGCACGGTTACGAAGAGTTTCCGTTTCTGGTGGGCTGAAGATGCTGCCGCTGGCGTTCGCGGTTGGTATTTGACCAGCGATACGACTGGCGCATATCCGATGAATGACATTCCGGTCAGTGCGGGTGCAGCCTTCTGCGTAACCCGCGTTGACACCGAACCTGACTGCACGATTACAATTCCGTCTGCTCTTTAAACAATTTACAGCTATTCGGCATAGGGTCGGGTGGCAAGTAAAACAAAAAGGAAAATGAAAATGAAAAAAATAATGATAATGCTTGGAGTGGTCGCAATGGCGGTTGCTTCTCAAGCTGCTATTGTTACTTGGGGTTCTTCCAAGTTTACGAGTGATGGAGCAGGTAATGCAATTGACTCCGCAGGTGCTATTACTGGTTATCTTTATGCTCTTACTGCTGAAGATTATGCTTCATATAGCGCCATGGATGCTGAAACTCTCTCGAAGAGCGTCGGTGAGGCATTCACAAAGGGAACGCTCGGTACAGCAGAAGCAAGCGGAAGCAATGCTTACACGTCCCGTGGTGGAGCTACACTTAATCTCTTTGGCAAAACCGTTTATTCAGCTGGAGATACTGCGTACGGCTTGATTCTCTATGTTGATGCCGCAAATGAGATGTATATGGCAAACGTTGCGCAGACAACCTTTGCTTCTGCTCAGGATGCTACGCTTTCGAACCTCGCCAATGTAATGGGTGGCGGCACGACTGGTGCAGCAACTTCTTGGCAGGCTGTTCCGGAGCCGACCTCTGGTCTTCTGCTCCTCCTCGGCGTTGCAGGCCTTGCGCTCCGCCGTCGTCGCGCGTAATTAATTATCGCGTAGTTAATGAGAGGCCCGTCCGCAATGCGCGGGCGGGCGTTCTGTTTATTATGGAAAGGAAATATATGGCGGGAGAAGAAAATAAGAATGTGAGAGTTGGAGGATGGAATGATTCGCGTATCAATAGTGGAAGCCAACAAGGTTCGGTCTTGAAAAAGAAATCCGTAAAAAGGACTCTAAACCGTTGGTTTGTGATTGGCGGTTTTTTGGGAGTTCTTGCCGCACTTATTGTACTCGTTGGTTCTTTTCTCGAAAAGGATGAATCACCGGCAGAGCCGCCGAAAACAAAAGTTATTAAACAAGATGTAAAGCCAATACAAGTAAGACCGATAAAGGATACAGCAGAATTCAAACAAGAAGAATTTATAACAAATCGCCAAGGGCACGTTGTAAAGAAAGTTGAAGAAAAGACCTATGTAGATGAAAAAGGCATTCTTCGGTACGAAGGTGGTGCTAGGGTTTATAAAAACAGGGATAAACGCAAGGCTACAAAGGTTATGCAAAATGACCCGTTCCCAAAATTGAAGCATCGTTCAGATTATGAAATTGCAACACTTATAACAGTGCGCCCAGGCGGTATGCTTTTCGGACAGGTTGAATATGACGACAAATTCAAAGAGAGTTTCATTAATTCATTAACAGATAGGAATGAACCTATCGAGGGTGATAGCGAATGGGACATTGAGTTAAAGGCCGCAATAGAAGAAACGAAGAAAGAACTTTTGCAACGAATTAAAGATGGGGAAGATCTCGGCGATATACTGCGTGAAGCCCGTGAAGAATCCCGCCGACTTGCGTCCTACAAACGAGAAATTCAGTCGCTTATACGCGAGTCATTAAGTGATCAAAATGCGACTGAGAACGATGTGAAAGATGTTATAAAGGCAGCGAATAAAATGCTGGAAGAAAAAGGAATTGAACCTTTCAAGGAGGATGCATTCCTAAGAAGCAGAATGCGAATTCTTTCAGTAGAGAGACAGAAAAAATCAACAAAGTAACACAACAGGAGAACGAATATGAACAAGCTTATAATTTGCTTATTTTGCGTAGTGTCTGCAGGAGCGACAGTAGCTGAAACCTTAACGCCCATTAAGGTTCCTTTTAATGAATTGCCTAAGGAGGAACAAGAGGCAAGAATTGCTAAGGCAAGGGCTAATAGAGTTCGGCGTACTGGAGGAGATATTGAAAAGCCGAATTCACAACGAGGCAAAATCCTTATAGTTAATTCTCAAAAAATCGTGCCTTCAGATGGTCTCATAAAAGCAGCAGAAGAACTGAAAATAAAATCAAGGCTTAACATTGTATTCGCAGAAAGTAATGATGAGATTTCTATAGCTAATGCAGATACCTTAAAAAAGAAAAGCGGAGCAGATATAGTCGTGTTCATCACCGAATGTGAGAATGGACCGATGATGCTGAATGCGATCGATGATGGATGGGCGATTGTTAATGTCAAAGCGGTGACGAAGGATGCACGAAACGAAGTTTTTAAAGCTGCTCGTGTTCGCAAAGAAATGTTAAGGGCATTTTATTCGATTGCAGGTTCTATGAATTCAAACTTCCCTAATTCGCTTATGCAATCAATACGTTCTCCAAGAGATCTCGACAAGGTAGGCGATGTCGTTCCTGTTGATGTCCATGCAAGATCAATAGAGAATCTTAAGAGTATCGGAGTCACGCCTAGCCAGATTACTTCTTATCTACAGGCTTGCAAACTTGGTTGGGCTCCGGCACCGACGAATGATGTTCAGAAAGCAATTTGGGATAAGATTCACGCCGCCCCGAAGAACCCGATGAAGATTGAGTTTGATCCGAAGAAAGGGAGATAGTCAGTTAGGAGTGGTGGAGTTTGGAGTGAGGGAGTTAGGAGAATAATGAAACCTTTAGAAAAATCTTCAAGTCTCCGAAACTCCGAATCTCCAAGCAGCGAAAGCAAAAAACTTTGCGGACTTCGCGGACTTTGCGTGAGCTACAATGAAATACACCTACGCATATAAAACCAGCGACGGCACACGACATGAAGCGACGATGATTGCTAAAAGCCGCGATGAAGTCTTTGCTGAATTGCGTAAGCGCGGCATTAAAGCCATCAAAGTCGTGGCCGCCGATGGATCGAAAGCGAACGGCGAGATACACGGCGTGAGGAAGCGCGTTGTGGCCGTACTGGTGGCGTTTGTGGCATTGGGTGTAGGCGTTGTTGCGTACTTCAGCGGAACGCGCACTGGTAGCGATTTAGGCGGCTCTGTCGCGACGGCGTTTGCGACTGGACAAGATAGGCACCAAGTCATCGGTGACGCGGCGATAATCGAGAAAGGTATCCGCAATGGATGGAGCGATGTATTCGAGCTTGAAGGAGAACGGTTTCTTGCGTCTTTCGCCATTCCGGGAGTAAAGGCTGGTCAGCGTAACACATCTGAAAAGGAATTTATCGCTGCCATTGAAAACAAGTGTGCCGTAAACGATTCCGATTCACTTGAAGCGCGTCAGATTAAAGCAATGGTCGAAGGGATGAAAAACGAAGCACGGCGTTACATAGCCGCTGGGGGTACTATCGTCGAATATGGCAAACGCCTCACAGAACGACAGGATGCCGAAATCGCTGTTTATAATCGCGTTAAAGCCGACATCGAGAAAGCCCGCGCCACTATGACCGAATCCGAGTTCATGACCTATTGGGAAAAGCGCAACGACGAACTGCGGAATCTTGGAATAAAGACGGTGGGGCTGGAACAGGATTGATTTACCTCACGCTAAGTTCGCTTTAGTCCGCGAAGTTTTTTTGTACATCTTTGACGCAAGTCTTAAATACCGGCAATTTCACAGAATTGGGCGGGTGTCACCACTAACTCTGCCGATGGGTAATGCTTTATATTGCCTGTCACAAGTTTTGCATCACCAGCAAGCGCAGTGCAAAAGAACACTTTATCGTCTGGATCGGGAAAATCTTTTTCTGAATCAATAGGAGAAACGGCCTCTCCAATTTCTTTTATTCTCTGAATCAAAATTGATATCGCCGATGGGTCAAGTTTGAAATGACCTCTGGCAAGAACCTCTTCGTACTCAGATAGAATGTCATCGGAATATACAGGTGTGAATATACTCTCTGCAATCGCTTTGATAATTCTCACTGTAGGAGAATTGGGGTTCTTTGAAATAAAAGACGAAACCAATACATTGGTATCGATGACAGCTTTGATTTCCATACCAATACCTGATTTATTCAATGTGCAAACTGTGTACGACGTTTTTTACGAACATCTGCAATCATTGCATTTATTTCGTCGATCGTCGGCTCTGGCTTGTCTTCGAGTTGTGTTTGAACTTGAGAGCGCATGTTTTCAAAAGCAGAAGCAGCTTCACGGCTTGTCACTCTCTTAAATGTCTGCGCTTCCGATATCGGACTATTGTCGTATATTTCAAAAGGAATCTTGCGGTTACGGAGTGCCGCTTTTGCAAACACAACAAATGCAGTCGACATGGTCATGCCGATATTCTCGCAGAATTGGCTGAACTCCTGCTTGAGACCTTCATCCATTCTTATACTAAAAGCTGTTTGTGCCATATAAAACCTCCGCTGTCAATTAAAACGCACTCATTGTATCATAAATTGGTGTCATTTTCAATGCCAACTAAAGCGTGAGATTTATTCATGTGCCGACAGTCTTTTTTACCTCACGCTTTAGTTCGCTTTAGTCCGCTAAGTTTGAGACATTGCGTTCATTATCTAAATATTTGGTTCGGTTGTACTTCATTACAGAATATGTTAAACTATTTTGTAAATAATTTAAGGAGGTCTTTATATGACAAACGTGAATTATGCCGAGGATATAGTTCCGCTCTCGTCTTTTAGGGCGGATATGACGCGCTTGATGTCTCAAACGAAGGCGACGCATCGGCCTATTATTGTTACACAAAATGGTCGAGCGGCTAATGTGTTTCTTGATGTTGCTGATTATCAGCAGCTTGTTGATAAGCTTGATTTGATGATGGATATTTATAAGGGTGAACAGGATATTGCCGCTGGGCGAGTTCATTCAACAGATGATGTTCGCCGTGCCATCGCATCCGATCTTGGAGTTTCTATCTGATGGCTATCGTGAAATGGTCAGACCATGCGCTTAATCGCATGAGGGAGCAGACTCGTTATATTGCAGTGCAATCATGCTCTTCGGAAGTTGCTTGGAACTGGGCGAATGACATTTTCGCAGAAGCCGAAGGATTGGCAGATTTTCCCAATATTGGTCATCGCCTACCAGAATTTCCTGATGCTCCATACCTTGAAATCCTTGTCCGTAAGAATTTCAGATTGATTTATCGCCATATCAATGATATCTGCTACATCGTTACGGTTAGACGGTGTAGTATGCTGTTGGATGAAACTTCTTTGGCTGAGTTTGATGGTGTGAAGGAATCACTCTCTGAACGAGTGCTAAATGAACTTAAGCGAGTTGATGAATTGTGTGAAACCGACAATCGTCATTTCACGCGAGAGGAGTCGCTTAACATTCTTCGCGAGCGCGCAAATGCGCGGCGGAAATAACTATGCGCTATTCTAAGAGCATTCAACCTCTATCGTAGTAGTACAAAATCACTCATTCGGCGCAGGAATAGTCCGTAAGCCTAATATGCGGAGTGCTTCGTTTTTCTGTTCCCAAACTTCGGGGCGTGTTTCTTTTTCAAGTTCGCGGCGGATGCGCTCGTAAATCTGCATTTCGGAAAGTGTGCGCTCATTGAGCCGCCGCCAGTAGGAGCGCGGCGTACCGTTGCCATTAGCGAGATATTCGCGCATTTCCTCGCGCATACCATTTACGATCTGCTTCAGTTCCCTGACCTCGCGTGAATCGTCGGCGGCAATTTGAATATCCTTGTCAGCGCCAAGTTCATCCTTTGCATACGCCTCAAACACCGTTCCCCGTTCCCCATTCCCCGTTCCCAACCGTCTCGGATTTACGCCTTTTGCACACATCAACTTACCCGGCTGTGCAAAAATCGCAAGCATCTTGTCTCCTTCGCGTGGAAGGATGCCGCCAAAATCGCCGCGTTTGATAGGCTCCATAATTGC